>NZ_JBQFSB010000001.1:0-652248 GCF_056537725.1 Ruegeria sp. C11 | reverse complement strand
TCAGGTTGTCCTGCTGGCGCACGCCGTAATGCACCGCGTTGAACCACTTGCCCGACTGGTTGGGGGCCGCGCCGTGGGTCAGGTGACCGCCTGCATCAAGGCTCATGCCCAGAATGGTGTCGCCGGGTTTGATCAGTGCCTGAAACACACCCTGGTTGGCCTGGCTGCCCGAGTTCGGCTGAACGTTGGCAAAACCGCAGCCGAACAGTTCCTTGGCGCGGTCGATGGCCAGGTTCTCGGCGATATCGACGAACTGGCAACCACCATAATAGCGGCGACCGGGATAGCCTTCGGCGTATTTGTTGGTCATCACCGAGCCCTGCGCCTCCATCACGGCGGCGCTGACAATGTTCTCGCTGGCGATCAGCTCGATCTCGTCGCGCTGGCGGCCAAGTTCAGACGTGATCGAACCGAAAAGCTCGGGGTCACGATCCGAAAGAGACTGGGTAAAGAAACCGGTATCACGAAGATTGGCGTTCATGGGGGCTCCACATGGCTTGAGACTGTTTGGCGAATTTCCTATCGGAAACCGAGTGTCCGAGAAAGGCTGTAAAGCGACGAATTGGCCCGCAGTGGCGTCAACTCTGGCCTCTGGCGGAAAGGTATGTTTGTTTCGGAACCAAATGCGCAACACCGGAAACCGGAAAATATGAAAAAAAGAATCGCCTTTCTGGCCAGTGACGCCCAAGTCGCCCAATCGGCGCGCGAGATGCTGAAAGGCCGATACGGGAACGTCGCGCCCAGAGACGCCGATGTCATCGTGGCGCTGGGGGGGGATGGTTTCATGCTGCGAACACTTCACAGCACTCAGCATCTCAGAACGCCGGTCTATGGCATGAACCGGGGCACCATCGGATTCCTGATGAACGAATATGATGACACCGATCTGCTGACACGACTGTCCGAGGCGGAAGAGGAAATCATCAATCCGCTCGCCATGACCGCTATGGACCAGTCCGGAAAAATTCATGAGGCGCTGGCAATCAATGAGGTTTCGTTGCTGCGCGCAGGGCCGCAGGCAGCACGGTTGAAAATATCGGTGGATGGTCGATTGCGGTTGGCTGAACTTGTCTGCGACGGCGCGTTGCTGTCTACGCCAGCTGGTTCGACAGCCTATAATTATTCAGCACATGGGCCGATATTGCCCATTGGATCTGACGTTCTGGCTTTGACCGCCATTGCCGCGTTCCGTCCGCGTCGCTGGCGGGGCGCGCTCCTACCCAAGACGGCGCATGTACGGTTCGACGTCATGGAGGCAGACAAGCGTCCGGTGATGGCGGACGCTGACTCGATCTCGATTCCGGATATCGACTGGGTCGAGATTCGTTCCGAGCCAACCATCGAACATCGCATCCTTTTTGATCCGGGGCATGGTCTGGAAGAACGCCTGATTTCCGAGCAATTTACATAAACTTCACAATCTGAGCGGGATTTTCTTGTTCTTATGTGAACAAGATCACAGGCGGAACATTAAGTTTAAGATAATCTGAACTTGCCCGGAGATTACGTCCCGGTGGGAGTGAGTGGCCACCAAGCGACGTGTCAGATGATTGCGCAGTTTTCGCGCTGGCGAGGGTGGGTGGTACTACGCTCGTCATCACAATCCGGGAATATTTTAGAACGACAGGCCCCGGGTTGAGATCCCCGGGGTCTATTTTTTTGAAAAGACTGTTAAGGATGTACCGGCCGCTGCGCGTACGGGCCGGGTTTGATTTTCACATTGGACCAAACGCCTGTCTGCGCACTAACCGTCCATTTTTTTCCACAGCACTTCGGCCATTGCCCCAACACGGGCCTCGATTTCGATGGCGGCGTCAACGGCCAGATCTTCGCGCCATCGGCGCGCTGCCACCTGCACATTGATAGGTTGTGGGCCACTGGGAAGGTTTGCAAGACGGGCAGGAACGCAAGCAGCAGGCAGGCCGATAAAGTTCATCGCATAGGAATAGACTGCACACCCCAGAACTTCATGAACGCCTTCGACCCCTTCCGTGTCGCGGTCGGGTCTGAAAAACGGCTGCGGCAGGAACGGTGACAAAACCAGAGGGTAATCCTGCATGAACATCGACCATTCGCGGGCATAGTGGCTGCGTCGCGCCAGCATTTCGATCAGTTCTGTTCCGACAATCGGTGGGAATTCCTGAAAATAAACCTCGAAAATATCGCGGATGGTTTTCGATCCGGCCGCTTCGATATCCGACTGCATCAGGGTCAGAACTTCGCCCATCAAAGTGCGATAGCCTATGCGGCCACATTCGAAGACGTCGGGTGGTGAGACCTCTTCGACGTGATACCCGGCGTCAATCAGGGCGTCCCGAGCCGTATCCAGTGCCTTATCAACCTCGGGGTGCAATTCGTACCCGAAGGTGTTCTTTGTGAAGGCAACCTTTATCTGCTGATCCAGTGCCGGACCCCGCCAGGGAATGGGCGCATGGAAAGGGTCACGCGAATCCGGCGCGATCAGACTGGGCATGGAAAGATGCAGGTCCGCTGCCCGTCGTGTGATCAGGCCCTGAACCGACATGGATTGCGCCAGCAAGCCACGTTCTGCCTTTTGGCTGGGGTTCCATGCCGGTACGCGGCCCAGACCGGGTTTCACGGTGACCGCGCCGTTGGCCGCTGCCGGAAATCTCAAGCTGCCACCGATGTCGTTTCCATGTGCGAGTGCACCGATCCCGGCCATGACTGCAGCACCCGCCCCACCGGATGAGCCTCCCGGCGAGATGTGGCGCCCCCACGGGTTATGCGTCCGGCCATGAAGCGGATTGTCGGTGTCGGCGCGAAAGGAAAACTCTGGTGTGTTGGTTCGCCCGATCACAATGGCGCCTGCCATTTGCAGGTTGTTGACGACCGGGGCGTCATCAGGTGCGATCACATCTTTTAGGGCTACAACGCCATTGGTTGTTGCATGCCCCTTTTGATCAACGTTGACTTTGATAGTAACGGGGATGCCGTGCAAAGGCCCCGGACTGGCACCTTGCGCCCGGGCGACGTCCAGATTCCGGGCACGCTCAAGGGCTTCGCTGCTCAGGTCCTCGACAACCGCGTTCAGGTCGGGATTCACCTTGTTCATGCGGTCGATTGAGCTTTGGACCGCAGCTTCGGCGCTCAGGTCGCCGCTTCGTGTCAACTCGCTCAGTTCCGTGGCGCTCAAGCGCCATGTCTCATTTTGTGCCATGTGCCCTCCCTCTGAGGGCACAGTAGGTGGTGCGGGTCAAGTTGCAAGCGTATTGCGATGCCAGGGTGGTGTTTGACACCCTGGCGACATCACTGTGCGTATCCAATCGTCTGTAAGGCGGATTTGATTTCGTCCAGAATGGACGGATCGTCGATTGTGGCAGGCATCTTGTAGTCCTTGCTATCCGCAATCGATACCATGGTCCCTCGCAGGATCTTGCCCGAGCGGGTTTTGGGCAGCCGATCTATGACAACGGCCTGTTTGAATGCCGCGACCGGACCGATCTTTTCCCGCACCATCCTGACCACATCCTGTACCACGTCGCCGTGGTCGCGCTCTGATCCGGAATTTAGGCACAGAAAGCCGACGGGCATTTGTCCCTTTAACTGATCGGTGACGCCGATAACGGCGCATTCCGCGACGTCTGGATGCGCGGCCAGAACTTCTTCCATGGCGCCTGTAGACAAACGGTGCCCTGCAACGTTGATGACGTCATCCGTGCGCGCCATGATGTACAGGTACCCGTCCTCATCAATCATGCCCGCATCACCGGTTTCATAATATCCGGGGAAGTGCTCCAGATAGGATTTTTTGAACCGGTCTTCGGCATTCCACAAGGTTGGCAAAGTGCCCGGGGGCAAGGGCAGTTTGACCGCGATCGCACCCAGTTCACCGGGTTTCATCGGATGGCCGCCTTCGTCCAGAATCTGAACGTCGTAGCCGGGCATAGGTTTTGCGGGCGAGCCCAGTTTGACGGGCAGTTCTTCAATTCCCAGCGGGTTGCCCGCAATGGTCCAGCCGGTTTCCGTTTGCCACCAATGGTCGATCACAGGAACCTTCAGGGCATCCTGCGCCCATTCGATCGTATCGGGATCTGCGCGTTCACCTGCCAGATACAATGCGTTGAGGCAGGACAGGTCGTACGATTTCAGCAACTCTCCCTTCGGGTCTTCGCGCTTGACCGCACGGATAGCGGTCGGGGCGGTGAAAAAGCTTTTGACGTTGTGTTCGGAAATCACCCGCCAGAAAGTTCCGGCGTCAGGGGTGCCGACCGGCTTACCCTCAAACACGATTGTCGTGTTGCCGTGGATCAGAGGTGCATAGCAGATATAGGAATGGCCGACGACCCAACCCACATCCGAAGCTGCCCAGAATACGTCACCCGGATCGACGTTGTAGATGTTCTTCATCGTCCAGTTCAGCGCTACAAGGTGGCCTGCAGTCGGGCGCACAACGCCTTTGGGTGCGCCAGTCGTGCCAGAGGTATAAAGGATATACGCTGGATCATTGCCGGCGACGGGCACACATTCGGCGGGTTCGACACCGTATTGAAATCCGTGCCAGTTGAAATCCCGGCCTTCGACCAGTTGCGCCACTTCCTGTTCGCGCTGGAAAATTACGCAGAAGTCCGGCTTGTGGCTGGCCATGTCGATTGCGCCATCCAGCAGAGGTTTATAGTGCACCACGCGGCCCGGCTCCATCCCGCAGGAGGCGGCGATGATGGCCTTTGGTTTGGCATCATCAATGCGCACAGCCAGTTCGTTGCTGGCAAAACCGCCGAACACCACTGAGTGCACTGCGCCAAGACGCGCACAGGCCAACATCGCCTCCAGCGCCTCGGGAATCATCGGCATGTAAATAATGACGCGATCACCTTTTTCGACACCTTTTGAGCGCAAGGCACCGGCCAGATTTGCCACACGATTTCTCAGTTCGACATATGAAATTTCGCGTTTTGTGTGCGTAATCGGGCTGTCATAGATGATGGCCGCCTGTTCACCGCGCCCATTCTCGACATGACGGTCAACCGCATTCCAGCAGGTGTTCACCTTGGCATCGCAGAACCATTCATAGAGCGGGGCGTTCTCGTCAAAAAGCGCTTTGGTCGGCGCTTTTACCCAATCGATCCCCTTGGCTGCTTCCAGCCAGAATGCTTCGGGGTCGTTCTCCCAGCTCTGATAAACGTCCTGATATGCCATTGCGTCCTCCTCCCACTCAGCTTGCGGAATGTGTTAGGCATACTGAATGTATCGGGCAAGCGGCAGAAATGACGGCGCGTCAGTTTATCGCAAAAAATTTGCAATGATCACGTAATTTCAGTTGCAAATTTTTGCAAACTTCTGTTTTTTGGCGAAAATGACCGCAAATTTTCCACATTCTGAATAGTTGCAAATTTTCTTCTGCAAAACCAAACAACCCGCCACCTCAATATTGCCGATCCTAGTCGTCACAAATGCAAAAGTGGCTAGTTCGCGAAAGCGTTCGATTTACATTGTTACGCGGCGTCAGATTGTCGGATTTCCATTTTTTGCTGCCCTCCAAATCCTTATATGAGCTTTGCCAAGGCAGGAGAGAGCATCTTGAATACCGAGGCATAGTTCCAAAATTTCAAGGATTACCGCTATGAAAAAGCTTATGCTTGTCGCTTTTCTTGGTCTTTCTGCTTGTGCCCAATACCCGATGCAAAAACCTCTGGCAGTCGATGGCACGCGGAATGCTAATTTTGGCCTCGATGAAACAGAGTGTCGAGCATTGGCTGCGAACTATCAACCAGGCAAGCAGGGCGCGGACATTGCCTATGGCGCGGTTAGCGGAGCTGTCACGGGGTGGTCGTTGGGTGAAAGAGAGGACGTTGTAACAGGAGCCTTGGGCGGAGCGATTGTTGGAGCCGCCCGAGGACAATACAATGATGAACTGATCCGGCGGCAAGTATTGGTGAACTGCATGCAGGGTCGAGGACATAAAGTGATCGGTTGATAACTCCAGCCACGAATTCACGGACATTGAAGGCCACAGGGTTTTTACCCTGTGGTTTTCGCGTAGCGTGGTAATCTGTCTTGAATGTTCAGCCAATGCAGATGGTCGGAGTGAAAAACGTGAAACTTTGGCGGCAGATCGTCCGGGTTTTCCAGGGTCGCCGTATAAAGGTGGATGTTCACTGGGTCCCGTTCGGTTCGATAGGCCATCTGCGTTCCGCAGGTACTGCAAAACAGGCGCTCCACGCCTTGCGACGAGTTATAGACGCTTGGTGTCTGGCCAAGCCACCTGACCGAGTCATGTGGTAAACCCAAAAAGGCGGTAACTGGTGATGCGCAGTTCCGGCGGCAGTCGGCGCAGTGGCAATAGCAACTCCAGGCCGTTTCGCCATCGCTTTCCCAGCTCACCGCTTTGCAGTGGCAATGCCCTTTCATTTCTGACCTCCCTGAACAGGCGGCCGTCCATCGGGGCCGCCGCCGTCAACCGTAATGTGCGACAGGCGTTCCGGCAATGGCGGCCATGTTCAACAGTCCGCGCGCCGTGATGGAAGGCGTGACGATGTGCGCCTTGTTGCCCATGCCCATCAGGATTGGGCCAACCTCGATCCCGTCAGCTTTCATCTTGAGAATATTGCGAACACCGCTTGCTGCATCGGCATGGGCAAAGATCAGCACGTTGGCCGCCCCTTCAAGCCGGGAATTCGGGAAAATCCGTTGCCGCAGTTCAGGGTCAAGCGCGACGTCCAGATTCATCTCGCCCTCATAGGTGAAATCGCGCGGCTTGCTGTCGAGAATTTCGATAGCTTCACGCAGTCGCTTTCCCGAACCCTCAGCCTGGTTTCCGAATTGAGATTGCGAGCAAAAGGCGATTTTGGGTTCCAATCCGAAACGGCGCACATGGCGCGCCGCACCCAGTGTAATTTCGGCCAGTTCTTCCGGGTTGGGCAACTGCCGGACATGCGTATCGGCGATGAACAGAGGGCCATCCTCAAGGATCATAAGGGAAAGGGCGCCATGCGGGCGCAGATCGCCGTTGTTGAGTACCTGCTCGACATAATTCAGATGCCAGCGATACTCTCCGAACGTGCCGCAAATCATGCTGTCGGCTTCGCCTCGTTGCACCATGATCGCGCCAATGGCTGTTGAATTCGTGCGCATGATCGCCTTGGCCAGATCGGGCGTCACACCACGGCGTTCCATGATCTGGTGATACGAATTCCAATAGTCATAGTAGCGCGGATCGTGTTCCGGGTTCACGATCTGGAAATCCTGACCGGGGCGGACCACAAGGCCAAGCCGCTCGCAACGGGATTCGATCACTTCAGGACGGCCGATCAGAATTGGGGTTTCCGTGGTTTCTTCGAGGATCGCCTGAGCGGCGCGCAGCACGCGCTCGTCTTCACCTTCGGCAAACACAATCCTGCGCGACGCGACCGCGGCGGCCTCGAAAACGGGGCGCATCAGCAGAGCGGATTTGAAGACCGTCTGATTGAGACGTTCCTTGTAGGCTTCCAGATCGTCGATGGGCCGTTTGGCTACGCCGCTTTCCATCGCAGCCCTGGCAACCGACGACGAGACGACGCCGACGAGGCGCGGATCAAAGGGCTTGGGGATCAGGTAATCCGGTCCGAATGTTAGTTGCTCACCCTTATACGCTGCGGCCGCTTCGGCGCTTGTGGTTGCGCGGGCCATATCCGCGATGCCGTCCACGCAGGCGATTTGCATCTCATCATTGATCTCGGTTGCGCCGACGTCCAATGCCCCCCGGAAGATGAACGGAAAGCACAGCACATTGTTGACCTGATTGGGAAAGTCACTGCGGCCGGTGGCGATAATTGCATTCGGGGCCACTTCACGGGCAGCTTGCGGCAGGATCTCCGGGGTCGGGTTAGCCAGTGCAAAGATGATCGGCCTGTCCGCCATTTTCTCGACCATCTCGGGCTTCAGGACATTCGGACCTGACAGGCCAAGAAACAGATCGGCGCCTCCGATTACATCGTTCAGTGTCCGCAGATCGGATTTTTGCGCAAACTGGTCCTTGTGCGGGTTCATGTCCTCGGCTCGTCCTTCGTAGACAAGACCATGAATGTCGCAAAGCCAGATGTTCTCTCGTTTGACACCAAGCTTGACCAGCATGCTGAGGCAGGCAATGCCAGCCGCGCCGCCGCCCGTGGAGACGACCTTGATATCCTCGAATGACTTCCCGGCCACGTGGAGCGCGTTCTTGGCCGCTGCGCCCACAACAATCGCCGTGCCGTGCTGATCATCGTGAAAGACCGGAATGTTCATCCGCTCACGGCACAGCTTTTCCACGATGAAACAGTCAGGAGCTTTGATGTCCTCAAGATTGATCGCACCGAAAGTGGGCTCCAGTGAGCAGACAATATCCGCCAACTTCTCCGGGTCGGGTTCGTTCACTTCAATGTCGAAACAGTCGATACCGGCGAATTTCTTGAACAGAACCGCCTTGCCCTCCATGACGGGCTTGGATGCCAAGGCACCGATATTGCCCAGCCCCAGAACGGCGGTGCCGTTAGAAACAACCGCAACCAGATTGCCCCGCGCGGTATAGCGTTCTGCGTTGGTTGGGTTCTCCTTGATCTCAAGGCTCGCCTCGGCCACCCCCGGCGAATAGGCCCGCGCCAGATCGCGTCCGTTCGCCATCGGCTTGGTCGCCTTGATCTCGAGTTTTCCCGGTTTTGGAAATGCGTGATATTCAAGGGCTGCCTGGCGTAAACTTGGGGTGTCTGACATCTTGCAAGCTCCTTGTGGGATTTAGTTTAGTGCTAAACTAAATTTGACGTTGGGGGAACAGGGGAATTCAGGCCACAGGGTCGCAGGCGGCTTCTTGCAAATCTCGGGACCTGCGGCCAATCTCCGGCACAGAGGAGATTTGCATGACCGACACCATAGGCGAAATCCGTTTGCCAACCAATGAGCTGCGCGATGACATCCCGTTCTTTACAAAGGTGCTGGGGATGCGGATGGACATGATCTATCCCGCTGACGATCCGCGTGTGGCCGTTTTCTCCGGACATGGTTTGCGCCTGAGGATCGAGAAGGACGCGCCCGAGACACCCGGTACCATCCGAATTCTGACTGAAGACCCGGATGGCTTTGCGGATGGCACCCGCAGCATGGTTGCGCCAAATGGAACGCGAGTAGAAATCGAAGAGCGTAATCCGCCGATGGTCATGCCGGAAACAGTCCATTCGTTTGTCGTTAGGCGGCTCAAGGATCAGGCGCCTTGGATTATCGGCAGGGCAGGGATGCATTATCGGGATCTGGTGCCGTCGCGTCTGGGGGGCTCAATCATTGCCAGCCATATCCGCATTCCCGATGGCGGGCCGGTTCCGGATATGGTCCACTTTCACAAGGTCGGTTTTCAATTGATCTTTTGCATTCACGGCTGGGTAGACGTGGTCTACGAAGATCAGGGAGATAAGATGCGCCTGACGGCTGGAGACTGCTTTATCCAGCCGCCGGAAATCCGTCACCGCGTTCTGGAAGCATCAGATAACGTGCAGGTGATCGAAATAGGTGTCCCAGCCGAGCATGTGACCGAAATCGACCACGACATGGATTTGCCGACGCCACACTATCGTCCTGACCGGGAATGGCAGGGGCAGCGCTTTGTCTACAATCAGGCCAGAGACGCGGAATGGGTACCGTTCCGTCTGCCTGGATATATCTGCAGGGATACGACGATCGCGGAAAACACCAAGGGTGTTGCCGGGGTACAGGTTGTCCGCAAGGGAGATGGCGATCCGGAATGGGCAAGCCACGACGCCGACATACACTTTACGTTCGTGATGAATGGTGAGGTCACGCTTGAAGGCGAGGGGCGCGATTCATTTCGGCTGGAACAGGGCGATGCCTTTGTCATACCGCCTGGAATGCGAACCCGCCTTGGCGATCCGTCCGATGACGTAGAATTGCTAGAGGTCACTTTGCCGGGCACTTTCCAAACGATTTTGAACTAGGCTGAAAGCTGCGACGGAAAACGCGGTTCAGGGGCTTCAATTCCCAAGGTGCTTTCATTTAGGTTAGGGCATTCTGACCAGATGATCAAAAATTGGGGAATCGCCATGCAGCTCAAAGATGCCGCCCTGAAAGTCCGTGAAAATGCCCACGCACCCTATTCTAACTTCAAGGTGGGCGCGGCGATCCGTTCCGGTTCAGGGGCGGTCTTTTCGGGATGCAACGTTGAAAACGTGGCTTACCCTGAAGGTACATGCGCCGAGGCTGGCGCGATTGCCGCTATGGTTGCCGCCGGTGAAAAAGAACTGACCGAGGTCTATGTCGTGGCAGACAGTCCGGTCCCGGTCACGCCCTGTGGTGGCTGTCGGCAGAAACTTGCGGAGTTTGGTAAGGGTGATGTGGTTGTCACTATGGCGACCGTAAAAGGGGCTGAAGCCACGTTGACTATTTCTCAGCTCCTCCCGGGTGCCTTCGACGCTGCACAGATGGCGGAGTCCTGAAACGATGGATGCCCGTTCGATCATCTCGAAACTGCGCCGCCACGAAGTTCCCGGTCAGGAAGAACTGATTTGGTTCGCGCAGGGGCTGGCTGACGGCAGCGTCAGCGATGCACAGGCCGGAGCCTTTGCCATGGCCGTCTGCATGGGCGGGCTTGGGGCTGAGGGGCGTGCCGCATTGACCGTGGCCATGCGGGACAGTGGCGACGTGTTGCACTGGGATCTGGATGGTCCGGTGATCGACAAACATTCGACTGGTGGGGTTGGTGACTGCGTCTCTCTGGTGTTGGCACCTGCGCTTGCAGAATGTGGGGCCTATGTCCCAATGATTTCGGGGCGGGGTCTGGGCCACACAGGCGGAACTCTGGACAAGCTTGAGGCGATCCCCGGGGTGACGACACAGATCGGTCAGGATAGGCTGATTCAGATACTGCGGGAAACCGGCGCAGCGATTGTCGGGGCGACGGCGCAGATCGCGCCTGCGGACAAGCGGCTTTATGCAATTCGGGACGTGACTGCGACCGTAGAGAGCCTGGATCTGATCACGGCTTCGATCCTGTCCAAGAAACTGGCGGCCAGCCCGGATGCGCTGGTGCTGGACGTCAAGGTCGGCAGCGGCGCATTCATGAAAACGCCCGAGGACGCGCGAAAACTGGCCGTGGCCCTGTCGGAAACGGCAAACGCCGCAGGGTGCCGGACATCGGCTTTGATCACGGACATGAACCAACCTCTGGCGTCTTCGCTCGGTAACGCCTTGGAAATCAATGAGGTTATGAAGGTGCTGACCGGCGGGCGCGAAACGCCGCTTTCCAAGATATCTGCCGAACTGGGCGGTGTACTGCTGTCTGACGCGGGGATGACAGCGAACGCTCAGGAAGGTCGCGACAGGATTAGGGACGTGATCCGGGACGGGCGCGCCGCTGAGCGGTTCGGGCGGATGATGGCGGCAGTTGGCGGCCCTGTTCAATTCGTTGACACATGGTCCCGTTTTTTGCCCGAAGCCAACGTCATACAGGAAGTAACTGCGCCCATTGACGGGTATGTCACTGCAATTGATGGCGAGGCGCTGGGACTTGCCGTGGTCGCCCTTGGCGGCGGGCGTCAGGTCGAAAGCGATGTGATTGACCCGGCTGTCGGCCTCTCGAATATCGTTCGGCTGGGGGATAAAGTGTCAAAAGGCACCCCGATTGCCGTGGTTCATGCAGGGCGCGAGGATGCGGCGCGGCATGCTGCGCTGTCGGTGCTGCGCGCAATCCAAATTGGCCCTGATGCGGTTGTCACGCCTGAACTCGTCCACGAAAGGATTTCATCGTGACGCGCGCATTTGTGGTGGTGATGGATTCTGTAGGCATCGGCGGTGCGCCGGATGCCGGTCGGTTTTTCAATGGCGACGTGCCGGATACCGGCGCCAACACGGTAGCACATATCGCGCAGGCTTGTGCCGAAGGTCGGGGAGAGGAAGGCCGCTCGGGAGCGCTGCAGTTGCCGAACCTGACCGCTTTGGGATTGGGGGCGGCGGTTCGGTTGGCCTCTGGCGATCAAACACCCGGGCTGGGAACAGCTCCCAATGGTCTTTGGGGGTGCGCACGGGAACATTCGCCGGGCAAGGACACGCCTTCAGGGCATTGGGAACTGGCCGGATTGCCGGTGCCGTGGGACTGGCACTATTTCCCGGACACGGTTCCGGCTTTCCCCGAGATGCTCGGACAGGCAGCGGCAGAGTTTGCGGGTACAGACGGCATTCTTGGCAATTGCCACGCCTCCGGTACCTCGATCATCGCTGATCTCGGCGCTGAGCACATGCGAACGGGCTGGCCCATTTGCTACACATCGGCTGACAGTGTTTTCCAGATCGCCGCACACGAAGAGACATTTGGCCTCGAACGTTTGCTGGATTTGTGCAAAGCGCTCGCCCCGCGCCTGCATCAGATGAAAGTAGGCCGGGTCATTGCGCGGCCATTTGTCGGATCGCCCGAACAGGGTTTCACGCGCACGACCAATCGCAAGGATTTTGCCATCCTGCCGCCCGCGCCGGTTCTGACGAACTGGGTGCAGGATGCCGGACGGCGCGTTCACGCGGTGGGAAAGATTGGCGACATATTCTCGATGCAGGGGATCGACACATTGCGCAAGGGCTCGGACGCAGAACTCATGCGCCACTTGACCGACCTTGTGGATACGGCGGAAGAGGGCAGTCTTACCTTCGCCAATTTTGTGGAATTCGACAGCCTTTTTGGGCACCGGCGTGACATCAGTGGATATGCCCGCGCGCTTGAATGGTTTGATCGTGAAATCGGTGCGATTTTGCGGAAGCTGCGGCCGGGCGACCTGCTGCTGCTGACAGCGGACCACGGTAATGATCCATCTTGGACAGGTACGGATCACACGCGCGAACAGGTTCCGGTACTGATTGCCGGGCAGGGCAGTGGCGAGATCGGACAGATTGATTTTGCAGATGTCGCCGCGAGCGTCGCGCAGCATTTGGGCGTTCCGTCTCAGGGGCCGGGAAGGAGTTTTCTGTGAACGTCGCCGATTTACCCAAGGTCGAATTGCACCTGCACCACGAAGGCGCTGCGCCACCGGCATTCATTCGGCAGTTGGCGCACGAAAAGCGCATTGACCTGAGCGGGATATTCAAAGCCGACGGCACTTATGATTTCCGGGACTTTGCCCATTTTCTAAGTGTATATGAGGCCGCGTGCGAAGTTCTGAACTCTCCTGAGGATTTTCGGAGGCTGACCCTTGCCATTCTGGAAGAAAGTGCGGCGAACGGGGTGGTTTATTCCGAAACCTTCCTCAGCCCCGATTTTTGCGGTGGTGGTGATGTCCACGCCTGGCGTGATTATCTGAATGCGGTCAGGGATGCGGCGGATGAGGCCGAGCGAAAGTTTGATATTACGCTGCGCGGGGTCGTAACCTGCGTTCGGCATTTCGGGCCAGACAAGGCGAAACACAGCGCCGTCTGCGCGGCGGAAACGGCCGGGGACTGGATCACCGGTTTTGGTATGGGTGGCAACGAAGCTGTTGGGCGTCAGAGCGATTTTGCCTGGGCGTTTGATTGCGCGCGCGAGGCAGGTTTGCGCCTGACCACCCATGCAGGCGAATTTGGTGGTCCCGAAAGTGTACGCGAAGCGGTTCGCGATCTGCGGGTCGAGCGTATCGGCCATGGCGTGCGCTCCATCGAAGACCCGGACCTGGTCCATGAATTGGCAGATCGGGAAATAACGCTGGAGGTTTGCCCCGGATCGAACGTCGTGCTGGGACTTTTCCCCGATTTTGCGTCACACCCGATTGCCCGGTTGCGCGAGTGCGGGGTCAAGGTCACGGTATCAACCGATGATCCGCCGTTTTTCCATACCACCATGCGCCGTGAATATGAGATGCTGAACAAGGCTTTCGGCTGGGGCGTTGAAGATTTCGCCGCACTCAATGATACGGCACTGAATGCGTCATTTTGCGATGAGGAAACCCGTGCGCGGGTCAAGAAAAAACTGGAGAAGACATGAGCGAACATTTGACCGTCGTCGATCACCCACTGGTGCAACACAAACTGACGCTCATGCGGGACAAAGGCACGTCGACCGCATCGTTTCGCCAGCTTCTGCGTGAAATTACGCTGTTGCTGGCCTATGAGGTCACGCGTGAGATGCAATTGACAACGCGTCACATCGAAACCCCGATGGAGGAAATGGACGCGCCGATCCTTGCCGGTAAGAAACTGGCTCTGGTCTCGATTCTGCGCGCCGGAAACGGGATGCTGGACGGGGTTCTTGAACTGGTCCCTTCAGCTCGCGTAGGTTTTGTCGGTCTGTATCGTGACGAGGAAACGCTTGAGCCGGTTCAGTATTATTTTAAGGCTCCCGAAGGGTTGAAGGATCGTCTGGTCATCGCCGTTGATCCGATGCTTGCCACCGGCAATAGCTCAGCTGCGGCCATCGATTTGCTGAAAAAAGCCGGCGCGACCGACATCCGGTTCCTCTGCCTGCTGGCTGCCCCTGAAGGTGTCGCACGTATGAAAGAAGCTCACCCGGATGTAAAAATCGTGACCGCAGCGCTGGATCGCGAACTGAACTCCAAAGGTTACATCATGCCGGGTCTGGGGGATGCTGGCGATCGGATGTTCGGAACAAAGTAACGGGCAGGGCATCTGCCTCCCGAATTATTCGATGCAAATGTTCTGCAGCCGGACCCAATCACGGTCCGGCAGTACCTGTTCCAACGAACGGCCCGCCATCGGGTCAGCCTCGATCAGACCTAGAACGGTTTCTCCGGTAATGTCTCTGGCGTAGGCGTAGGGCGTCGAGGGCATTGCCGTTTGCGCAAAAACGGCAAGCAGTTCACTTTCGGGAATTTCAGGCCTTGGTTCGTTCAGAATTTTTTCACTGTACCGATCGACAATTTCCGGTGTCAGTTCTCCGGTGGTCAGTAACCGGAACGCGGCGGTTGGCCCGGCCCGATCCAGCAACTCGGTCAGGGGGTCGGAATTCTGAGAACGCGCGCGTTCGGCGATGACATAACCTGCGGCCACTGCGGGGTCTTCGTGATCTTCAACCAAAGCCCTGTTTAAAAGGACGATACCTCCGGGCAGGGCGAGGCTGTCCGTAACCCCTGCGGGCAAAATGACAATTTTGCGGATGCCGGTCCTTTGTGCCAGACGTTCCAGCGGAAGCTGCGCATCGTCGGAACGGCACGCACGCCCGGCGACCCGCTCAATTCGCTGCAGGATCATGTCACCGATGTCCTGTCTCTTGATTTCAGGCACGACCGAAACGACGTGGCTTTGCAGCGCTGCGGGTAACCACAGGATCATAACCGCAACCACTGCCGCAACAACACCAGCCACGCTGAGCCACCGCAAACGCCCGGGATGTGGGCGGGCCCGGTCGATGGCGCGTTGCAGCCGGTCAATTGCCTCGATCATCATGGTCTCGGATTGCTGCAGCTCCAGCGTTTCCCCGGGATCGCCGTCAGGATTGAAAACGGCCGGGTACTCTCCGGGGTTTTGCCGTTCAATTGCGGCCAGCGACCAGTGCGTTAGCGCCTTATCGTTAAAATCCGATATGGTCAGAGTGGCCTCGCCAATCGAAATGACAACCTCGCGCCGCTGTTCCTCGGGCGATGGTCTCCACAGACCGGTGGCTTCGATCCGTTCGTACTGTGTCAGTGCCGTCATTCGGGTGAAATATGCTCGTTATTATTTACCGGCAGCTTAGCATGCCAAAATCGTGTGGGGCAAACTTGTTGCACGAAGAACCAAAAATGTGGTCGATGGCATTTAGAGTATTTGAACGCCGGTTGGCTGTTGATGAACCCGGTAGGAGTGTGAATGCAGGCATCAGATCATTCTTCACCTGTCATGGCCTCGGTGCTGATGGTGGGCGCCATGGCAATCATCGGTGTCATCGACAACTTTGTTGTGCGCGTGGCAGAAACCCTTGGCCTGTGGCAGTTTCATTTTTCCCGTGCGTTGCTGATGCTTCCCCTGATCGGGTTGCTGTCACTGATTGGACTTGGCGGTTTGCGCCCGCAACGCCTTGGGTTTGTAGTACTCAGAAGCGTGTTGATCGCCACAGCGATGCTGTTTTACTTTAGCGCGCTGGCGCTTATGCCGATTGCGCAGGCGCTGGCTGGCCTGTTCACCTCTCCAATCTTTGTTCTTTTGATTTCTGCGCTGGCGATGAAACAGAAAATCGGACCCTGGCGAATAGGTGCAGTCATGGTCGGGTTTGTCGGAATTCTCTGCGTTTTGCAGCCCGACCCGAACGCATTCGATGTAAAAACTTTGATCCCGGTGGCTGGCGGATTTTTCTATGCGCTAAGCGCCATTATCACGCGCAGTCACTGCGCAGAGGAAAGCACTGTGTCCCTGTTAAGCGGCATGGTTTTGGCGCTGGGCCTGTCCGGTGCTGCCGGCCTTGTCCTGTTTTCCGTCTTTCCGGTTGAAACACCTGATGGCCCGGCCGGATTTGTTACGCGCGGTTGGGTTTGGCCAATTGAAGCGGCTGCCCCGTGGATCGCTATTCAGGCTGTGGGATCTACGCTTGCCGTTTTCATGCTGATCAAAGCCTATCAGTTGGGAGAGCCCTCTTATGTCGCGGTCTTTGAGTATTCTGTCATGATCTTCGGGCCGGTTTTTGCGTGGGTATCGCTTGGGCAATCGTTGGGTGTGTTGCAGATTGCAGGCATCGGCCTGATTGCATCCGCAGGCGGGATACTTGCCTGGCGATCGGGCCGGCTGGCGACCGAGGTTCAGCCTGGATAGACGATTGCAATGATCATCTCGACCGGCCGGAGATATGTTTTTGTTCACATCCCCAAAACTGGCGGTACATCGCTTGCGCAGGCGTTAGAGCAAAGGGCAATGAAGGACGACATACTGCTGGGCGATACACCCAAGGCCCGAAAGCGTCGAAAGCGCTCAAAGGCGTTTTCATCACAAGGACGGTTGTGGAAACACTCGACCCTGCGCGATATCGAGGGGGTGATCCCACCCGATCAGTTGTCCGACCTTTTTACGTTCACGTTGGTACGCAACCCGTGGGACCGGATCGTCAGCTATTATCATTGGCTAAGAGTGCAGAAGTTCGACCATCCAGCGGTTTCGCTATCTCAGAGATTAGATTTCCAGTCGTTTGTTCTGCATCCGTCGACCTTGGCATCATTCCGGAAAAGCCCGGCAAGTGCCTACATGCGTCGTGCTGCAGGGGCTGAACAGTGCGATCTCTATATCCGGATCGAACACTTTCGCGAAGATGTCGGTCCTTTGATCGATCATCTGGGTTTCTCATTTGAACTGCCGCATCTGAACCGATCCACGCGGGCGGCGGATTTCCGGCAGTATTATCGATCTGCAACCGCAGAGGCAGTCGCCGACGCCTGTTCGGAAGATATTCGAAGATTCGGATATCAGTTCAGTCAATGACGTGCGGCGTGTTTCTAGGGCTGGGTGAATTTCTGCCAAATTAGCGGCTTTGTTTCCTGATGCGTTGGAAATCGCTCAATCGGGGCGGGAAATAGACGCAAATGTGTCGAAAATAAGTCGGGCGTGCCACTGGCTGTGCTACCCAGTTTGGACAAAGGTTGTGTGCCAACAAGGGGGTAGGGCACGTGTTGGAGTTAAAGGGTATATCTGGTTATCCAATTTTATTGGAAGATGATGAGCAGGCAGTTTCAGAGACCTGCGCATCAAGTTGCGGCGCAGGTTTGCTGCACGGAACCAAAGTCGCGACAGTACGGGGGTGGAAACCGGTCGAGGGTCTGGTGGCCGGTGATCTGGTCAGGACACTAGATCAGGGGTTTCAGCAGGTACTGAGTGTAAATCACGAAGAGATGTTTCTGCCGACCGAAGGGTTGCTGGCCAGGCATCTGCCAGTCCATGTTCCCGCGAACACGGTTTATAACGGGCGTTCCGTTTGGTTGTTGCCCGACCAGAACATGCTGGTCGACACCCGCGGAACAGGAAGTGAGTGTGAAAGCCGTCATGCTGCTGTCCCTGCCCGAAATTTGAATGGTTTCCACGGCATGAAATCACATTACCCGGGGCAGCATCTGAAGGTCGCAACGCTGCTTTTTGCCCGGGAGGAAGTGGTTTTTATCGAAGGTGGCATGCTTGCACACTGCCGCTCGATCAGCCCGAGCTTGCGGGTGAGGCGGGCTAAGATTTCAGAGAAATATCCGGTTCTGGACGGTGAAGACGCGACAGAGCTGGTAAATAAGATTGCGCAAATGGGCGGTACCTCTGCCCTTGCAAACCAGTTGGGCGTTCTGCCAGCGCCCATAACGCAGGATCCGGTTTTTCCGTTGCGGCCAGTTGGTGGTGTCCGTCGTCCTCATCGACCCGGAAGGCCCAAACTGTTGCCGTTGTTCCTGCGGTCTGAATGG
Source organism: Ruegeria sp. C11 (assembly GCF_056537725.1). Lineage (NCBI taxonomy): Bacteria > Pseudomonadati > Pseudomonadota > Alphaproteobacteria > Rhodobacterales > Roseobacteraceae > Ruegeria > Ruegeria sp. C11. Next base: position 633,955 of record NZ_JBQFSB010000001.1, on the reverse strand, counting down.
CAGATCTAACCAAGCACTAAAAGAAAGATGCAGGCGCCCGGTTTCGGGCGCCTGCATCACCATTTCAGGCGGCTTTGGCTTCGGGGTTAAACCGGCCGTAAAAGCTCTGGTTCTTCTCCGCCATTTCCCGCAACAGAGGCGGGCAGGCAAAACGCTCGCCATATTTCTCGGCCAATTGATCACAGCGCTCTGCCGCGTAGGGTGTGCCGATAATGTCCAGCCAGCTGAGTGGGCCACCGGACCAAGGTGCAAAGCCCCAGGCCAGGATCGCACCCACGTCGCCTTCGCGGATGTCTTCCAACACGCCTTCTTCCAGCGCGCGCACCGCCTCCAGCACCTGTGCGAACATCAGACGTTCCTGAACCTCGATCAGGTCGGGCTGTTCCTCGGCCAGCGGATACTTTTCCTGCAGACCTTTCCAGTATTCAACGCGTTTGCCCTTTTCGTCATAGTCGAAAAAGCCTGCGTTCGCCTTGCGGCCCAGACGGCCCTGTTCCTCCATCCAGAAGATCAGATCGTCTGCCGCGCTTGCAGGATAGGCATTTCCCATTGCGGCCTTGGTTGCACGGGCAATCTTGGCGCCCAGATCAATCGACGTTTCGTCGGTCAGTTGGATCGGACCCACAGGGAACCCCAGTTGCCGCGCCGCATTGTCGATGAGGGCAGGCGTCACACCTTCGGTAATCATCCGCGCGCCTTCGTTGACATAAGGAATGATGCAGCGGTTGCAGTAAAAGAAGCGTGCATCGTTGACCACGATCGGCGTTTTGCGGATCTGGCGCACGTAGTCCAGAGCCTTGGCGACCGCACGATCCCCGGTTTCTTTGCCCTTGATGATCTCGACGAGGAACATCTTTTCGACGGGCGAGAAGAAGTGGATGCCGATGAACTGATCCGGGCGCTCCGAGGCTTTGGCCAGATCGGTGATCGGCAGGGTCGATGTGTTCGAGGCAAAGATGCAATCTTCGGGGATGATCGCCTCGACCTTTTTGGTCATCTCAGCCTTGACGCCTACGTCTTCAAAAACAGCTTCGATGATCAGGTCACAACCCTTCAGGTGATCCAGATCCGGGGTCGCGGTGATGCGGGCCAGCATCGCCTCTTTCTTCTCAACCGTGGTCTTGCCGCGCTTGATACCCTTGTCCAGATGGGCCTCGGTATAGGCTTTGCCCTTGTCGGCGGCGGCCTGATCGCGGTCGATCAGAACCACTTCCATCCCCGCCTGTGCAGATACCAACGCAATACCTGCACCCATCATACCCGCGCCCAGAACGCCGATTTTATTGACCGACTGATCCGGCACGCCTTGCGGACGTACAGCGCCTTTCTCCAGTGCTTCCTTGTTCAGGAACAGCGAACGGATCATCGCGCCCGAAGACGGGTTCATCAGGACCGAGGTGAACCAACGCGCCTCAATCTTCAGGGCGGTGTCGAAATCGACCAGTGCGCCTTCGTACACCGCGCTCAGCAGAGCCTTGGCAGCGGGGAACGCTCCTTGTGTTTTGCCATTCACCATTGCCGAAGCACCGACGAAGTTCATAAAGCCCGCAGGGTGATAGGGCGCGCCGCCAGGCATTTTGTAACCCTTGGCGTCCCAAGGCTTGACCAGATCGGCGTCTTTTGCGTTCAACACCCATTCCTTCGCTGCAGCCATCGGGTCGGCGGCAATCTCGTCAATGTAGCCTGCGCCTTTCGCCTTTTTAACGTCCAGCATCTTGCCTTCCAGCAGCAGCGGAGCCGCCGCAATGGCACCAACCTTGCGCACCATCCGCGTTGTGCCGCCTGCGCCGGGGAAGATGCCGACCATGATTTCGGGCAGGCCGTACTTCGCCTTGGGGTTTTCGGCCGCAAAGATGCGGTGCGTGGACAGGGGCAGTTCCATACCGATGCCCGCTGCGGTGCCGGGCAGAACAGTGGCAATCGGCTTGCCGCCCTTCTTGGTCTTGGGATCCATGCCCGCCAGCTCGATCTTGCGCAACAGGGCGTGCATCTGCATCGTACCCTCGAACAGACCCTTGGCCGGATCGTCGCCCGCCTGTTCCTTCATCACCGCCAGCAGGTTCAGGTCCATGCCGCCCGCGAACGAGCCTTCCTTGCCTGACGTAACAACGATGCCTTTGATCTCGTCATCGGCAAGCGCCTGATCAATACAGTCGTTGAGTTGCTGGAGTCCTTCAAAGGACATCACGTTCATTGTTTTTCCGGGAACGTCCCAGGTGATGATCCCAACGCCATCTGTGTCTTTGGTCAGAGTGAAATCAGTCATTGTCATCTCCAATCTGGTCAGCCGTCAGCGGGCTGCCATCCTTGCGGGTGAAGGAGAATCCGTTCTCATCATCCTTCACCATCATGTCTATGTCGCTGTAATAGCCGGTCTCTGTCGGGGTCCGTGTGCCCACCACCAGAAAGGTTGCGGGCGCATCGGTCTTGTTCACAAGGTGATGGCCATTGGCCTCACCTGCGGGCCAGGCGGCGCAATCGCCGGGCTGCATCTCATGCTCACCATCGTCATCGATCAGCACGCAGGTGCCGCTGAGCATGATGGCAAATTCGTCCTGCTCCATATGGTAATGACGCAGCGAAGACATGCCTTGCGGTTCAAGCCGCACGACGTTGACCCCATATTGGGACAGCCCGCCCGCATCGCCCACACGCTGTACGAAACGACCCGCAGTCGCCTCGGCCAACTTACCGGGATAGGACGAGCCACCCTTGAACGGGATCTGAGAGAGATCCAGCTTGGGCATCAGACCCGCTCGATAATGGTTGCCGCACCCATGCCGGACGCGATGCAGAGCGTGGCCAGACCGGTTTCCTTGTCCTGACGCTCCAACTCATCCAGCAATGTGCCGATAATCATAGCGCCGGTCGCGCCCAGCGGGTGACCCATTGCGATGGAACCGCCATTGACGTTAACCAGTGCCGGATCGACGTCAAATGCCTGCTGGAACCGCAGAACGACCGAGGCGAAGGCTTCGTTCACTTCGAACAGGTCCAGATCGCTGATCTTCATGCCATTGTCGGCCAGTATCTTCTCGGTCACCGGAACAGGGCCGGTCAGCATGATGGTCGGATCGGTACCAATCTTGGCGGTTGCCTTGATGCGGGCGCGGGGCTTGAGGCCGTATTTCTCACCGAATTCCTTGTTGCCGATCAGTACAGCCGCCGCACCGTCCACGATGCCCGAGCTGTTGCCCGCATGGTGGATGTGATTCACGCGCTCAAGATGCGGGTATTTCAGCATCGCAACCTTGTCGAAGCCCGGCATCTGCTCACCCATCATCGCGAATGAGGGGTTCAGAGCGCCAAGGCTCTGCATGTCCGTTCCGGGCCGCATGTATTCGTCGCGGTCCAGAATGGTCAGGCCGTTTTGATCCCTGACGGTGATGACAGACTTTTCGAACCGATTGTCTGCCCATGCTTCTGCCGCACGTTTTTGCGATTCAACTGCCAGCGCGTCGGCTTCGTCACGGCTAAAGCCATACTCGGTGGCGATGATGTCGGCCGAGATGCCCTGAGGCACGAAGTAAGTGTCCATCGCCAACGAGGGGTCAACAGCGATCGCCGCGCCATCGCTGCCCATGGCCACGCGGCCCATCATCTCGACACCACCGGCGATGTATGCGTCGCCTGCGCCGCCTTTGACCTGGTTTGCTGCCAGATTGACGGCTTCCATTCCGCTCGCGCAAAAACGGTTGATCGCCAAGCCGGGGATCGACTGATCCAAATCCGAAGCGAGCACCGCCGAGCGCGCCAGACAGCCACCCTGTTCCATCACTTGTGTGACGTTGCCCCAGATCACGTCCTCAACGGCGTGGCCTTCCAGATTGTTCCGCTCTTTAATCGCGTTCAGGGTCAGGGCGGACAGGCGTACCGAGGTCACCTCGTGCAGGCTGCCATCCTTGCGGCCCTTGCCGCGCGGGGTGCGCAGGGCGTCATAGATATATGCTTCGGTCATGGGTCTTCTCCTCAAGCTCGATCCGACGGATTGCCGGGCATCAGGTCATAGGGGTGTTTCCAGCCGGGCTGCTCGGACAGGCGGGTCAGCCAGGCGTCGATATGGGGCCAGTCGGCGCGATCAAAGCCGAAAGGTTCAGGGTAATAGAGGTAGCCGCAACAACTGATATCGGCATTTGTCACACCGTCGCCAACGATCCAGTCGCGACCTTCAAGGTGATCATTCAGCACCTGATAGGCTGCCTTCAGCCGACCCTGATTAAATGCAATGACATCGGGATTTTGGTGCTGCTCGGGAAGGAAGTTGATCAGAAAACGCGTCAACCCGGCCATTGAGCTGAGCTTGTGATTGTCCCACAGCACCCAGCGCAGAATGTCATAGTTCTCTTCTCGCGATCCGCCACCAAACTTGCCAGATTTCTCAGTTACGTAAGCCTGAATCGCGCCTGACTGGCTGGTGCGAAAATCACCGTCAATCAGGACGGGAGCTTCGCCCATTTCGTTGACCTTTGCACGGTATTCCGGGGTGCGGGTTTCACCTTTGAAAAAGTCGACAAAGACCGGCTCCCAGTCCAGTCCGGACATTTCCAAAGCCAGCGCCGCTTTGTATGAATTTCCACTTTCTCCGAAGCAGTGAAGTTGGATGGCCATGCGATTGCCCCTCCCAAGGCGTGTGTGGTTAGGTCGGTATTTCCGTATTTGGAGCGAGAAGAAGTGTGAAGTACTCTTTTTCTCGTAATGATTTCCTGCAGTTAATGCCCTCTAATCCCTTGGGCGGTACAGGCTTCCGAGCCGATGACCGTACGAGGAGAAGCCCTGCTGTCCCGGCTGAGTGCCGCCAAGTGAGATCAGTTCCCGGATGGCGGGGTGGACATGCCCGTCCAATTTCTTCTTGTTCCAAATACAGCCGCCTGAGGCGGATGGAACATGTGGCACGGGCTTTGGGATGCTTGGGTCAGACATTGTTCACCGTTTGCGAGCTTCAAGTTCGGAATTGAAGATACGCAGCCGGTGGGTCAGATTTTCCTCATCAATGACACTGTTGAAGTTCTCAAACAGGAAAGACAGCGCCTCACCCTCGTCCAGCCCGGCCTCTCGTGCGAACCCCTTTAGTTTGCGGTATCCGTCCTCGGTCATTGCGATGGGAAAACGTCGGGTCAGGCGAAAGCGTTTTGGCATGTCTTGTCCTCTGGATGGCTGGTTCCGGATAACGGTATCCGGAACCAGACTGAGATCAGAAATTCGCCGCGTCCAGAGCCATAACCGTATCCGCGCCTGATTGAATTCGGGTCAGGTGCGTAGCGGTGGCCGGCAGGCGGCGTGCCATGTAGTAGCGGCCAGTGTTGATTTTGGTTTCGTAGAACTCTTTGTCTGTTGCACCTGCGTCAAGCATGGCTTGCGCAGCTTTCGCCATACGTGCCCATACCAGCCCCAGACAGACATGCCCGAACATGTGCATGAAGTCGTAAGATCCGGCCAGCGCATTGTTCGGGTTCGCCATGCCGTTTTGCATGAAATACATTCCCGCTGCCTGCAGGTCCTTGGATGCGGCTTTCAGAGGTTCGATGAACGCCTTGTCATAAGCCTCGTCTTGGCCAGCGTTTTCCTTGCAGAAGGTTTTGACCATCTCAAAGAACGCCATGACGTGCTTGCCGCCGTCCTGCGCCAGCTTACGACCAACAAGGTCCAGCGCCTGAACGCCGTTGGCACCTTCATAGATCATGGCGATGCGGGCGTCGCGGGTGTACTGTGACATGCCCCATTCTTCGATGTAGCCATGCCCGCCATAGACCTGCTGGGCCTGAACGGTCATGTCATAGCCTTCGTCCGTCAGAAAGCCCTTGATGACCGGTGTCAGAAGCGAAATCAGGCCATCGGCATCTTTTTCTCCGGAGCGATGCGCCTGGTCGAGCAATGTGGCGCCCCACAGAATGAAACCACGCGCGCCTTCCGTGAAGCTTTTTTGATCCATCAGGTTGCGGCGGATGTCAGGGTGCACAATCAGCGGGTCGGCCGGGCCGTCGGGATTTTTTACGCCTGTGACGTCACGTCCCTGCAGGCGGTCTTTGGCATACTCCAACGCATTCTGGAACGCGGCTTCGGCCTGGCTGAGGCCCTGCATGCCGACGCCCAGACGCGCTTCGTTCATCATGGTGAACATCGCGCGCATGCCTTTGTGCTCTTCGCCCAACAGCCAGCCAGTGGCTTCGTCATAGTTCATGACGCAGGTCGAATTGCCGTGGATGCCCATCTTTTCCTCGATCTTGCCGACCGAGACTCCGTTGCGTTCGCCCAGCGAACCGTCCTCTTTGATGAGGAATTTCGGCACGATGAACAACGATACACCTTTGATTCCCTCGGGGCCGCCCGGAATTTTGGCCAGCACCAGATGGATGATGTTATCCGCCATGTCGTGATCGCCGGACGAGATAAAGATTTTCTGGCCGGAAATTTTGTAGCTGCCGTCACTTTGAGGTTCCGCCTTGGTGCGCATCAGGCCCAGATCAGTACCGCAATGCGGTTCGGTCAGGTTCATGGTGCCGGTCCATTCACAGCTGACCATGTTGGGCAGGTAGGTATTTTTCTGCTCGTCAGTGCCATGCGCCAGAATGGCCGAGGCGGCGCCGTGGGTCAGGCCCTGATACATCACGAATGCCTGGTTCGCCGCCGAGAACATCTCGCCAACCGCCGACCCCAGAACGTACGGCATATTCTGTCCGCCGTATTCTTCGGGCATATCCAGGCCGGTCCATCCGCCTTCCTTCACTTGCTCGAACGCGTCCTTGAAACCCGTTGGCGTGTAGACCACACCATTTTCCAACCGGCAGCCTTCGGTGTCGCCGACCACGTTGAGTGGGTGGAGCACATTGCTTGCCAGCTTCCCGGCCTCCTCCAGCACGGCGCCGGTGAACTCGGCTTCCAACTCAGCGTAGCCGGGGATGTCGAGTTCCGAGACTTTCAACACTTCGTGCAGAATGAACTGGGTATCTTTTGTTGGCGCATTGTAGACGGGCATTGGGGACTCCCTGATTATTCACATGTACGGGGACGGGCGAGTGGATCACTCGGCCGCGTTTTTTTCCTGTTTCATCGAGGCGATCGCTTTTTCGCCCCATCTCAACTGTTCCTTCAGATCGTCAATCGCCTCATTCAGCTCGTCGCGGCGTGATTCCATGTCAGCAAGGCGTTCACAGGCGATTTCGTATGTGCGCGTCATCTGCGTCAGCTGCTGGTCTCCGACGTGATACAGGTCCAGAAGCTGGCGAATTTCCTCAAGGCTGAAGCCAAAGCGTTTGCCGCGCAGGATCAGTTTCAGGCGGGCGCGGTCGCGCTTGGTGAACAGCCGCTTTTGTCCTTCGCGGATCGGAAACAGCAGCTCTTTGGCTTCGTAAAACCGCAAAGTGCGCGGCGTGACGTTGTATGACTCGCACATTTCGCGAATGGTCATCAGATCTTCGGTCATTGTTCAAACTCTCATCGCTTGCGTCTTGAACTATGAGTTGCGCAGTCGATGTCCCATTTACAACATGACATTGACGTTTACGTAATGCAGACGCTGCGTCACAAAATTGTTGACGTAAGATCAATTCACGTAAAGCGACGTGGGAGTAGTTTTATTTCGTCGCGAACATGGATGTTCGCACCGTTTCCAGTGGAAATGGATTGGTTTTGCATACTATCGGGCCGTGCCACCACGCGAGCCGGAATAATGATCGCGCCTGGCCTGACGCCTTGCCCTGACCTGTGCATCCCACTCTTCCTGGGAAACACCGGGCGGTGCTGTGCCGTACCCAGAGGGGCCGACATCGCACCCGGCGGTTATGGCGGTAATTGCGCAAAGAAACAGGGCTTGCGTGAATTTCATCATCGGTTCTCCGATCACTCACTGCCGGTCAGGCGTGTATGAAAGTCCGCATCACCGGCCAAAATACCGGTATCAGCATGCGATGAGGAGTTGATCCAATCAACCTGTGACGAGCACAGCTAACGATCAAGTGAGGCGTCGTCAGAAACGCTTAGCCCAGTATTTTTGAGGTCTGGTCGCGAAGCCGCTGCAACTCTTCCATGGCTTCGTCCAGTTGCTGCCGCTGCTGGCGCAATTCATCCATCTGGCGGTCGGCCATTTCAACAAATGTCGCCATCTGCGCCTCGTTCCCCTGATCTTCGTAGATCAGCAGCCACTGACGAATCTCTTCCAGAGGGAAGCCGAATTTGCGCCCGCGCATGATCAGTTTCATTCGGGCACGCTCGCGGGCGCCGTAAAACCGGGATCGGCCTTCGCGATCCGGCTGCAGCAGCTCGATATATTCATAGTAGCGCAGGGTACGCGGAGTTACATCGAACTCGGCACACATCTCTTTGAATGACAAACGGTTGTCGGACATTCCTGTTCTCCTCGCGTGCAACCTAGGGCGTCGCGGCGGCAAGCGCAACAGGTGGGCTTGCCCTTTGCGCGGCCCGCGGCTCATAAAGGGGTAACGAGAGGACAGGACCAAACCGAATGGCCGACAAAACAGTACTTGCACGTCAATTCATCCAAGCGATCCCGCATGCAAAGGCCCTGGGGTTGACCTTGACGCACATTGGCGAGGGCGAAGCGGAAATATCCATGCCCTATAATGAGGATCTGATAGGTGACCCCAGAACCGGCGTCATCCATGGTGGCGCGGTATCGGCGATGCTTGATACGTGCTGCGGCGCGGCCGTGATGAGCCATCCTTCGGCACCGGGCGGCACTGCAACCATTGATCTGCGAATCGACTACATGCGTGCCGCGACGCCCGGACAAAGCATCACCACTCGCGCAACCTGTTACCAAATCACCCGCAATGTGGCCTTTGTACGGGCCACTGCAATGGACGATGATCAGGAACGTCCGGTTGCCGCTGCATCCGGTGCTTTCACCGTGGAGGGTCGTTAAATGGCGCGCCCCCGTCCCGAACCAATGCAGGTCGTCAAGCAACGTCGCGACGGTGCGCTCAAGGCACTTGTCGAAGGGGTGCCGTATATCCGGTTCCTCAACATCAGTTTTGACCGGCGCGGCGACGAACTGACTGGTGTGCTGAACTTTGACGAGAAGCTGATTGGAAACCCGTTTCTGCCAGCAATTCATGGCGGCGTGACGGCTGCATTCCTTGAGGTGACCGCTGTCATAACCCTCAGCTGGGAACATTTGTTTCCGAAAATCGAAAGCGGGGAGATCGACGCAAGTGAAATTCTGAATGACGAGAGCATCCGCTTTCCGAAAACCATTGATTTCACAGTGGACTATCTTCGCTCAGGTTTGCCGCGAGATGCCTACGCGAGGGCCTTTATCAACCGGGCAGGGCGGCGATATGCGTCCGTTCGGGTCGAAGCGTGGCAGGACAATCACGCCAAACTGTTTGCGCAGGGAACCGGCCATTTCCTGATGCCGCAACCTCGAACCACCAAGGCCTGAGAAAACATGCAGGACTCGTCCGCGCCCATCACGCACCGGCGGGTACTGAAGATCGCGCTACCCATCGTTTTATCCAATGCCACCGTTCCGATTCTGGGTGCGGTGGATACTGGCGTGGTCGGGCAAATGGGACAGGCCGCGCCGATTGGCGCCGTTGGTATTGGCGCGGTGATATTGGCCTCGATCTATTGGATTTTTGGCTTTCTCCGGATGGGCACGACCGGTCTGGCGGCTCAAGCCCGGGGGTCGGGCGATACAGCTGAAACAGGCGCCTTGCTCATGCGTGGCCTGATGCTGGGCGTCACTGCCGGGGTCGTGTTCATTCTGGCGCAAGTTGCTGTTTTCTGGGGGGCGTTTTCTCTGGCCCCTGCCAGTGCCGAAGTCGAGGCTTTGGCGCGGGATTATCTTGAAATCCGCATCTGGGGTGCTCCGGCCACCATCGCGCTTTACGCGGTTACCGGCTGGCTGATCGCGGTCGAGCGGACGCGCGGTGTCTTTATCCTGCAAATCTGGATGAACGGGTTGAACATCCTGCTCGACCTTTGGTTTGTTCTTGGTCTGGGATGGGGTGTCGAAGGCGTTGCTGCGGCCACATTGATTGCAGAGTGGACCGGTTTGGCCTTGGGACTGTGGCTGTGCAGGGACGCATTTGGCGGAAACCAGTGGAGGGATTGGCCCCGAATATTCGATCCCGCCCGTTTGCGCCGCATGTTACAGGTCAATGCCGACATCATGGTACGCTCGGTGTTGTTGACGGGGTCGTTTACGACGTTCCTGTTCGTCGGTTCCGATCTGGGCGACGTTAACCTCGCCGCCAATCAGGTGCTTTTGCAATTTCTGGAAATCACGGCCTTCGCTCTGGATGGGTTTGCGTTTTCAGCCGAGGCATTGGTTGGCAGCGCTGTTGGCGCAAAGGACCGCCATCAGGTCCGGCGCGCATCCATCATGGCGTCGCAGTGGGGCGCGGGCGGAGCGGTTGCACTGGGAGTGACGTTCTTTTTGGCCGGGCCGGTTCTCATCGACATTATGTCAACATCGCCTGAAGTTCGGGCGGCCGGTCGGGAATTCCTGTTCTGGGCAGCAATCGCGCCGGTTGTGGGGGTTGCCAGCTGGATGTTCGATGGAATCTATATTGGTGCCACGTGGACACGGGATATGCGGCAGGCAATGATCCAGTCGGTCGCCATATACGTCGTCGCGCTTTTCGTTCTGGTTCCGACCTTTGGCAACCACGGCTTGTGGGCAGCGCTTATGGTTCTGAACATCGCCCGCGGTCTGACACTGGGACTGCGTTACCCCAGACTTGAGGCCCGTGTGGCCTGAACCTTATATCAGATCCAACAGCCTTTCGGTCGGCCGCCCGATTACCGCTTTGCCACCTGAAATCGCCAATGGCCGTTCGATAAGTATGGGGTTCGCGGCCATTGCCCTGATCAGCGTTTCGTCGGAATCTGTCTTTGACAGATTGAGTTCCCTGAACAGCTTCTCACCGGTTCGCATCATTTCAACAGCCGGGATATTCAATGCCTGTTGCGTGGCTTTCAATTCCGGTTCTGAAGGTGCGTCCTCAAGATATTTCCGAACGGTCACATCGACCCGACGCTCTTCCAACAGAGCCAGCCCGGTACGAGACTTTGAACAACGCGGATTATGCCAGTATTCGATCAAAGCCAGTCCTTTCGTTTGGTGCCGACGGCCTCGGCCACGTTTGCAAATCCGTCACGGGCCAAAAGCTGATCCAGACCTCGTGCAATTTCAGCGGCCAGTGAAACACCACCAAAAACCATCGCCGTATAAAACTGTACTGCAGACGCACCGGCCTGAATTTTGGCGTAGGCTTGTTCGGCCGAACCTATACCGCCAACCCCGATCAACGGAATGTCTCCGCCTGTCAATTGACTCAGGCGGGCCAGCACGCGGGTCGATTTTTCAAAAAGCGGTTCGCCTGACAGCCCACCCGCCTCGTTGCTGTGGCTGCTTTTCAACCCTTCACGAGAAAGCGTTGTGTTTGTTGCGATCACGGCATCAACACCAGTTTCGCGCGCCACTTCTGCAATATCCTCAATCTCGGCGTCTGACAGATCCGGGGCGATTTTGAGAAAGATCGGCAGGCCTCGCGTCAGGCCGTTGCGGGTTTGAATCACGCCGGCAAGAAGGGCGCTCAGTGCCTCTTTGCCTTGCAGATCCCGCAGTTTTTCAGTGTTGGGCGAAGAGACATTGACCGTCGCAAAATCCAGATGATCCGCGCAATGGGCCAGCACTTTGGCAAAGTCACCGGGGCGGTCGGTGCTGTCTTTGTTTGCGCCCAGATTCAGGCCGATGACGGCGTCCGTGGGACGGTTTGCTAGCCGCCGGGCCATCACCTCCATCCCTTCATTGTTAAAGCCAAAGCGATTTATTGCGGCACTGTCCTCTGTCAGACGAAACAGGCGAGGCTTTGGGTTGCCGGGCTGCGGGCGGGGCGTTACTGCACCAACTTCAATAAACCCAAACCCCGAACGGGAGAGGGGGGTCAAAGCCTCGCCGTTCTTGTCAAAGCCAGCGGCAAGCCCAACCGGATTGGGTAGGTCCAGCCCTGCGACCTTGGTGCGCAGACGCGATGAGGTCACCGGCCCGGGAGTTGGTGTCAGGCCTGACTTCAGGGCCTTGATGGACAATCCATGCGCTACCTCGGGGTCCAGCCTGTGCAGGGCTGCCAGCCCAAGTTTCTCGACCAGTTTCATCCAAACGACTTCCCGCTATCTGCAGGGGCACATCGGATCAGGCGTGAAGTTTCCACCGCCGCCTGTCGGTGAACCACCGCTTTTCTATATTCAGGGTCCGTCACCATCTCTAGAAAGGCGTTTACGGTTGGGTAGCGTGCAACAAATATCTCGTCCCAATCTTCGGAATCCGGCCCGATGAGAATGGTCTGAAAAACTCCACGCCAGACGATTGAGGCCCCAAGACACGCAATGATCGGCGCCGTCTCGGCTCCGTAGCGCCCATAGGCTTCGGCCCCGGTAAGATCGGAACCGGCCAGGTCGTGCCCTTCGGGATAGGCGGCCTTTGCGCGGAATTTCACGAGATTCAGCATCTCGATCGGCTGATCCCGGTCCAGCGCCTTGAAGGTTTCGAACTGCTCGCGCTCGGGGTCTACATAGTTGCTCATTTCATATCCTCGGGGAATCTGTGTACGCCATCCTCAAACGGAAGGGGGGCAGACCAAACCACATCTGTCAGCCTGATATTGCGGTACAGATGAGGAAATAGCGCGCCGCCACGCGAGGGTTCCCATTTCAGATCACCGCCTAGGGTTTCGCTGTCACAGGCCAGAAGGGTTAACCCCTTTTCCCCGGCAAAGTGTTTTGCCGCAGTTTCTGCGGCCTGTTCCGCCGTTGAAAAATGGACGTACCCATCGGCCACGTCGATTGGCGCCCCCGAGGTTTCCCCGCATTTCTGCAGGGCATTCCATTCATCGGCCCGGAAAATCTTGTAAATCAGCATGTGGCTCTGATGCCTTGCGCAACGTCCGGAATCAAGTCGCATTTCCCTGTTTGACTCTTTCCCGCTGCCAGCGCACGATTTCCGCAATCAACTTCAGGGAGATATACATGTTCACCCGTTTTCTGGCTTCTGCTGCCGTTCTCGGCCTGACCGCAGGTATGGCCGCTGCCGAGTACAAACTGACCATTCTGCACACAAATGACTTTCACGCCCGGTTCGAGCCAATCAACAAGTATGACAGCGCCTGCGAATCCGAAGACAATGCCGAAGGAAAGTGCTTTGGCGGATCAGCCCGCCTTGTGACCGCGGTTCAGGATGCGCGTGAACGCGCCGGGAACTCGATCCTCGTGGATGGGGGCGACCAGTTTCAGGGATCGTTGTTCTACACGTACTACAAGGGGCAGATGGCTGCCGAGTTCATGAACCGCTTGGGTTACGATGCGATGACTGTCGGCAACCACGAATTCGACGATGGGCCGGAAGTGCTGCGTGGATTTGTCGATACCGTGGATTTTCCGGTTTTGATGTCAAACGCGGATATTCGGGATGAGGAACTGCTGACCGACAAGATCAAGAAATCGACCGTGATTGAGGTGGGCGGCGAAAAGATCGGCTTGATCGGACTGACGCCCGAAGACACCCATGAACTGGCCTCACCTGGACCGAATGTCACATTCAGCGACCCGGTTCCGGCAGTGCAGGCAGAAGTGGACAAGCTGACTGCCGAAGGCGTCAACAAGATCATCGTACTCAGCCACTCGGGTTATGGGGTGGATCAGCGCGTCGCGCAGGAGACCAGCGGCGTGGATGTGATCGTGGGCGGACACTCGAATACATATCTGTCCAACGTTTCCGAAAAGGCGGCCGGACCGTACCCGACGGTAGTCAACGGTGTTCAGATCGTGCAGGCCTATGCCTACGGGAAGTTTCTGGGCGAGTTGAACGTGACCTTTGATGATGAGGGGAACGTGGTCGAGGCGGCAGGTGAGCCACTGATCATGGACAACACGGTGACCGAGGATACCGCTGCGCTAGAGCGCATTGCGGAACTTGCCAAGCCGCTCGATGAAATCCGCAACAAAGTGGTGGCAAATGCGGCGGCGCCCATTGAAGGCGACCGCTCTGTCTGCCGGGTTCAGGAATGCGAAATGGGCAACCTTGTCGCTGATGCAATGCTGGATCGGGTGGCTGATCAGGGCGTGACAATCGCGATTGCCAACTCCGGCGGTTTGCGGGCGTCGATTGACCCCGGCGACGTGACCATGGGCGAAGTTCTTACCGTTCTGCCATTCCAGAACACGCTCTCGACATTTGAAATCAGCGGCCAAGGGGTCATCGACGCGCTGGAAAATGGCGTTAGCCAGGTGGAAGAGGTCAAGGGCCGTTTCCCGCAGGTGGCTGGCCTTACATTCACTTGGGACCCGGCGATTGCGCCCAATGAGGGGCGAGTGACCGAGGTCATGGTGGCTGACGGCGACAACTTCGTTCCCATCGATCCGGCAGCGACCTATCTGGTGGTGACCAACAACTATGTCCGCAACGGCGGCGATGGCTATTCGGTATTTTCGGGCGACGACAAAAACGCCTATGATTTCGGGCCTGATCTGGCGGATGTGACGGCCGAATACCTGGCCGCGAACGCACCGTACCAGCCCTATCTGGATGGCCGTATCCAACAGAAATAAATTTGCAAAAGGTCAGAGCGGCACTGTAACGCCGCTCTGCACCGTGGATTGGAAATTCACCCTAGGTTTGGCCAAAGTGATTTATCCAAACCCTCAATAAATGGCGCGAGCATCCTCTCATGCTCGCGCCACGCACCTACTGACCGGGTGTGCACAGGTTGCCTTACCTGAGTGGCGCTGAGCGTCAAAACCGCTCCGGCCGATTCATGAGGGCGGGTCATGCTCTCCAACCATTCCAACTTACAGAATTCTGCGATCCGTCGGCTGCTGGTGTCGATATCGGCCACCAAATCTTCATAGCTGACATCCAAAATTTGTTCGGGAAAAACGTTCTTCCAGTGGTTTGCCAGAGCCGCATACTGATTGAATTTATGCGCCATCGCTTTCAGATCGTATGCGTAAGACAAGGCCGATCCGGAAAAATGCGCCTGCCAGAGCGACAACGCCAGATCACGGGGATCACGGCGCATGTTGATGATCCTGCAACCCGGTAACGAGCTGATCAAAAAGCCGACCAGTCGATAATTCTCTGGCATCTTGTCTACACGAACGGTGGCGTTTTGGCTTTGGTCTGGCTGATCGACGTCATAAGAAATGCGAAATTCACTCTGCTCATTCGGCCCGAAAGGTTGGCCACTATTAATCACAGGCGCAAGCAGACGTCCCGCGGAGTTTCGTTCGCCCAGAGAATAGACGTTCGGGTGGCAAGCAAGTATCGCTTCCACCAAAGTCGTACCCGAGCGAGGCAAGCCGACAATAAAAACCGGTCGAGGACTGCCGCTTCCATGCGGTTCGCTAGGAGCGGGATGGCTCTGAAAACGCTCAATCAAAGATGAAGTCAGATTGTCTTCGTATTCCTGATTGTAAGAGTGAAAGGCTGCGAGATTTTCGTTGGCCTGACGTATATAGGCGGCGAAGTCACCTGAATTAGAAGATGATTTGGCGATGGTCGCCAAAGCGAAATTCAGGCTCGCTCTATCAATGCCAGGGTTTTCGGCGACCTTTAGCGCCTTTTTAGCTTCGGCTGAGATTCTTTCGCCGAACTTATCAGCGCTTAGCCTAGCCAGTTTCTCCAGTGCGGATGGTTGGCCGGGTTTCAGTTCCAGAATCGTCAGGCAGGTATCAACGGCCTCTTCCGTCTGACCGGTTTCCTCCTGATGAGCGGCAAATCGTAACAGCGCGGATACGTTTTCCGGGTCCATTTTTATTGCAGCCCGGATGGCCGTGTCCGCCTCGTCGTGCCGCCCCGAACGGGCCAGAAGTTGGGAGACCTCAACCAAAGCTTCGATACGATTTGGCTCAACCGCCAGAATTCGCTCATAATCGGCGATTGCCTCAGCCTCTTTCCCGAGTGCCATATGAATCCGCGCTCGCATCGAAATTGCGCGTAGGTTCTCGGGACTGGCCGTGGCAACAATGTTGACTTGGTCAAGGGCCGTTTGCGCATTGCCGTCTGCCAGACAGGCCTCGGCCTTTAGGAACCTTGCGGCAGTGTCTTTGGGATTTTTCTTCAACAAATCATCCAATTGCACCAATGCTGCTCCGGGACGGTTCAAAAATATCAATTCCTGGCCTAGATTGCGCCGAGCATCGTGAAATGCAGGTGCCAGCTTGAGCGCCTTTTGAAAGTGCAGGACAGCCTCTTTATGATGTCCTTTCGCGCTGGCAGCTATCCCGGCAATGTTCTGAAACTCGGGGCGATTGGGGAATTGCTTTATCCCACGCAAAGCGTGCTTCCGAGCAGTCACAAACTGCCCGGACTTTACGGCGTTCAGCGCTTTTCCAATGAGGTTTTGATACATGTCCGAAAGTCTTTGCTATTGAGCAATGTAACGGAAGTATGACGCTGAGCTTGCTGAGACAAGGCGAGAATGAACTATGATTTCAGCCAAAGCAGAAAATGATCACCGGATGTATGCGGGCAAAAAGCTGGAACAGATGCGCGTTATGATTTAGCCGGGTTGTGAGAACGCTTTTAACATTCTTAGTGTTGTGTTTGCCAGAAACTCAATCTGGCATGCGGATCAGAGTTGATCGCGCTGATCGAAAACAACGTAGTTTGATGGTGCAGGTCACAGAAAGTTCTGACCCTTTCCCTTTTACCCGGCGCGCGATACACCGCATCCATGGCCTTGAAATTCAATACTCTGCCTGAACTTTACGGGCATGCCTTCGACGCGGTGATCGACGTGCGCAGCCCGGCAGAATATGCCGAGGATCACCTGCCGGGCGCTATCAGCCTGCCGGTTCTGGACAATGATGAACGCGCCCGCGTTGGCACCATTTACGTGCAGCAAAGCCCTTTTCTGGCAAGAAAATTGGGTGCGGCGCTGGTGTTTCGCAACGCGGCCAACCACATCGAAAACAGCCTGAGTCACCACGAAGGTGCATGGCGGCCGCTGGTCTATTGCTGGCGTGGCGGTCAACGCTCGGGTTCGTTCACGTGGATGTTGCAACAGATTGGCTGGCGCGCCGAGGTGGTAGATGGCGGGTACCGAACTTATCGCCGTCTGGTGAACCGGTATCTCTATGATGATCCGCTGCCGTACCGCCTGATAGCGCTGGACGGTTATACCGGAACCGCCAAGACCGACCTGCTTGCGACCTTGCACGCAAGGGGGGTGCAGGTTGTGGATCTTGAGGCGCTGGCAAATCACCGGGGGTCGCTGCTGGGCGAAAAACCCGGCGGCCAGCCAAGTCAAAAGGCCTTTGAGTCTGCCGTGGCGGCCGCCTTTTGCAAACTTGATCCTGCACGCCCTGTTATTGTCGAGGCGGAGTCATCAAAAATCGGCGAGCGCATTTTGCCGCCCAGCCTCTGGTCGGCTCTTCGCAGCGCACCAAGAATTGAAATCCACGCCTCAATTGCTGTGCGCACGGACTATCTGGTCTCGGCCTATAACGATATTCTGAGCGACGCCGAAAAATTACGGGATCGCTTGTCCCCGCTGCGATTTCACAGAGGGCACGAGGTGGTGGATGAATGGCTAAACCTGATTGATGCGGGGGACAAGCACGCGCTGACCCGCGCGTTAATGGAACAGCATTATGACCCTGCCTACGCAAAGTCCCGAAAGGCGCACAAGGCCTTGGCGGTGGCTAGGATCGACGTTCCGGCGTTGGATGACAAAGCGTTGCAGGTGGCAGCAAAGCGGATCGAGGAATTTCTGGATCAGATTTGAATGCGCAATCCCGGTTCTGCAGTCACCTCTCCGATGATCACAGCCGGATAACCCGCGTTTTGCAGATGGTTCAGGACTTCCTCGGCTTGTTGCGCAGGGACCGTCGCCAGCAATCCGCCTGCTGTTTGTGGGTCATACAGAAAATCGGCCTTGTCCCCTGTCGGCAAGTCAGGTGCGATGGCCCGGTTGTCAGTAAAAATGCTGGAGCGGACGCCTTGTCGGGCAAGCGACAGTGCTCCTTTCATCAGGGGAATGGCATCCAGATCGACAATTGCCCCGCATCCCGATGCGTCGCACATTCCCTTCAGATGGCCAGCCAGCCCAAAACCGGTGACATCTGTCATTGAGTTCGCCGAAGACAGTATGCGGGCTGCTTCGCCTTGCGGCTGGCTCATGTGATCATACGCTGCAGCCACCCAGGCGCCGTTGGCTTTTCCAGCCATCTCAGCCGCCATCAACACTCCGCTGCCAAGTGGTTTGGTCAGTATCAGCATGTCACCCGGCCGGGCACCAGACAGCGTGATCGGTTCAGCGTCACACAGGCCAGTCAGAGTGAACCCGATAGTCATCTCGTCACCCAAGGAACTGTGTCCGCCCACGATCTCGGCACCGGCAGACTTAGTCACTTCCGTGGCAACCGTCATAATCTCGGCCATCGTTCTGCTCTGCAATTCAGGCGACATGCGCGGCAGGATGATCGTTACCGTTGCGGCCTGGGGCTGTGCGCCCATTGCCCAGATGTCGCCAAGTGCGTGGACAGCGGCGATGCGAGTCATCGTGGCCGGGTCGTTGGTGAGGCCGCGCAAGTGGTCCGTCGTCATCACTTGTCTGAGCCCGCCGGTGATCAACAGGGCGGCATCGTCGCCCGGCAGCGGAATGACATCTGAACGCTCAGGTGCTGGCATGCCTTTCAGCGCCGACCGCAACGCGCCGCGCCCGACCTTGGCCCCACACCCTCCGCACATCGGCTTGTCTCCGATGGCTTCGCGAAGGCCCGCCGCATGGGCGGCGGGTAGCGCCGGTGTTGCCATCTGGGGCAATTCGCGGAACCGGTTCATAAAGTTCTGATCGATACGGTCTTTCCATCGCCACATCAGGGGCCCGCTGAACGAGGTTCCAAGCCGTTCCGCCAGAGCCGATTTTCCGCCCAGCGACACGAGTTTCAGATAGTCTTTTTGCGGGCGGTATCGACGCATTTTTCCCGCACCCAGAACCGCTCGCAGATTGTCGTACAAAACCGGCGCCTCACGCACCGCGTAAACGCCTGCTTTGGGGCGGGGATTGCTACTCAGGTGGGCGCAGTCCCCGGCCGCAAACACGGCGGGATCGCTGGACTGGAGATAGTCGTTCACCGCAACATACCCCTCATGCAACGCCAACCCGGTATCGGCAATCCACCCGTGTGGTCGTGCGCCTGCTGCACCAGTGATAAAATCTGCCTCAACACGGCGCCCGTCGCCGAGTTGCAGGTGGTCCGCGGCCACCTTGGTAACCTGGCAGTGTTCGATGATTTTGATCCCCAGATCACCCATCGTTCGCCGGATTGTTGCGCTGGCTTTCGGGCTGGTCGCAGACAACGCCGCTGCACTGTCGATCAGTGTTACCTGTGCTGGCCGACCGCGGGTCCTTAGTGCATAAGCCATGGCCAGCACCAACTCGGCCCCCGCCACACCGCCGCCAATCACCGCGACAGAGGCCAGACCGTCGCTGGCAAGGTAGTCTTTCCATCGGGCCGCGAAAGGGCCAAGCGGTTTGGCCGGGACAGCATGTTCAGCAAAGCCCGGCAGCGTTGGCATTTCAGAGGTGATGCCGACATTGACCGAGGCCGCGTCGAACGCAATCGGTGGGCGGCCCGGCACATGCACCTGACGGCGGTCCAGATCAATTCCTTCGACACCACCCAGTATAACGCGTGCGTCAGCAAAGCGTGCTAGGCGGACCAGATCGATGTCCAAGTCATCTCGCGTGTAGTGGCCAGCGACAAACCCCGGCAGCATCCCCGAGTAGGGTGCGGTAGGACCGGTGTTGATCACAGTGACCCGAGCCCCCGGCAAAGGGTTCATGCCCCATTTCCTGAGAACCAGCGCATGAGTGTGTCCCCCGCCGATCAGTACCAGATCGCGGGTCAATGGCAGTGGTGGCGTGTGCATCTGATTCAGTTCGTGCTGTGATCCGGTACGTCTTCGGCCTGCTCGACCGCGTGTGTCGCCCAAAGTTCATCTTCGCCCGCGTCCGGCAGGTTTTCAGGCTTTTCATGCCGGTGGATGTGCCATTTTGCAATGAACAGGGCCGTGATCGGTGCGGTAAGAAACAGGAACAGGGTGATCAGAAGTTCATGCAGCGACAGGTGTGGTTCGAGCAGAAGGGAATGAAAGATAGATGCAAGCAGTACGCCGCCCACGCCCAGCGTCGTTGCCTTGGTTGGGGCATGCAGCCGTGACATCGGATCCTTGAGCTTGATCATTCCGAACGATCCGACAAAGCCGAAGATACCCGAGACGATCAGGAAAAAGGCGATCAGGAATTCGAAGATATATGCCATTCCGCCCTCACTCGATGATATTGCCGCGCAGCATGAACCGCGCATAGGCCACGGTTGAAACAAAGCCGAGCATGGCAATGATCATTGCGGCCTCAAAGAATATTTCCGTTCCCAGTCTCAGCCCGTAAAGGATCATCAGCGCGATCGTGTTGATCACCATCGTATCCAGCGCCAGAACGCGGGTTCCGACACCTTCGGCGGTAATGATCCGCCACAGGCACATCATGATGGCAGCACCAAAACAGGCGAAGGTGAAATAGATTGCATAGGTGATCATTCGAAAATCTCCTTCAATCGGCGCTCATAGCGGCTTTTGATCTGGTCCCGCACGGCATCGGGATCAGGGGCGTCGAGGCAATGCACCAGCAGGTTGTGCCCCTGCGCCGACAAATCGCAACTGACCGTACCCGGGGTCATGGTGATCGTGCCGGCAAGCACCGTAATCGCCTCGGGTGTACGCAGTTCCAGCGGGACGCAGATCCAGTTCGGCTCACGCGCCGCATCCCGCTTGAACAGGATGATCCGGGCGACTGTGATGTTCGCAATCACGATATCCCACAGCACCACCAGCACGTATTCGACGATCATGGGCCAGTTGCGCAGCTTTGGACGGTCGGGCCAGTAGGGTTGTGTGATGAAAGGAATGACAATTCCCAGTATCAGGCCGAACACAAGTGAATTGAGTGATGGCGAGTTTGCCAGCAGCATCCAGACCAGCGTCAATAGAATGGTCAGGTGGGGATGAGGGAAAACCCGGCGTAGCAGTTTCATCATTCTTCCCCTCCCAGTACGGCAGAAATATATTGCTCAGGTGCGAACAATTGCGCTGCTGTATTTCTGGAATAATCCAGCGCGGGCCCCGCGAACAGAGTCAGCAGCACCAGACCCAAGACGGCACCGAAAATGGCGGTAAATGCCAGACCGGGCTGTGGTTCCGGCGCGGGCAGGGCAATGGCCTTTTCCTCGTTTTCGGGGTCTTGTTCGGTATTGTGCTGCTCGTCGTGGCTTTTCCAGAAGATCAGAGAGCCCGCCCGTGCGAGGCCCACGATGGTCACGAAGGATCCAATCAGGATCACGGCCCAGACCGCGTTGGCGTCGGGTGCGTCACGTGATGCGTCCAGCACCAGAAGTTTGCCGATGAAACCGGATAGCGGTGGCATCCCGGCCATAGCGATGGCACCCACAAAGAACAGGGCCGAGATCAGCCCGCTTTGCGGCATCGGAGGTTTCGGTTCGATGCTGCCGCCCTGACGCTCCATCACCAGATCGGCGACCAGGAACAACAAAGCGGTCGCAAAGGTCGAGTGGACGATATAGTACAACGCGGCGGCGGTCGCCGCTTCGCTGAACAATGAGATGGCAATCAGCAGCGTCCCCATCGAGGCTATGGCGCAAAAGGCCACCATGCGCGCGATATGCCGGGCACCAAGTATGCCGATTGTTCCCACCGCAAGCGTAAGTAACGCCGCAGGTTGCAGCCAGTCTCCAACCAGACCTTCGGTGATGGAAACGTCCGGACCGAATACCAGCGTGTAGACCCGCAGGATCGAATACGCGCCGACTTTGGTCATGATCGCAAACAGGGCGGCCACAGGAAGCGGTGCATTGGCGTAACTGGCAGGCAGCCAGAAATGCAGCGGTAGAACGGCGGCTTTGATACAGAACACCAGTAGCAAAAGAACGGCGCCGACCCGTATCAGTGCCGTATCCTCGGTCGGCAGCTCTGCCACCCTGACGGCCATGTCGGCCATGTTCAGTGTCCCGGTAACAGAGTAGATGGTGCCAAGCGCGAAAAGGAACAGGGTCGAACCCAGAAGGTTGTAGGTAACGTATTGCACGCCTGCCTTCAGCCGGACCGCGCCACCGCCATGGGTCATCAGGCCATAGGATGCGATCAACAGAACTTCGAAGAACACGAACAGGTTGAATGCGTCACCAGTCAGGAATGCACCGCAGACGCCCATAAGCTGGAACTGGAACAACGCGTGGAAATGTTTGCCTCTGTCGTCCCATCCGGACGCGATGGCATATAGTACGATCGGTATGGCCAGAAGCGCCGTCAACAGCACCATCATGGCTGACATACGGTCAAGGACCAGGACGATTCCGAACGGGGCAGGCCAGTCGCCCAGTTCGTATACGTGAATATCCCCGCCCGAAGCTTGCGCCGTAATCGTCAGCGCGATGCCAAGCAGGCCCACAACGCCTGCGACCGAGAAGATGCGTTGAAGGTCCAGATGATAACGCAGGACCATGATGATGAACGGGGCCAGGATCGCCGGAAGGACGATGGGCGCAACGATCCAGTGGTTCATGCGTCTTCTCCCGGCGCGTCCACGCTGTCCTGCGCGGTCATGTCGATATGGTCATCCTTTGACGACAGATAGGCGCTGAGCGCGATCATCACGATCACCGCAGTCATTCCGAACGAGATCACGATGGCCGTCAGCACCAGCGCCTGAGGCAAGGGATCGGTATAGGGCACATCCTCGTATTTGTTCAGAACCGCAGGTGCATTCAGAGCCAGCCGACCTGTTGCGAACAGGAACACGTTCACCGCATAGGTCAGCAGTGACAGGCCCAGAATGACCGGGAAAGTGCGGCGACGCAGGATCAGAAATATCCCGGCGGCGGTCAGAACGCCTACGGCAGAGGCAACCAGCGCTTCCATCAGGCCTGCTCCTTTTCTTGTTCTTCTTCAGGCAGATCGTCCCTCAGCGGGTTGATGTCCATCGGGAATTCCTGCGCCATGCCGGGCTGCCAAGCAAAGCGTGACAGACTGTCGAGAGCCAGCATGACCGCACCCAGAACCGCCAGGAACACGCCCGTGTCGAACAGCATCGCTGTCGCCCACTCGAACTCTTCCAGCGGTGGCCAGTGAAGATAGCCGAAATCGCTGGTCAGGAAGGGCCGTTCATTGAACCATGCTCCCAGTCCTGTTGCCGCTGCGATCAGTACGCCCCAGCCAATTGTGCCGTGATAGTAGAAGCGCTGCCGTTCGATGGCCCAGGTGTAACCGCTGGCCATGTATTGCATGAGATAGGCGATGGCGACGATCAGTCCGGCGATGAAGCCGCCTCCGGGCTGGTTATGACCGCGGAAGAAGATATAGGCGCCAACCATCAGTGCGATGGGCATCATTACGCGGGTGGCGACAACCATCATCAGCGGATGTGAGTCGCCGGATTGTGGCCAGTGCGGTTTACGGTTCAGCAGATAGGCGCGAACGTTTGTGGATAGAACACTCTCTGTCAGGGCAAAGATAACCAGCGCGGCGATGCCCAGCACGATGATCTCGCCAAAGGTATCAAAGCCCCGGAAATCCACCAGTATCACGTTGACCACATTGGTCCCGCCACCGCCTTTGTACGAATTGGCCAGATGGAAATCCGAGATCGTCGGAAAGGCAAAGTCGCGCATCATCAGGGCATAGATCAACCCGCCCGAGCCGATCCCGGCCACGACCGAAATGGCAGCGTCCCGCCAACGGCGTGCGGCGGAACTGTCCCACGGGGTTTCTGTCGGCATGAAATTCAGCGATAGCAGCAACAGGATCATCGTCACCACTTCGACCGAAATCTGGGTCAGTGCCAGATCTGGGGCCGAGAGATAGTTGAACGCCATTGATACGATCAGGCCGACAACGCCGATCAGGACCAGCGACAACAGGCGGTTGCGATGGAACCACATGATGGCCAACGTCGCGCCGACCAGACAGACCCAGCCGATGATCGGGATAATCGGTGCAGGCAATGGAACCCGGGTCTCAACGCCGATGGAGCCGGTGGAATAGGCGTAATATCCCAGGCCCACGGTAAAGGTGATCATGATAATCGCGTAGCGGCTGATGACGCCATTGTGCAACTCGTCCGTGATCCAGCGGCTCAGGGCAGTAAAACCGTGAATAACGGCATCAAAAATCGTCTTGGCTTCTGGTCGCGGCAGTGCGTTCCAAATCTGCTCGCCCCGACGATGCAAGGACAACAGGAACAACCCGCCCACAGTAGCAACTGCCGACATGTAAAGAGCAGGGGTGAAACCGTGCCAAAGCTTCAGTGAGTAATAGGGCAGCTTTTCGCCCCCGATCACGGCGCTGGACACCACGGCGACCAGTGGCCCAACGATTGCATTCGAATACAAGCCGATCAGCACCACGAGCACCACTAGGAAAGCAGGTGCCAGCCACATGCCCACGGGTGGATCGTGCGGATGCGCGGGATAATCGTTACGTTCAGGGCCAAGGAATACATGTCCTATGAACCGGAACGAATAGGCGGCGGAAAACAACGCCGCCAGCAGCGCCAGACCGGGCACCAGATAGTGTGAATTCAGCCAAGTCGTATGGACCGTCTCCTCCAGCATCATTTCCTTGGACAGGAACCCGTTGAGCGGTGGAAGGCCGGCCATGGACAGGGCTGCGATACCCGCGATGGTGAAGGTGATCGGCATCAGGTGCCGCAAGCCGCCCAGCCGTTTGATGTCGCGGGTGTGTGCCTCGTGATCGACGATGCCCGCCGTCATGAAGAGGGCCGCCTTGAAGGTCGCGTGGTTGATGATGTGGAAAATGGCCGCGACGGCGGCAATTTTGGTGCCAAAGCCCAGTAGCATTGTCACCAGTCCCAGATGCGATACGGTCGAAAACGCCAGCAGCGCTTTCAGGTCGTCCTTGAACAGAGCAATTACAGCCCCGATCAGCATGGTCACCAGACCGGTCGTCGCCACGATATAGAACCACGCATCGGTGCCCGACAGAACCGGCCACATGCGCGCCATAAGGAATAGGCCCGCTTTTACCATCGTGGCTGAGTGCAAATAGGCCGACACCGGTGTCGGCGCGGCCATCGCGTGTGGCAGCCAGAAGTGAAACGGGAATTGCGCGGATTTGGTAAAACAACCCAACAGGATCAGAACCAGTGCAGGCAGGTAGTAGGGAGAGGCCTGAATGAGTTCACGATTTTCAAGGATCACGCTGAGGTCATAAGACCCCACGATATTGCCAAGGATCAGCATACCCGCGATCATCGCCAGTCCGCCCGAACCGGTAACCGCAAGTGCCATACGCGCGCCTTGTCTCCCCTCGGGCAGGTGTTTCCAATACCCAATCAGCAGGAACGAACTGAGAGAGGTCAGTTCCCAGAAAACAAGTAATAACAGGATGTTGTCGCTAAGAACAATTCCGACCATCGCGCCCTGAAACAGCAGCAGATAGGTATAGAACTGCCCCATCGGGTCTTCTCGTGACAGATAGAACCTTGCGTAAAGGATGATCAGCAGACCGATGCCCAGGATTAACCCGGCAAACAGGAAGCCCAGCCCATCCAGCATGAAATTCGCATTCAGCCCCAGACCGGGAATCCAGTCGAAATGGGCAGTGACCACCTCGCCACGCATGACCGCAGGCGTGTGAATCAGCAAACCGGCAAAGGCCAGAAAACTTGTTAACCCCGCCGACGATGCGGCTGCATTTCGTCCGGCACGGATCAACAGGGCCGGAAAGACAGCTCCGAGAAAAGGAAGGGCCGCGATAAGGAATAGGGACAAGTGCGATACTCCGGTCTGGGCGGTCAAAGTGGTTCTGATTTTGTAAGGATAATTCTCATAGTGTCCAGCTATTGCGGGAAATTCGATGTTTCATAGGGCCAGTCTGCGGCGAAGAATAATCCGCATAGGCACATGACGTGAACTTGATTGATGAAAAAGTGGAAATGGCAGAATTTGCTGCTTTGCTGTGATATTAGCCGCATAAGAAGCAAGGAGGTCGCGTAGTGAACGAGAAGGCTGGCCATTCCAAAACCCGGCGCTGGCTATTGCTGGCGGGCGCTGCGGCAGTGGCGGGTGGGTTGGCCGTTCGCGAATACCGTTTGATTCCACCGGATTATGACGGCGGTAGCCTGACAGTTGATGAGGCGCACAAACAGGCCCTATCCGGCAAGATCATCCTGGTCGATATAAGAACACCCCGTGAATGGCGCGCCACTGGTATCGGGGATGGTGCACATCCGGTCGATATGCGCCGCGATGATTTTGTCGAGACGGTTGCGCACCTTGCGGCAGGGGATCGGGGTGCCCCGATCGCACTGATCTGTGCGCGCGGAGTACGCTCTGCCCGAATGAGTAAATTTCTGACCGAAGCAGGCTTTACCAACATCATTGATGTGCCCGAAGGAATGTTGGGTTCGGCATCCGGACCTGGATGGGTGCGGGCGGGTCTTCCCGTTGCGAATTTCAAAGGGGACACGTGATGAGTAAGAAACTGTGGCTGGCCTTGTGCTTTGGCTTTTTCGGACAGGCCGCACAGGCCACCTGCGGGGATGAGGAAGGGCATTGTGAGGTCGCGTCGGGAGCGTATCATATTGAGTTACCAAGGACGGAAACTCCTCCCTTGGTGATATTCCTGCACGGGTATGGCGGCAGTGCTGCAGGCACGATGAAAAACCGCAATATGGTCGACCCTCTACTGGCTCGGGGGTACGCGGTGATGGCACCTGAAGGGGCCATTCGAAATGGCAGGAAAAGCTGGAACTTCTATCCGGGCTGGGAAGGGCGGGATGAGGCTGCTTTTCTGACTGACGTGGTCGCGGACGCCGTCGAGCGTTTCGGGATTGACGGTGACCGGGTTGTTCTGGGCGGATTTTCCGCAGGTGGGTTCATGGTGAACTATCTGGCCTGTGCTGCACCCGAAACCTTTTCTGCTTATGCGCCCGTTTCCGGCGGGTTCTGGCGGCCACATCCAGAGGAATGCAAAGGGCCGGTGCGCTTGTTCCATACTCATGGTTGGACCGACAATGTCGTCCCGCTGGAAGGCCGGTATCTTGGGGGCGGTCGGTTTCAGCAGGGCGATATCTTTGCGGGGCTGGAGATATGGCGCTCAGCAAATGAATGCGTCGACAATAGGCCCGACGCCTTCGGTACAACCGGCCCATTCATGCGCCGCAAGTGGACCCGATGTGCGGATGGCAGTGCGTTGGAGTTCGCCCTGTTTCCCGGGGGGCACACAGTTCCGAAGGGATGGGCCGACATGATGGTAGACTGGTACGAAGGCCTGCCCGGCAGTTGATCATTCCGCCGGGGTCATTACTGCTTTGCCTTCGATCACCCGTTTCAATTCGTCCCGGTGACGTCGAGCGGATCGGGTAATTGCGGGTTCGCGAAAATCCTCACGCATACCCACCATACGACGTGCGGCCTTGGCGGATACACCGCTCAGCGCGGACAAAGGGATTGCCAGCGCCAGACTGATGGCAATCGGCGCCAGCCAGACAGAAACCAGCCCGGCGGCAATACCAACACTCAGGGCGATGCCACTGACGGTCTCCAGCGCGTGACAGAATATCAGCGTGCGCAGTCCATAGGTGCCACCATCGCGCGCCTGAGGCGACCAACCCTTTTGCAGGCCAAGCGCGGTGCGGAACACGGCAATCATCTGTTGCACCATCATAATCGGCGCATAGAGGACAGACAGGATGACCTCGAACAGGAACGATGTGGCGAACCGGCGACCGCCACCAAATTCGGAATAGCGTGTGCCACTTAGGGGCAGGGCGGCCACACCCAGAATTTTGGGGGCCAGCAGCATGGCGTACATAACCAGAATGATCAGCACGTGCCGGGTTTCCGACATTTCCGGCCATTGCGGGAACAGCGGGTTGTCCGGGCTGAAATAATGCAACACCGAGGCATCCCTGCCCTGACCAATCAGCGCCCACATGACAAGCAGGGCGAACCACAGCGGAGACATCAGATAGCCAACCGCGCCATGAAACATGTGAAACCGCGATACAGCCCTGAATCCACGTGAGCGTAGCAGCTTGAGATGTTGCAGATTGCCCTGACACCAGCGGCGGTCGCGCAGGACATGGTCGATCAGCGTCGGTGGCGTTTCTTCATACGAGCCACGGATGCGCGGCAGGAACCGCACACCCCACCCGGCGCGGCGCAGCAGTCCGGCCTCGACGAAATCGTGGCTCATGATCAGCTTTTCCTGCCCGCCGAACGACCGCAACTTGGGCAGGCCTGCACTGCTGGCAAACGCCCTTGTGCGGATAATGGCATTGTGACCCCAGTAGTTACCTTCCTGACCACACCAGCGCGCCAGCCCTTCAGCAAAGGCGATGCCATAGACGCCATTGGCGAATTGCTGCATGCGGGCAAAGACGGATTGTGCCCCGATCAGCTGCGGATAGCTTTGGATCAGGCCCGCACCGGGGTCGCGGGACAGCGCGTCGGTCAATCGAACGATTGCCCGTCCGGTCATCAGGCTGTCGGCATCCAGAACCAGCATCGCGTCCCAGTTGGCGCCCCAGCGGCTGACCCAGTCGGCGATGTTGCCCACTTTGCGATCCGTGTTCTGTTCGCGCCGCCGGTAATAAAGCTCCAGACCGGGGGCGAGGGTGGTGCGCAGTGCCTCGACGCTGGCCTGTTCCTGTGCCGCTATTTCCTCGTCACGGGTGTCCGACAAGATGAACATGGCATAGTGATGCTGCCCGCCGCGCGCGCGCAACTCCTCCAGCATCGTGCGGGCATTGCCCAGAACGAACCACGGAACCTCGTTATAGACTGGCATCAGCAAGGCGACCCGCAATGGTTGCGAGTTGGCCTGCCGCTTTGGGCGTTCCTGCCGGGAAAGCGAGGCCATTCCAAGCAAAACGGTGCAGACAGTGAAAGAAATCCAGAAGAAATTGAATGAGATCAATGCCAGCAGCACACCTTCGATCAGGTTGATCCCTTGCGCGCTGAACCAGTCAGTCATGATCCACAACAACGTCAGGGTGGCGACCATTGCCGGGGAAAAGGCCAATGCGCGCCAGAAGCCCGCCGACTGGCGCTGGGCGCCCGAAGGCACATGCGCATCGCGAAACCTCGATCCGAAATCCTGCGCGGGCATGGCCAGGGCGGCCTCGGGCGGCATGATATGCAGATCGCGTGTCATGTGGTCCATCTGTACAGCCAGACCTCGGAAGCGGGTTGCTTACCAAGCCGCAGCTGAGCCCTCAGTTCGACGTGATCGCGGTCGCCGGGCTCAAAGGAAAAGGCCAGCCGAACACCGCCGGTGTCGGGATTTCGCTGCAGCACACCCTCAGAAGTTTCTGTATGGGGCGACTGCACAAAGATGTTGAGCGCCTCGATGTCTTCGAACAGATCGCTAGCTTCGAAATCGATCACGGCCAGACGTCCTTCGCCGAACGTGTTTTCACCCATGGCCGTATTGATGACGCGCGGCATTGCAGTGCGTTGCGGCTCTTCACCCCAGATCAGGCGATAAGACATGTCCACTTGCTGGCCAGCGGCATATGCCTCGGCAGGGCGCCAATACGCGACAATGTTGTCATAGATTTCCTGATCGGCGGGTATTTCAACCAGAGTGACCGTACCTTTGCCCCAGTCCCCTTTGGGTTCCACCCAAAGACCGGGGCGCTTGTGATAGTTGGCCTCAAGGTCGGCATAGTCCGAGAATTCTCGTTTGCGCTGAAACAGACCGAAACCGCGCGGATTGGTGTCCACGAAAGACGAAATCTGCAGTCGGGTCGGGTTGGCGAGCGGTCGCCAAAGAACCTCTCCTGCGCCATTGCTGATCAACAGGCCGTCGCTGTCATGCACCGCCGGGCGGAAGTCGTCGAAACGGTTGTGGTTGGTCTGATCGTACAGGAACATCGACGTGCCGGGCGCGATACCAACGTGTGTCAGTTCCGTGCGCGGGAAAAGGGTGGCTTCGACATCCATGATACAATCGTCACCGGCCGAAACGTCGAACCGATAGGCTCCGGTCACACTTGGGCTGTCCATCAGAGCATGTACGATCATATTGCGCTGACCGGGCGCCGGGCGTTCCAGCCAAAAGCGGATGAACTCCGGGAATTCCTCGCCATCGGGATCGCCGGTTTTCAGGGCCAGGCCACGTGCAGACAAGCCGTAAACTTCGTGCAGTCCGATGGCCCGGAAATAACTCGCGCCCTGAAACACGCAGAACTCATCGGTCTTTCCGGGGCGGTGCATCTCGGTCCGCAGCCGTAGGCCGGAAAAGCCAAGGGTTTCGTCCACCGGCAATTCCGGCACCTCTTCCGAGCGGGTGAACATTTCAAGGTCGAATATGACCGGGGTGGTCATGCCGTTTTCAACGGTCGACACCTGAACCGTGCGCGGAAAATAAAGGCCCGACGTGAAGAAATCCACGTTGAAGGGTGTTTCCGTTTCAAACCATAGCGCCTTGTCCAGCCGGAACCGGATCGAACGGTACTGCTGATAGGTCAGATCCTGCCATTCCTGCGGCACCATCGCACGCTCGGCGTAGGGACGGCTGGCCAGATCGCGGGCCAGTTTGATGACATCGCTCCGGTCAAAAGGAACCTCGCCGCCGGTGGCAAAAGTGGCCGGGGCAAAGGCAAGCGCCGAAGTCGACGCGAGAAATGCGCGACGTGTAAAATTCATTTTTTGGTCTTCCAAGGATGTGACTTAAACCACGCGGCCAGATAGGCCACGCCGATGATCATGGCAAAGCCAATCATGTTAGCGGCAAACACACTGGCAGAATCCCGCCCAGTCTGGTCCAGTCCAACGCCGATAAGTCGCGCAGCAGCCATGGAAAAAACGAAAACTGCCAGCGATTGCTGCCCGACTTTGGTGATGAGCTTGAGTATGAATTGCCAGATTCGCGCGCCGATCCCATGGCCGGTGGCGATCAGACGATGCCCATGTTCACCCGCGGCGACCCAACCCAGATAAGCCAGCGACAGGAAGTGGATGTACCGGAACAACCCGAATTCGGTCTTCCCTCTCAACACTTCCGTCAGAGGCCAGACCTTGCGGATTTCAGCGGCGATATCAGGGTTCCATGCTTGAACCCACAGGAACACTTTCCACGATCCGAATGGTGCCGACAGGATCAGGAAGAGGGCTGCGGCCCAGATCAGGGTTTTCGATACAGGCGGTGCGGGCAACCAGCCGCGCATGAAGGCAAAGCCAGTGAAGAATAGCAGTTGCCAGCCAAAGGGGTTGAAGAACCATTGCCGATCCGACCACGGCTCGGCCGGAAGGGCAAGCGCGCCGGTCTGGGCCACGAACCAGATCCCGAGCGATGTAACGGCCACCGCCCAAAAGCCGATCTGTGACAGCCCCATGAAAAGCGGCATCAGCGCCAGCACCACCAGATACATTGGCAGAATATCAAAGTAGTTCGGGACATAGGTAAGCGTGAACATGCCAACCATGTTTGGCATGGGATCCTCAAAGAAATGCTGCAGATTCAGTGAAGAAACATAGCTTTTGTCGAACCAGCCGGACAAATCCAGTGCAGCCATAGACGCCGCAACAAAGAAGAACAGACCGATATGCGCCCAGTAAACCTGCCAGATGCGAAAGACGACACGCGCGGTTCCCATCCACCATCCCTTGCGCAAAAAGGCGCCGCCAAAGGCGATGGCAGACGCCATGCCCGAGCAAAAGACGAAAATTTCGGTAGCATCGGAAAAGCCGAAACGCGCGGGTATCCATTTGGCCCAGGGGTCGTTTGGAATATGGGCAATCAGGATAATGAACATCGCGATGCCGCGATAAAAATCCAGTCGCGGATCGCGCGTGCGGGCAGGGGTCGCGGACGAGGCCGCGACCTGAGCGAAATCAGTAGCGGGCGATACAGTCGCCATACGTTCTCTGTCCTTCTTGAGTCTTCTTGTTATTCGGCGGGAACGCTTTGTGCGTTGCCTTCACCGCGGGCCGCCGCGATCAGGTCGCGACGCGCAAGGGCATAGTTGTCCTCGCCTCCGGCGCGTTTCGCGCGGCGGTCATCCAGAATGCGTTCAACCGCGTCCAGACGTCCTGCGCGCAGGCCTGCGTCGATCGTGATACGTTCGAACACATCGCGCTGCGCATGGCTGCCTCCTGCCTGCTGCATCGACCCGCGCGCGTTCAGCAGGTGGTCAAATGCCTGCCCATACTGCCCGTCACCAAACGCTTCGAGCCCCTGTGCTGCGGCAAGCCCCGGATCAGCCATGCGGCGGGTCATGTCGTCGCCTGCCATTTTGGCGTCGTTGTGGATGCGCTTCAACATTTTCGCCGTGGCATCCGATCGGTTGTCGCCGGTCAGGGCCAGCAGGTAGTGCAGATCGGCGAAGATCAGGCAACCGTCTTCGGTGCGGGCCGCGCTGAGGTCAGCCAGCTCTTCCCAGCGGTTGCCCACATCGACACCCTCAAGTTCCAGCCGCGACAGCAAGGAAGTGGCATTCGATATGTCGCGATAGTCGTCGGTCTTGTCCTTGCGGATTTCCGCGTCATACAGCTCCATCACCGGATCAATCTGACCCATGTCCAGATGCATCAGCGCCTTGTGCCACCAGACGTGATAACGGAAATTGTTACAATGCGCCCAGGCATCCTCGCGACCAGCCAGCCATTCCAGCCCTTCGGCGGCATTACCTGTCATGTCATGGACATGCGCCACTGCGTGCAAACCCCATGCATCGTCTGACACCATCCACAGGGCCTGACGGCCTGCGATTTCTGCCTTTTCGTAGGCACCTGTTTCTTCCAGTGCAAAGGCATGGCAGCCCAGCAAATAGCCGCGCCCCGGATGGTCCGGAGCATAAGCAGGCATCACACGTTCGATGGACCGGCGCATTCCCTGCGCATCGCCCAGAACAAAGCGCGTCGCATGGCTGAGTTTCATCGCCAGTGAGTCATCGGGGTGTGCGCGCAACACGTCTTCGAATTTCTGAACGGATTGGGTCGGTTTACCTGCTAGCCACAGACGCAGCGCGTCTACATACAGGCGTTCACGGGCGGATGCCGGCTGTCGCGTCATTGCGGCCTCGGCCGTCGCAAGCGCTTCAGTTGCAATGGCAAACAACTCGCGCCGCCCCAGAAGCAACGTGAACAGGCCTTTGATCGCGTGTGCCAAGGCGAAATCCGGTTCCTGTTCCAGAACGCGGCCCAGATGCTGCGGCGTAACCGCAGAGTGCGCCATGAAACCCAGCAGAACACCATCCCATGCGTCAACGCTGTCTGCACGGGTTATGCTGTTCACTTGTCCGAAAATGTCTTGTTTCATTCCTGGGTCCAATCCAATTGCGTGATTTCGCTGTTGTTGATTTATCAGACTGTATTGGTGCGGCGTAACAGTATCGACGCTGCTCTCGAATTGGTGAAATCCTGTGTGTGTAAAAAGCGAAAAAAACCGCCGATTCAAGGGCATGTTTCAGCGAACCCCCGCCGAAGAACGCTTAGTGTTTCAATCTTCGAAGGGATTTTCCGCGTTCAGGACCCTCAATGTGTCCGCTCCGAACGTGGGCGGAGCATGGCGAAATGTTACAGGTGTTTTCGACAATTTCAGCGGATTGCCTATCAATTGCACTTCACCCGGATCGGCCCGCATGGCGATCTGCATCTGCCGAGCTTCCACCTGATCCGACGCAAAAACCTGATCAAGCGACTGGACAGGTCCGACCGGAACTCTGAGTTTTTCGAGCGATTCAATAACATGCCGGGTCGCAAGGGTTTGAACTGCAGGCCGCAGAATCGCGTTGAGAGCGTCCCGGTGTTCCAGTCGTGCCGGATTGGTGGCAAACCGTGGATCTTCCGGCAAATCCTCGCGTCCGATAAAGCGACAGAAACGCCTGAACTGGCTGTCGTTGCCAACCGCCAGAATGACGTGCCCATCGGCGGTCTGGTAGACGTCGTAGGGCACGATATTTGGATGCCCGTTTCCACGCCGCTGAGGAACTGTGCCGGATGTCAGATAGTTCACACCTTCGTTGATCAGCCAGGCCACCTGCGCGTCAACCAGTGCAAGGTCGATCTGCTGGCCTTCACCAGTAAGGTCGCGGTGGCGCAGAGCGGCAAGGATACCGACAGACGCATACATTCCACACATCACGTCAGCGATACCGACGGCGACTTTCATCGGGCTGCCATCAGGCTCGCCCGTCAGTGACATGATCCCGCCATATCCCTGTGCCATCAGATCATAGCCAGGCTTTGCGGCATTCGGGCCGGTCTGCCCGTACCCCGAAATCGAACAATAAACGAGGCCCGGTAGCTCTGCTGACAGGGATTGGTAATCCAGACCGTACTTGGCCAGCCCCCCCGGCTTGAAATTCTCGATCAGAATATCGGCATGGGCAGCCAGGCGGTGTATGGTTGCCTGACCTTCCGGAGTGGTTATGTCCACTGCCACGGATTTCTTGTTGCGGTTGGCGGACATGAAATAAGCACTCAGGTCCGAGCTATTACCATCGTCATCCACGACATAGGGAGGACCCCACTGACGGGTATCATCGCCACCGGTGGCCGGGTTTTCGATCTTGATGACGCTGGCGCCCAGATCACCCAGCAATTGCGTGCATGTCGGCCCGGCAAGAATGCGACTGAGATCCAGAACCTTGACGCCATTCAGCGGTCCTTCAGATGCGGTCATCATAACCTCCCCGGTCAATCTCCGCAGCAATCACGGTAAACCGATCCGCCTGCACGGCCTGTTCCAGCGCTTTGCGCAATTCGGCACGGTTGCGAACAGTCACACCATTGCCGCCAAAGGCGCGACCCATAGCGGCAAAGTCGTGGCGGTCGAAGTCAACGCCAATATTGGCCATCTGACGCCCGCGCTGCTTCAGTTCGATCAACGCGAGGCTGGCATCAACAAACACCAGAAAGATGGGGTTGCCACCCATCTCGGCTGCGGTGGACAACTCACCCGCGACCATCAGAAATCCTGCGTCGCCTGAAAAGCTGATGACCGGTCGGGTGGGCGCGGCCAGCTTCAGGCCTATGGCCATCGGTACGGCGCAGCCCATCGTACACAGCGCCGAGGACTGGATCAGTCCGCGCGCCTCGGGACAGGACCACATCTGACTAAGCAGGATGCGGTGCGCGCCGCTGTCGGCGGTGGCCAGCGTTTCGGGCGGCAAGGTCGCGCGTGTTTCGGCAATGATCGCCGCTGGCCCCCATTCATCATCAACCGGAAATGCCTGCGCCAGTGCAGCCTTGGCCAGTTCGGGTTCTCCATTGGGCCAGGTTGCACAAGCAGGGTTTCCTTTGGCAATGGCCTCAAGCGTGGCACCGGTATCGGCCACCAGATTCAGACTGGCCTGATGCATGTAGTGATCATTGACCACGGCCGCGATATCGATGACCCGCTTTTTGTCCGGGTCCCAAATCTCGCGCCAGCCGGGGCGCATTTCGATCGGATCATACCCGAGGCAAAGGATCAGATCGGCTTGCTCCACCAGCGGAATCAAATGCTTGTCGGCCAGTGGTGACAAGCCTGCTCCGCCCAGGCACAGAGGGTGATCTTCGGGCACGGCCCCCTTGGCCTTGTAGGTGGTTACGAACGGGATGCCGAAATGTTCCAGAAATGCCTGCACGATGGCCTTGGAGTCGTCATAGAGTACATCCAGACCGATGATTGCCAACGGGCGTTCAGCCTCGGCAACCCATTTCCGTGCCTTCTCAAGGCAGGTTCCTTCGGGCGCGACCGGCGCGGCCCTGGCCAGCCGCCGGCGCTTGGTGCCGTTTACACGGGTGTCTGCGACCGAGATGGGAACATCGATATGAACAGGACCTGGACGGGCCTGCGTGGCAAGGGACACCGCCTTGTCAGCAATGATATCCGCCCCTTCGGCAGTCAGACAGAATGTACCCTTGGTGATCGAGCGATAGACCTGACTGTGGTCCATCACCTGATGCGTATAGGTCAGCGCCTCGTCCGCATCGACACATCCGGTCAAAACGATCATTGGCACTCGGTCCTGCAGGGCGTTGGCGACCACATTGATACCGTTCATCGCGCCGGGCCCGAGCGTGGCCACAAGAATGGCCGGAGCGCCGTCGCGGTGATGAACGCCTTCGGCCATGAACCCGGCCGAGTTCTCGTGCTTGGCCAGATGAAAGGCAATTCCGGCCCGTTCCAGCGCATCCACCAGCGTCAGAACCTCGCCGCCGGGCATTCCGAAGGCGTGGCGACACCCTGCCTCATAAAGTCTTGTGGCCAAAAGGTCCGCGGCGCGGGGGGGGTGATCCTGCATCAGTATGCTCCGTTCATCTTGCTGTGCAGCAGATTGCGGAGGCAGCGGGCGGGTGCAAGCCGGATCACGTCAGTGTGACTATTTGATTGCGGATTCCGCGATGTCCTGAAACTTTTGGTCCAGTTCCCGGGCAATTCCGGCCAGAGCCTCGCCGCCTTCTTCGGCATAGGGTGAAAATACATGGCTGGGTGTCTTGTAGGAAAGGGTGGATGTTCCGTCCTCATTTTCGGTCACGTAGAAACGGATCGGCGCCTCGATCATGGCGGCGGTCGAGGTTTCCAGAACGCGCACCGCGTAGTCATTGTTGAAGGCACCGATCACCCGGTTGCCCGGAATGTTTATGCCTCGTGCTGCTGCGGCCTTAGTCGGTCCGGCCTGTGTGACGACTATCAGGTCGTTGGCCTTTACTGATGCGACAACGTCCGGCACCAGTTCATCGTAGGACTTGTCAGTCGGATACACGGCCCAACCGTCGCGCGGCTGCAAATCATCGGCCCAGGCGGGCAGGGCCAGCAGACACAATGCTACCCAGTGTGGTTTCATTTTTCGCCCTCCGGTGTCTTCACGGGGACTTGATGCCAGAATTCCGCTTTGGATGCGCTCACATTCCCGTGTGTATCCGCGCGTTGAGTGCTTGCACACCGCCAGCGAAAGCCGCAGTAACAGTGAAAACATGGACGAGGGCGGGATGAGTTCAGAGCGGATGAGGCTGATGATCTGCAGCAGCTGTACCGGGGCACGGGATCGTGACGCCGAATGGCTGGCTGTGCGCGCGGCGTTGGCGCGCGCTGGATTGGAAGATCACGTTCAGCTTGGCGAACACGCCTGTTTCAGCAGCTGCGAAGAACCCGCAGTGCTTGCACTGCAAGGTGAAGGCATGGCCTCATATGTGTTTTCCGGGATCGATGTGCAGGCTGATGCAGATGATATTGCTGCAACGTGCCAAACTTATCTGAACAGCCCCATGGGCTGGATTGAAGACGCCCGGCCTTGCGGGCGACTTCGTTTATGTCTGCGCGCGCGTATTCCGGCGCTTCACTCCACCTGAATCGTCAGTTTGGCGCTGACAGGTACGTCATCCACTGCCAGCGGGCTGTGGCTGTTGGCGTTCAGCGACACCTCGACCTCGACCTCGCCTTTCGGCAAATCCGGGATGTGCATCCAGTTGCCATAAAGGCGCGCCAGTTTGGCTCCGTTGACATAGACATGCGCGTGACCTTCGCCCGGCCTGTCATCAGCCGAGGCATTTTCCGGCGCGAAACGGAAATTCTGCGGTTGGACATGCAAATTCCAACCTGCCATCGGGTCTTTGATCAGGTCGATCTCCAGCCCCGGTGCATTGGGTCCGGCGGGCAGGCTGATGGTTTTGGAATGGTCATGCGCTGCAGCTTCGGCATGCGCGCCGCCGTGATGAGATGGGTCCGAATGATCATGACCATCAAAGGTAACACCATTGGCTGCAGCCAACACAAACCCGGCGCCGCCGCCAAAGACCAGACCAATGGCAAAAAGTGCAAGTGAGCGGGACATTTCTTTTCCTTGCGAAAATGAAACGCCCGCCGGAGTTACTCCGGCGGGCAAACTTCATACATGATCAGGTGTTAGCTTCTGCGCCTTTGCTTTCGCTTTGCCAGAAAAAACCTGCAAATGCACCGACCAGAATCCACGCCACTAGACCGATGCCGAAAGCGCGCGCGGCGAACAAGGCGCCGATTTCGGTTGGCACAGGACCAGTGAACACATCGGGTTCAGGTGCGCCGATGACATGCGGAGCCAGCAAAAGGATCGCTGCAATCACATAGCTGATGATATTGCCCCCAAAGGCAATCAGCCACATGGCCACGGCTGCGGCGGCTGCAGTTGCCCACCACCAGATCTGCCGGTCATAGACATCGGCTGCAGCAACACCGGGCACTTCAGGCGCCAGTGAGAAACCCGGAGCGAAGTGAAGTGCAATAAAACCGGCAAGGCCCCACAACACGCCGGTTCGGCCGTTGACCTCGTGCCCCTGACCTTCGGCAACCGACATCAGGGCGACCAGAGCCAATGCATACCCTGTGTAGATAAACATCGTGAAGATCACACTCAGCGCGTCGCGCTGAAGGTCGGAAAACATGCCGGGCAGATCGGGATGGGCTGAAACAGCTTCTCCGCCGAAATGAACCAGTTCACCGGACTCGTAAAGTTCCGCGTGCAGTAATACCGGCTGCACGAATGCAAGCTGCAGCAGAGCGGCTATCAGCCCTGCTGCAGCACCAGCGAACAACGCGCTGGTCAGAATGCGACTGAACATGGTCTCAGTGGCAGGGAAAGCCGGTTGCGTGACGCACGTCGTGTGCGGCGTCGTGCAGGGCCGATGCCTGAACGTGGCCAGCCAGAGTAACGATCCCCAGACCCAGAACCACAGCGAAAATGGCGGGAAGGATGCCTGTATTCGCGGCGGATGCCTTAAGCGTTTTTGTCGTCATTTCTTGTCCTCCTGTGCCGCCGCACCCGACGGCCGGTTTTTAGTTTCTCGCCTGGCAGGTCTCCTGGCTTGCGGGTCGGTGCCTCTGTTCGCCTTCCCCCCGAGGATCGGGAGTGGCCGGTTGAACAGGGGCTCACCGCTTACAGTCGCGGGGGCGGCTCTGGCTTTGACTTTCACGAAAGTCGCACCAAATTCCCTCTTAGCATCCGGATTGCTCCGGCGGGACCAGACCCTTCCATTTAGCCGTTAAGGCGACTAAGGCGCAATCTTCATTTGCGACCTTTTAGGTCAGTTCTCGCGCTTTTTCAGCAAATAGATATCCATGATCCAGCCATGCGCAGCCCTGTGCATCGCGCGGTTGGCCAGAATCTCCTGGCAAACTTCATTCAAGGGGCCTTTGATCAGGATTTCCTCTTTCATCCCGACGTAAGCGCCCCACCAGATGTCATAATCGGCCATCTCAAGGCTCTGGAACGAGCACTCTCCGTCCAGCATCACCGCCACTTTCGAAGCGTGTTCCGGCCAGCCTTCCTCGCGGATTCTCCGCCCAGTGGTCACAACGTATGGTGCGCCCAGATCATTGATCGGAATCGAATGGGCTGCCGTCAACGCTTGCAGCGCGGTAATGCCGGGGATCACGCGGGTCTCTGGTTGCGGGTCCAGTCGTGAGGCGATTCGAAGCGAACTGTCATAAAGCGACGGGTCGCCCCAGATCAGCAGGGCGACATGACGTGCGTTAGGATGGGCCGAGATCGCTTCCTGCCAGCGCAGGGCAATGGCGTCATGCCATTCGTCCACACCACGAAGATAGCCATCGTCGGAGCGGCGCTTTGGGATATCGAAATAGGCAATCTGGGGTGGGGTGTCCGTCACTGAAGCAATGATTTCTTCCCGCAGCCCGGCCAGATCGGCTTTGTTCTCGCCCTTGCGGGGAATGAGGATCAAGTCCGCAGCCTGAATGGCTTTTGCGCCCTGAAAGGTCACATGGTCGGGGTTGCCGGTGCCGATACCGATCAGGGTCAGGTCAAACATCGTCGAACTCTGCCAAGGGGCCGTACAGGATCAGGGCAGGGGCTGTGCCGATCTCAGCCGCCAGCTGCTCGGACAGCGCGCCAACCGTCGCGCGGTGCAATTTTTGATCAGGTGTTGAAACCGACTCGGCCATCAAGGCGGGCGTATCCAGCGGCAGGCCGTGTTCGTGCAGTGCGTCGACCAGCAAAGGAAAAGTGCGTTTGCCCATGAAGACCACCGTCGTCGCATCGGGATCGGCCAGCGCAGGCAGGTTCAGGTCTGTGGGTAACTGGCCGCTGACATCATGGCCGGTGACGAATTGCACCCGCCGGGCGGTCAGGCGCCGTGTCAGCGGGATGCCCGCCGCCGCTGCCGCTGCGACAGCTGAGGGGATGCCGGGGATGATTTCATACTCGATCCCGGCGGCGCGTAGGGCAACGAGTTCCTCTTCCAGCCGTCCGAAAAGCCCTCCATCGCCAGATTTCAACCGAACGACGCGGGCGCCGGTTTTCGCATAATCCACCAGCAGGCGGCTTACATGGTCCTGTTTGGGCGAAGGGCGGCCCGCGCGTTTGCCAACGCCCACCAGATCGGAATCCTCGCGCGCATGGCTCAGGATGGGGCCGCTGCTGAGGTCGTCAAACAGCACCGCATCGGCCTTTTGCATCCGGTCCACGGCCTTGAGCGTCAAAAGTTCCGGATCGCCGGGACCCGAACCGATGAACGAAACGAAACCGCTCATGCTGAGGCCTCCGCGATCAGGTGAAAGAATGTGCCGGTCACGTTGCCGCGCACCGATCCGGTCTGCGGGCCTTCTGCGCCTTCTGCATCGAATACCCGTGCCAGCGGCGCGTCAGGCTGTTCCACGATCGAGGAATAGTGGAACTCATGCCCTCGTAAGTCCGTTCCCGTCGCAAACCCGGGCATGGGCGCAAGCAGCTCTGCCTTGCGATAGCCAAGGTTGAACTTGCGCTTTTCATAAGACGTAACCAGCCCCAGTAGGCCAGCCATTTGGTGCCGAACACCTTCCTTGTCGATCAGGGCCTGACCCAGGGCCATATACCCTCCGCATTCACCGTGCACCGGCTTGGTCTCGGCGTGTTTGCGCAACCCGGTCAGAAATGTCCCAGCAGAGGTCAGAGTGCCCGCATGCAATTCCGGATAGCCTCCGGGCAGCCAGACCAAATCGGCATCCGCCGCTGGGGCTTCATCCGCCAACGGCGAAAACGGTAGGATTTCCGCCCCGGCCGCGCGCCAGCCTTCCAGCAAATGCGGATAGGTAAAGGAAAACGCGGCATCCCGGGCCAGTGCGATTCGTTGGGCCGGGGGCCGCGGCAGCGCGGTTGACGATGGCCCATTGGGGCCTGAGGAAGCCGCCCGTTTGATCGCCTCCAAATCCACATGTTCGCGCAGGAACGCGGCGTATCCTACAATCGCGCTTTCCAGATCAGGATGTTCCACGGCTTGAATTAAACCAAGATGCCGCTCGGGCAGGGTCAGGTCTCCACGACGCGGCAGGACACCGAGAACAGGCAGGCCCGCGCGTTCCATTCCCAGCCGGGTCAGACGCTCATGCCGTGGGCTGGCACAACGGTTCAGGATGACACCGGCAAAGGGCAGGTCGGGGTTGTACATCCGAAACCCAAGCGCAGTTGCAGCCGCTGATTGCGCCTGACCGCCCACATCCAGCACCAGCACAACCGGCCAGTCCATCCGCTGCGCGGTTTCGGCGCTGGAGCCGTGCCCAAGCTCTCCGGGCTTTGCAACGCCATCAAACAGACCCATCGAGCCCTCGGCCACAACAATATCCGCCCCTTCGGCCTGCGCCGAAATTGCGTTCAGCAGGGGCTCACCCATCGCCCAGCTATCCAGATTGAACGAGGCACGCCCCGCCGCCGCCCGGTGAAAGGCCGGGTCGATGTAATCCGGGCCGCTTTTGAATGGCTGCACGGTCAGGCCGTCTTCGGCCAGCGCCCGCAGCAGGCCCAGCATGACGGTCGTCTTGCCGGTGCCGGAAGAGGGCGCAGAGATCAGAAGGCCCGGCGGGTTAGTCATCACCATGACTCCAGCTCGACCACGGGCTGTCCGCGCTTTGTGGGCGATAGCGGCGGTCATAATCCTTTGAATACAGGCAGCTTTCGTCAAACCCTTCGCCAGCCAGCGCTGGCCCCACCATGATCAAGGCGGTGCGAGAGATGCTTTCGTCAAGTGCCTCTTTCAGTGTGGCCAATGTGGCGCGAATGATTCGCTCATCCGGCCAGCTGGCGCGATACACCACGGCCACCGGGCAATCCGCGCCATAGGCGGGTGTCAGATCTTCAATCACCTTGTCCAGATTTCCGATCGACAGGTGGATGGCCAGGGTCGCGCCGGTACGGGCAAAATTTTCCAGCGTTTCACCTTCGGGCATCGAGGACGCGCGACCGGGTGTCCGGGTCAGAACCACGGACTGCGCCAGTCCGGGCAGGGTCAGTTCGGTGCCCAGCGAGGCCGCCGCCGCGGCAAATGACGGCACGCCGGGGGTCACGCTGACGGGAATTCCCATCTCTTTCAACCGCCTGATCTGTTCACCCATGGCCGACCAGACCGACAGGTCGCCCGAATGCAGCCGGGCGACATCCTGACCGGCCTTATGTGCGGTCTCGATCTCAGCCATGATCTGATCCAGATCCATTGGCGCGGTGTTCACGATCTTTGCACCTTCGGGGCAGTGGCCCAGAATCTCTTCGGGCACCAGCGATCCGGCGTAAAGGCACACTGGGCAGGACGCGATGATATCGCGCCCGCGCAGGGTCAGCAGGTCGGCGGCGCCTGGTCCGGCGCCGATGAAATGAACGGTCATGTCAGTCCTCCGATGGCGACGGCACACGTGGCAAGCCGGTCGTCCGAGATGTGTCTGGGTGAGGTCAGCCGCGCGCCGGATCCGGCGGCGGCAAGGGCGGATGCTTCGGCCACGCTGCCGGTGCCGTAGGTGGCGCGGCTGCGGTTCGAGCAGGTGAGCGTGCGCTGTCCCGCCAGATCGGCAGGCGCGACGAAATGCAGGGGCAGGGCGGCGGCCGTGGCGAATTCCACAAGTGCGGCATGGCCTTTTTTGTCGGCAACGGTGGCCAGAGCATCGACATTCTGTCCGGCACTGGCCCGTTCAAAGGCCGCGCGCAGGCTTTCCGCTGTTGCCGTCGAAGAAAAGCCTAAACCCGCGACGATCATAGGGTCACGCTCCACTGCACAACCGGATAGGCTGATTTCCAGCCGCGCCGGGGCCCCAGAGCCGAGGCTTGCGCCAGTTCGATGCGCAAAAGCTCTCCACCCAGCTTTTCCTGCCATTGCGCCAGCAGGGCTTCGCTTTCCAGTGTCACCGCGTTGGCGACCAGCCGTGTGCCAGCGGGCAGGGCGGAGTGCAGCCACTCCAGCAGTTCTGTGCTGAGACCGCCGCCGATGAAAACCACGTCCGGCAAGGCAAGACCACCCAGCGATCCGGGCGCAGTGCCGTGCACCACGTTCAGCCGATCCTGCCCGAGAGTATCGGCATTGCGCCGAATGCGGTCTGCGCGGTCTTCGCGGGGCTCGATCGTAGTGGCGGTCAGGGTCGGATCACACATCAGCCATTCGATGCTGATCGATCCTGTGCCGCCACCGATGTCCCACAGGTGTTCGCCCCGTTGGGGGGCAAGCGCCGATAGGGTCAGTGCCCGAACAGGGCGTTTGGTGATCTGGCCGTCGGTCTCAAAAATCTCGTCCGGTTTGCCCGAGGCCTTTGGGAAAGCCCGCCCTTGACCGGCAACTTCAAGCCCGACGCAGACCGGGTGGTCGAATCCGCCTAGCAGAGCCTCGGTCAGTGACACGCTGCGCGCGCGTTCGCGCGGCCCGCCGAGGGCTTCCATTACATGCAACTGCGTATCAGCAAAACCGGTATCGGTCAGATAGGTCGCCAGTTCCGCCACGGCCTTGCCGTCACGCAGCAACAGGATCGCGCGCATTCCGGGGGCCAGATGAGGGCGGAGTCGGGTCAGCGGCGCCGCATGCAGGCCAAAGGTCTGCGTGCTTTCCAGCGGCCAGCCCAATCGTGCAGCGGCCAGCGAAAAGGTGGATTGACCGGGCAGGGCCGTCCACTCCTCTGCCTCAAAATTGCGAGCGATCACCGATCCCGCGCCAAACCAGAACGGATCACCCGATGCCAGAACAACAGTCGATCGCCCCCGGAACCCGGTGAGGATCGGCAAGCCATCGGCAAATGGAACCGGCCACTCGACCATTTCCGCGTCGCTCGCGGGAATCAGGGACAGATGCCGCGGCGGGCCCATGATGATTTCGGC
Source organism: Ruegeria sp. C11 (assembly GCF_056537725.1). NCBI lineage: Bacteria > Pseudomonadati > Pseudomonadota > Alphaproteobacteria > Rhodobacterales > Roseobacteraceae > Ruegeria > Ruegeria sp. C11. The sequence goes on along the minus strand of NZ_JBQFSB010000001.1, from coordinate 589,865 downwards.
GCGCTCCAGCACTTGACGGCTTGCGGGGGGCAGGCCATCCAGTCCATCTTCGCCCAAGCCCAATACGGTCAGCCACGGAGCCTCATGCATGACCAACCTCCTGATCCCCAATGTACTTATTTTGGGTGGTACGACCGATGCCAACGCGCTGGCCAAAACCGTGGCCGAACGGGGTATCCCGGCGACCTACTCCTATGCCGGACGGGTGGACAACCCGCGCCATCAGCCCTTGCCGGTGCGCATCGGCGGATTTGGCGGGGCCGAAGGTCTGGCAAGCTATCTGAGAGACAACGCGGTTACCCATGTTGTCGATGCCACCCATCCCTTTGCAGCCCAGATGAGCCGGAATGCCGTTGTGGCCTGCCGCGAAACCAAAGTGTCGTTGGCAGCTTTGACCCGCCCGGCGTGGCGCGCGCAGGACGGTGATTGCTGGCATCACGTTGCCGACATTGAGGCTGCCGTTGCCGCCTTGGCTGGCCCGGCCCAGAGGGTCTTTCTGGCCGTTGGCCGGATGCATCTTGAGGAGTTCGCTATCCAGCCCCAACACCACTATCTGCTGCGATTGGTGGATGAGCCCGATGCACTGCCCCTGCCGAACAGCGACGTGGTTGTATCGCGTGGACCGTTTACCGAGGCGGATGACCGGGCGCTGATGCAGAAACACGGAACGGAACTGGTGGTGTCCAAGAACGCGGGCGGCACCGGTGCACGCGCCAAGCTGGACGCCGCGCGGGCGCTGGGCTTGCCGGTGCTGATGATCGACCGCCCGGCCTTGCCGAAGCGGACCGAGCTGTCGAGCGTGACGCAGGTTCTGGACTGGTTGGATCATTCCGGTGTGAACCTCGGGGTGTAGACGATCGGGGCACTGTCGCGTTCGATCACGCGGGTCAGGGATGAGCCCACAATGACCACCGTCTGCATGTCGGCCATGTCCGGAGTGGCCTCGGCCAGTGTCGAGATGCGGATCGCTTCATCGGCGCGTGAGACCGCGCGAGCGAACAAGATCAGACGCTCGGGTTCGCATTCCTCACGCAGGATTTCCAGCGTCTTTACAAACCCTTCCGGGCGGGACTTTGAGCGCGGATTATAGAAAGCCATCGCGAAATCCCCCTGTGCGGCAAGACGCAGACGTTTTTCGATCAGGGACCATGGTTTCAGATTGTCGCTGAGGTTGATGGCGCAAAAATCATGACCAAGCGGCGCACCGGCCCGCGCCGACGCCGCGAGCATCGCAGTGATTCCAGGCAGCACGTCAATGGGGATTTCGCGCCATTCAGCCGGGCCATTCTCCAGAGCCTCAAATACCGCCGCTGCCATCGCAAAAACCCCGGGATCGCCTGAGGAAACGACAACCACCCGTTTCCCTTCGGCGGCCATCTGCAACGCGTGCTCAGATCGGTCGATCTCAACCCGGTTGTCACTGGCGTGCAGCGTCAGGCCGGGGCGTTCCGCCACACGCGCGACATAGGGGATATAGCCGACCACATCCGTAGCCTCGGCCAGCGCGGCCGAAACTTCAGGCGTCACCAGTTCTTCGTTGCCGGGCCCAAGGCCCGCGATCTTGACCCAACCGCTCATGGCCGCCGCCCCTGACCATGCACGATGATGATCGAGAAATATGGGGTAACCTTGTCGCAGGCCTCGGACAGTTTTGTAACTGTCTGGTTCGGCATCTGCGCGAACTCAACAATCCAGGCACGGTCAAACAGGCCGGCGGTTTTCAGCGCCCGTTTCACCTTGTCGATATTGCGCCCGATCTTCATCACCACCAGCGCGTCCGTCTGCGCCATGCGCCGTGCCAGATCGTCCTCTGGCAGGGTGCCGACCAGTACGGTCAACACGTCATCGCCCCATGTGATTGGGTCGCCGGTCGCCGTCCACGCGCCGGACATGCCGGTGATGGCGGGAACAACTTCGACTTCAGCTTCATCGCGCAAGCGGCTGTAAAGGTGCATGAATGACCCGTAGAAGAACGGATCGCCTTCGCACAGCACGACAACGTCCTCACCTTGATCCGACAGGGCTTTCAGATGCGCGGCGCAGTCCTTGTAGAACGCCGAAAGCAACTCGTTATAGCGCGGATCGGTCACGGGGATTTCCGTGGTGACCGGATATTCCATCGGGAATTCCACCGCGTCGCCGGGGATCATGCCGTTGACGATCTTACGCGCCTGACCACTGCGGCCCGGTTTGCGAAAGAACGCAACATGGCGCGCATTGCGCAGCAGGCGGTCGGCCCGAACGCTCATCAGGTCCGGATCACCGGGACCGAGGCCCACTCCGTATATCTTGCCCGCGTTCATTCGGCGCGGCTCGCGATGGCGTTGACAGCCGCGACGGTGATCGCACTGCCGCCCAGACGGCCTTTGACGATGCAGGACGGAACTGGCTGCGCCTCCCACAGGGCGTCCTTGGATTCGACAGCGCCGACGAAGCCCACAGGGCAGCCGATGATGGCGGCGGGGCGTGGGCAATCGGGGTCTTCCAGCATGTTCAGCAGGTGAAACAGGGCGGTCGGCGCGTTGCCGATGGCGACAACCGCGCCTTCCAGATGCGGACGCCAAAGCTCCAGAGCAGCGGCGGACCGGGTGTTGCTCATCTCGGCGGCCAGTGGGCGCACACGTTCGTCATGCAGAGTGCAGATCACCTCGTTATCGGCGGGTAGGCGAAACCGGGTCACACCTTCGCTGACCATGCGCGCATCGCACAGGATCGGCGCGCCGTTTTCCAGGGCGGTACGGGCTGCGTTTACAAATCCGGGCGAGAAGTGCACGAATTCCTCCAGCCCCACCATCCCGGCGGCATGGATCATGCGGACGGCGACCTGTTCCTCGTCGGCGTCGAAACGGGCCAGATCGGCTTCGGACCGGATGGTGGCAAAGCTCTCCTTATAGATCGCCGCGCCATCGGTTTCATATTCATAGGGCATCAGGTCAGGTCCATGGTCATAAGTGTTTCGGGGGTCAGCCCACGCTGGCTGGGCTCATCCCCCGCGCGGCCTTGTTTGACAAGATCAAATCGTCCATCGTGGCCGACCAAAGTGATATCCGCAGCGCTCATCCGGGCGCAGCCTTTGGCGCAACCCGACACGTGCAGACTGCCGTCAACATGAGGTGCCAGCAAACGTGCGATCTCACGCGTTTCCGCTTGCGCCTGCGGGCAGAACGGTGCCCCGGTGCAGGCGTCGGTTGTCATAAGCGGGTCCGTGCCATCTGTCACAAAGTCCCGGGCGGGTATCGCCGCCCCGCCTTCCAACAAGATCAGCCGCCACGGGGTGACCCGCAAGGCGGATGCGCCCGACGCCGCGATCAGGTCGGCCAAAGGCCGCGCGGGCAATTGCCCGAACGCCGCGCCGTACAGATTTCCCAGATCGCAGGGGCCGGGCTGGATCGGATCACCAATAGGTCCGGGGATGCAGCCTTGCCAATCTTTTGGCAGGTTCAAAGCCGCGATAACGCGCGCCATACGTCGGGTTTCGGCGGTGTAATTCTCTGAAAACCAACGGGCTAGCGCGATCAGTTGATCAATGGCCACTGCCTCGGGCACGCGTCGACCGGTGTCAGTTCCATCCGCACGCAGGATCAGGCCATTCGAGCTCATCTCCAGCCGGATATCCGCTGAATCAGCAGTCAAAAGTCGCGTTGGCCCAGTATCAACAGCAAAACCGAATTTGGCTGGCAAAGCAGGTAGTTCTGCAAGCCGGTCGATCAATTCCTGCGCCAACCGCGCAGTCAAATCACCCGCCTGATAAAGGGGCGAGACCAGAATGTTGCGCCGTACCTCGATACCAGGTTCGGCATCCAGCAAGTTCAGGGCGGCAAGCTCAGCCAAAAGCGCCTGATGATCGGCTTCGGCCACACCTCGCAGTTGCAGATTGGCACGGTTGGTCAGGTCGATGGTGCCGTTTCCGAAACGCTCGGCCAGCCTGCAAAGCCCCATGGCCTGATCGGCAGTCAACCGGGCCAGCCGGGGGCGCACCCGCACGACCAGACCGTCGCCGGACATCATCGGGCGATGTGCGCCGGGGCACCAGCCCTGTACGATCGGGGCGCTCATCTCAACCCCTCCAGATCGGCACGGATCGAGTTGCGGCGCGTGTTCCAAAGACCGGCCTCCAACAGCGCGCGGAACCGGTCCTGCATCGCCTGATGCGCCTGCGGGTTGGCTTCTTGCAGGAACGCGTCCACCTCGGCGTCGCCAAGGGTTGCGTCATGATAGAGGTCGAACAGATGCGGCGCGACCGTGCCCGACAGATGGGCGAAGGACGCCATGTGATCCAGCGTTGCGGCGATCTCGGCAGCCCCGCGGAACCCGTGCCGCTGCATTCCCGCGATCCAGTCGGGGTTGGCCGCGCGGGCATGTACAACGCGGCTGATTTCCTCGGGCAGGGTACGCGCGCGCGGATTGTCCGGGTTGGTATTGTCCAGATGGTACAGCTGGGCTTCGCCGCCAGTGATCTTCTTGGCGGCGGCAAACCCGGCCTCGTGCGTGGCATAATCATTGGCCAGCAAGAGGTCGGTTTCGGTCAGATCCTGCAAATGCACAAAGCTGTCCGCGTTGGCGACGCGCTGAGTGATCCCGTCGACATCCTGCGCGATATGCTCACCTTCCAGCGCGAATGAGCTGGCATCCAGCCACGCCTGTCCGGCCTGCGCGCGGGCATCGTCTGTATAGGTTTCGGACAGATGCGTCATGTTCAGGCCATAACTGCCGGGGGCCGGGCCAAAGACCCGCGCAGCAGGAGCCTGACCGGCATAGGGGTTCCAATCCGCTGCCTCGTCACGTTCAGAAAGCGCTCGGACGGCCTGACCGTAAAGCGCCGAGAGTGTCGGGAACACGTCCCGGAACAGGCCCGAGACACGCAGGGTTACGTCCAGACGCGGGCGGCTGAGGTCGGTGATCGGCAGGACCTCAATGCCTGAAACCCGTTCCGAGCCCTTGTCCCAGACCGGTTTGACACCCAGCAGGTGCAGCGCCATTGCGAATTCCTCGCCTGCCGTGCGCATGGTGGCCGAACCCCAAAGGTCGACGATCAGCCCCTTGGGGTAGTCGCCTTCCTCTTGTAGATGCCGCCGTACCAATTCCTCGGCCAGCTTCACGCCCTGAGTATAGGCGGCACGGGTGGGCACCGAACGCGGGTCGGTTGTGTAGAGGTTGCGCCCTGTGGGTAGCACATCCGACCGACCGCGATAGGGCGAGCCCGAGGGGCCAGCCTCGATCCGTTTGCCTGCCAGCGCATCCAGCAGAGCCGCGCGTTCAGCGTGGGCAGAGGGGGCAGGATCGAAATTGCCCGACACCTCGGGCACGCGGCCAAAGACATGCAGCCCATCGCCGAACTGGCTTTCCTTGATGTCACAGACAAAGCGGTCGATGCGAGTGATTGCCTCGGCGGTGCAGGTCGCCTGATCGAGACCCAGATCGCTTTCCAACCCGATGGCCTGTGCCTCATCCCGGATATCCGCCTGCAACCGGTCACGGCGCTTGGGGTCCAGCCCGTCCGCGTTAGAGAATTCATCCAACAGCGATTCCAGCCGCACCATTCGGTCGGGCGTGCCGCTTTCCTTCATCGGGGGCGGGATGTGGCCCAGCGTGACGGCTCCGATCCGGCGTTTGGCCTGCGCGGCCTCGCCAGGGTCGTTGACGATGAAGGGGTAGATCACCGGCAGATCGCGGATCAGCGCCTCAGGCCAGCATTCCCCAGACAAGGCGACCGATTTGCCAGGCAGCCATTCCAGCGTGCCGTGTGCGCCGATATGGATCAGCGCATCCGCACCCAGTCCTTTGCGCAGCCACAGATAGAAGGCGACATAACTGTGGCGTGGGGTGCGCGAGAGGTCGTGGTAATCATCATCGCGCAGTTCCGGCGTGCCGCGTTCAGGCTGCAGTGCGACCAGCGCCTTGCCGCGACGAAGGGCGGTGAAATGGAAGGCACCTTTATTGAATGTCGGGTCGTCTTGGGGCTGGCCCCAAACGGCTTCGAGATCCGCACGCAGTTGTTCCGGCAGGTCCGCCAGCGCGGTTAGATAGTCCTGCAGGGGCCACTCAATCCGTGCATCCAGCAGGGTCTCGGCAATGGGTTCCGCAGGCGCGGTGTCATAGCCTTCGGTCTGCAAATCGGACAGCATCGCCTCGGCCGAGGCCAGTGCGTCCAACCCCACGGCATGCGCCATTTGCCAATCTTTGCCCGGATAGGTCGACAGCACCAGCGCGGGGGACTGATCCGCCTTAGGCGTGTCGGTCAGGGACAGCCAGCCGCCGACACGATCGAGGATGGCCTCGATCCGCTCATCTTCGGCCCGGTGGGCAAAGCGCGAATATTCCAGATGCGGGTCGCGCTTGCCGGGTTCCTTGAACGACGCGATACCAGCCGAAATGCGCCCGTCCACTTCGGGCAGCACCACATGCATGGCCAGGTCAGCGGGGGACAGGCCACGTTCCGCCTCGGCCCATGCTTTGCGCCGCGAGGTGGCCAGAGCGACCTGAAACACCGGAACGTTGGCTGCATCTAACGGCGACGTTCCCGATGCGCCTTTGCCTGAGAATGAGGTGGCGTTGATGATCGCAGACGGGGCCAGAGCCACGACCTGTTCGCGCAGCCAATCGGCAGCAAGCGGAGCTTTCAGTGAAGGCGCAAACAGGCCCACAGCGTCGAACCCGCGCGCGCGGAGGCTGCGGATCAGGGCGGCGACAGGGGCGGTGTCTGCCGAGGTCAGATAGGCCCGGTAGAACGTCACAAGGATGCGTTTTGTATCGCCCGAGAACGCCTTGTCCACGGGGATCACGCCACGATCCGGGCACCATGCGCCGCATTCGGGAAGGGTCTTGGCACCCATCACCGGACCGGCGTACAAGCCCGCCGCCAGCGCCATCTGGGCCAGCGCGGCCTGCGCTGCGACCTCGCCACCCGTGTCACACAGATGCGCCAGCCGCCGCAGGGTCGAGACGGGCAGGGTCGAATAGTCGTCCAGCCGCGTATCCTCGCGCCCGTCCGCGGGCAGCACGGCCAATGCAATGCCCTTGGCCTGCGCCAGTGCCAGCACCTGCTGCACCCCGTAGGACCAGTAGGGTACACCACCGATCAGGCGGATCAGGATACCTTTCGCGCCTTCCAGCGTCTGTTCGACATAAGTATCGACCGACAGTGGGTGCTTCAGTGCCGTCAGGTTGGCCAGCCGCATCGTCGGCATCCGCCCCTCGGGTCCGCCACCGCGATGCCAGCCTGCCGCGAAAGCGCCAAGGTCGCTGTCCGAAAAGGACAGCACCACCAGATCTGCCGGGCTCTGGCCCAGATCGGTCGGGGTCTCGGTTTCTTCTAACCCGTGGCTTTCGCGGAAGACGACGTGCATGTGCGGTTACTCGGCGGCCTCGGCAACACCCACGAGGATATCGCGGATTTGGGCCTCTTTGATGTCGTCATGCTCGGCAATGACCACCAGACGCGAGCGACGCTCTTCGCCGGGTTCCCACGGGCGGTCATACTGGTGCCGCACGCGTGCGCCAACGGCCTGCACCAGCAGGCGCATCGGTTTGCCCTGAACGGCGGCATAACCTTTGACGCGCAGTATGTTCAGCTCGTTGGCCAGACGTTCGATATTGGCGACCAATTGAGCCGGATCGGTCTGTTCCGGCAGTTCAACGATGATGCTTTCGAAATCGTCATGCTCGTGATCATGATGGCCGTCGTGATGCGACGGACGGGCGTCCATGTCATCCTCGGCTGCGGCCTCAAGCCCCAATACGACGCGCACGTCAACGGCACCTTCGGCCACCTCGACGACGGGCAGGGGGCGCGGAGCCTCAGCTGCAATGATCTCTTTGGCCTTGGCAACGCCTTCCGGACCGGCCAGATCGGGTTTGGTCAGCAGGATAATGTCGGCACACGAAATCTGGTCCTCGAACACTTCGGACAGCGGCGTTTCGTGGTCAATCGAGTCATCGGCCAAGCGCTGTGCATCCACAGCTTCGACATTCGGAGCAAAGCGACCGGCGGCCACGGCTTCGGCATCGGCCAGAGCGATCACGCCGTCCACGGTGATTTTCGAACGGATATCCGGCCAATCAAACGCCTTCAGCAGCGGCTTGGGCAGCGCGAGGCCGGAGGTCTCGATCAGGATGTGGTCGGGGCGTGGCTCCAGCGCCATCAACGCCTCGATAGTCGGGATGAAATCATCGGCCACGGTGCAGCAGATGCAGCCATTGGCCAGTTCCATGATGTTTTCCGCCGGACAATCCGGGATCGCGCAGGATTTCAGGATGTCACCATCGACGCCCACATCACCGAATTCGTTGACAACAACGGCCAGACGCTTGCCTTGCGGGTTCTGCATCAGGTGGCGCACCAGCGTGGTTTTGCCCGAGCCCAGAAAGCCGGTGATCACAGTAACGGGGAGTTTTTCGAGGTTGCTCATTTCAGGGCTCCAATCGGGGGAATGCGGGCCGCACAGTTTTTGCGGAAATGTTCAGGACGTTCGCGCCACTTCACCAGACCGTCTTCGGTCTCAAGATATTTGGTGGTGCCTTCGACGATGGTTTCGACGTGGTCGGTTTCGTTCAGGTTTTCGTAGACAAAAGTCCAGCGGGATGGGCCGCCGCGCAGGACAATGGAACAGCCCTGATCGCAGTTCGACAGACATTCCACCGCTTTGAGGTTTACTCCGTCAGGCAGCTCGGCCTGTTCCAGCGCTTTGTGCAGCAAGGTGCCAGGGCGCTTCGCGTCGTCCTCGATAGGCAGCCCACGACGGCACGTGGTGCAGACCAGCAGCTCGACTGGCGCGGTCTCGGTCATGTCTCTCATCCCCCCAAATCCTCTTCGCGGGGGACGGGGTTTCATGCGGGCCACGTATCACGACATGGACCCGGCACCGGAACACCCCGCCCGGTTACATCTACGGCTGCTGGCAGGTCTCCCGGCTTGCGGATGTCAGAGCTCTGGCTCTGGCAGATGTCCCGCCTTCCCGGCCTTGCGGGCCAGTGGCTTTGGGCACCCTCTCCGGTCACGGTCGCGGGGGCGGCTGCGTTTGACGGAAAACCGCTGACGCATTCCCTTTTCATCCATTTAAAAATGGACACCAACGCATGCGACATGCGGCACGGGCAGGGGGCTTGTCAAGCGTACTGGCGCCCTTGTGACACGCCGCATCCGAAAAGCGACTTGAGGCAGTCAGTCAGCGTCATGGGTCGCCAAACGCTCCTGCAACCATGCCTCGAACAGCCGCGCAGGAGTGGACGGCTGCGACCCCGTTGTCGCGCGGATCAGGTAATGTGACTGGGCAAATGGAATCGGCGGCCCCACCAATTGCAGCGGCGCGCCCTGCGTGATGGCGTTGCGGGCAAACCGGGTTAGAACGGTGGCATAACCCGCGCCTGCCATCACCAATTGCAGCGCGGCCACCGTCGTGTCCACAGAATGACGGGCCGAATTCTCGGCAACGGCGAGGCCATTGGCCTCGAAATATCTTGCCCAGTTATCCTCATATCCCAGAATATGAACCAGAGGTCCGTTTCGCAGGTCTTTGAGCCCGGGGAGCGGGTCACCAGCACGACAAACAGGCACAATGGTTTCAGAGCAGAGCTTTTCGGCAATCACGCCGGGCCAGTCGCCATATCCCAGCCGAATTTCTACATCCACGTCCCCCGGAGCAACGCTGTCATTCCAGATATGGGACACAAGGCGCACGGGAATGTCAGGGAACTGGCGACAGAACTCAGGCAACTCGGCTGCAATCCAATAGGTGGCGGTTGAAATGGCCGCCCTGATGGTCAGGCTTTGCCGGGTCGCCGGGCCAAACAGACTGTTGGTGCTCAGTGCGATGTCGGACAGCGCCCGCCGGACAGTCAGCGCATAGGACTGTCCCAGTTCAGTCAGGTCCAGTCGGCGTGCATTGCGAGTGAACAGTTTTTCCCCAAGTTCAGCCTCAAGCGACCTTATGTGCAGTGAAACCGCTGTTTGCGTCAGGCCCAGTTCCTGCGCGGCGACAGTAAAGTTCAGATGGCGCGCGGCGGATTCGAAACTGCGCAACCAGGCCGGATTTGGGAGGCGGTCCATTTATCACCAAAAAAATTTTATGATTGCGACTGTTATTATTCGTTTCTGTTGCCCTTATCCAGCATTGATAATCCGCGTGTGAATCGCGAATGCGCAAATGGCCACTCTGGGAGGAATAGGCATGAAAGTTGGCTTCATAGGTTTGGGAAACGTGGGCGGCAAGCTTTCGGGTTCGCTGTTGCGCAATGGGGTCGATCTGACCGTTCATGATCTGAACAGGGATCTGGTCGAGGAATTTGTAGCTCGTGGAGCGAAAGCGGCGGACAATCCAGCGCAGTTGATGCGCGACTGCGACGCAGTGATAACCTGCCTGCCGTCGCCTTCCGCTTCGGACGCGGTGATGCAGCAGATGTTGCCCGAGGTGAAAGAAGGCAAGATCTGGATGGAGATGTCCACCACGGATGAGGCCGAAGCAAAACGCCTTGGCGCTATGGTCATCGAACGTGGCGGTGCGGCAGTGGATTGCCCGGTCTCGGGGGGATGCCACCGGGCGGCGACCGGCAACATCTCGATTTTCGCAGGCTGTGATCGCGCGACGTTCGAACAAATTTTGCCATTTCTGACCACGATGGGCCGCCGTATCCTGCATACCGGCGACCTGGGCTCTGCTTCCGTCCTTAAGGTTTTGACCAACTATCTGGCCACCGCCAACCTGATCACCTGCGCCGAAGCGTTGGTCACCGCAAAAGCGGCTGGCATGGACCTGAACACAACCTATGAAGCTATAAAGATTTCGTCGGGCACCTCGTTTGTGCATGAAACCGAAAGCCAGGTGATCCTGAACGGTTCGCGCGATATTTCATTCACCATGGATCTGGTCAAAAAGGATATCGGCCTGTTTCAGGAAGTAGCGGACCGGGCCGGTGTTCCGCTGGAGATGAACCCGGTGATGATCAAGATTTTCGAAGACGGCATCGCCCGGTACGGTGACCGCGAATTGTCTCCGAACATCATCCGCCGTCTCGAGGATGCAACGGGTATCGACGTCCGCGCCCCCGGATTTCCAACCGAAATGCTGGATGATGAGCCGGAAGAAGCAGGATACGAAGTGATCCCACAAGGTAAGGAGTTGAAAGCAGCAGAGTAATCCGCAAGTAAGTTCAGGTGCGGGCAGCCTGTGGAACAGGTTGCCCGTAGAATTGTTCTTGCTGGTTCATGCCTTATGTTAGTGTTCTGTGTAACAGGACGCTGCCAAAGCGTGGAGGATGCCATGGCCTGCTCTCGAACTATTATTGCCCTGGTCGTTGTGTGCATTTTGGCCGGATGCGAAACCGGGACGGGGCCGATCGGATCATCCGATGTTTCGCGCTCTGACTACGAGCGTCACAAGGCCAATCGCCAATCCTATATGTATCAGGGCTTGTAATAACCAATCCGCAACGGTCTTTCCTTCGCGGCGGGCGGTGAGCGGCTTAACCCAACATCAGCTTTGAGCGGCACGTGCATTCAGTGGCCGATGGGCCGCTTTCTGTGTTCGCTCCGCCGACTTTCTTAATCGGCGGCAGATTGTGTTGTTTACCTGTCCTCGGTCTTGAATCGCCCAGAGCCGCCATCGCGTGAAACGACCAGCGGCAGGTCATTCGGACTTGCTGCTTCCTCTGGGGGCTTGCTCTCCTTCGGACGCATGTGCTTGGGCGGAAACACAAACACATTGCGCCAGCCGCTTTTGAACAAAGCGTAGGCGTTCTTGAACGGTCGAAAGTACAAGGCTCGGGGGCTGTTCCAGGTGCCGTCTTCTCCATTCCCCAGGCCATAATCCAGCGTTTCCCGAGTTTTTGGCGAGTACAATGTACCAGCCGCCCAATCCCAGAACGCAAAAATGAATCCCATGTTCTTGTCCCAATGGCGGATGGCCTTGGAGTGGTGGACTTGATGTTGTGCCGGGCTGACAACAAAGTGCTGCAGCCAATTCGGATACCGAAGCCAGACATGGCTGTGCCGCAGGTTGAACGCGGCAACGAAGAAGACGAACATAATAACGTTCAGCTGAAACAGACTGAATTCACGCGCGCCGCTTCCAAAATATTGATCCAGCAAACCAAACGTTACACCCACTGCGAACGCACCCATCAGCGAGGAAACCGCTTCTTCGAACGGATGCATACGCACGGCCGTCAATGGCGTCATGACCTCGGCTGAGTGATGGACTTTGTGAAATTCCCACAAAACAGGAACTTTGTGGAAAATATAGTGCCCAAACCAAAGCGCACCATCAAATGCCAGAGTGATCGCGATGGTGTAAATCAAGGTTACACCCCACGATGGTTGTTCGGGGCCTGCAGGAGCCGGTCCAAATACGGTTTCAACGATGTGAACCCAAAAATGTGCCTGAATCAGGATCGATGCATAGATCGCGGCAATGATCGATTTATTGATAAAGAACATAAAATAATCGGCTTTGGCAGAGTCGTGGGTGACGACATCCCATGGCACCAGCCAGTTGAGTAATCCTTTAACTCCCGACTGTCCGCGTGCAGACCGTTCACGCCAATAGATGAAAATGGCAAAGGCCAGTGCCGTAGCCAGATAGAAAATCGACAGTCGTTGAGTTGGGTCGAACAGCAGTTCCACAGGATGGCGGATCGCCGCCAGAATACTATCACCAGTCATTGCCTCGAAATCCTGCCCGAGTATTTTGATTTTGCACTTGCTTACTAAAACGACGTGGCATTTTTGGGGCGGTATTGCGATTGACATTTGGTGTCTCGCAAGGCCGCACATCGTCCTGTGCGTGCGGCTACGCTTTGCATTTGCCAGATCAATCGACCCGGTTGATTTCTTACGTTTCTTCCGACTTTGAATTTGCCGACGCAATTCAAGCAAGACCGTCAATGCGTGTGTGCCGGTCACGGGCTCGACCAATGGATAAATCAAACGGATTGGTCGTTTCTCTATGCCGTTGCGGTGACCTAATTCAGCTTGCTGACGAAGCTACGAGTAGCGGTTTCAGGCTACGTACTCTTGGGTCGGGCTTTGTGAACCAGCCATCTTTGCGCTTCGGCCAATGGATCTATCGAAAAAGATCATCCCGTTTTTTCGACCTGTGTACATTCGCGTAGTAAACAGTTCCTGAGCGTATTATGCCCGGCCCTCGGCTGTTGGCTAGGTAAGTGCCAAAGCTAAAGTAGTTTTTGTTAGACCTTTTGCCAGCTTCGTTGATGTTGTTCGGGTCTAAGTTTGGGCCACGATGGCTCAGTTTTTTAGTGCCATCGATATATACGTCAAAAACGCCATCCCCGCCTTCGCTCCAGTTCACAAACATTTCGACACGTGTCCATTTGCCTTTAACAGTCGGCATTTCAACGATTTTCTTAACCGCGACCCCGTCACAGTCGTGGTTTTCCAATGCGCCTACATTCTTGAATGTTACAAGATACAGGGCGTTTCCATGATCCGGGCGCGTCCAGTGTCCTACTGCGGCATGTGGGCAGCGTTCAGATTTCCATTGTGCAAAGATATTCCAAGCCGGTTTCTGTTGTCCCTGTGTTGGGTAACTTTGAGGGATCAATATGTCAAAGCCGTACCAGACAGGGCTGGGTTGCGGAAATGCACTTTGAAGTGATTTTCCATTTTTCTTTTCCCTAAGCTCGCTTCGCACGCTGCCATAGTCGCAATCACCCTTACCGCTTTTATCTGTGTACTTCTTGGATTTGCATTCCCCGCCGTAGATCGAGAATGAATGCACAAACTTTGCGTCGATGCCCTCAACCTTTTTGAGTTTTTTGTATGACTTGGGAAGATTTTCTTGTTTCTGCTTGAAACCATCAAAGTCAGCGCCTGCTGCGGCTTGTATCGGACTTGAAATTGCAAGAACGGCAGAAAATAGAAGTGCTCGAATATACATATAACATCCTGATATTATGCGACAATGATGCTATCTGAAACTTGTGGGTTGGCAAGCGCGTTTTTTAATTCCAAGGGGGGAGAATGTTCAAAACTCCAGCCGTGGAATACGACAAAGAAAGGACGTGTTAGATCGTTACTGGACGTTCGGACGACGGGTTGAAGTCATTCGATGGGCACGCAACAGAAAGCATGACTCGGAAATATGCCGGTGAATCTCGGCAGGTCCTGCATGCACGCAATGCGGCGGAGGAGCGATCCGACACTAAGAATGAACAGGGGGGGACGTGAAAGATGATGCCCTTGGTGATACCCCAAAAGGAGGAGAGCAGCTATGTCATTGAATATGTTGGAGGCGAGTACCGGAATCGAACCGGTGTACACGGATTTGCAATCCGCTGCGTCACCACTCCGCCAACTCGCCTAAGGTGGTGTAAAAAAGGGCTTTAGCCGAGTCGCGATGTGGGCGCAAGTGCAGTCTCCAAACAATTGTCCAAACAATCATGTTTCGGTTCCGTTCTGCGGATTCTCTGATCCGATTCTCTTGATATACTAGATAAGTATCAAATTCGCGCGGATTGGCGGTCAGGCAAACTTGCTGACTGCGACCGGATTTCATACCTGAAGGCGTTGCTGGTGCGACCGGGATGTGGCAAAAGCCGGTAACCGAGGGATAAATAAGAGCGATCCAATGACAGATTTCGCAGCCCGCCGCCGGACGATGGTCGATACCCAGGTTCGCCCGTCCGATGTGACCAAGTTCCCGATCATCGATGCCATGCTGTCGGTGCCGCGCGAAAAGTTCGTGCCGGATGCCTTGCGCGAAGCCGCCTATGTCGGCGATCTGATGGATATCGGGAATGGTCGCTGCCTGCTGGAGCCCAGAACCCTGGCCAAGATGCTGGATGCGCTCAACATTTCCAATGAGGAATTGGTTTTGGATATCGCACCGGCCTTGGGATATTCGACCGCTGTGACGGCTCGTATGGCCCAGCTTGTCGTGGCCGTCGAAGAGGATGAGCAACTCGCATCCGAGGCGCAGGACCTTCTGACGGAAACCGATGTGGACAATGCTATCGTTCACACCGGACCGCTTGCCCAAGGGGCTGCAGAACACGGACCTTACGATGTAATACTTGTTCAGGGCGGCGTTGAACGCGTCTCGGACGAATTGCTGGATCAACTGAAGGATCATGGCCGCATCGCGTGCGTGTTCATGGAGGGCGATCTGGGGACTGTTAAAATCGGCCACAAGGCCGGAGGGCGCGTCACATGGCGTTTTGCTTATAACGCAAGCGCACCGATTTTGCCGGGATTTTCTGCAGAGTGTGCATTTTCGCTATAGTTCGCGAACGGATTTCTGAGGCATCTTGATTAGTTCAAGTCAAAGGCGCAAACTGCCTGTTGGGCAGGTTTTTTTGATTTGAGAGGAACAACAAATGCGCAGAGCGACAGGAAGAAAAGCCGTCAAGGCTTTCGTGTTCGCGGCGGGGCTGGCATTGACCATAGCTCCGATAAAGCAGGCATCGGCCGATAATCTCACGGACGCGTTCATTGGCGCCTATAACACGAGCGGGCTGTTAGAGCAGAACAGGGCATTGTTGCGGGCCGCCGACGAAGATGTGGCGATCGCGCTTTCGGCGCTGCGCCCGATCATCGACTGGACCGCAAGGGTCAACCGGGATTATACTCGAACACGCACCAGCGGGGTCGTCGTCACGACGGAACCGTCACGATTTTTCACCGGACTTACGCTGAGCCAACTGATCTACGACGGTGGTGCATCCATTCTGGGCAAACAGTCGGCACAGGAAACCGTGCTTTCGACGCGTCAATCCCTGATCGATATCGAACAACAGGTTCTGTTCCGGGCGGCAATAGCTTATCTGGGCGTTCTGCTTCAGGAAGAAACCGTCGGGATTCAGGAAAACGACGTAAATCTCTCGAGTGAGGAACTGAGGGCGACTCAGGACCGCTTTGAAGTTGGCGAAGTGACACGTACTGACGTGGCCCTATCCGAGGCTCAGTTGGCAAGTGCCCGCTCAGAGCTTGCGGATGCGAACGGTGATCTCGACACTGCGCGGGCCGAGTATGTGAACGCCGTTGGCAAACAGCCGGGACGGACCGCCGGGCAGCCAAGCCTGCCGAATTTGCCGCGCTCGCTGTCCGAAGCTGTAAGTCTGGCGCAGCGAAATCACCCTGCGATTCTTTCGGCACAACATCAGGTTCGAGCCTTGGATCTTGTCGTTGAACAACAGCGTGCCGGTCTTGGGCCGAATGTGCGTTTAGAGGCAGATGCCGGGATCAGCGAAGACTTCGACAACGATGACTACCAGAATGACGCAGGGGTGGCCTTCACCTTCCGTCAGCCGATTTATGCCGGTGGTCGACTGGCCGCGAATGTGCGCCGCGCAATGGCAAGCCGGGATGCCTCGCGGGCGAATTTGCTGAATGTTCAAAAGGACATCACCCAGGGTGTAACCGACGCTTACGTCCGGTTTGAAACCGCGACAGCCAGCCTGACGGCATCGACCGAACGCGTTCGCGCGTCGCAGGTTGCCTTTGACGGTATTCGCGAAGAGGCGACGTTGGGTGCGCGGACCACACTGGACGTGCTGACAGCTCAGCAGGATTTGCTGGACGCGCAACTCTCGGAAGTTTCGGCAAGGACCGAGCGTTCGCTGGCAGCTTATCAGTTGCTGCAATCGCAAGGATTGTTGACCGCCGAGCGGTTGGGTCTTGCAGTGCAGATCTATGACCCGACGCTTTACTACAATCTGGTAAAGAAGGCTCCGGCGAAGGTCAGCCGGCAAAGCCGCGACCTGGATCGCGTGCTCAAAGCGTTGCGTCGGGACTGACGGTGATCGCTACCTGTTGTGAGCTGGCATTTGATTGGCTACACTTGAGCCCGAGGGTTAGAGCGGTAGAGAACAATGTCAGATAGCGTCGCAAAAGCAGAGATCGAGGACGTTCTGTCCTCGGTCAAACGGTTGGTCAGCGAAGAGGGGCTTTCGGAGTCGTTTGAGTCGTTGCAGTCAGCCAAACGCAAACCAGGTCGGCTGGTTTTGACCGAGGCGCTGCGTGTTACTGGTCCGGCGATCATAGACGAAGATGATGAACTGCTGATTCTGTCGCAGGATGAACTGGATGCGTCTTCGGCGCCGGAGCCGTCCGAGCAGGGTTCGTTGGACTCGGAGGCAGGTCAGCCGATGTTGCTACGCCCGTCCGACATCGTAAAAGATGAGGTCCACGCGGCTGATCCGTCCCTTGCCGACGAAGCTAAAACCCCTCAGCCGGAAGACACTCAGATGCGAGGGGCCGGTGACAATCCCGTTCGTGAGGACCTTGCCGATAGCCTGAGTGCAAAGATCGAAGCTTTGGAGGCAGCGATCGCGCAGACCGAGGATCAGTGGGAACCCGACGGCGAAAGCGACGATGCATATTCTGGAACGCGCATTCGGCCCATGATGTGGACCCGTCCAGAGGCATCAGCGAAGGACCATGAAAATGCCGAGTCGGAAAAGGACAAGTATGATGATGCCGACGGCGCAGGCGAAACGGCAGATGAAGTATCCACGCCCGACGAACGCGTGATGTTTTCCCGCAGAAGATTTGAACCGAGTGGCGACACCCCTGAAACCAGCAACAACAATGCCGGGTCAGACGAGGGCAAGGGGGCTTTGGACGAAAACGCGCTGCGTGCCTTGGTGTCGGAAGTCGTCCGCGAGGAATTGCAGGGTGTATTGGGTGAGCGGATCACACGAAACGTCCGCAAGCTTGTCCGCCGCGAGATACTTCGCGCCTTGGCGGCAAAAGAGCTCGAATAACGATCAAGTCAAATTGACGTGGCCAGACAACGACAGCAGCTGGTCCAGGTTCATGTGCTTTTCCAGATGATCTGCCAGTGCATTCAGTGTCTCTTCCACTCCGTCCTCATAGGCAGACTCTGACTTTACGCCCAAACCGGCAAGGTAACTTGCCCGGAATTGGTCGGAAGAGAACATTCCATGCAAATAGCTGCCACGAATGCGGCCATCGCTGCTGACAGCGCCTTCGGACCGTCCCTCAACTTCCAACCAGGCGCGTGAGCAATCCGGGCCGTCAGTGCGGCCCATGTGTATCTCATACCCGCTGACGGGTTCGCCGTTTGGCAGGGCCTTTGCGGTGGTCAATCGGACGCTCTTTTCACCAGCCATAACCGTGTGAACATCAAGCAATCCCAACCCTTCCACGTCCCCCGGGCGACCATCGACGCCTTCCGGGTCTGAAATGGTTTTGCCAAGCATCTGATAACCACCGCACAGCCCCAATACATGACCTCCACGGCGAACATGGGCGTATAGATCGACGTCCCAGCCCTGAGCGCGGAAATATTTTAGATCACCGATTGTCGACTTGCTGCCGGGCAACAGGATCAAATCGGCGTCGCCGGGCAGGGCGCGGCCCGCGGGAACGATTTCGACGCTGACGCCGGGCTCGCAGGACAGGGGGTCAAGGTCATCAAAATTCGCCATCCGCTCAAGCTGAGGTACGGCGATTTTGCAGCCGCCACCATCATGTGAACGGATGTCCATCATATCTTCGGCAGGCAGCCTCCATGCGTCGTGAAACCACGGAACCACCCCAAGACAGGGCCAGCCGGTACGGGCGGAAATCTCGTCGCGGCCTTCGTCAAACAGGCTTACATCACCTTTGAATCGGTTGATGGCAAAGCCCCGGATCATTGCCCGATCCTGCGCATCCAGAACTGCCTGTGTGCCCACGATCTGTGCAATCACGCCACCACGATGGATGTCGCCGACAAGAACCACCGGGACGCCAGCCTTGCAGGCGAATCCCATGTTGGCGATGTCACCTTGCCGAAGGTTGGTTTCGGCAGGGCTTCCCGCACCTTCGATCAGCACTAGATCGGCATCGGCGCACAGGCGGCCAAAGCTTTCCAGGGCGGCGCCCAGCAGTTTGGATTTGTCCTTGCGGTAATCCCCGGCCTTCATCGTGCCAGCGCGACGGCCCTGAACGATGATCTGCGCTCCGGTATCCGTTTCGGGTTTCAGCAGAATCGGGTTCATATCCGTGTGCGGGGATCTGTTTGCGGCCCTTGCCTGCAGCGCCTGAGCGCGACCGATCTCACCACCATCTTCAGTGACGGCAGCGTTATTGGACATGTTCTGCGGCTTGAACGGTGCCACACGCAGGCCGCGCCGTGTGAAAGCGCGCGCCAGACCAGCTACGATCACCGATTTTCCGACGTTGCTGCCGGTTCCCTGAATCATGATGGCGCGAACCATGGCGACCTCCTGCGTTCCTGCGCAGATGACCTGAATTCGCAGTCGGAGGAAAGTCCGGAAAGGTCCGATTGCCGACCGAAACCGACGAACAGTCTGATGCAGGAAACAAAAAAGCGCGCCGCTGATGCGAGCGCGCCTTTTTTATAAGGTTGAAGTGGTGTTAAGCCGCTTCAGCCTGCTGTGCGGCATTGCGCCGTTCACTTTCTTCACGCGACAGCGCGACCGATGTCCGCACACCGCGGCCAACAAAATCCATCAGGCCGCTCACAACGCGTTCGTTCGGGTCGATCCCCGCGCAGGTCAACACTTCGCGCCCATCGCGCGACCGTGCCCAGCGGGCTATTTGTTCCGGTCCGTTGCCATATTTCTTGTCATCGGCAATGGCATCATCCAGCGCTGCCAATACAACAGCCGCGAACAGCTTGCGAGCACGGTTTCCCTGCTCGTTGTTAAAGGCGGTGCCGTCAACGAAATCTCTCATCTCGTCTTCCTTGTTTTTCTTGCTCTTGCAATTTTCGGCGTGGCGGTCCTTATGACCTATTAGGCGCGATTCGGATACACTTATTATGCATAGTTGCGTTGCGTCATTTGCATGGCTTTCTGCAACTGCAGCACTAGGTGTCGTTGTCTTGCAAGGGCCGCTCACGCCAGATATAGGGAGCGCAACTGCCGCATCAACCATGTGTGAAGGATTTAAGCTATGCCCAAGATCAATGGGAACGAAATTCGCCCCGGTAATGTTCTGGAGCATAACGACGGGCTGTGGGCCGCGGTAAAGGTCGATCACGTGAAACCCGGCAAGGGTGGGGCATTTGCCCAGGTCGAACTGCGCAACCTGCGTAATGGTTCGAAATTGAACGAACGCTTCCGTTCCGCCGACAAGGTCGAGCGGGTTCGTCTTGAGCAAAAAGATCAGCAATTCCTGTACGAATCCGACGGTATGCTGGTGTTTATGGATTCCGAAACATATGAGCAGATCGAATTGCCTGCAGAGCTGCTGGGCGATCGCCGTCCCTTCCTTCAGGACGGCATGACGATTGTTGTGGAGTTCTACGAAAACGAAGCACTGAATGCCGCACTGCCACAAAAGGTGACCTGCAAGATTGTCGAGACAGAGCCGGTGGTCAAAGGGCAGACCGCTGCCAACTCATTCAAGCCTGCGGTTCTGGATAATGGTGTCAAGGTCATGGTGCCGCCGTTCATCGGGCAGGATGAAATGATCGTCGTGAACACCGAATCCATGGAATATTCCGAACGCGCATAACGTCGCGTCATCGTCTATTTGCAAGCATTGCCAGGCGGGCTGTGTCGACATCGGCGCAGCCCGTTTTCCTGACAGAGACTACTTTCTGACCCGGATGTGACGATAACGTTCCGGATGGCTTCCGAACAGTTCCAGCAACAGATCATACTTAATGCGGTTGGCACTGACCTGTCGGTAGAACGCGATCAGGAATGAGGTCGGCCCCTGAATACGGGTCAGCCCGCTTGTGGCGGCGACAACCGTTCCGACATCGGTTTTGCCGTTCATGACCAGCCATCCCCCCAGAACAAGAATGCCCACCGTGCCGGCGCCGTTGATCGCACTCAGCAGGAATTTGGCGGACAGTTTCCAAATGAACATCTTGCGGCGGGTTTCATAGATCGCGTCAAATCGTTCATTGATTTCCTGCGCAACCTTGTCGAGGTCTTCGACGGTCATGTTGTCGGTCGACGCGCGCAGGATGCGTACACGCTCAGCCACGAAAATGTTCACTTTCCTTTGGGAAATAAGGACAATCGCAATTTGCGGCAGGATCATCGAGATCGCTATGAGGCCCAGCCCCGGCTGCGTGGACGAGATGTAGCCGATGACGCTGATAAGGGTCCCGATTTGCACAACGGGATCGGAAAATGCACCGCCTGCGAATTTGCCCAGCTCTTCTGCTTCGGCGGAAATGGCGGTGCTCATCGTGCCGTGGCGAACGTCTTCGCCAGTTTCCCCTACATCAGCCGCGCGGACGTACAGGCGCTGGCGGATCAGCCGAATGATATCTTCTCCCAACGTTCCGGAGCGATAGCCCAGTAGCCATTTAAGGGCGAGGCTCAGCAGGATCACTCCCATCATCCCTGATCCGAGGAACAGGATTTTGTCTTTTTCGATATCCTGCGCTGTCAGATGGTTGATGATGTCCCGCTGAAATTCCAGGGGGACCGCCGCAAGGGCGGCAATCGCCAGCGAAAGCAGGATCAGAATGATCTGGCGGCCGGAACTGGCCCGCCAGATGGCTGCGTAGAGCTTTAACATGTACCTAACCCGGTCAGAAATCTGAGCGGAGTTTGAACCCGGTCGCCACCAAGTTCAAATAGATGCCAGCAAGCGTCGGTCAGTCGTGCCGCATTGGCCACATGAATGTCAGATCATTCGGGCAGGCGAACAATCGTATCGCCCGCGCGCATCTCTCCCTTAGCGCGATCCATGCGTAGGTAGGCGATTGCCCTGTCACCGGATTGTGTAAATAAAGTGCCGGCCGGTTTTCCATCGGATGTGATCTCGGTCCCCAAGGGAGCATGACCCTGAATCGAGACGGTCCGAAGCCCCTTGCGCAGTTCTGTCTTGTGCTTCATCCGCGCTGTAACTTCCTGCCCGACGTAACATCCCTTTTTGAAATCCACGCCGTTCAGCGTTTCAAACCCGGATTCCAGAATATAGCTGTCGGAGGTCAGTTCGATGCCGGTCTCAGGGATGCAATGCGCCACCCGGATCGAATCCCAGTCGCTTCCGTCATCGCTTTCGGGATCGGAGGAGTATGCGCGCCACCCCATATCCGGATGTCTTGGGTCAAGAAAAGCGCCCTCAGGTACCGGTCCGGTTCCCCGCTGGACGTTCAAATCCGTCGGTTCGATCATCACATCGGCCCGTAATTTGTACATCCCAAGCCGTTTGATCAGCCCGTCGGCAATGCTTTCGTCAACATCCAACAAAACCGAGCTGCCATCCCGCCTCAGAAAGAAATCCGCCAGATATTTGCCTTGCGGTGTCAGCAACGCGGCATAGACAAGGCCTTGATCCAGCCGCTGCACGTCGTTGGTGATCAGACCCTGCAAAAAGGTGTCCGTGTCCTTGCCGGACAGGCGCAGAATGCGGCGGGTGGGCATGGGATGGTCCTCGTCATTTCCTCGGACCCCGTGATATAGGAGATCGCGCAGCCATGACCAGAGGTTATCAGACGTGCCCGCACCGATCAGCATCGTGATTCCAACACTGAATGCCGGTGACGACCTGATGCCGACGCTGGAGGCCCTGATGGAAGGGCTTCAGGCTGGCTTGATCCGAGAGCTGGTGATTACCGATGGCGGGTCAACGGATCATACCCTAGACATCGCCGAAGAAGCCGGTGCGCATGTGGTTGCCGGGGCACCGTCCCGGGGCGGCCAACTGCTGAAGGGATGCAAGGCGGCAAGTGGGGATTGGTTGCTTGTTCTGCATGCGGACACTGTGCTCGAATCTGGGTGGAGCGAGGTTGTGGCAGAGCACTTGAGCACTTCGGATTCCCCGGCCGCGTTCCGTCTGGCCTTTCGTGCCAAGGGGTTCTGGCCGGTATTTGTGTCAGGTTGGGCCAACTGGCGTAGCCGATTGTTTTCAATGCCTTACGGGGATCAGGGGTTGCTGATGACACGCCGCCAATATGAGGCAGCAGGCGGTTATCCGGATCAACCGCTAATGGAAGATGTGGCACTTGTCCGAGCCCTGTCAGGCGTCACACTCTTGCCTGCTCGTGCGGTTACGAGCGCGGAGCGCTATGTTCGCTCAGGCTGGTTTCGGCGTGGGGCACGGAATCTGTATACTCTGACGCGATATCTTCTGGGGGCAGATCCTGAGAGGCTGGCGCAGTCGTATCGGCGCTGAGGCTGGCGCGCAGTTCGATGATGGATTTGCCCAGTCGGAACGGTGCGGCAAAGCTGACAAGACATAGTGCGATAATCTGCAACACTAGGATATGCGCGTTGGCCTGAAGGTACTCCCATTCGTCTTTCAGTTTTCCAACCTGCTCGATCAGATCATCGTAACTTTGCGCCAAAATTACGTAATCACCTGCAATTGTTGGAACTTTTCGCCGCATATTGTCGATTGCCGTCTGGGTGGCCTCGTCCACCGAGGTGAAGACCAGAAACTGCTCAATATCAAACGCATCTGCCTTGGCCGCCATGTTGCGCACCTCGTCCATTTCGTCTCTGGCCTGACCGCCGAACAGGAAACGCAGGCCTTGCAGTGGGGCCACTTCATTGGTCACCGCGATGAACAATGGCAGCTCAGCGTTGCTTGCGGTTGAGGCCGACAGGAACTCGACCTTCTCACATAATACTGAAATATCAGTATCATAGGCGGGGTCACAGAACCGCAGACGGAACCGCGCGGCGTCACGGTCAAAGGCCAGAGTGGCGGCATAGGCCACGTCGATCTGCCGGTCCAGCCGCGAACTGTCCGAGGTATAAAGCCCTGCCAGCACCGCCACCAGCGCGCCGATTCCGCCGAGAACAACCCAGACCAGATCGGCCAGTTTCCATGCCCGGTGACCGGCAGGTTTGCGAAACAGAAATGCGGTACCGACCGATCCGATCAGAAAGAACAGGATCAGCAGGGGTAACTGGTTTTCGGTTATGAACGTCATGGGGGAAGTTTACGGGGTGCGGGCAATCAGGCAACCGGGTTCACGAAGATGTAGGGCGGGGGTGTTTCTTCCGTTTTGTACATGCCCCTGGGGTGGGATTGTCAGGTTTGTACAAGCCCGTCCGGCTTGCCGCGCGCCTTTTTTCGATCCCATACTGAGGGTGGGAGATGAGGGAGCATTTGATGACCAGAGAGATTGTTCTGATCCACGGTGCCTTTGCCGGTCCGTGGTGCATGGAAGGTTACGCGGACTTCTTTCGCGATCGGGGCTGGACGGTGCACACGCCCGCGCTGCGCTATCACGGGGGCGACCCAAAGGCGGAACCTGATCCGGGGCTGACCGATACCAGCGTGATGGACTATGCCAATGACATTGCGGCGTTTGTCGAAGAGCTGGACAGCAAGCCGGTGCTGCTTGGCCATGCCATCGCCGGGGTGGTGGCGCAGCAGGTGGCGGCACGCGGGCTGGCCAGCGCCATCGTTCTGATCAATCCCAACGCGCCGTGGGGGACGTTGCCGGAAACCGACGACGAACGCGCGGTGCCGCGCGCGCTGATGGAGGCCGGGGCGTTCTGGAAACAGCCGATGCGGGTAGAGTTCGACCTGATGGCCCCCTTTGCGCTGAACAAGATGCCCGAGGCACAGCAGCATGAGGTCTTTGACCAACTGGGTGCGGAAAGCGGGCGGGCGATGTTCGAGATGTTCTTTTGGATGTTCGACGACCACCACGCGATGAAGGTCGATATGGACAAGGTCGACTGCCCGGTTCTGGTGGTCTCGGGCGCCGAGGATCGGGCGGTGAACCCCAACACCTGCCGCGCATTGGCCGAAATGTACGGAGAACGCGGGACATTCCTGCTGGCCGAAGGCCACGCGCATTTCCTGTTCATGGAACCGGGATGGCAGACGGTCGCCAGCCAGATCGCAGGCTGGCTGGACGAAAAGGTAGGGTAAAATACCTGCCCGGGCGTCTTATTTGCTGACCTGAAAGGTACTTTGCGGTTTCCAGTGCAGGGTGCCGTCGTCCTTGCGCGTGCAGCGCAACAGCCGTTCCTCGCGCGTTCGGGTGGTCGAGGTCACGGTATTGTCGCCGACCAGCAGGATGAAGGCATCCTGAGAATAGGCCATGCCGTCGTAATAGCAAAACCGCGTTTCCGCGCCGTCCGGAATGGGGGATGCGGTGCTGAGCATCTGCTGTGCGGGGGCTTGGGTGGCCAGAAAGGTCAGAGCCAGCCCGAGGGTCAGTGTTTTCATGTCGTCCTCCCGTTCGAAATCACGTGTTCGTTGAAATTGGGTCTTGGACGCTCGGAACCTCAAATGTCGTTCTTGGGTGACAGATTGAGGGGAAGTGTGAACGGGATCAGCGGGTTAGGCAAGGGGGTTAGCGGGTGCCGGGCTGAAGCCCGGCCTTCGGAGCGGCGAGGTGTCCCGCGTTATCCTCCCAGTGCATGATGCGAAGTATCATGCATGCGCTTACCCATCTCATCGAAACGACGAGGTCAAATGTTTCCCTGGTATTCGCTTCCATGACATATTCACATAATTTCAACTCAGAAGTGAAACCTGATCATTGAATGCTAAGACATTAGAGCATATCCTAAAACTACCTTCCGATGGAGATTCAGATGGCTCAAAAAGGACTGCATGTAACTCCACGCAACGGCAAATGGGCCGTTCGTGCAGCTGGAGCTTCGCGTGCGTCTAGAGTTGTTTCGACGCAAAAGGAAGCCGAGACAATAGCCAAAGAGCGAGCCAAGAGGGACGGCGGCGAAGTTTACGTACACGGGCGTGACGGTAGAATTCGCGAAAGAAGTACCTACGGCAAAGACCCCTATCCGCCGAAAGGTTAGAATTGGAAGACTACGAGAACTCGGTTTTTATCAATTGCCCATTTGATGAAGATTTCGCTCCCATATTAGAAGCAATGTTGTTTTGTGTCGTGAGGGCTGGATTAAAGCCCCGTCTTGCTTCTGAGCGTCTGGAAGCAGGCGAAAACCGACTAGACAAGATTCTCGAGATAATTGGAAACTGCAAATATTCCATTCATGATTTGAGTCTGGCGATTGCTAAGGACGCTGGCGAATCTTTCAGGATGAATATGCCGTTTGAATTGGGACTAGATATGGGGCGCCGTAAAGCCCCCGATCCTGAAACTGCCGATAAACGTTTTATTATATTTGAAGACAAGCCCTATGAGCTAAAGCGTTGCTTGTCGGATTTGGCAGGCACTGATGTAGCGTACCACAAAAAAGACTTCAGAAAAGTAATCAAATGCTTGAGAGACTTTTTCCGAGTGGAGGCAGGGTGTGCTCTACCCGGCCCAACAGCTTTAGAGAATGAATACTACGATTTTCAAGGGTGGATGGTTGAAAAGAAAATCAACGAAGGCCACACCGAAGAGGAAGCTACACAACTTCCTACTCAAGAGCGCCTTGATGAAATGGTTGTCTGGAACACGTTAGGACGCCCAATAAAATTGGAAGACGATTAACTAAGCGCCCTTGAGCTTCCACCCTCAAACATCCAACTCCTCCACAAACCGCGCGTTCTCCTGAATATACTGGAACCGCAGTTCGGGTTTTTTGCCCATCAGGCGCTCGACCAGATCGCCGGTTTCGCCGGGTTCGTCCTCGTCGATAGTGACCCGGATCAATTTCCGGGACGCGGGGTCCATCGTGGTCTCTTTCAGGTCCTTGGCGTCCATCTCGCCCAGACCCTTGAAGCGGGATACGTCGATCTTGCCCTTGCCGCCCAGACCTTTTTCAAGCCACTCGTCGCGCTCGGCCTCGTCCAGGCAATAGACGCGCTTGGCGCCTTGGGTCAGGCGGTAAAGGGGTGGGCAGGCGAGGTACAGGTGGCCTGCGTCGATCATCGGGCGCATCTGGGTAAAGAAGAACGTCATCAGTAGCGAGGCGATATGCGCCCCGTCCACATCCGCGTCGGTCATGATGATGACCTTGTCATAGCGCAGATCGTCGACGTTGAACTTGGTGCCAAGGCCAACACCCAGCGCCTGCGTCAGGTCGTTGATTTCGGCATTGGTGCCTAGTTTCGAGCTGGCCGCGCCCAGCACGTTCAGAATCTTGCCGCGCAGGGGCAGCAGGGCCTGTGTCTTGCGGTCGCGGCCCATCTTGGCCGAGCCACCGGCCGAGTCGCCCTCGACAATGAACAGCTCGGTGCCGTCGCGGTTGGTGGCGGAGCAGTCCACCAGCTTGCCGGGCAGGCGCAGTTTCTTGGTGGCGGATTTGCGGGCGGTCTCTTTTTCCTGACGGCGGCGCAGGCGTTCTTCGGACCGCAGAATCAGGAAGTCGAGGATGGCCCCGGCGGATTTGGTGTCGGCGGCCAGCCAGTTGTCGAAATGGTCACGGACGGCGTTTTCGACCAGCCGCTGTGCCTCGACCGTGGCGAGGCGGTCCTTGGTCTGACCGACGAATTCGGGCTCGCGGATGAAACACGAGACCAGCGCGCAGCCCCCCGTTATCAGGTCCTCGCGGGTGATCTGCGCGGCCTTCTTGTTGTTGATCAGCTCTCCGTACGCCTTGATTCCCTTGAGGATCGCGGCCCAGAAGCCCGCAACATGGGTGCCACCTTCGGGCGTGGGGACGGTGTTACAGTAGGACTGGATGAACCCGTCGCGCGACGGCGTCCAGTTGATTGCCCATTCGACCTTGCCGGGGGTGTTGAATTTCTCCTGAAAGTCCACGGTGCCGGCAAAGGGTTGCTCGGCGTAGGTGGAGGAGCCGTTCATCGTCTCCTTCAGGTAGTCCGACAGGCCGCCGGGGAAGTGAAAGGAGGCCTCGGTGGGCGTCTCGCCGTCGTCGATGGCGGATTTCCAGCGGATTTCCACGCCCGAGAACAGGTAGGCCTTGGAGCGGATGGATTTGAACAGGCGGGCCGGTTTGAACTTGTGATGGCCAAAGATGTCCGCATCCGCGTGGAAGGTGACGGTGGTGCCGCGCCGGTTGGGTGCCGCGCCGACCTTTTCGACCGGGCCAAGGGGGATACCGCGCGAGAACCGCTGTTCGAACAGCTGCTTGTCACGCGCCACCTGTACGACCATCGAATCCGACAGGGCGTTGACCACTGACGCGCCCACGCCGTGCAGACCGCCCGAGGTCTGGTATGCTTTTCCTGAGAATTTGCCGCCTGCGTGCAGGGTGCACAGGATCACCTCAAGCGCCGATTTGTCCGGGAATTTGGGGTGTGGGTCGATCGGGATGCCCCGCCCGTTGTCGCGCACGGTCAGGGCGTAATCTGCGTGCAGCTCGACCTCGATCCGGTTGGCGTGGCCAGCGACGGCCTCGTCCATCGAGTTGTCGAGGATTTCGGCGACCATATGGTGCAGCGCACGCTCGTCCGTGCCGCCGATATACATACCGGGGCGTTTGCGCACGGGTTCCAGCCCTTCGAGCACCTCGATCGAGGAGGCGTCGTAGGTGGTGGAGGCGCTGGGCGTCAACAGGTCGTCGGGCATAGGTGCTGCTCTTGTTTTTGGGTTTGGCCCATTATGGCAGGTGATGTGTGCCGGGGGAAGAGGGGCGCGAGGTGTTGTGGCGATTTGAGAGTGAGTAGTGGGGTGGAGGCCTGCTGTGCGGACAAAGCTTCCATTCGCAATCAGCGTTAGGTTTCGCAGATGAAGCGGTAAGTTAAAATACGCCGCTCATCGAGGCCCAAAAGTTGATTTTTCACCATTTCTTTGGCGGTGTCTCCGAACAGAACTTGAGTTGTTACTGGCAGCGATTTGTCGGGCTTAGGCTGTGTAGTTCTTTCAAAAAGCCAAGTGTAGCTTTCAGCTGTTGAGTCTTCCTCGCTCAAGATTTTGAAACCCGCATCCAAAAGATAACTGGTCATTTGTCTTGGAGTTGCGAGATGGCTAATAGAGGGCTCCATTGCCCAAGGAGTCGGATACGAAACGCTACCGCCATCGCCTTGAACTATGTCATAGATGACCAATCGCGCTCCCGATTTGAGGACACGATGCGCCTCTTTATAGACTGCCGTCTTGTCCGGGATATTCATGGCGACATGGACTGTGACCGCGCCATCAAAGAAATTGTCTGGAAATGGAAGGTTTGTTGCATCGCCCTGAAGGAACTTGGTTTTTTGACTGAGGTCGAACCACTTAGAAATGGCGTTGGCTGCATCACAAAACTCTTGAGTCAGATCAACGCCAACAACGCTGGCCTCAGTTTCTTCGGCAATCGTTCTGGCCACGCCGCCTAAACCGCTGCCGATATCAATGACTTTTGCGTCCGGTGTCAGATTCAATTGCTCTACTAACTGCAAGGTCGCCTCTCTGCCTCGAAAATGAAACTCGTCAATTGGTTCAAAGTCAGCGGCACACAGTTCAGTCAGATCTATACCGCAATCCCTCAAACTGTTTGCAATCTTGTCAATCAAACTGCTGCCGTGACCATAGTGACTGGATACTGGTTCTCTCATTTTCCGTCCTCTTCATCAGGTGCACTGATTTTGACTGACCGAAGATACCGCTTGGCGGCGGATATCTGAGTTTAACACATCCTGCTTCCAGCCCTGAAACTTTGGGCGCATTATGTCTGCTAAGGGCTCGGACCTGCCGTTCATTGCCTACTGCTTCACCTCGTTGCGTCATCGCTGGAAGTTTGCCTCGTAACCGGTTCGAATTGTTACTAGGCTGCGCCTGACGTTCAATCGAGAGGAAAGACAGGTACCGCATGAGCTGGATCAGGACAGTGCCGTTTGAAGAGGCGACGGGCAAGCTGAAGAAATTGTATGAGCGGGTGACCGGCCCGGACAACAATGTAGACAACATCATGATGGCGCATTCGCTACGGCCGCATTCGATGGAAGGCCATATGGCGCTGTACAAGAACGTGCTGCACCACACCGGAAACAAGATTCCGAAGTGGTTTCTGGAAACGCTTGGTGTCTGGGTCAGCTCGCTGAACAAATGCGCCTATTGCGTTGAACATCATTTTCAGGGTTTGCAACGGCTGTTGGGAGATGCCGAGCGGGGAAATGCGATCCGGGCCGCGATCGAGGCGCGCGATCCCGATGCTGCGCCGCTGGACGGGGCGCAGATCGCGGCGATGCGGTATGCGCAGATACTGACCGAGGATCCGGCGGCGCTGACGGAAAATGACGTCGAAACCCTGCGGCGCGCGGGTTGGGACGACGGCGAGATTTTGGAGATCAATCAGGTCAGCTCGTATTTCTCGTATGCGAACAGGACCGTTCTGGGGCTTGGATGTTCGACCAAGGGCGATGTTCTGGGCCTGTCGCCGAACAATTCGGACAACCCCGAGGATTGGGGACATCGGTGAGGACAGGAGCGAGAGGCGCTGCCTCTCGCTCTCTCCGGAGTATTTTCGGCCAGATGAAGAAGCGGATCAGCGTGGCTGTATCCAGTTCAGAATTTCAGCAGCGACCGTCTGAGGTTTTTGGTGGTGCAGCCAGTGATCCGTGCCGGGGATCGGGATGCGCGTCAGGTCGGCTGCGAAGTCTTCGAGGCCTTCGGTTGCTTCGGGCAGGAGGGCCATGTCATCCGGTCCCCAGAGCAGCAGGTGCGGACAGGTCACGTTGAGCCGGTCGAGCGGCAGCTTGGGCAGATCGGTTCGCGGTTTGCCCGGCTCGGCCACTATAAGGGGCGAGGCGCGGTACCAGTTCAGCATCGCGTTCAGGCGGCCCGGACGTGCCCATTCCGTGCGATAACTCTCCATCCGGTTATCGGACATCCAGTCCACTCCCATGCCGTGGCGGAAGAATTGTTCAAGCTTTTCGAAGTTGTTGGCTGCCAGCCAGTCGGCGGAGTCTTCGGCCCTCAGCTGGTTGATGTACTGGGACGCTGCGGATTGCGAACCTCCCGCGGCCATGGCGCGCTGAAACGGTACGGGGTGGACGCCGTTGGCGATGATCAGGCGGCTGACCAGCTCGGGGCGGAACATGGCAAGGCCATAGGCGACGGATGCGCCCCAGTCATGGCCGAGCACGGTAACCGGCGCGCCCAGTTGTTCGATCAGGGCGGCCATGTCTGAAACCAGTTCGGACAGGACATAGTTTTCGGTACCTTGCGGCGCCCAGCTTTGACCGTATCCTCGCTGGTCCGGGGCGATACAGTGGAAGTTCTGCGCGAGATGCGGGGCGAGATCGACCCAGGCGCCGCCGTATTCCGGAAAGCCGTGCAGCATGAGCAGTGTTGGAAGGCCGGGATCGCCCCATTTTCTCAGGAAAAAGGGCTGGCCGTTCAGGTCCGTGGTTTCCGTTAACATTCCGCCCTCCTTCGGGGTGCCCATCAATTCTGGTGGCATGACCACAGCATTTTGATTTTTCCGGTGTTTGTGAAGCTTTTTTGACACCAGTCAACGCAGGGTCATTCCGGGGCTGATAGGCTTTGGCCGGACAGTGAACCCGAGGAGAGAATTTATGGACGCCGTGGCCCAAAACGAACAGAAGCCGGAGGAAATCAAGGTAGTGCCGGTTGACAAGCCGCACGTGTCCGAGCCCAGCCCGGAGAAAATCCGGCAGGCTTTCGAAAGTGGCAGGTATCCGTACCCCCGGAAAATGGCACGCCGGTCCTATGAGATCGAAAAGGCGAAATTGCAGGCTGAGTTGCTGAAGGTTCAATTGTGGGCGCAAGAAACCGGCGAGCGGTTTGTGCTGTTGTTCGAAGGGCGCGATGCCGCTGGCAAGGGCGGAACGATCAAGCGGTTCATGGAACATCTCAATCCGCGTCAGGCCCGTGTCGTCGCGCTGAACAAGCCGACCTGGGAAGAGAAGGGGCAGTGGTATTACCAGCGCTACGTGCAGGAACTGCCGACGGTCGGGGAAATGGTGTTCTACGACCGGTCCTGGTACAACCGCGCAGGGGTCGAACGAGTGATGGGTTTCTGTTCCCCCAACGAGTATCTCGAGTTCATGCGCCAGACGCCGGATCTGGAGCGGATGCTGGTGCGGTCTGGGATCAGGTTGTACAAATACTGGTTCTCGGTCACCCGCGAAGAACAGTTGCGCCGGTTCAAAAGCCGTGAAACCGATCCGCTGAAGCAGTGGAAACTGTCACCGATCGACAAGGCCAGTCTGGATAAATGGGACGATTATACCGAGGCGAAGGAGGCGATGTTCTTTTACACGGATACAGCCGACGCGCCGTGGACAGTGGTCAAATCGAATGACAAGAAACGAGCGCGGCTGAACTGTATGCGTCATTTCCTGTCAACGTTGGAGTATCCGGGAAAAGACCACGACTTGGTTGGTGAGCCCGATCCGCTGATCGTGGGTCAGGCGCATCATGTCATTCATCAGTCCGAGCATATTCTGGGCACCGCGTTGCATCCGGATACGCGCGCAGGCTGATCGGTCATATTCCGGTTGTCAGAAGGCGCAACAGGGGGCTGAGGGCCTGATAAGTATCACTGAGGGCTGCCTGCGGTGCCGAAAATGAAGACTGAGGCATATCCTGCCAGACGGTTATGGATTTTCGGCGCAACAGGGCGCCCTGCGGGTGATCCTTGTCGAACGGCGCCGGGACGCGTTTGAGTTCCGGTTCGTCGATCCGGTACCCCTGCGACCTGTATTGATCCAGCAGGGCGGCCAGTTCGGCGCCTGTGTCCGAGGCTGCCGCCTTTCGCCACGCGGTCAGTGCGGCTTTGTCGAAACTCATCGCGCCGCCGCCCACCGAGACATAATCCTGTGAAATTCCGAAGAAAAACCCAACCTTCAACGCACCATCACCGGGCAGGGACCAGAGCATGTGAAGATGGGTGTGATAGGGTGTTTTGTCTTTGGAAAAGCGCACGTCCCGCTGCGGGCGGAACAGCTTTGTTCCGGTTCCCTGTCCGATCTGGTGTGCGAATTGCTCCATCAGCAGGGTCGCGGGGGTTTTGAGGTCCGCCTCGTACTGCGCCTTGTGCTCGGTGAACCACGCGCGGGTGTTGTTTGCAGCAAGCTGCGCCAGAAAAGAGCGGGCATCGGGAATGAGGCGGGCGAAAGGGTCGGACATCGGCGGGCTCCTGCTGGTTCGGTCAGTTTAGCGCCAGAGTCTCGGATTGAAATATCTTGCATACCCCTTGCGAAATTCGGCGGGCATTTCTAAGCGTGGTCGAATGAGCAAGGTGATGACATATGGCGGCCATGTCCGCGCAATTGCGGTATTGGGCCTGCCACTGATCGGCGGGCATCTGGCGCAGTTTGCCATCGGCCTGACCGATACGGTCATGCTGGGCTGGTACGGGGTCGAGGCGCTGGCGGCTGTGACGCTGGCCAGCAGCTATTTCTTTGTCCTGTTCCTGTTCGGTGGCGGATTTGGCCTGGCCGTCATGCCGATGGTGGCGACTGCAGCGGCCGAGGAGGATGAAACCAGCATTCGCCGGTCGACGCGTATGGGGTTGTGGTTGTCCCTGCTTTACGGGGCACTGACAATGCCCTTGCTGTGGTGGTCTTACCCGATCCTGATCGCCCTGAAACAGGAGCCGCAGACCGCCGCGATGGCGTCCGAATATCTGCGGGTCGCGGGGTGGGGATTGTTCCCGGCCTTGCTGGTGATGGTGCTGAAATCCTATCTGGCCGCGCTGGAGCGGACGCAGATCGTTCTTTGGATCACCGTGGCGGCGGCGCTGGTCAACGGGGTGACGAACTATGCCCTCATTTTTGGCAACTGGGGTGCGCCCGAGCTTGGCGTCATGGGGGCCGCCATCGCGTCGGTCGTGACGCAGGCCGTATCGCTGGTGGCCGTCGTGGTTTACGCGGTGCGCGTATTGCCGGAACACAGCCTGTTCCAGCGGTTCTGGCGCCCCGATTGGGAGATGTGGTTCCGCGTCCTGCGGCTGGGTGTTCCCATCGGGTTGACCTTGCTGGCCGAGGTGTCGCTGTTCGCAACATCCGCCGTCATGATGGGTTGGATCGGACAGGTTCCGCTGGCGGCGCATGGTATTGCGCTGAATCTGGCCTCGGCGACGTTCATGGTGCATCTGGGGCTGTCGAATGCTGCCACGATCAGGGCGGGCAACGCGCTGGGCCGCAGGGATCGGGCCCATCTTGAGAAGGGTGCGATTACGGTGACTGCGATGTCTCTGATCGTGTCGATCCTGACGATCATCCTGTTTCTGACCTGTGCCGAGCCGTTAATTTCGCTGTTCATGGAGCCGGACAATCCGCAGCGCCCGCAGATTCTGGCGATTGGCAGTGGTCTGCTGGCGATGGCGGCGCTGTTCCAGCTGGTGGATGGCGCGCAGGTGATCGCGCTGGGACTGTTGCGCGGATTGCAGGACGCGAAGATCCCCATGGTGATGGCCGCGCTAAGCTATTGGGTCGTGGGCATCCCGGCCTCTTACTACTTTGGCTTCGTGCAGGACATGGAAGGGATCGGCATCTGGCTGGGCCTTGTGCTGGGCCTTGCCTTTGCGGGGGTATTGCTGATGGCGCGGTTCTGGATGCGATCGGTACAGCAGGTGGGCGTGCCTGCGGAATAACAGGTGCCGCCCGAGGTCAATCCTTTGACTGACGATCCGCCATTTTCCTGACGAGGACCGAGCGCAAATCGTGCATGGCCATCAGCAGGCGGTCGGTGACCTCGTCCAATTGCGCCTCGGTTGCCTTGGACTGCGCCCATTGGGTGGTCAGGTTGAGGTGATCGACGGTGCGGTGAATATCGTCGATGTCCCGCTGCGCCAGCAGGGCCCTGCGGTCGTCCATCCAGCTTTCGATGCGGGCTTTGTCCTGATCCGTCAGCTCGCGCCCGCCCTGTGGCTTGACCTCGCCATTGCGGATGTTGATGACGGCGATCTGCTCCATCTCGATCCGCTGCTGGCGGTTTTCGGTATTCACGCGGAACACGGCAGCGCCGTTTTCGCGGGTGCGGAAGTAGTATTCGGGCAAGCTGACGGACATCGCTGGCCTCCGATCAGGTCAGGGCGGCGCAGAAACGCTGAATTCGGGTGCAGGCCGTGGTCAGCGCCTCGTCCGAGGTTGCATAGCTGACCCGGAAGTTCGGCGACAGGCCAAAGGCCGCCCCGAAAACAACTGCCACGTCGGCCTCTTCCAGCAGCGCGGTTGCGAATGCTTCGTCGCTGTCGATCACAGTGCCAGCCGGGGTCGTCTTGCCGATCAGCCCGGCGATGGAGGGATAGACATAAAAGGCGCCTTCGGGAGTGGGGCACGTGATGCCGTCAACCTCGCTCAGCATCGACACGACCAGATCGCGGCGGCGTTTGAAGGTTTCGTTGTTGGGGGCCAGAAACGCCTGTGTGCCGTTCAGCGCCTCGACCGCAGCCCACTGGCTGACGGAGCAGGGGTTGGACGTCGACTGAGACTGAACCTTGCGCATGGCGGCGATCAGTTCGACCGGACCAGCGGCATAGCCAATGCGCCAGCCGGTCATGGCATAGGCCTTGGAGACGCCATTGCAGGTGAGCGTGCGGTCATAAAGCTGCGGTTCCACCTGCGCGGGGGTGCAGAATTCGAACCCGTCATAGGCCAGATGTTCATACATGTCGTCGGTCATGACCCAGACATGGGGATGGCGCAGCAGGACATCGGTCAGCGCCTTCAGCTCATCGCCGCTGTAACCCGCGCCGGTTGGGTTCGAGGGCGAGTTGAAGATGAACCACTTTGTGTTGGGTGTAATTGCATCCTCAAGCTGCTGCGCGGTCAGCTTGAAGCTGTTGTTCAGGCTTGTTTCGACAATGACCGGTGTGCCACCCGCCAGCAGGACCATATCCGGATAGCTGACCCAATAGGGGGCGGGAATGATCACCTCATCCCCGTTATTCAGGGTGGCCATCAGCGCATTATACAGCGTCTGCTTGCCGCCCGTGCCCACGGAAACCTGCGCTGGTGTGTAGTCCAGCCCGTGGTCACGCTTCATCTTGGCGCACACCGCCTGCTTTAGTTCCGGGATACCATCGGGGGCGGTGTATTTGGTCTTTCCCGCTGCAATCGCGGCGACTGCGGCGTCCTTGATGTTCTGCGGTGTATCGAAATCGGGCTCGCCCGCGCTGAGGCCAATCACGTCGCGGCCCGCTGCCTTCAGCTCTGCCGCTTTTGCCGTCATTGCAATCGTGGGCGATGGTTTGACGCGGGACAATGTCGCAGACAGGAAGTTCATGGGGGCCTCGGTTTGTATGTTCAGCCTGTCTGTCATAGGGTGCGCCCGAATGACGATCAAGCGCTATGAAAAGACGGAATTGGAGACCCCATGAGTGAGAATGAAGACTGGTATGGACCGGACGCAGCCACCTTTGGGGATCGCCTTGCCGGAGCGCGTGACGCGGCAGGTATGAACCAGGCACAATTGGCGCGGCGTCTGGGTGTCAAAAAGGCCACCATCACCGCATGGGAAAATGATCTGTCCGAACCGCGCGCGAACAGGCTGTCGATGATGGCCGGTATGCTAAACGTTTCGATCAAGTGGCTGCTGACCGGCGAGGGCGAGGGGATGGTTGCGCCCGATGAGCTGAGCGAAGAGGCAGCGGACATGGCGTCGATTGCCGCAGAGTTGCGGGCCATCCGTGGTGAGATGCGCGCAAGTATCGAACGCGCAGCCAGACTGGAAAAGAAACTGCGTCAGATGATGGAGCAGGCATAGTGACCGAGACGCGCGACACCCGGATCAGGCGCATGAAGATGCGGTCGATGCGTCGGGGGATCAAGGAGATGGATCTGATCCTGTCCGCATATGCCGACCGTAACCTTGCGGCGATGGATGATGCGGGGCTGGAAGTTTATGACGCCCTGCTGCACGAGAACGATCAGGACCTGTATCAGTGGGTGACGGGGCAGGTCGCGCCGCCCGCGCCTTACACCGATCTGGTCGCGGATATCGCGCAAACGTTTCAAAAATAGATCAAAACCCGGCTTAACCTATTTTTCGGGAATTCGGTTCATCGTGCAGGACACAGCGCGAGTGAATCGGAGGATCGGATGAGTATGGAAATGCAGGTTGCCGTGCCCGCAACCAGGGGTTTCATGACCGGGTATCTTGAGGCTTTGGCCCTTGTCGAGCGGCTTCACAGGCTGCTTCTGGATGTCATCAAGGATGAGTTCGAGCGGGTTGGCGTGCTTGAAATCAACGCGGTGCAGGCCTTGCTGCTGTTCAACATCGGCGATCATGAGGTGACCGCCGGTGAGCTGAAAAGCCGGGGCTACTATCAGGGCAGTAACGTCAGCTATAACCTGAAGAAGCTGGTTGAAATGGGCTATATGCACCATCAGCGGTGTGAGATCGACCGCCGTTCAGTGCGGGTTCGGCTGACGCCGAAGGGGCGTGAAATTCGCGACATCGTGGCCGAGCTGTTCTCGCGCCACGCGGACGGTTTGCAGGCCAGAGGGGTATTGGGTGCCGACGGGGTCGAGGACATTACCAGTGCGCTGAGGCGTGTGGAACGGTACTGGACCGATCAGATCCGCTATATCTATTGAGAGGATGTTAGCGTCGGTTGTCCGACTGTGAAGGTGTGCGACAAAACAAGGCTTTGTAGCTCTTTCTTAAGCTTTCGGGCCATGGCGTCTTCGAACGCGGCAAAGCCAAGGGCGGTTTCGACGAACGCGTCCGGTCCAAGAATGACCCAGGCGTTGTAATAGGCGGAAAGCTCACCGATCTGAACATAGCGTTTGTCCCCGGCAACGGGGTCATCGGCACCGATGACCAGCCCGTTGATGGTGATGCCGGAGTTTTGCAAAGCGGCCTTTGCGGCGCGTGGATGGGGGCCAATGTTGTGTTTGCCGTCGCCGGACAGATCCAGAGTGCGCTTCCAGCATGCCTGCTGGCGGGCCAGCAAGGACGCCCCGAACTGCATCACCGACCCGACAGCGGTACCGGGCGGTGCGGGCGAGCGGGTCATGTTATCGAGGGTTCCGGCAATAGCGTCGAGGGTGCTTTCATCCCTCACATCGATCCAGTCTTGCAGCATTCTTTGATGGCCGGGTTCGCTCCATTCAAAGATGGCCAGCCGGACCGGGGCTGTGGGTTGGGCGAGAAAGGCCTCTCTGACATCCGGCCGCCGCAGCGCGTTTGCTAGCCCACCCCGTTGCAGACGGTATTCGCTACTGTCAACCGAGCCCGAGACGTCCATGCCCAATGCCAGCGCCTGACGGCATTCGGCCGATAAAGGAGGCGCCGCAAGGCACAGAAGCACCAGCAGCGCCCGGATCATTCGTCTGTCCGGTCGTCGATTGCCCCGATCACCATCCCAGAGAGTTCGCGTTCCAGCTTGCGGCGCATGGCGCGTTCGAAATCCTCGAACCCTTGCGCAATCTCAAGAAAAGCACCGGGGCCGTGCAGGACGTTGTTTTCAAAGAACGGGATAAGGAACAGTTCCCCTTCAAAATCGGCGGCATTGATGACCAAACCGTTGACCACCGTGTTCTCGAAGGGAAAGTGCCTATAGGCCGAGTCCGGTCCGTAGCCGTCATTGTTAGACCCGTCACCCGACAGATCAATGGTCTGGAACAAACAGCGCGGCGCCTGCTGCATCAGCGTCGCACCGAATGCCAGCGCATAGCCCATCGCCGTTGCAGATCCGCTGTCAGACCGGACGGATTGCTGAACAGTTGTTGCCGCCAGCAGCAGGTCGACTTCGGTCTCGATCAGCGTCCAGTTCAGTATGACGCGTTGGGTTGAGCGACCGCTCCATTCATAAACCGCCAGAGCGACCGGCATGGGAGAGGCGAAGAACGCCCGGGTGACTTCTGGCGCTACCAGCGCTGCAGCCAGCCCTTGCCGCTGCAGTGCATCCTCGGCCGCGTCCACTGAGGTCGAGATGTCGATGGCCAAAGCGAGGGCCAGACGGCAGGTGTCCGCCTTAAGGGGGCTGGCCAGAAGGGCCAGACCCAGTGCTGTCAGCCAGCGGATCACCAGTGGCCAGTGCTTTCCATGCTGGTCCAGGGCTCGGCCGGGTCCAGCGCATCGCCGTTTTGCAACAACTCGACCGAGATGTTGTCGGGTGAGCGCACGAACGCCATGCGTCCGTCGCGTGGTGGGCGGTTGATCGTCACGCCGTTGTCCTGCAGGTGCTGGCACATCTCATAGATATTATCCACACCATACGCGAGATGCCCGAAATGGCGGCTGTCGCTGGGCAGGGCATCGTCACCGTCCCAGTTATGGGTCAGTTCGATCGGAGCGTCCTCCTGACCGGGAGGGGCCATGAAGAGCAGCGTGAAACGGCCGCCTTCGCTTTCGTATCTGCGGGTTTCCTGCAACCCGAGAAGTTCAAAGAACGCCTTGGATTTTTCCAGATCTTTCACGCGGATCATTGTGTGAAGATATTTCAGTGCCATTATCGGGCATCCCTTGCCAGTGTTTTGCTGGTCCGAAGCTTAGCGCGCTGTCCGGCCCTGTCGAGGGGCGCGGCAGAAGAAATGAGGCGAGGACCGCCCGCATCGGGTTTTGCGCCCATAGGACGCACGATATGGCGGTTCCTGTTCCGAGGCGGTCGAGATATAGTGGTGAGCGACTCATTTCAGGAAAGGACTTCCACATGCCGCTTTCGCCCGAGCAACTGGCCGAGATCGAAGCGCAGCGCGCGCAATCTCATCAGACACGCCGCGTTGTTGCGCCGGGAATGGAAGAGCATCTGTATACCGCGCATCCGGTTCTTGATCACGGATTTGTCCGTGTCATCGACTATATGGGCGACGATGCCGCGATCTGTCAGGCGGCGCGGGTGTCTTATGGCAAAGGCACCAAGTCGGTGCAGAACGATGAGGGGCTGATCCGCTATCTCATGCGGCACTGGCATTCGACCCCGTTCGAAATGTGCGAGATCAAGCTGCATGTGAAGCTGCCGGTTTTTGTTGCGCGTCAGTGGATTCGCCATCGGACTGCCAACGTCAATGAGTATTCCGCGCGCTATTCTATTCTGGACCGTGAATTCTATATTCCCGCGCCGGAACATGTCGCGGCCCAATCCGAGGTGAACAATCAGGGGCGGGGAAGTGCGTTGGAAGGGGCCGAGGCCGCGCAGGTGCTGGAACTGCTCAAGGCCGACAGCGCGCGGTGTTACGATAACTACGAGGCGATGATCAGTCAGGACGGGCAGCAGGGATTGGCGCGCGAACTGGCGCGGATGAACCTGCCTGCGAATATCTATACGCAGTGGTACTGGAAGGTCGATCTGCACAACCTGTTCCATTTCCTGCGTTTGCGGGCGGATGCGCATGCGCAGTACGAAATCCGCATCTATGCGGAAACTATGTGCAAGGTTGTCGCTGACTGGGTGCCCTTTGCCTACAAGGCGTTCGAGGATTATCGGCTGGGGGCCGTGAACCTGTCGGCGCAAATGGTCGACTGTCTGCGCCGGATGCTGAAGGGCGAGAACGTGACACAGGAAAACTCGGGCATGTCGGCGCGGGAATGGCGCGAGCTTGAGGCGGTTATCCGCGAAGGCTGAGCTGGCAGCGCGCATATCGTTTGTCTATACATTGCGTCATGATGCTGTTACATTGGCCTCATGGCGCAGTTTTCAAAAACCGGTTTGATCTGCCTTGTGGCCTTGCTTGCTGGGCCGGTCTCAGCAGCCTCACCGATTGCCGAGGTGATCTGTGAGCCGACGGACAGGATGCGGCAGAAACTGTCGCACCAGTTTGGCGAGACGCGGACCGCGTCGGGGATGCGGGGGCCTGAACAGATCATGGAGGTCTGGACCAGCACCGACGGCGACTGGACGCTGGTGGTCACCTATGCAAGCGGGACTTCCTGCATCGTGGCGATGGGCGAGAACTGGTTCACACAGCCCGAGCGTGATCCGGCCTGACACCGAACCCATATCGTTTTGGAGATTTTGATGGTTAACGGCCGGAAATTGGCCGCTAACCTTGTTTAGATACGCCCGCGCAAAGGCGGGATGGGTATTACAGCGGTTTCAAATCAGCCGCCATCATGCGGCCGTCGCGTCCGTCCTGCAATTCGTACGAGACTTTCTGATTGTCAGCGAGCCCAGTCAGACCGGAACGTTCTACGGCCGAGATATGAACAAACACATCCTTGCCCCCCTCGTCAGGAGCGATAAAACCATAGCCTTTGGTCGTATTGAACCACTTCACGGTGCCAGTTGGCATTTTTCCGTGTCTCCTTCTACTTACACGTGGTCCCAAAAAGTAATGGGATAGTAATTGACGTCATCACTGCCGAAACGTGTTTCGCACTCACTCGAAACAGTCACGACCGCGGGTTTCGCCCTTTTCAACATTGCATGGTGATGTAAAAAATCAAGAATTACGCAAAGAAACCCGAAATTTTGCCTGATCTTTTGGGAAAAGAAAGTGGAGCGATTATGCGCCTGTATGGCCTGAAAAACTGTGATACCTGCCGCAAGGCATTGAAATCATTGCCGGAAGCAGAGCTTGTGGATGTGCGGGCACAGGGTGTTCCGCCCGAAACCATGATGCAGGCGCTGCAGGCATTCGGCGAAGCTTTGCTTAACACCCGTTCCACCACTTGGCGTGGATTGAGTGAATCCGAGCGCGCACGCCCACCGATTGAGTTGCTGACTGACCATCCGGCGCTGATGAAGCGGCCGCTGATCGAGCGTGACGGGCAATTGTATCTGGGCTGGACGGCGGATACGCGCGATGCTCTTGGCGTTGCGTGAAAACGTAACTATCTGCGTTACCGTGGTTTTGGAGACTGTAGATGCGTAATGCCGCAATGATATTGGGTGTCGTCGCCGGGCTGATCGGAATGATCGTCGGGTTTTTCGGGTTCGGCTATGTCGAGGTGATCAAGCAGTTCGGGGAAATTGATGGTATCGCCGAGCAGGTCGAAAACGCCGAACTGATTCAGGTGATGTCGATCCTTGCGCCGATGCTTGCGATTGCGGGTGGGGCGATGGCCCATGCGCGTGCCCTGGTGGCGGGCATTCTGCTTATGCTGTCGGCGGCGGGGATGTATTATGCGTTTGGATTCAACGCCTTTACTATGTTCCCGATCTCATTTGCGGCGCTTGGTGGTATTTTGGGGCTCGCCGCGGGAAAACCGGACGAGCCCAAGGCACATTTCTGAGGTCAGGAGATGCGTAGGATGCGGTCCAGCGAAAGCGGGCCTGCGCCGTTGATCACAAGAACAAGCAACAGGAACGTCCACATCGTGCGCTGATCCATCAGGCCCAGCGAGTTGTCGAACAGGCTGCCCAGGGCGACACCATGGCCAGCGACGTCTACAATTGTCTGAACCCAGATAAAGCCGATCATGGCAACAGCGGACAGGCGAGTCAGCAGGCCGACGAGGATCAGGGCGGGCAGCACAAACTCGGCTATCGTGCCAAAGAAGATGATGATCCGCTGAAAGATATTCATCTGGGTGACGTCATACAGAACCGCTTCGGCAGCTTTGGGGAAAATCTGGCCGAAAGCGCCTGCGGACGGAGAAAAGATCGACCCGTCGATCTTGAGCATTGCCGAATTCCAATAATAGAACAGAAGGACCGCAGCAAAAACAAGTCGCGCCAGCGTCGGTGTCAGAAAATCTGACGACCGGTCGAGTTTCCCGAGGACGCTGTTGTGAAGGGTGATCAGCGCAGTCATGTATCCAGCCTTTCGATAGTCACAGAAGTTATCGCACCACCCTGCAGAAGCAGTGCGAGTGTGGCACCCAGATCAAAATCCGGATCCGCGGACGAAACCTTTTCATAAGCTTCGCCAATGGTTTGTCCCGATTGCAGGGCTGCAATCCATTCCGCTCCGCCTGCGGGCAGAAGGTGTGGCATCGGGTCGAATTCGGGCCGGACGACCAAAACGTCCTGCGCACCCGGTTCGGGTTTCGGTGCAGCCTCTTCAGTATTGAAGCGCCAGATCGCATGGATCGGCCAAGGCGAACGCAGCACCTGCAGGGCGGGGGCAAAGGTCAGCCTTGCCTGCATCAGGTCTTCGGGCGGAACGCTCAGGGCATCGGGGGAAATGGCCTGTGCGTCGGCTGCGTGATACGAGCCGCGCAGCGCCAGTTCCAACCGGGCGACATCGGGCAGATAGCCAAGGTGGGAAAGCTGCTCCATACCGGCAAGAAAATCTGGGAAGGCATCGCCATAGAACATCATCAGCGGCGAGGATGGGGGGTGGCGGCGCAGGAAGATGCCCGCCAGACCATCCATATTCTGCGACCCCAGCAGTTTGGCTATGACCGGAAACGCTTGATGCATCGCTTCGGTCAGCGAGACGGCCACATTATTGCGATAAACGCTGAAGCGGCGACCCGCGGGGCGCGCGTGCGCATCGCTGAGGCCGGATGGAACCGGTATTGATGCATCGAGAATGGCATCATGGAGGGTTGTTTGCGAAACGGTCATAATGGAATCCGTGCCAGCGCGTTTTCGGCGCGCACGGCCTCGTGCCGCAGAACGGGCCAGTCCGGGACATCCGTGTCCCATTCGATGAGGATGGGTTTGGGGCCGGAGCGTTCCAGCACATAGTCAAGCAAGGCCCAGACCGGATCGACGACTTCGCGCCCGTGGCTGTCGATCAGCAGGGGATGGCCATGGTCATCCTCATCCTCGTCATGACCGCCCAGATGAATCTCGCCAACTTTTTCCAGCGGATAGGCGTCGATATAGTCCTGGGGTGAGAAATCCAGATTTGTGGCGGACACGAAGACATTGTTCACGTCCAGTAGCAGGCCGCAGCCGGTGCGGCGGGAAATTTCGCGCAGGAAATCGGGCTCGGACCAGGTGCTTTCCTGAAAGGCCAGATAGCTGGAAGGGTTTTCCAGCAGCATTTTCCGCCCGACCGTGTCCTGAACCTGTTCGATGTGATCGCAGACACGGGTCAGTGTCGCGTCGGTGTAGGGCAGGGGCAGAAGGTCGTTCAGGAAATGGCTGTCATGGGTGGACCATGCCAGATGCTCGGAAAAGCTGGCCGGGTTCAGCCAGTCCACCAGATGTTTCAGCCGGGCAAGGTGATCTGCGTCCAGCAGTCCCTCGCCGCCGATCGACAGGCCGACACCATGGACCGAAATTGGAAACTGTTCAGAAAGGTGGCGCAGTTGCGCCAGAGGCCGGCCACCATCGCCCATGTAGTTTTCGGCGTGGATTTCCAGCCATGTGACCGGCGCGGCGTCATCCAGTATCTGCGAGAAATGCTGTGGCTTGTAGCCAACACCGGGCGCTGACGGCAAACGATTTGATCTTTGCGCGTTATCCAGCATTGGTCAGGCTCCCGGTTTGAAAAATGAGGGCGGGCGATCTCAGATTGCCCGCCCCTACATTCATATTGCCAGTTTTATGCTGGCAGGTCGCGTTCCAGCGCCTCAAGCGAACCCTTGCGGTCGGAACCGTCAGCCTGTGCAGGCAGTTCGAGGGTTTCGCAGGTGCCCGCATCGACCAGGGTCCATGCGTTACCCTGATAATCTACGGTCGAGGTGCCGGCGCAGGTGGTTCCAGGGCCGGCGGCGCAGTCATTCTCACCGGCCAGCGACACTCCATAGCACTTTTCTTTGGCTTGTGCGGAGGCGGTGGTGGCGGCGCCAGCGACTGCGGCTGCAACGGCACCTGCGATGGCAAGAGTTTTTGCTGTGTTCGACATCTCGGTAATCCTTATTGGTGACTGCGTATGTCTGTTTGTGACAGGACTATAATTAACGCCTTGGCCGCGAAGTTAAATTCACGAGCCCGTGTCTCACATACCCGTCAGGGAGTGTCATGCACTATTGAATGTTAATAAATTGTTTTTCAACGAAAAATTAGAAAATATTTCAATCCGGCCCCTAGTGCGGGGCCGGATTT
Organism: Ruegeria sp. C11; assembly: GCF_056537725.1. Classification (NCBI taxonomy): domain Bacteria; kingdom Pseudomonadati; phylum Pseudomonadota; class Alphaproteobacteria; order Rhodobacterales; family Roseobacteraceae; genus Ruegeria; species Ruegeria sp. C11. Next base: position 545,351 of record NZ_JBQFSB010000001.1, on the reverse strand, counting down.
CCGGCGTTTTGCCGCCGAATGTTACAGCAGGTCCGGCGGGGTCGCGGCGCGGCCCAACTCAATTGTTACAGCCTCAAGCGGCTGAACCTGCGTCTGCTTTTCACCCAGACGGCGGACGCTGACGGTGCGCTCTTCGACTTCGCGATGACCAACGGCCAGAATGATCGGCACTTTGCCCACTGAATGTTCGCGGACCTTGTAGTTGATCTTTTCGTTGCGGATATCCGCCTCGGCGCGGACGCCTGCGGATTTCAGCGCTTCGACAACTTCCATCACATAGTCATCTGCGTCCGAGGTGATCGAGGCCACGACAACCTGACGTGGGGCCAGCCAGAACGGCAGCTTACCGGCGTGTTCTTCGATCAGGATGCCGATGAAACGTTCGAACGATCCCAGTGTCGCCCGGTGCAGCATCACAGGACGGTGCTTGCCGCCATCAGCGCCGATATAGGTGGCGTCCAGACGTTCTGGCAGAACGAAATCCACCTGATGTGTGCCACATTGCCAGTCACGCCCGATCGCGTCAGTCAGGACAAATTCCAGCTTGGGCCCGTAAAAGGCACCTTCGCCGGGGTTCAATTCCGGCTCAATGCCAGCAGCGCGCGTGGCGCTGAGCAGCGCGGCCTCGGCCTTGTCCCAGACCTCATCCGAGCCTGAGCGTTTCTCGGGGCGATCCGAGAATTTGACCGAGAATTTCTCGAAACCCAGATCCTTGTAGATTTCCGACAGGAAGCGGATGAATTCGGCGGTCTCGGATTCGATCTGTTCTTCGGTGCAGAAGATATGCCCATCATCCTGCGTAAATCCGCGTACGCGCATGATCCCATGCAAGGCACCCGAGGGTTCGTATCGGTTGCACGAGCCGAACTCGGCCATACGCAGAGGCAGGTCACGATAGGATTTCAGGCCCTGATTGAAGATCTGCACGTGGCACGGGCAGTTCATCGGCTTGAGCGCATTGATCGCTTTTTCGCGGGCATGCTCTTCGTCCACTTCGACGATGAACATGTTTTCCTGATACTTGTCCCAGTGGCCCGAGGCTTCCCACAGTTTGCGGTCGACGACCTGCGGGGTGTTGACCTCGACATAACCGCCTTTGCGCTGCTGCCGACGCATGTAGTCCTGCAACTGGGTGTAGACGGTCCAGCCGTTGGGGTGCCAGAAAATCTGGCCCGGGGCTTCCTCCTGCATGTGGAACAGGTCCATCTCGCGGCCCAGCTTGCGGTGGTCGCGCTTGGCGGCCTCTTCCAGCATGTGCAGGTGCGCCTTGAGCTTTTCCTTGCCGGTGAAGGCCACGCCGTAGATGCGTTGCAGCATCGCGCGTGAACTGTCGCCACGCCAGTATGCGCCCGCGATGCTCATCAGTTTGAAGGCGTCGCCGGGCAGCTGGCCGGTGTGCTGTAGGTGCGGGCCGCGGCACAGGTCCTGCCAGTCGCCGTGCCAGTACATGCGCAGCGGTTCGTTGCCGGGAATGGCTTCGATCAGCTCGACCTTATAGGGCTCGTCATTGGCGGTGTAGAAATCGATCGCGCGCTGACGGTCCCAGATTTCCGTGGTAACCGCGTCGCGCTTATTGATGATTTCCTTCATCTTTTTCTCGATCAGGCCGAGGTCTTCGGGCGTGAAGGGTTCGGCGCGATCAAAGTCGTAGTACCAGCCGTTCTCGATCACCGGGCCGATGGTGACCTTGGTGTCAGGCCAGATTTCCTGCACGGCGCGCGCCATGATATGGGCAAAGTCGTGGCGGATCAGTTCGTTCGCCTGAACCTCGTCCCTCATGGTGTGAATGGCGATGTCGGCATCAGCTTCGATGGGCCATTGCAGGTCCCAGTGCTGACCATTGACCGTGGCCGAGATGGCCTTTTTGGCCAGAGAGGTGGAGATGTCAGCAGCGACCTGCGCGGGCGTTACGCCTGCGTCATAGGAACGTGCATTGCCATCGGGAAAGGTGAGTGAGACGGATTTTGCATCCAGGGCCATGGCTGGCTCTCCTCGTCGGTTTGGCGCCCACTGAACGCCCGGTTGCGGGTTATGTGTGTGCAGGTCATGTGGCAGGCGTGTGCGCGTGTGTCAAGGGAGGAAGCAAGGAGCCAGACCCGCCGTATTTGGAACAAGAAGAAGATTGGGCGAATTGCACTTGGGCACGTGGCGTGCATGATGCGGCAAAAGGTGTGAGGTCATTATGGCGGCTACGAATTTTCTGGAAACGGTGCAGGGGCGGAAGCTGGCCTATCACAAAAGCGACGGGGCGGGGCCGACCATCGTTTTTCTGGGTGGGCTGAAGTCGGATATGGAGGGCACCAAGGCGGTGCATCTGGAAGCCTGGGCGCAGGGGCGCGGGCAGGGGTTTCTGAGGTTTGACTATTCCGGGCATGGCGAAAGTTCGGGTGCATTCGAAGATGGCTGTATCGGGGACTGGCATGAAGACACGATAGAGGCGGTATCGGCGTTGACCGATGGGCCGCTGATCGTTGTCGGATCGTCCATGGGCGGGTGGCAGGCGTTGCTGTTGGCCCGCAGGATGCCGGAGCGGATTGCCGGAATGGTCACCATCGCGGCTGCGCCAGACTTTACCGAGGACGGATATTGGGCGTCGTTTACGCAGGAACAGAAGGCGGCGCTTGAATCCGTGGGTCACGTGGAACTGCCATCGGATTACATGGAGCCCTACATCATCACCAAGCGGATGATCGAGGATGGGCGGCAGCGTCTGGTCTTGCGCGATCCGCTGAACCTGCCATTTCCTGTGCGGTTTCTGCAGGGTACGGCGGATACTGCGGTTTCCACCGAAACGGCGGTGCGGCTTTTGGAGCATGTCAGCGGGGAGAATATCCGGCTGCTTCTGGTCAAGGATGCCGATCACAGGTTTTCGGATGGGCCGTGTCTGGGCCTGATCGAAGATGCCGTTCTGAATGTGATGGGGGAAGGCTGATGCGCCGCTTTGGCTGGATTCTCGGGCGCGTTCTGATCTCGCTGATTGTCGTCGGGGGTCTTGTCTACTGGTTCGGACCGAGGGAAGAGGTGAACCTGACGCCCCGCTTTGATCCGCGCAAATTCGGTGAAGGGGTGCAGGTGTATTTCGAAAGCACGGAATCGGCCTTTGACGATATCGTGCCGGGTGTCGAAAAACGGGTGATCTGGCAGGAGGGCGCGAAAGAGCAGCGGACGCCGTATTCCGTTTTGTATATCCACGGTTTCTCTGCCACGTCCGAAGAAATCAGGCCCGTGCCGGATCGGGTTGCTGACGCGTTGGGTGCCAATCTGGTCTATACCCGCCTGCAAGGCCATGGGCGGGGCAGTGCCGCGATGGCTGAGGGGACGGCCTCGGGCTGGATGGAGGATACGGCAGAGGCATTGGCTGCAGCGCGCGCCGTTGGCGAGCAGGTTATAGTTATCTCGACCTCAACAGGCGGGACTTTGGCTGCGGCTGCGGCCCTAGATACCGAGTTGAGCGAAAGGGTGGCGGCGATGGTTTTTGTCTCGCCGAACTTTGGCGTCAATACCGTGGCCGCTTGGGTGCCGACCCTGCCATGGGCGCGGCACTGGTTGCCTGCCCTTTTGGGAGGGGAACGCGATGTGTCCAGCCCTGACCCGGACAAGAACCTGTATTGGACCACCCGCTATTCATGGGAGGCGATTGTGCCCATGTCCGCACTGGTGGCCGAGGTTTTTGCGCTTGATTTCGAAAGCGCACAGATTCCGGCGCTGTTCTGGTTCTCGATGGACGATCAGGTCGTAAGGCCAGACCTTACGCAGGAAGTTGCGGAAAACTGGGGTGGTTCGTCCAAGGTGCAACTGGTGACGATGGGGCCGGAGGACGATCCGTCCTCGCATGTCGTGGCCGGGGATCTGATGTCGCCTGGGCAGACTGATCCGATGACCAAGGGGATACTTGAGTGGCTAAAAGAGCAGGGGATAGAGTGATGGAGCAGCGTGTAAGCTTGATCACGGTAGGGGTCGAAGACCCGGAGGCCGCTGCCGGATTCTATGAGATGCTTGGCTGGCGGCGGGTCGACAGCCCGGATGGCGTGATCGTCTTTGATCTGATTGGTCAGACTTTGGGGCTTTATCCGCTGGCGGCTCTGGCCAAGGATATCGGCGTTGATATTGCGACACTGGGGCAGGGGGCGCTGACCCTGAGCTATAACTGCCCGGCGAAAGAGGATGTTGCGGCCTTGCTGAAACGGGCAGAGGAGGCCGGGGCACAGATTCTGAAACACGCAGCGGACGTGTTCTGGGGCGGCCATCACGGATATTTTCGCGCGCCGGACGGAACGATCTGGGAAATCGCCTTTAACCCCTTTTCCTCTCTGGGGCCCAACGGCGAATTCCGCTGGAACGGATACTGACAATGCGCAAACCGGGGAGCATGTGGAGCCTTGAGACCCTTGGACGCGTGCGTCTGTCCCGGCATTTCTACATGCGGGATTTTCTGTATTCCGAGATCGGAAGTTTTCACGAAAAGCAGAACATTCCCGAAAACCCGGACCTTGCCATCGAGACGGGACGGGCGTTTTGTCAGACGTTGCTGGACCCGCTTGAGGAGACCTTTGGCCGGGTTGCGGTACGCTCGGGCTATCGGTCGCCTTCGCTGAACCGGTTCGGCAATGAAAACAAGCTGAACTGCGCCCGCAACGATCATCCGCTGGAATGCCATATCTGGGACCGCGGAGAGGGGGACGCGCGGATTGCCGGGGCGTCGATCGTGATCCCGTGGTTTGCGGATCGCTATGATCAGGGGCGCGACTGGCGGGATCTGGCGTGGTGGATGCACGACCATCTGGATTACTCGGAAATCTGGTTTTTTCCCAAGCTGTGCGCGTTCAATCTGGTGTGGCGCCCAAAGCCTTTGCGGCGGATCGACAGTTACATCGCGCCGCGCGGACGTCTGTTGATCGCGGGGGAAGAGCCGGAAGAGACGTTGCAAACCCGGCGCACGCGATACGCCGATTTTCCGCCGTTTCGGGGGATTCTCTATCCCTGAACTTCCTCTTGCCGGACACGTGCAGTACCTTCATCGTGAGCAAAAAGTCCATTTGAGCAAGAGGCAGAAATGATCGAACCGCTGGTGTTGTTGCCTGGAATGATGTGTGACGCGCGGCTGTATCGGCATCAGTTGCAGTACCTGTCCCGGGACCGGGCTGTGATGGTTGCTCCGGTTTCGGGCGGTGAGCGGATTGAAGAGATTGCATCGGGGCTTTTGGATCAACTTCCATTCAGGTTTGCGCTGGCCGGTCTGAGCATGGGTGGCGTTGTGGCGCTGGAGATCATTCGTCGCGCGCCGGATCGGGTGTCACGCCTGTGTCTGATGTCGACGGACGCCCATGCGGATACGCCGCAGATTGCGGCCAGTCGGGAACCGCTGATCGTCGGTGCGCAGGCCGGGCGGCTGGAGGACGTGATGCAGCAGGTGATCCGCCCCGAGACGCTGGCTCCGGGTCCGGACCGCATGGCCATCCTTGACGAGATGTTGACCATGGCGAATGAGATGGGCCCCGATCTGTTCGTGCAGCAGATGCGCGCATTGCAAAGACGGCCCGATCAGCAAAGCACGCTACGCAAGATCAAGGTGCCAACACTGATCCTGTGCGGGGCGCATGACGGATTGACGCCGCCCAAAAAGCACACGTTCATGGCCGAATTGATACCGGGGGCAGAGCTGCAGGTTGTTGAAACTGCAGGTCATTTGCCCACGCTGGAAACGCCGGAGATTGTAACCGAAGCGTTGGAAAGTTGGATGAAGGCACCGGTGCGACTGTCTTAGTCGTAAAGCCTGTTGCGTTCTTCTTTTGTCAGGATTTTGGGCTGGGTGACAGGTTCGCCGGTTTGCGCGTCAAAGAACGGGGTCTTGCGCCAGCGTCCTGAAACGCGCGCCGATACCATGCGGCAGACAAGTCCCCAGACTGCCGGGGCGATATTCTGGTGTTTTCGTTTGCCGGTGTCGTCAGGCACAAAGCCCCGTGTCACGACCGGCCCCAGACTGTCATTTTCCGCAACCCGTCTAGTGTTGAACCCCGCAAAGGGGCGTTTGGGTGTCGTCATGGTTGTTGCGATGGGGGTGTTGCAGCAGCCTGCATACCATCTGAACATGCCATTCGGACTTAGGCGCATTGCAGCCAGATTATCAGCGCCCTCGCTGATCACGACGGCGTCCGGGCTGAGTTGAAAGATATCAACGGGGCCGGGCGCCGGGTCGGGCTGATCAAAATACAGTTCTGCCGCACGGCAATCGGGGCAGTAACAGACGACGTGGGTGCCGGATTTGACACCCGCTGCCGTGATATGGCCGCGCAATGCGCCGCATTCGCAGGAAAACCCCAGATCCGTGACGGTTTTCCCGGTCATGGATCAGGCCGCCGTGTTTTTGTTTGCTGCGCGGCGGCTTGGTTTCTTACGGCTGTTCTCGTTCATGAAATCGATCACCAGCGGGCGGATATTGTCGCGCCAGCTGCGGCCCGCAAAGATACCGTAATGGCCTGCACCGGGTTCCACATGGCTGGCCTTTTTGCTTTCCGGCAGGCCGGTGCAAAGGTCCAGTGCGGCGATACATTGGCCCGGTGCCGAAATGTCATCATTCGCGCCTTCGACGGACTTGACGGCAACGTCGGTAATCTTGCCGATATCCACCTTGTGGCCAGCAACCACGAATTCATTCCGGGCGATCTCGCGGTTCTTGAACACGCGTTCCACCGTGGACAGATAGAATTCGGCGGTCATGTCCATGACGGCCAGATATTCGTCGTAGAACCGGTTGTGGGCGTCGTGATCCGACGCCTCTTCACGCATGACGCGTTGAATCTGATCGGAAAACGCCTTGGAGTGGCGGTCGGAGTTCATCGACATGAACGAGGCCAGTTGCAGCAGGCCGGGATAGACCATGCGGCCCACGCCCTTGTACTTGAAACCGACGCGCTGGATCATGGTTTCTTCCAGCTGGCCCATGGTAACCCGGCGTCCGAAATCGGTCACTTCGGTCGGGGTGGCGTCGGGATCGACCGGGCCGCCGATCAGGGTCAGGGTGCTGGGCTGGGCCTTGGGGTCGTGCTCGGCCAGATAGGCGGTTGCCGCCAGCGTCAGCGGTGCAGGCTGGCAAATCGCAATGACATTTGTGTCAGGCCCGAGCGCCTTCATGAAATCGACAAGATAAAGCGTGTAATCCTCGACATCGAACTTGCCTTCGGACACAGGGATATCACGCGCGTTATGCCAGTCGGTTACGTAGACCTCGCAATTCACCAGCAGGCTTTTGACGGTCGAGCGCAGCAGGGTGGCATAGTGACCGGACATGGGCGCAACAAGCAGCACTTTGCGCGGTTGTTCTTCGCGGCCATTGACCCGGAAATGGATCAGGTCGCCGAACGGGCGTTCAATGACGGTGGTAATGTCGACAAGGTGATCCTTGCCATCTTCGCAGGTGAAGGTGCGGATGCCCCAGTCGGGCTTGACGATCATGCGCTGAAAGGTGCGTTCCGTAACCTCGCCCCACGCTGCCATCCAGTTGAAAGCAGGGTTTGGCACCATGGAAAACAGCGGGTAAGATGCCATCGAACTGGCCGTTGCGCCCAACCACTGGTTGGTATTGCGCATGGTTTCCATGAGGTCGTAGGTCATCATGTAGCGCATAAAAAGGGACTCCTGAGTGTTCGGACCATTCGCCGCTTTGCCCCACGCAACTTACGACGTTATTCTGCGTAGCAGCGAGGTTAGGGGGGATTCCTTAAAATGACAACTACCGACGACCAGACACCGGAATTGACCGAAGAACACCTTGAACGGCTTAAGGAAAACATGGGCAAGGTCGAAGAGCTGTCAAAGCGGCTTGTCGAAGTCATGGCCGGAAAAAAGCCGCACACCCCCGCGCTGGACGGTCCGAATCAAGAGCTTTTTGCAAAAGCAGCAACGGCCTATTGGGCCGAAGCCATGCAGAACCCCGCCAAACTTCTGGAACAGCAGATCGAATATTGGGGAAAATCGGTTCTGAACTTTGCCGAGGCGCAGCAGGCCCTGACCAAGGGCGAGGTCGAAGCCGAGGAAAGCGCCCCCAAGGACAGGCGGTTTTCCAACCCGATGTGGGAAACCAACCCCTATTTCCGGTTCATCCGCCAGCAGTACCAGACAAATGCGGAAACAATCACTCAGGCGGTGGCCTCGGTCGAGGATCTGGATGACAAGGACAAGCGGCGGCTGACCTATTTCTCGCAGCAGATCGTCGACATGATGGCCCCCACGAATTTTCTGGCGACGAATCCGGATGCGCTGGAAAAGGCAGTGGAGACCGAAGGGCAATCGCTGATCAAAGGGCTGGAAAATCTGGTCTCGGACCTTGAGGCCAACAATGGCGAACTGGTGGTCAAGCTGGCCGATGAAAGCGCGTTCGAGGTTGGAGGTAACATCGCCACGACGCCCGGTGACGTGGTGTACCGCAACCGGATGATGGAACTGATCCAGTACAAACCGGTGACCGAGACGGTATATGAGACCCCGATCGTTCTGTTCCCGCCATGGATCAACAAGTTCTATATCCTTGACCTCAAGGCGCAGAACAGTCTGATCAAGTGGATCACCGAACAGGGCTATACCCTGTTTGTCGTCAGCTGGGTCAATCCTGACGAGTCTTTTGCCGAGACCGGAATGGAAGATTACATTCAGGATGGTTTCCTGACCGCGATTGATGAGGTCAAGAAAATCTGCAAGGTCAAACAGGTGAACGCAGTCGGCTATTGTATCGCCGGAACGACGCTGAGCCTGACCCTGTCGCTGATGAAGCAGCGCGGCGACAAATCGGTCAAGTCGGCGACGTTCTTTACCGCGCTGACGGATTTTTCCGATCAGGGAGAATTCACGCCATTCCTTCAGAACGATTTCATCGACGGGATCGAAGAAGAGGTGAACAAGGAGGGGCTGCTGCGGTCATGGATCATGGCGCGGACCTTTTCCTATCTGCGGTCGCGCGACCTGATCTATACCCCGGCGATCCGCAGTTACATGATGGGTGAAACCCCACCGGCCTTTGACTTGCTGTACTGGAACGGCGATGGGGCGAACCTGCCTGCGAAGATGGCGATCCAGTATCTGCGCGGCCTGTGCCAACGCAACGAAATGGTGACGGACGGTTTTGAGCTTTTGGGGCACAAGTTGCATGTGCGGGATGTTGATGTGCCGCTGATGGCCATCACCTGCGAAACCGACCATATCGCAGCCTGGAAGGCCTGTTACCGCGGAGTGCAGCAAATGGGCTCGCGCTCCAAGACCTTCGTGGTTTCAGAGTCGGGCCATATTGCAGGCATCGTGAACCCGCCCAGCAAAAAGAAATACGGCCATTATACCAACCCCGATCTGAAGGCGGATGCAGATACCTGGCTGAAGGATGCGGATTATCACGAAGGGTCGTGGTGGCCGATGTGGGAAGCATGGCTGAAAAAGCGGTCGGGCAAACAGGTGGCCGCGCGCGATACCGGCGATTCGGATCATCCGCGACTGGCCCCGGCACCCGGAACTTATGTTGTGGCAAAGCCAAGCTGTTGAAATTTAAGTGAAACGTAAATTATTCTGCATTGCAGCAAGAAAAAACTTGAAATGCTGCGATGCAGAAATCATATTCTCATCAAGCCGATGGAAAACGGGGTGGGCCCGAACCCGGCAATGAGGATTGATACAATGGCAAAGACCCAAGACTTTACCGCGACCCTGAAAGACATGATGGGTGCATTCCCGGTTGACACTTCCGCTCTGGAAGGTGCTTTCAAATCGACCGCTTCGCTGAACGAAAAGCTGTCGGGTGTTGCTCTGGACGCAGCTGAGAAATCGGCAGAAATCTCGAACAAATGGACCAAGGAAACCCTGGCCAAGCTGAGCGAGATGTCGAAAGCAAAAGCTGAGCCTGCGGACTATGCAAAAGCAGCAACCGATTTCGCAAGCGCATCGGCTGAAGTCGCCGCCGAAAACATGGCCGCCTTCGCTGAGATCGCCAAGAAAGTTCAGACCGAAACCGTCGAACTGCTGATGGCTGCTGGCAAAGACATCTCGGAAGATGCAACTGCCGCTGTTAAAAAGGCCACCAACGACGTGACCGCTGCTGCCAAGAAAGCTTCGGCTGGCAAGTAAGCAATTTTCGCGACACGCACCCTCTCCTCCCTTTAGGTGTGATCGCGCTGGGCAGGTCTTTTGACCTGCCCTTTCTTTTTGTGCTGCAGTCGCATAACCTCTGCTGCAACGCATCATCCTTGGGGAGGGAACACGGGTGGCAGACCAAGAAAAACCGCTGCTGATCAAGCGCTACGCAAGCCGACGGCTGTATAACACCGAAACCAGCGATTACGTCACGCTGGAGGACATCGCCGGATTCATTCGGGATGGCCGCGAGGTTCAGATCATCGATCTGAAAACCGGTGACGACCTGACCCGACAGTATCTTTTGCAGATCATTGCCGAGCATGAAAGCCGGGGCGAAAACGTGTTGCCGGTCAATGTGCTGAACGATCTGGTGCGCAGCTACATGGTGCCGGGCGGGGGAATGATGCCCCAGTTCCTGCAATCCTCGTTTGAGATGCTGCGCGAAAATCAGGCCAAGGTGATGGAGAACATGAACGCCATGAACCCGATGTCCCAGATGCCGGGTTTCGAGGCGATGCAGGCGCAGCAACAGGCCTTTCTAAAGGCGATGACCGGTGGATTGTCGGGCAACTGGTCCGCGCCGGACAAAGAGGACAGCGATGACAAGCCAGAACAGAAAGAAGATCTGGACGACATCAAAAAGCAGCTTGCCGATCTGCAGCAGAAACTGTCCAAACTCAGCTGATCTGCCTGCCGCATGAGGTGGGCGGCCCTGATCTGCGCCGTGCTTTGGGCGGCGGCGGTGCAGGCGCAGGGACGTTTTTCAGAACCTTGGGTGACTATCTGCGCCATGGGGACGGATGCATCTGCAGGGTGTGAGGCCATTCGGTCCCGTGAAATCCTTGATGCGGCGGCTGACCCGTGGCGGGCCATCGGAAGGGTGAATTTTTCCAGCAGGGATATCCGATCGCACTGCACCGGTGTTCTGGTATCCGAAAGGCTGGTTCTGACGGCCGCACATTGCCTGTACAACCGGGCGCGCAAGCGTTGGATACCGCCGTCAGGCATCCGGTTCGCAGCCGGCTATCAGCGGGGTCAGGCCGAGGCGGTTTCCGTGGTGCAATCCTATCACATGAGCCCGGAACAGGGCGTTGAAGGCGGTTTCAACGGCCGTGCCGATCAGGACTGGGCAGTTCTGGAACTGGCGGCGCCGCTGGGCGAACAGGTCGGATTTTTGGGGATGACCACGGCGAGGCCGGGCGATGCCTTTGTCGCCGGCTATCCCGGTGTGCGCCCCCATGTTCTGAGCAGAACAGGAACCTGCGCACCCGAACCCGCGCAGGGGGGTGTGCTACATGCGATTTGTCCGGTGATGATGGGTGATTCCGGCGCGCCATTGTTGGAGATGTCCGACACCGGGCCGCAGGTGGTTGGGATATTGTCCCGCGTCGCGCCGACCCCCGAAGGGATAGACGCCTTGTTTCTGTCCGCAGATCTGTTCGATCTGCGCGAGGATTGATGCTCAGGTTCCGTAAGCCGGGATCGGGCTGCTGACCTCGGCCACCGAGTCCAGCAGGATACCGGCGATCACATCCAGTTCGTCGCGCGTCAGACGCACGGGCAGGCGCACATCACATGCGTTCATCAGCATGGCGCGGGTCTGCGGCAGGTCGACCTGCTCCGGCAGGAATTGCCAGTTCCAGAAGGCGCGGGCGTTGTCCTCGCTCAGGCCAAAGACCTGAACTTTGACGCCACGTGCCTCGGTCGCGGCGGCAAAGGCGCGGATTTCGGCCTCGTCCAGACCTACCAGATTGAACTGGATGGAATCCGGCGCACGGTGCTCCGGCTCCAGCGGGGCAGGGACGTGGATATAGGGCGAGCTGTTCAGGCGTTCCGCCACATAGTCGTGATTGGCCAGCCCGTCGCGCACCCGTCGCGCAAGCTCGGGGATTTGCGGGCGGATCACGGCGGCGCTGAGGTTGCTCATCCGCAGGTTATAAAGCGGCAACTGGTTCTGCCAACGGGCAAAGGCCTGTTCCAGTTCAGGCGAGTTGTCGCCGCGCGGGCCTTTGTGCTTTTTCCAGTTGTGCTCATAAGCGCCGGACATGATCACCGCGCGGGCCACCAGATCGGCGTCGTCTGTGATCAGGATGCCACCTTCGCCCGCGTTGATCATCTTGTAGGACTGGAAGGAAAAGCAGCCCACTTTGCCGATGGTGCCGATGTTGCGGCCATGCCAGGTGGTGCCCAGCGAATGCGCGGCGTCTTCGACCACAGGGATGTCGCGCGCATCGCACAACTCCATGATGGCGTCCATGTCCGAGGTGTGCCCGCGCATGTGACTGATGATGACCGCCTGCACATCGTCCAGTTTGGCCGCGAAATCTTTCATGTCGATGCGATAGTTATCGCCCACTTCGCACAGAACCGGAATGCAGTCCGCGTGGATGACCGAAGACGGGACCGCAGCGAAGGTAAAGCCGGGGATCATAACCCGCGCATCGCGCGGCAGGCCCAGAGCCTTGAGCGACAGGAACAAAGCCGCCGAACAGGATGACACCGCCAGCGCATATTTCGTGCCCAGAAGTTCCGCAAATTCGGCCTCAAGCAAGGCGACCGGGGCGTCTTGCGGGGCGGTATAGCGGAACAGGTCTCCGGACTGCATCAGCGCGTCGATAGCCTCACGCGCGGCTGTTGGGATTGGCTCGGCGTCATGGACGTTGGGTGGCAGTGTCATATTTGGAATTCCCGAATTCTAACTTTTGGAAATATAAAATCACAAGCCGCACATGCCAAGTACCCAAATGCGACTTCGGCGGAATTTCACCAAATTGTTGCGTTTGGACGGATCAGATGCCCAGCCGGTCGCGCAGGGCGTACCAGGTCATGGCCATCACCAGCAGCGGAGTGCGAAGCGCAGGCCCGCCGGGGAAGGGTTGGGCGGGGACGCGCGACAGGGTGTCGAACCCTTCAGCCTGCCCCTGAATCGCCAGTGCCATAAGCTGCCCGGCGTGGGTTGCGGTGCCGACCCCGTGGCCGGAATAACCCGACGCTGACAGGATATTGGGCGCAATCCGGGCCAGATAGGGCATGCGCCGCATGGTGATGGCCAGAGTGCCACCCCAAGCGTATTCGATTTTCACGTCCCTGAGATGCGGGAAGATACCGGTCATCGGTTTGCGGACCGTGGCCGCAATGTCGCTGGGAAAGCGGTAGCCATAGCTCTCACCGCCGCCGAACAGCAGGCGTTTGTCGGCGCTGAGGCGGAAATAGTTGATCACGAATTTCGTGTCCGCGACGGCCACGTCCTGCGTTAGAACCCGCGCCGCATCATCGCCCAGCGGTTCGGTGGCGGCGATGAAGTTGTTGATCGGCATCACACGCGACGCGACCTTGGGGTTGAGCGACCCGAGATAGCCGTTACAGGCCAGAATGACATGATCCGCTTTGACACGGCCTTGCGCTGTTTGAAGCGTGGCGGGACTGCCTTCTGCAATCTCCAGAACCTCGGTTGCTTCATGAATGCGCACGCCCGCTGCCGCCGCTGCCCGCGCCAGTCCCAACGCATAGTTCAAGGGATGTAGATGCGCCGCACCTAGATCCAGATAGCCGCCCCGATAGGCGGGCGACGGACACAGGGCATGGCCCGCATCCGCGTCCAGCGGTTCGATCTGATCGTATCCGTATCTGTCCGACAAATGGGCCGCGTGGTCGTGCAGTTCATGCCGCTCAGCATCGCTGAAGCCCAGAGATGCAATACCCGGTTTCAGGTCGCAATCGATGCGGTGCCTTTCGATCAACCCCTTGACCAGATCCTTGGCGTCCTCAGCCAGATCCCACAGCTTTGCGGCGTCCGCGTCACCCACCAGGCGTTCAAGATCTTCCTGATCCATCCGTTGTGCGCTGCCCAACTGTCCGCCGTTGCGCCCGGACGCGCCAAAGCCGACGCGATGCGCCTCGAGCAGAATGACGTCGAACCCGGCCTCGGCCAGATGCAGGGCGGCGGACAGGCCCGTGTAGCCACCGCCGACGACGCACACATCTGCGGTCACGTCACCCGCCAGCGCCGGAAAGCGATCCATTGGATGAGCGGTGGCGGCGTACCAGCTGGGCGGGTATTCCGCCTTTTGGTCATTGGAATAAAGCAGGTTCATCCGGTCTTGCCTTCTGGTGCAGCCTCAGACGTTCAGAAGAAGGTGCTCGCGCTCCCACGGAGAGATCACTTGCAGGAACTCTTCGTATTCCGCGCGCTTCACGATGCTGTAAACGCGGGCGAATTCCGGCCCCAGAACTTCGTGCAAGGCTTCGGCAGTGTCGAATAGGTCCAGCGCGCTGCCCATCACCTGTGGGATGTCCCCTTCGCCATCGTAGGCATCGCCATAGAACTGGCGGCGCGGGCGCTCCTGTTGAATCAGACCCAGATAGCCACAGGCCAGCGAAACCGCGATGCCCAGATATGGATTGCAGTCCATGCCCGCGATACGGTTTTCAATCCGGCGGCTGTCGGGGCCGGACAAGGGTACACGAATACCGGTGGTGCGGTTGTCGCGCGCCCATTCCAGATTGATCGGTGCCGCATGATCTTTCACGTAGCGACGATATGAATTCACATAGGGTGCCATGACCGCCAGACCGGCGGGCAGATGATTCTGCAATCCGGCAATGAAGTGATAGAAAGCATCCGTTTCGCCCCCTTGCGGCCCCGAGAACATGTTCTGGCCGGTTTCCATGTCGATGATCGAGTGATGGATGTGCATGGCCGAACCGGGTTCGTCTTCGATCGGTTTGGCCATGAAGGTGGCAAAGCAGTTGTGGCGCAGCGCGGCTTCGCGGATCAGGCGTTTGAAATAGAATACCTCGTCTGCCAGTTTCACCGGATTGCCGTGGCGCAGGTTGATTTCAAGCTGTCCGGCGCCGCCTTCCTGGGTGATGCCGTCGATCTCGAACCCCTGATGTTCGGCAAAGTCATAGATGTCATCGATCACCGGCCCGAATTCGTCCACGGCCGTCATTGAATAAGCCTGACGCGCGGCGGCGGGGCGGCCCGAACGGCCCATCATCGGTTCGATCTCTTTGGCCGGGTCAGCGTTGCGGGCGACCAGAAAGAACTCCATCTCGGGCGCAACGACCGGCTTCCAGCCTTTGTCCAGATACAACTGTACAACGCGTTTCAGCACATTGCGCGGACTGAAGGGGATGGGTTCGCCGTCGCGGTCATAGGCGTCATGAATCACCTGCAGGGTCCAGTCGCCAGTCCAGGGCGCAGCGGATGTCGTCGAGAAATCGGGTTTCAGGATCATGTCCCGTTCGATGAACCCGTCGTCACCCGCAGCTTCGCCCCAGCCGCCGGTGATGGTCTGGTAAAAAATGCTGTCGGGCAGGTGGAAATAGGATTGCCGCGCGAATTTTGTGGCTGGCACCGCCTTGCCGCGCGCGATGCCCGGCAGATCTGAAATGATACATTCCACTTCGTCCAGACGCCGCCCGTCAAGATACGTGCGCGCCGCCTCCGGGATGTTGTCTGTCCAGTTGGCCATCAGGCCCTCGCTTTCTTCAGAAAGCCGGCCATGTGCCGACCAATCTCAGAGTTGTCGTTGGGACCGTCCTGACGGTTAGCAGCCTCAGTCAGCAGGTCGTCGGGAACGACGCCTTTGCCCCGAGTTTCAATCAGCCCGTGCAGGAAATCGTTGGAGTATTCCGGGTGCGCCTGAACGGTCCAGATCGTATCCCCATAGGCTACCATCGCGTTACGGCAGAATTCGTTGCGTCCCAAAACCGTTGCGTCAGGGGGCAGGTCGGTCACCTGATCCTGATGCCAGGCGTTCAAAGTGACTTTATCGCCGTTCAGGTCGTATTCGGTGCGCCCGACAGCCCAGCCGCCAGAGAACTTTTCGACCTTACCGCCCAGGGCCTGTGCGATGATCTGATGGCCAAAGCAGACACCAATCAGGGGCTGCCCTTGCTTTTGAATGTCACGGATCAGATCTTCAAGCCGCGGAATCCACGGATGGTCCTCATACGCACCGTGGCGCGAGCCGGTGATGACCCAGCCGTCCGCGTCGTTAACACTCTGCGGAAACATACCGTCTACGACTGAGAAGGTTTCGAATGTGAAATCGTTGCCGTCCAGCAGGTGGCGGAACATCTCGTCATAATCCCCGGTCGTGTCGATCAGCGCATCGGGGGCGTGGCCGGTTTGCAATATGCCGATTTTCATAGGTCACCAAATTTGATCAAATTCACCCTAGCCAAGACTATCAGAGCGGGCAAGGGGTCATACGGTCTCGAGGTAGCTGAGCCAATGTTCTTCGATGGGCCTGTCGGCAAAGCGCGCGATCTCCTGCCGCTTGGTCATGGCCAGATAGCGGATAAGTTCGGGCGCGAAGATGCGCGCCATCAGAGGATCGGTTTCGAATGCCGTGATGGCTGATGCCCAGTTGGGTGCCAGTTGCGGCAGGCCATCGATTTCGTAGGCGTTACCGGTAATCGGCGGGGGTGGTTGCATCGCGTCATCGACACCGATCAGCGCTGCGCCGAGAACGGCGGACAGCATCAGATACGGGTTGATATCCCCGCCAGCCACGCGATGTTCGATGCGCCTTGCCGAGGGGGCACCACCGGGTATGCGGATGGCAGCGGTTCGGTTTTCAAACGCCCAGCAGGCACCCATAGGGGCGTGGGCGCCGGGGACGAGACGCGCATAGGAATTGCCGTGCGGCGCAAATATCAGAGTGCTGCCGGGCATCGCCGCGACGCATCCCGCGACGGCCATTCCGAGGGATTCGGTTCCGTCAGGGCCTCCATCGTCAAACACATTGCGGCCCTGCTCATCGACCACCGAGAAATGAACGTGCATTCCATTGCCCGCGTCATCCGCATACGGCTTAGCCATGAAGGTGGCCGCGAACCCATGTTTGCGGGCGAGGCCGCGGACCAAAGCCTTAAATAACCACGTATCGTCGGCGCAGCGCATGGCGTTCTGATGGTTCAGATTGATCTCGAACTGACCGATCCCGCCTTCGGAAATGGTGGTCTGAGCGGGAATTCCCATCGCTTTGCAACCATCGTAGAGCTCGGTGAAGAACGCGTCGAAGTCATCCATTTCAGCCATGGACAGCACCGATTCAGCCGCAAGCCTGCGGCCCGTAACGGGGTTGAACGGGGGTTGCGGCTGAGGGCCGGATGCGTCGAGCAGCGTGAACTCAAGCTCGGTCGCGGCGATCACCGACCAGCCGCGCGCAGCGTAGCGGTCCAGGACCGAGGAGAGGGCGTGACGGGGGTCTCCGGCAAAGGGGATGCCCTGATCGTAATGCAGACACATGGGCACAAGCGCGGTTGGCGTGTCGAGCCAAGGCATCGGCACCGGCCCGCGATCCGTAGGCAACAGCATCCCGTCAGCATCGCCTGTTTCAAAGACCAGCGGACTGCCGTCGATATCGACCCCCCACAGATCTACGTTGAGCGCGGAAAAGGGCATTCGCACCGCGCCTTTGTCCAGCTTGTCCGCATAAGATGGCGGTACACGCTTGCCGCGCATCTGTCCGTTGAGGTCACAGGCGGCAACGCGGAATGTGTGCAGGGCGCTCAGGTCCATGAGGGTCTCCAATGCTCTTGCCCCTGAGATTTAGTCGCGCACCCACTTGTTGTCACGATATTTGATCAAATTTTTCTGCAAGACCCGTTTCCCGGCCACGACCGGCTGAAACGAGTTTCTTCCGGTTTGTACATCCATCCGCAGCAAGATTGTCCGTTTTGTACAGGCGGGCAGGGTGCGGTTCCGTATGAGCAATAGACGCAGCAATCGCCCGGTCTGGGCCGCAGAAGCGCGCCGCAATTCCTGCACTCGTAGAACCACTGGCACGCATCCGTCGGCATCCGCTCGGATCGGGTGTGGCCACAATCGGGGCAGGTGATGGTGCTGTGCAGAGTAAGTTCGGTCATGGGGTCTGAACGCTAAGGTTGGTGACAATCTTAGCCCAAGGCATTGAAAACTCCATGTCGAATATTTTGAGCTTTGCAAAAGGAAACGGGCCTGAATGCCGAGATCAAACTGCGGGATAAACAGCGGCTGTGATCGGGAATGTCGCAAATGGCGAAAAAATGCAGGCGAAATGAGGGATGAAGTATTGCCCTGATATTAGTTTCGGACAATCATCCAAAAAAGTTTATTTAGCTACAATGGTTTGCAATACTTTCTGGAGGATCAATGACGAGTTCAGTGTTTACCTATAACGGCGCAGATTCATATAGCAGCTTTCTAGCCCCTCAAAAGAACCTCGATGGCTTTAGCCTGCTGGTCGACCTGCATATGGCGCAATCGCTGTCGACGCAGACCCGACTGGCCGAGCAGGGCTTGCAGGCAATGAATGACATGTCTGGTCAAGTCATGAGCTTGCGAGGAGACATTCAGGAGGTGAACAGTTCGATCCAGGAAATGTCCAGTGTCATGCAGCACGGGTTTTACCAGGTTTCGCTGGAGCTGAATGACATCAAGGACACGCTGGAGGAATTGCTGAAGGTCGCCAAAACCCCGGATCAGACCTGGGCAATGGAACAGTATTCGATTGCCAGTCAGGCCTATGAGCGCGGCCATTTTGAAGAGGCGCTTGATTACGTGAGCCGTGCCATTGACGGTCACGGAGAACGCTCGGGCTTTCGACTGGAATACAGGTTCCACTTTCTGCGCGGGCTGATACGGCTTGGCGGTCCGGGGCACACCGACATGAATATCGTCGATCCTGTACTGGCAATCGAAGATTTCCTGAACGCGGCCAAATACGCCTCGCACCACGAGGACGAGGTGCAGTCGCGGTGTTACGCGATGGCAGGCTGGGCGTGTTATTGCGCGGGCCGCATGGAGGATGCGCGCACGTACCTTGAAAAGGCGCTGACGCTGAATCAACGGAACTATTCGGCCAAATACGATTACGCCAAGCTTCTGTATCATGAGGGGGACACAGAGACGGCGGGCGATCAGTTTTACCATGCCCTGATCGGGGATTGGAAATATGGGCTGCGTGCAGCCTCGGACGAGGATTTCCTGAAGCACAAAGCAGCAGTTCAGGATGTGATCGAGCATCGCCGCCGGGAACTGGTGAACGATATCAAGCGGGTAAAGGTGAACTTTACGCGTCTTGAATATGAGAAGCGCCTGAACATTGCTGCGCAGTACGACGTCAATATGAGCCCCGAGCCGGTAGAGCATTTTAACGAACTGGTCGGTTTCGAAGATGAGCCGATCGACCGTTTGCTTGAGATCGACTATGGGGCCGAAGTCATCAGTCACGACGCGCAGCGGATTATCAATGCGGCCCGTGACCAGCTGCAAGCGAAGGCGGATGAAGGCAAAGTTAATGCCAAAAGGACGACGTCGGATATCTGGACGATGGGACCTGTCTACGCCATTATGGCTGGGTTCTTCGTGTTCCTCATCACCTGGATTGTGACCCTGATCAACGACGGGTTTGTAACGGCCTTGTTCCTGGGGACGATATTTGGCGGTGTACTGGGCGTTGCGACTGCGCTTGTCACTGCGGTGGTCATCATGCCTCTTATCACTGGCGCCACAGCGATGACCGTGCATGCCAAGGCAAACCAGACCGCTTTGGACATCAAATCCATAATCAAAGATTTCTGAATCGGAATACGGGACGCCCCATCGCTTGCGAACATGGTTTACGCATGATGGGGCGTGTCAAAGTGTGTCTGGCGCTGCAGGGGCTGTGAAACACAAAGCTTAGCGCGCCAGATTCAGCCGGAACCGCATCTTGGCCTGTTTCGCAACCGGCAGGTGGCGGTTGAGGCGCTTGTTCACCTGACCAAAGCCCCAGACGATCACCAGCGTCAGCAGGATGAAATAGAACGCCAGAATCGGATACGGGATGAACGGGTTGAACGTCTTGTCCGCAAAATAGCTGGCGTAATACAGGGCATCGCCCCGTTGCTGCCAGGCAGGGAATGCCGAAAAGAAGACCAGCGTGGTGGCGTGGAACAGAAAGATCGCCTCGTTCGTGTAGGCGGGCCAGGCCAGACGCAACATGGTCGGCCAGACAACCCGGCGAAAGCGGGACCAGCCGGACATGCCATAGGCATCCGCCGCCTCGATATCACCCTTGGGGATCGACCGCAGCGCGCCATAGAAAATCTCACCCGAATAGGCGGCAGTGTTCAGGAACAGAACGATCAGCGCCCCCAGCCATGCCGAGGTGAAGGCGTCGAACATCGGATAGGTCTTCTTGAGCGACAGGAACAGGAAGTAGGCAAAGAAGAACTGGATGAACAGTGGCGAGCCGCGGAAGATGAAGATGAACCATTCTGCCGGTTTGCGCAGCCATTTGTTCGGTGAGGCTTTTCCAACCGCCAGTGCGGTGGCGAGGAAAAAGCCGGTGGCCAGAGCCATGATGCCGAAATAGACATTCCAGATCATGCCCGAGCCGATCAGTGTGAACTGTTCGCACAAGGTGAAGTCGCTGCGCGGCAATAGGCGTTCGCCAAGGCCCAGCGAGCGCAGGCCGTAGTCCTGAATGGTTTGCAAGCAGCTCATGCCGTGGTCTCCTTGCGCAACAGCTCGCCACCGGATGTGGCCTGACCGTGGGACAGTCTGCGCATCAGCCGTTCCAGTCCGATTTCCGAGACGCGGGTCATACCGAGGTAGAAGATCAGCAGGAACAGGAAGTACCACATGCGCCAGTCGCCATGCGGATAGGCAGTGAATTTCGAGGTCTTGGTGCCGCCCAGTTCACGGGCCCAGTACACGATGTCTTCGATACCCAGCAGGAACAGCAGCGGGGTGGCCTTGATCAGCACCATCCACAGGTTCGAAAGGCCGGGCAGGGCATAGACCCACATCTGCGGAACGAGGATGCGCCAGAAGGTCTGGCGGCGGCTCATGCCATAGGCTTCGGCAGTCTCTAGCTGAGCGTGGGGCACGGCGCGCATCCCGCCGAACAGGACGTTGGCGGCGAAAGCGCCGAAAACGATGGAAAAGGTGATGATGGCAAGGAAAAAGCCATAAATCTCGTGAACCCATTCCGGGGCGCTACCCAGAGGCAGCTTGGCGGAGGGGCAGACGAGAAAGTCGTTGCCCTGACGGATCGGGTCGGTCCAGTCGGGGCATAGGACCTGATGGCGCATCCATTCGAACCCCTGGTCCAGCGCGATCACGAAGAACAGGAAGAATGCGATATCCGGCACACCGCGCACGATGGCGATGTAACCTTTTCCCAGCCAGCTGAGAGGCGGGAAATGTGACCGGGCTGCCATTGCGCCCGCAAAACCAAAGCTCAGCGCGACGGGTGCGGTGACGGCCAGCAGGCCAAGAACCTTGAGAAACGACAGGTAGAACGACCAATGGACACCGTTCGTCAGATAGCACGAGAACCAGCGGAACGTGCTAAGCGTGTCGGGATCAGCGCAATAGGAGAACATTAGGCGTCTTTCGAGCGTCGTACCGGACCTGCGGCCGGGAACGGTTCGGCGCAATGAATGCGCCGAACCGATTGGTACAAATTAGTTTGTGACGACCGAGCCGTCGGCGTTGTAGGTCGGTACGCCTTCGCCGAACCATTTGACGATCAGTTCGTTCAGTGAACCGTCCGCCTTCATCGAGGTGATGGCCTCGTCAAACTTGCCGCGCAGTTCGCCATCGGATTCGCGGATACCCAGGCCGATGCCGCCGCCCAGCGGAACGTCGTCGCCTACAAAGACCAGCTCACCGCCCGATTCCTCGACGATCGGCACAAGGAAGTCCTTGTCGGCAAACACCGCGTCAGCTTCGCCATTGCGGACCGCTGCGATGGTTTCTTCAGGTGTCGCGAATTCAACCAGAGTTGCGCCGGATTCGGCCACGTGGCCCGCCTGAATTGTTGCGGTCTGAGCTGCAATGATGCCGCCGGTCAGATCAACACCGTCCGATGCGCCGGCATAGGCAGACGCGGCAGGCGGGAAGTAGTTCTGGGTGAAGTCGATGACCTCATCCCGCTCATCGGTGATCGACATGCCCGCGATGATGGTGTCGTAGTTGCCCGAGACCAGATTCGGAATGATCGAATCCCAGTCGTTCTTGACCCATTCGCACTCAAGGTTGGCGCGCTTGCACAGTTCGTCGCCCACTTCACGCTCGAAACCATCGATCTCGCCGGCGTCATTGATGAAGTTGTACGGAGGGTAGGCGCCCTCGGTGCCCATGCGGACGGTGTCGGCCATGGCCATGCCAGCGCCAAGCGCCAGTGCCGCAGTGGTCAGAATCAGGTTTTTCATTGGTTTCTCCCCAGTTTAGTTCTGTCCTGAAGTTATGCCGCCTTGGTGGCGGAAAGAAAGCCCTGAAGCCGTGCGGATTCAGGGGTAGTGAAGATGTCCTCGGGCAGGCCTTCTTCTTCGATAAGGCCCTGGTGGAGGAATACGACGTGGCTGGAGATATCAGCCGCCATCTTCATGTCGTGGGTCACGATGATCATGGTCCGGCCTTCGGCAGCCAGATCCTTGATCACCTTAATCACTTCCTGTTCCAGCTCGGGGTCGAGCGCGGAGGTGGGTTCGTCGAACAGCAGCGCCTCGGGTTCCATGCAGAGGCCGCGGGCTATGGCAGCACGCTGTTGCTGGCCACCCGACAGTTGTGCCGGGTAAACATCGCATTTGTCACCGATGCCAACCTTTTCCAGATATTTGCGCGCGCTGTCCTCAACCTCGGCCCTGTCGCGGCCCAGAACGGTCACGGGCGCTTCCATCACGTTTTGCAGGATGGTCATGTGCGCCCACAGATTGAACTGCTGGAATACCATCGACAGGTTGGTGCGGATGCGCAGCACCTGTTTAGGGTCCGCCGGGCGTCGGTTGTGACCCGAGCCGGACCAGCGAACCGGTTCGCCCTTGAACAGGATCTCGCCCTGCTGGCTGTCCTCAAGCAGGTTGCAGCAGCGCAGAAGCGTGGATTTTCCGGACCCCGACGAGCCGATCAGTGAAACCACGTCGCCCCGATGCGCGGTGATGTCCACTCCTTTCAACACTTCCAGCTGTCCGAAGCTTTTGTGAAGGTTCTTGATCTCGATGACGGGAGCGGATTCTGTCACGGGCGGTCCAGATGTTGTTGGCATTATTGGTGCGGTACTAGGGCCGAAAAATCAGCGTAATGCAATGCGCAAATGACAAGTTCCGGGCCCGAAACGACCGAATTGACCAGACGTTCTGGCCAAAATGGTCAGCGCGTGGGCAGGAATGCGTCGGGCGCGGGCGGAGTGGGAACCGCAAGATAGGTGTCGGCGGCGATGTCGATCAGCCCCTGAAGGTGCAGCGCCTTGCGATCTTCTGCCGACAGATCCGCGATTGCGGCCCGAACGGCGCTGGCCACAAGGGCGGCGTCGCGACCGTTTGCGGTGATGTAGGGCAGGGCGGGTGTCGGGTCGGTCCGCGCAACCTCGCGCAGTTTTCCGGCCAAGTCGGAATGTTCTCTGAGCAATTCCCACGTCAAAGCGTCAAGCGAGGCGTAGTCGGCCAGCCCCTCGGCCACGGCCTGTGCAGACAGGGCGTGCCCGCCGG
Organism: Ruegeria sp. C11; assembly: GCF_056537725.1. Taxonomy (NCBI): domain Bacteria; kingdom Pseudomonadati; phylum Pseudomonadota; class Alphaproteobacteria; order Rhodobacterales; family Roseobacteraceae; genus Ruegeria; species Ruegeria sp. C11. Next base: position 521,765 of record NZ_JBQFSB010000001.1, on the reverse strand, counting down.
TTTCATGCAGGGTGGCAGGCGCCAGTCCAAGGCCCGCAAGGTGGGTCACCGGGGCGGCCCAGCCTGATTGCGACAGAGCCTCGTTATAGGCGAACGTGCCACCAGTCAGGGCAGTCAGATCGCGGGCGTCTTCACGCCGGGCGACGAAGACCGAGCAGTAATATCCGGGCGGGCATCCGGGCAGGGCATAATCGGGGGTGCCGACGAGTTGGACTTTGCCGTGCAGGCGCGTTCGGTACGGCATTCCGCAGGTCTGGGCAAAGATCAGATCCGGATCATGCCAGATGTCCCAGAAATCCCGGCCTCGCGACAGTTTGTCGTGTCCATCACCCAGATGCCCCCGAATCAAATCCCACAAGCGGTCATTGGCGGGTTGCAGGGCGGGCATGTCGTACATACCCAGCATTGCGGTCATGATTTGGCTGCCCTTTGGCGGGCCAGCGCCGAATCGACGTCGCTGACGCCCAGCAGGCTGACCACAAGGCGCAGCAGCGAATCCTCTTCGCCGGTGCGCTGGCCATCGGCCAGCACGACAGACCACAGCGCCTCGACCACGCCCAGCCGGTCGTCATAGGGGACGGCCTCTTTTATGGCGCGGGTAAAGCGGACGGTGTCGGGGGCTTCGGCCTCCAGATCTTCGGCCTTGGCGCGCAGACCGGCGGCCTCGAACGGAGACAGCCCATAACGCTGGGCGGAAATCCGATCGATCCGGGCCATTTCGGTATCGGCATAGTCGTTGTCGGAGCGGGCGATGCGCACCAATAGGGCCGTGAGGGCGAGGCGGGCGTCATCCTCGGCCAGTGGGTCGGGCTGCGGCTTTGTCAGCCGGGAAAGAAAATCACTGAACATGATTGGGATATATGCTGATCCTAGCTGGCATCCAAGCGGCTTTGCATCCGCTCGCGCGCCGCTTGGCTGTCGTTGTAGCTGAGGCCCATGGCGATCCGGGCCTCTTCGACGATCTTCATTTCGCCTTCATCCGAGTTTCCGTCGGCCAGTACGACCTCCCACAGGGCATCCAGCGCGGCGAGGCGTTCCTTAAGATCTGTGGTTTCTCGGATCAGCTTGCCGAAGGTATCGGTATCAGGCGCGGCAGCGTGCAGCTTTTCGCAAGTGGCGCGCACCTTGGCGGCCTCGATGGCGTTGTGCTGATAGAGGCGGGCAAGAATCTTGTCGATCAGGCCGATTTCCTCGACCTTGTAGTCGCGGTCGGCCTGCGCCACGCGCACCAGAAGGGCACCAAGCGCCAGTTCCGCATCGGGATCGGGCAGCTTGTCGTGTTGCGGGGGGCGGAAGGCCTGGAAGAACTTCTTCAACATGGGCATAGGCTAGTCCATATTTTGTGGGTCGCCAAGCGGGTTCTACCCGTCATAGCCCCGGATGATCACAAGATCGCTCATGGCAACCGGATCGCGCAGGGATTTGGCGTGCTGGTAGGCGTCACTTTCGTAACAGGCAAGCGCATCCTCATAGCTGGGAAATTCGATCACAACGGTTCGCGACCGCGAGACGCCTTCCTTGACCTCGTGGTCGCCGCCACGCACCAGGAAGCGTGCACCATATTCGCCAAAGGGCTCGGCATTGGCCGCGATGTAGTTTTTGTATGTTTCCATGTCGTCAACGTCGACATGGGCGACCCAATATCCTTTGGTCATTGCATCCTCCTGATTGGCCTGCGCTTGCAGGGTGCTGTCAGATCGAGGGAAATGCAATCCCGCGTGTCAGTTGGCCTGAGCCAAAGCCTCGCTTGCTTGTTGCTGCAACCATGCGGTCATGCGCCGATAGGGCACCGGGCCATAGCTGATACGCGCAACGCCTAGAGCAGCCAGAGTGGGCGTATCGGGCGTGCCGGGCAGGGCGATGATGTTCACCGGCAAGTCAACCGAATCGCACAGGCGGGCGATCAGTTCCTCATCCTTGAGGCCGGGGGCGAAAAAGCCGTCGGCCCCGGCATCGGCAAAAGCTTTGGCGCGGGTGATTGCATCGTCCAGCATGGCGTCGTCGTGCGTGTCAGGGGCAGCCTTGAGAAAGATGTCGGTACGGGCGTTGATAAAGACGAGCACCCCGGCTGCGTCACCGCCCTGTCGCACGGCCCTGACCCGCTGGGCTTGCGCGGCGACGTCGTAGAGCCCTGTGCCGCCCACAATCTGGTCTTCGAAGTTGAAGCCGACAACGCCGCAGTCCAGTGCCCGTTGCACGTTTTCGGAAATTCCGGCGGGATCTTCGGCATAGGCCCCTTCGAAATCCAGCGTCACGGGTACATCGACCGCATCCACGATCCGCCGAGCGTTGCCCAAGACCAGATCGAACGGAATATTTTGACCGTCCTTATATCCCTGCGCCATGGCAACCGGCGCGCTGCCCGTGGCAATCGCCTGTGCACCGGCGTCGCGCACGGCGGCGGCGCTGCCCGGATCCCAGATGTTGAACAGGATAACGGGATCGCCCTTTTTGTGCAGACCGGCAAATGTTTCGGCAAGTTGCGTCTGGCTGGTCATGGGGAATCTCCTGTCTGCGATTTGCCAACAGTTAACCCCCATGACAGGGCATTGCGTAGAAGTTTTTTTGCGTGCGCCGTCACTTTGCGGTGACGACATGCCCGGATCAGACCAGACGCGACGTGTCCTTGGCCGCGCGCACGAAGTCCTTGAACAGGGGGTGCGGATCGAAAGGTTTGGATTTCAGCTCGGGGTGGTACTGGACGCCGATGAACCACGGGTGATCCGACCATTCGACGATTTCCGGCAGGCGGCCATCCGGTGACATGCCGGAGAAGTTCAGGCCAGCGGCCTCAAGCTTGTCGCGGTACTTGATATCCACCTCATAGCGGTGGCGGTGGCGTTCCTCGATGCTGGTGCCGCCATACACCTCGGCCACTTTCGAGCCTTCGCCCAGAACCGCGTCATAGGCGCCCAGACGCATGGTGCCGCCTTTGTCGTCACCCACTTTGCGTTCGACCTTGTGGTTACCCTGCACCCATTCCTTGAGGTGATAAACAACTGGCTCAAAACGTTTTTTACCGGATTCGTGGTCGAATTCCTCGGACCCTGCTTCGGTGATGCCGGCGGCGTTCCGGGCGGCTTCGATCACGGCCATCTGCATGCCCAGACAGATCCCCAGATAGGGCACCTTGTGTTCGCGCGCATATTGGGCGGCCTTGATCTTGCCTTCGGTACCACGCTCGCCAAATCCGCCTGGGACGAGGATGGCGTGGAAACCTTCCAGATGTGGCGCGGCGTCTTCTGTGTCGAAGATTTCGGCATCCACCCATTCGACCTTGACCCTGACCCGGTTGGCCATGCCGCCATGGGTCAGCGCCTCGGCAATCGATTTATAGGCATCTTCCAGTTGGGTGTACTTGCCGACGATGGCAACCTTCACTTCGCCTTCGGCGTTGTGGATACGGTCGCTGACATCTTCCCATTTGGCCAGATCGGGTTTGGGGGCGGGGCTAATCTGGAACGCGTCCAGAACCGCCTGATCCAACCCTTCCTTGTGATAGGCCAGCGGGGCGTCGTAGATGGTGGATAGGTCCTGCGCCGCGATCACGCTGTCAGGGCGCACGTTGCAGAACAGGGCCAGCTTTTCGCGTTCCTTTTTAGGGATCGGCCCTTCGGAGCGGCAGACCAGAATGTCGGGGGCCAGACCGATCGAGCGCAGCTCTTTCACCGAGTGCTGGGTCGGCTTGGTTTTCAGCTCGCCCGACGCCTTGATGTAGGGCAGCAGCGTCAGGTGCATGAAAATACACTGACCGCGCGGCTTGTCCTGACTGAACTGACGGATGGCTTCAAAAAAGGGCAGGCCCTCGATATCGCCGACGGTGCCGCCTATCTCACACAGCATGAAATCGACCTCATCCTCGCCGATGGCGATGAAATCCTTGATCTCGTTGGTAACGTGCGGAATGACCTGAATGGTCTTGCCGAGGTAGTCGCCGCGACGTTCCTTTTCCAGCACGTTTGAGTAGATGCGGCCGGAACTGACCGAGTCTGTCTTGCGCGCCGCAACCCCGGTAAAGCGTTCGTAGTGGCCAAGGTCCAGATCGGTTTCCGCGCCATCATCGGTAACGAACACTTCGCCATGTTCGAACGGCGACATGGTGCCGGGATCGACGTTCAGATAGGGGTCCAGCTTGCGCAGACGGACCGAATATCCGCGTGCCTGCAACAGCGCGCCCAGGGCCGCCGAGGCCAGTCCTTTACCCAAGGACGAAACCACACCACCAGTGATGAAAATAAATCGCGCCATGTTTTCGGCTGCTCCCGTGAGACGTCAAAATCAGCTGCCCGACGGTTCCGAAAAACCGCTGCATCACGGGACTTCACATATAAAGGATTCGCGCCAATAGCGCAAGAGAACCGCAAGATGCTGTTGCAGTTCTCTTTTAAGTTTCTAGGTCTAGTGGATCAGTCGGCCTGCGGAATCAGCGGCGCGTTGTCGCCCTGTGTCGGAGGCAGCAGATCATCCGCCGACGGAACCGCCGGTGTGCTTTCTTCGGTCGCCGCAGGTGCCGGAACGCCCAGACGGTCGATCACCGAGCTGCCTGCGGATTTTTGCGCGGCCAGAATGGTCATGGTGATGGACGTCACGATGAAACACGCCGCCAGAATCCAGGTCACCTTACCCAGAGCGGTCGCTGCGGCACGCCCGCTCATGGCGCCGCCACCGCCGCCGCCCATGCCCAGGCCGCCCCCTTCGGACCGCTGCATCAGAACAACGGCAATCAGGCCAAGGGCCAAAAGGAGATGGATGATGAGAATGACGTTTTCCATGGTCTTCCTGCAGAGCGTGGCGTGTATCGCGTGGTATCTATGCAAGTTTGCAGGCAGGAGCAAGGGAGGAGTTGGCATCACGACCCGTGATTACCAGCATCACACCAAAGGGGCTGGACAGCAGGGGCCGAGGTCGCGCAGGCTGCGGCCATGCCTCATGACGATCACGACCATCCGCACGCCCTTCTACCGCCCGAACCCGCACTTCGCGTCAAGGCGCTGGAAACGATTCTGACCCGCAAGGGGCTGATCGACCCGGCGGCGCTGGACGAGATTATCGATACCTATGAAAACAAGATCGGCCCACAGAACGGCGCACGTGTTGTTGCCCGGGCCTGGGTGGACCCGGAATTCAGGCAGGCGCTGCTGGCGGATGCGACAGCTGTGGTGTCCGAGCTGGGATATTATGGCCGGCAGGGCGAACATATGGTTGTCGTCGAAAACACGCCCGATCAGCACAACATGGTCGTCTGCACCTTATGCAGTTGTTATCCATGGCCGCTGCTCGGTATTCCGCCCGGCTGGTACAAATCGGACGCATATCGCGCCCGCGCCGTGCGCGAACCCCGCAAAGTGCTGGCCGAGTTCGGAGTGACCCTGCCCAAAGACAGTTCGGTTCGTGTCTGGGATTCAACCGCCGAGATTCGCTATCTGGTATTGCCGATGCGTCCTGAGGGAACCGATGACCTGAGCGAAGATGAACTGGCCGCGCTGGTGACCCGCGACAGCATGATCGGAACCGGCTTGCCCAAGGTGCCATCATGACCCGTGTTCATGACATGGGCGGGCGGTTCGGTGACGGCGCAATTCATCCCGAATCCGAAGATGATCCGGTTTTTGCCGAGGACTGGCACGCGCGGGCATTGGCGGTGACGTTGGCCGCCGGCGCGCTGGGGCAGTGGAACATAGACGTGTCGCGCCATGCACGCGAACGGTTGTCACCGAAGGATTACACACGGTTTTCCTATTACGAAAAGTGGATTTCCGCACTGGCTGATCTGCTGGTGGAAAAGGGCGTTCTGACTTTGGACGACCTGCGCGGATCAGAGAGCGATCAGCCACACCCTCTGTCGTCGAAGGCCATGAAGGCGGCAGCGGTTGCCGGGGTTCTGGCCAAAGGCGGTCCGGCAGATCGCGCGGAAGGACCTGAACCGCTGTTTTCCGCCGGACAGGCCGTGCGTGCACGCATTCCATCAGACAACGCACTGGTGACGGGTGGTCATACCCGTCTGCCGCAATATGCCGCTGGTGCGTTGGGATATGTCTATCGGCTGCACGGGACACACGTCTTTCCCGACAGCAATGCGCATGGGCTGGGAGAGGCGCCCGAGCCGCTCTATGCCGTGCGCTTTCATGCGCGTGAGCTGTGGGCGCATCCGGAGCATCCCGACGATGAGGTCGTGCTGGACCTCTGGCAAAGCTATCTGGAGCCCGCATGACCGCGTGCCCTACCCACTCCGCACCCGAACCGGTTTTCGAACAGCCATGGCATGCGCAGGTCTTTGCGCTGACAGTTGCATTGAACGAAGCCGGGCGCTTTGACTGGCCCGACTGGGCGGCCAGGTTTTCGGACACACTGGCCCGTCATGGCCTCGCGCGCGAACTGGATGGCGGTGACGATTATTTTCAGGCCTGGCTGGAAACATTGGAATCACTTCTGGCCGAGTGGGGGGATGCCGCGCCGGATGACGTATCGACGCTGCGTACGGCGTGGGAGGATGCGTATCTGACGACACCGCATGGCAAGCCCGTCCGTCTGACGCAGCAGTAAAGAGGGGGCTCTGCCCCCGCCGCCCTTGTGTGCCTCCGCGGAGTATTTTCAGCCAGATGAACAGGGGAACCGCACTTCATCTGGCCCAAAATATTCCCGCCGTAGGCATCGTGCGTAGCGCGATTGTAAACAAGTTGGTCAGTTGCGTCCGAATTACCGGTTTCCCTGCCGCGATCACCTCGTTATATCACCCGGGTTTGATAGTTCAGCGCAAAAGGACCGGATATGGCCAATGTGGTTGTTGTCGGCGCCCAGTGGGGCGACGAAGGAAAAGGCAAGATCGTCGACTGGCTCAGCGAGCGGGCGGATGTGATCGCGCGTTTTCAGGGCGGGCACAATGCCGGTCATACGCTGGTCATTGACGGTGAGGTATACAAGTTGAACGCGCTTCCGTCGGGTGTTGTGCGCGGCGGCAAGCTGAGTGTGATCGGGAACGGTGTTGTGCTGGATCCCTGGCATCTGGTGGGCGAGATCGGATCGATCCGCAAGCAGGGGGTCGAGATCACGCCCGAAACACTGATGATCGCGGAAAACACACCGCTGATTCTGCCGATTCATGGCGAGTTGGACCGGGCGCGGGAAGAGGCTGCCAGCAAAGGCACCAAGATCGGCACCACCGGTCGGGGCATTGGCCCGGCGTACGAGGATAAGGTGGGTCGCCGTTCGGTACGCGTGGCGGATCTGGCTGATGACGCAACCCTTGAGGCGCGTGTGGACCGGGCGCTGCAGCATCACGATCCACTGCGCAAGGGTCTGGGAATCGAGCCGGTCGACCGCGACGCGCTGATCGCGCAGCTGAAGGAGATCGCTCCGCAGATTCTGCCTTTTGCCGCACCGGTCTGGAAAGTGCTGAACGAAAAGCGCAAGGCGGGCAAGCGTATCCTGTTCGAAGGGGCGCAGGGCGCATTGTTGGATATTGATTTCGGAACATATCCGTTTGTGACGTCTTCCAACGTGATTGCCGGGCAGGCGGCGACCGGGGTTGGTATAGGACCGGGCTCGGTCGATTTCGTGCTTGGGATCGTCAAGGCCTATACCACTCGGGTGGGTGAGGGGCCGTTCCCGACCGAGCTGGATGACGAGGACGGTCATCGTCTTGGCACCCGCGGGCATGAGTTCGGCACTGTGACCGGTCGTAAGCGCCGGTGTGGCTGGTTCGACGCCTGTCTTGTGCGCCAGACCTGTGCGACCAGCGGTGTGAATGGCATTTCCCTGACCAAGCTGGACGTTCTGGACGGTTTCGAGACCCTGAAAATCTGCGTGGCATATGAACTGGACGGCGAGCGTCTGGATTATCTGCCGACAGCCGCTGACCAGCAGGCCCGCTGTAAGCCGATCTATGAAGAGATGCCGGGTTGGAGCGAATCCACCGAAGGCGCGCGCAGCTGGGCTGAACTGCCGGCAAATGCCATCAAATACGTGCGGCGGGTCGAGGAACTGATCGAATGCCCGGTTGCATTGCTGTCGACCAGCCCGGAGCGGGAGGACACCATTCTTGTGACCGACCCGTTTGCCGACTGATGGGCGAGGATGAAAAGAAGGGCCTGAGTTACAAGGCCCGGCGGCGTTGGTCGCTGGTGATCCTCTTGCTTGGTCTGCCACTTTATATTGTGGCGGTTGTGACAGTTGTGAACTGGCTGGACCGCCCGCCGCTGTGGCTTGAATTCGTTGTCTATGTCGTGCTGGGGATTCTTTGGATTCTGCCGTTCAAGTTCGTGTTTCGCGGCGTTGGCAAGGAAGACCCGGACCAGAATACGGACTAACTGCAACCGGTATATGCCGATTACCGCACCTGCCTGCCTTCGAAAGCAACGGGTTTCCTGAGCAGGTGCGGTGGTCAGCGTGATACGGTTGTGCCGGACATGGCCCGGAGGGCTCCGGAGAACGGGTTACGCTTCGGGTGTTTCGATCATCGCGACCCGCGTCGCGTGCCGACCGCCTTCGAAGGTGGCGCTCAGGAAGGCGTCTACGATCTCAATCGCCAGCCCTTCTCCCACCACGCGCGCACCGATCGAAAGCATGTTGGCGTCGTTGTGCTGGCGGATCATGCGGGCCGAGAACGTGTCGGTACAGACACCGCAGCGAACGCCCGCCACCTTGTTGGCCGCCATCATGATGCCCTGGCCGGTACCGCAAAGAACGATGCCAAGCTGGCAATCGCCCGAGGCTACCAGCTGCGCCGCGGCGTGGCCGTGTTTGGGATAGTGCGTGCTTTCGGGTGTTACAGGTCCGATGTCGACCACTTCCCAGCCTTGTGCGCCGATATGATTGGCGATGACCTGCCGGAGCTGAATAGCGGCATGGTCGCTTGAGAGGGCGATACGGTGGTTGGCTGGCATGAGAGGAACTCTTTGGTTCGTCACGGCGGTTTGGCCGTAACAGGTTGGGTGGTTGTTTCGCCGGTATTACCGTTTCGGACGGAAACGGAAGAAATCTGCCCGGCATTTCGCCCCGGCCCAATTCCACATTCGGGCTGCGGCATCAAGGTGACAAAACCGACCGGCAGGTAAGAGTGCATGGAAAATGACAAGGGCCAGAGAAAACCTCTGGCCCTTGTCATTCAGAACATTTGGGTTGCTCAGCCGGCGGCGCGTTTGTCGTCCGGGCGGAAACCGATCTGGGTGGAGGCGGCGAAGCGGCCACCGCCTGCCTTTTCAATCTTGCCGTCGCGCAGAAGCTGGCCGAACGAGCGCAGGCTTTCCTCGCGGTTGAAGTCGTCCTGCTTGAGCGCGCGTATCTTGTTCATCAGCTGCGGACGCGAGAACTGTTCCTGCCCTTCGATGAAGGAAAGATAGGCGGCTGCCGCTTCAAGCAGGTCAGGCAGGGATTGCGCCCCCTGTTCCTTGGCAAAGTGGGCAAAACCACCATCGCGGGATTCGCCGGCATCATCTTCGGTGGTGACGCGGCGCGGCACGACCGGGCCTGCGTCGGCCTCTTCCGTGTCGATCCGCTGCTCTGCCACCAGTTTGAGCGGCATTGCACTGTCGGATTCGGGACGCAGGCTGGTCACTTCGATTTCCGGACGGCGCGGGCTGACGACCGAAGCAAGATCATCGCGATACTCTTCGTCCGTCTGGTGGGCGTCGGCACCGTCGGTCTTTTCGGCCTCGGTTGCCGCGACCGCTGCGCGCAGATGCGAATAGGTTTCGCGATTGCCGCTGGTGTCGGGGTCTTCCATCCGCTCGTCAGCTTTGACCAGCAGGCGCGACACGTCCTCTTCGACTTCCGGTTCGCTGCGCTGTGCGGATTGCGTGGACAGGTGCGCTTCAACGTCGGACAACTGGTCCAGAAGGCGGATTTCGTCTTCGGCGGTCAGGAAACCGGCGGCCGGATGCAGGTCGTCCTTGGCTTCATCCTGAGCGTCAGATGCCTCGTCTTCGTCCTCGTCCATAATATTGCGGATGTCATCTTCTTCCGCATCTGTTTCCTCGGCATCATCTTCAGAGGTTTCGTCGAGATCCGAAAACAGAACGGTGTCCTGTGTTTCGGGCTCCTCTTCGTACTCTTCCTGAACATCTTCGGGCTGAGGCTGAGCGGCATGAACTTCGGCGGGTTCCTCGACCTCTTCCGGTGTAACCTCAGATTCATCCTCAACAGGCGCCGCCTCTTCGGCAGACGGAGGGGTTTGTTCGGCTTCGAAGTCCACCGCACTCAGCGCGCCTGCTTCGAAGGCGGCCGAGATCGCATCCTTCGGCGCTTCCTGAGGGGCATGGAAGCCGGTGTCGAGATCTTCGGAATACCCTTCGGCGCTGTCGTCCGAATGCGAAACGACGGCGCGGATGCGCTGCAGTTTGGCGGCGATGCTGTCTGCCGCGGGGGGAGGCAGATCATCAACGTGTTCAGCTACAGGGATTGCATCGGCGGGGGGGGGCGCCGAGGCGGAGTTGACGACGGTCAGGTCCGGCGATGCTGCCGGAGGGGTGGTGGCAGCGGGGGGAACTGCCTGTGCTTGCGGCGCGGTAGGGGCCGCAGGTGGTTGCGGGGTCTGTGCGGTTACGGCAGGCTGAGGCGTATCCTCGGTCGCGCGCAAAAGCAGGCCGCTTTCGCTTTGACTGGCTTCGACGCGGCGCGAGGCGTCGCGCTGTGCGATACGGGTCAGCATTTCGGCGTCTGGCTGAGGCGGCTCGGATCCGAAATAGCGGTCATCTGCCGCCAGATCCCGGAAATATTCGGCAATCGCCTTCATCGTCTCAAATGAATCGTCGAACCCTTCCAAAGTGCACGAGAATGTTCCGTATGAGACGGTCAATACCTTGTTGTTCTGTACCATCAGACGCACGTCCTTTACAAACTACAGAGCCGTGCCACCCGAAGCCGGGCGTCAGAATCGACTCGAAACTTTGTAAATCAACGTATCATTTTGTGGTCTCAATGTGTCCAAATCCGGATAAAATGGTCAATGTGTCGAAAAATGACGCGATTGTATGCTCAGATGGGCCAATTTCGCTGGTTGGCGGGGGGCATATCGGACCTGATGACCTGAATCTGGCGCTGAAACACACCGACCGGGTGGTGGCGGCTGACGGAGGGGCAGAGGTGATTCTGGAGTCAGGCCGTGTTCCCGACGCGGTGATTGGCGACTTTGATTCGCTGCGGCCCGATCTGAAAGACCGGATTCCGACGGATCGTTTGTTTCCGATCAGTGAACAGGACAGCACCGATTTTGACAAAGCCCTGCGCAGTATCGAAACCCCGCTTGTGCTGGGGGTCGGGTTTCTGGGCGCGCGGGTGGACCATCAGCTTGCGGTGTTCAACACGATGATCCGATTGCAGGATCGGTCTTGCATATTGCTGGGCGAGCGCGAGGTCATCTTTCATGCGCCACCGCGTATTGCATTGAAGATCGAACCGCAGAGCACGGTTTCATTGTTTCCATTTCGTCGCGTAACCGGGACAAGCCAGGGGTTGGAATGGCCCATAGACCAGCTGGTTCTGGAACCGGACGGTCAGGTTGGTACTTCGAACCGGGCGCTATCTGACGTCGCGCTTGAAGTGGACGGACCGGGCTTGTTGGTGATGGTGCCACGCAGCGCGTTGGAAGAGGTCATGCGGGCGTTTCTGTCGGGCCGGTGCGGGCGGTGGCCCGCTCGCGCAGAATGACATAGAGCCCCGCGGCAATGGTGATGCAGATGCCGACGGCCGCCAGCCCGTTCGGCAGGTCGTGAAAGATCAGCCAGCCAAACAGGGTGGCGACGGGGATTTCCAGATATTGCATCGGCGCAAGCGTAGCCGAAGGCGCATAGCGCAGCGACCATGTCATGAGCAGATGGGCGACAGTCCCGATCACTCCGATCCCCAGCAGCAGCCAGATGACGACACTGTCGACGGGGGGCAACAGGGATTGGCCCTGTTCGGGCTGATATGCCAGAACCGGCAGCAGCATGACCGAAGCCATTACCCCCGAAACGGCCTGCAGAGAGATCGGGTCGGTTTCTTTTGCCAGCTTGCGCGTCACCAGCATGAACAGGGCAAAGACCACCGCCACAAGAAGGGGCAGCAGGGCGGGTGCGCCGACCTCGGAAAAGCTGGGCTGGATGACCAGCAGCGTACCGGCGAAACCCACGACGCAGGCCCAAAGACGACGGTGGCCGACCTCTTCGTCCAGCACGTATTTGCCCAGAAGCAGCATGATGAACGGCATCACGAAGGCAATGGCGATTGTATCGGCGAGTGGCAGATATTTCAGAGCCGCAAACATGGCGCTGATACCGATGATGTGCAGGACCGTGCGCAGGGCGACAAGACCCAGCGCGCGCGCGGGCATGTGCCAGGGGCGCGCAGTCAGTATCACCAAAGGCACCAAAATGGCCGCCTGAATGACGAACCGGGCAAACACAAGCGGTCCCAGCGGCATGGTTCCGCCCAGCACTTTGGCCAGCGCGTCGCCAAGCGGCGCGAGAACGCAAAAGCCGAGCATCAGCAAAATGCCGAGAAAGGGACGATCCTGAGTCATAAGGGGCACGCTATGTCAGCGCGCCCCTGCTGGAAAGACCGAATGAGAAACTCAGCAGTTGGGAACGTTAACCGCCAGGCCGCCGAGCGAGGTTTCCTTGTACCTCTCGTGCATATCGTGACCGGTCTGACGCATGGTTTCGATAGCGGAATCGAGCGGTACGAAATGCTGTCCGTCGCCGCGCAGCGCCAGTGATGCGGCCGAAACCGCCTTGATCGCGGCAAGGCCGTTGCGTTCGATGCAGGGCACCTGCACCAGCCCGGCCACCGGATCGCAGGTCATGCCAAGATGATGCTCAAGTGCGATCTCGGCGGCGTTTTCTACCTGTTCCGGTGTACCACCCATGACGGCGCACAGCCCGGCGGCGGCCATGGCCGAAGCGCTGCCGACCTCGGCCTGACAACCCGCTTCGGCCCCCGAGATCGAGGCGTTGTATTTGATCAGTCCGCCAATGGCGGCGGCGGTCAGCAGGAAATCCTCGACATGGCTTTCGGACGCACCGGGAACGTGATCGAGGTAATAGCGCAAAACCGCAGGCATGGTGCCCGCCGCGCCGTTGGTCGGGGCGGTGACGACCTGACCACCAGCGGCGTTTTCCTCGTTCACGGCCATGGCGTAAACGCTCATCCAGTCGTTGATGGTGTGCGGAGCGTTCAGGTTCATGCCGCGTTCGGCCAAAAGGGCCTCGTGAATGCCCTTGGCGCGGCGGCGGACGTTCAGGCCGCCGGGCAGGATGCCGTCGGTGGACAGGCCGCGTTCGATGCAGCCGTTCATCACCTCCCACAGGCGTGCCGTGCCTTTGGCAAAACTGTTGGGGCAGCCGCGCGCGATTTCGTTTTCGCGCTTCATCTGGGCAATGCTTTTCCCGCTTTCCTTGGCCATTTCGAGCATCTGCGCGGCGGAGGTGAAGGGGTAGGGTACGGACGGGCCGTCATTGGTGTCCTTGCCCTCGGCCAGTTCTTCCTCGGTCAGGACAAAGCCGCCGCCGACCGAGTAATAGACCTGCCTCAGGATCACGTCGCCCTGTGCGTCGGTAGCCATGAGGATCATGCCGTTTGCGTGGCCGGGCAGTGTCTGGTCGTAATCAAAGATCAGATCGGCCTTGGGATCGAATTTGAGCGTCGGCAGACCTTCGGGCGTGACAGAATGGGTTTCGGCAATCGCCGCCAGCGCCGCCTCGGCCTTGTCGTTGTCATAGGTGTCGGGCACGAACCCGGCGAGGCCAAGGATGGTGGCGCGGTCCGTGGCGTGGCCCACGCCGGTAAAGGCCAGCGAGCCGTGCAGCGATCCTTTGAGGCCCGCAAATTCGAAAGGCGAGGCGCGCATCAGGTCAAGAAACCGCGCAGCCGCAACCATCGGCCCCATTGTGTGTGACGAGGAGGGGCCGACGCCCACTTTGAACATATCGAAAACTGAGAGGAACATCTTAGGTTGCTGAGCCTTCTGGAGGGGTGGCGTAGGTGGGCGATGTGAACGGTGTAACCCCGAGCCCCTCGGCGCCAATCGCGGCGCGGGTTGCGGGGCGGGTTTCCAACTGCATCAGGATCTTCTGCAGATATGGGGTGTCGGCAAGCTGATACCAACTGCGGTCCGTCTTTGCCGGATATAATGCCATCCACCGCATCATGCAGGCAAGATACCAGGTCAGAACCGACGGTTCGTCTGCGTTCAGCCACGAGGGTGCGCGTTTGGCCTCGGCTTCCAACAGTTTGAGGTGTTGCCGCAGCCGGGGCCGGATGCCTGCCCGCAGGGTTTCGGCCTGCGAGGGGTCGATGTATTTTTCGGCATAAAACAGGATGCGCAGATCGGCGTGCACCGTGTTCGAGGCAAAGAAGAGCCATTTGAGGAACGCCGCGCGTTCGGTGCTTTCCGGCGGTGGGGCCATGTGCCCGTGCGTGTCTGCCAGCCACAGCAGAATGGCGGCGGTTTCGAATATCGGGCCGTGCGGCGTTTCCAGCACCGGGATCAGACCGTTTGGATTGAGCGCACGATAGGCCGCGCTGTCCTGCTCGTAATTACGCCGATCCACCAGAACGGTTTCGTAGGGCAGGCCCATCTCTTCCATCACCAGCCGGATCACCAGCGAGGCGTTGTCAGGGGCGTAGTGAAGGCGATAGCGCGTATCCATACCGCCTGTTTAAGGGGCGCGGTCGATTCACAAAGCCTTGATTGCGACGTTTCCAATCGGAAACGCGTATTTTGGGGATATGTTTCGCTGTCAGGGTTTGCGGGCGACCCAGATGAAATGAGTGATGGACATGAAAAAACGCCCCTGTTCAGCAAGGCTGTGCTGTTCGTGGGACCATGCGTTGGTTTCTTCTTCGGACATATGGCCGTTCTGTATCGCGTAGGCACTCATCAGTCGCATTATCATCTGAGCTTGCCCGTCGGGTCGCAGCGTTGTGTCGCAAAACACCAATGGCTCGACCCGGTCGGCTTCGAAACCGCATTCGCGCAATTTTTCAGGAAGGATCGCAGGAACGCAGCGGTCGGCAAGGTGCAGGTCCCAGATTTCGATCATGCGTGACATTCGATCAGGGTGCGCGCTGTGCCAGCACAGCGTGTCCCAGTGCATATCTCCAATGACAAGCCTGCCGCCCGGGCGCAGAACCCGATACAGTTCGCGAAGCGCAGGGCGGGCGTCAGAGAAATACTCGAAAACCTGAAGGGAAACCGCCTTGTCGAATTCATTTTCGGCAAAGGGAAGGTTTTCGGCGGTTCCCTCGATCAGGTCGATTGTGTCGAATTCGGCGCATCGGGCGCGCGCGGCGGACAGCATGTCGTCGCTTGGATCGAGACCAACGACCCTGCCACCAGCGCCCACCGCACGCGCCAGTTCGATCGACAGCAAGCCGTTGCCGCAACCAAGGTCAAGGATGGTATCGCCCGGGACCGGAGAGAGCGCCCTTAGATTGGCGGCGCGGCGGCGGGTCACGTCCGCGCCCTGATAGGCGTTATCCAGCAGGCGTGTGGTGGCTTCGTCGAATTGCAGCATGTATTGCCCCCTACGGGAAAGGATACCGAATTTTCCGGGTTTCGAGAAGGAAACCGCCCGCGGCCCCCTCGCGCAGGGAAGGCAGTTTGCATATAAGGGCACAAATACTGCTTTCTGCGAGGCTGCCATGACCGGAGAACTGTCCCCCATCGACAATGCCAAATACGTCAGCGCAAGGCGCGCCGCCGACATGGTCGAAGACGGGATGCGCGTAGGGTTGGGCACCGGATCAACAGCGGCCTGGCTGGTGCGTCGTCTGGGCGAAAGGGTGCGTGACGAAGGGCTGCGGATCAGGGGGGTGCCGACATCAACCCGCACGGCACAACTGGCGCGTGAGGTCGGGATCGAGGTTGTTTCGCTGGATCAGGCGGGATGGCTGGATATCACCATTGATGGCGCGGATGAGTTCGATGGTGAACTGAACCTGATCAAGGGTGGCGGCGGGGCGCTGTTGCAGGAAAAGATCGTGGCCACCGCCAGCGACATGATGGTGGTGATCGCCGATGCCGGGAAAGAGGTTGAAACGCTGGGGGCGTTCCCGCTGCCGGTCGAGGTGATCCCTTTTGGCTGGCAGACCACGCGGTCGCTGATCGAGGAAACGCTGGATTCGATGGACGTGCTGGGTAGCTCGGCGGCGCTGCGGATGAATGGCGAGGCGCCGTTCGTAACCGATGAAGGCAACCACATTCTGGACCTGCATCTGCAACGGATCGGCAACGCACGCCAGTTGGCGCTGGTTCTGAACCAAATCCCCGGCATCGTGGAAAACGGTCTGTTCATCGACATCTGCGATCGGGTCGTCATCGGCCACGGCGATGGCCGGGTCGAGCTGCGCGACATCAACGAAGGCACGATCGAGCTGGACCGGCTGGGAGAAGAAAACAACGACAACCTGTTTTCGGACCTGAAGGATTGACGCTTGTATAATAACCGACGTTTTGTCTGCGGGAAGCGCAAGGCAGGCGTATATTTCGCGAGCATTTTCGTTATGTGGACTCGGGCTTTTGGAATTTCCGTTGAAACGGATACCGCAACGCATATGTGACCAGTTCATCTACGCGCTGCACCAGTATCGGCCGGATTTGGACGCCCCATGGCAGGATCAAATCGATCGCCGGAAGGTACTGGACAGTGGCGCGCGATGAGTTACACCCCTTGCAAGGCTATGTAGCGCTTGCGGAAATATGGAAGAGGCAGGGTAAATGAGCTTTGATTACGATCTGTTCGTCATCGGTGGCGGCTCGGGCGGAGTACGCGCCGCGCGTGTGGCGGCAGGGGAAAACGGGGCCAAGGTGGCGCTGGCCGAAGAAGACCGCTATGGCGGCACCTGCGTAATCCGCGGCTGCGTGCCGAAAAAGCTGATGGTCTTTGCCAGTGAATATTCCGGAATGGTCGAGGATGCACAGGCGTATGGCTGGGATGTCAAACCGGGTGCGTTCGACTGGACTGCTTTCCGCGGCAAACTCCATGCCGAGCTGGACCGGCTGGAAGGCGTCTATCGCAACATCCTCAAAAACAACGGCGTCGAAAGCTTTGATCAGCGTGCGCGTCTGGTCGATCCGCATACGGTCGAGTTGGCCGATGGCACACGAAAGACTGCCAAGCATATCCTGATCGCAACGGGCGGCCGTCCGGTCGTGCCAGAGTTTCCGGGCTCGGAACTGGCGATCACCTCGAACGAGATTTTCCATCTGGACAAGCTGCCGGGGTCGATGCTGATCGTTGGCGGTGGCTATATCGCCAGTGAATTCGCGGGCATCATGAACGGTATGGGGGTCGAGACCACCCAGTTCTATCGCGGCGCTCAGATTCTGCGCGGTTTCGACGAAGAAGCCCGCGGATTGATCTGTGAAGAGATGCGCCAGAACGGTGTCGACGTTCATCTAGGCACCAACGTGCTGGAGATGGCGAAAGACGGGGACAAGATCCGTGTGAAGGCCACGGATGGCACCGAACGACTGTTCGACGTCGTGATGTATGCCACGGGCCGTTCGCCCAATGCGGACGATTTGGGGCTGGAAGAGATCGGGGTCGAGAGGGGCCGTAAGGGCGAGATCGTCGTGGACGAATACAGCCAGACCGGCGTGCCCTCGATTTATGCTATCGGTGACGTGACTGACCGGGTGAACCTGACCCCGGTTGCGATCCGCGAAGGCATGGCCTTTGTCGAAACCGTGTTCAAAGCCAACCCGACGCCGGTTGATCACGAGCTGATCCCGACGGCGATCTTTACGCAGCCGGAAATGGGAACCGTGGGCCTGAGCGAAGAGGACGCGGCGGCGCAGGAGCCGATTGAGGTTTATGCGACCTCTTTCAAGCCGATGCAGCAATCCTTTGCCGGACGGTCGCAGCGTGTGTTGATGAAACTGATCGTCAGCAAGGCGACGCGCAAAGTACTGGGCTGCCATATCGTGGCGCCGGGTGCGGGCGAAATGATCCAATTGGCCGGAATTGCGGTCAAGATGGGTGCAACCAAGGAAGATTTCGACCGGACCGTGGCCGTTCATCCGGTCATGGCCGAGGAATTGGTTACAATGCGGCAACCTGTACGCAGCGCTTGATTTGCAAGCTGGCGTACACACGTTACAAGTGACTTCGTGATCACGCGGGCCGGAACACCGGTCCAAACAAAGGAAAGACGAAATATGGCGGGCAACAGCGGTGGCCCCTGGGGGGGCGGAGGCTCATCCGGAGGCGGAGGAAATCGGGGTAACAACGGGGACGGGCGACGCCCGCCCGAAGGTGATGGCCCGCAGATTCCCGAGATCGATGAGCTGATGAAAAAAGGTCAGGAGCAGTTGCGCGTGCTAATGGGCGGGCGCGGCGGCGGTGGCCGTGGCGGCGACGGCAAGGGTGCAGGCGGCGGTGGTCCGGTCTTTACCAAAGGGACCGTGGCGCTGGGCGTTCTGGTGGCCGCTGGCCTGTGGGCCGCAGCAAGCTTTTACACCGTCAAGCCGGAAGAGCAGTCGGTTGAACTGTTTCTGGGCGAGTTTTCGTCCATCGGCAATCCGGGTCTGAACTTTGCGCCCTGGCCGGTGGTAACGGCCGAGGTGATCCCGGTTACCCGCGAACAGACCGAAGATATGGGCGGTGCGCGCGGCAGCGATGACGGCCTGATGCTGACCGGCGACGAGAACGTGGTCGATATCGACTATCAGGTCGTGTGGAATATCAACGACCCCGCCAAGTTCCTGTTCAACCTGCGCGATCCGCGCCCGACGATCCGGGCCGTGTCGGAATCGGCGATGCGCGAGATTATTGCACAGTCTGAACTGGCGCCGATCCTGAACCGAGATCGTGGTATTATTGCGGATCGTCTGCAGGAACTGATCCAGTCCACGATGGACAGCTATGATTCCGGGATCAACATCGTCCGCGTCAACTTTGACAAGGCTGACCCGCCGCAGGACGTGATCGCGGCCTTCCGCGACGTTCAGGCTGCTGCGCAGGAACGGGATCGTTTGCAGAACGTGGCCGATGCCTATGCCAACCGCGTGCTGGCCGAAGCCCGTGGTGAAGCCGCGCAGGTTCTGGAAGAAGCCGAAGCCTATCGCGCCCAGCAGATCAACAGTGCACAAGGTGAGGCCAGCCGTTTCAGCGCGGTTCTGGAGGAATATTCCAAGGCGCCGGACGTGACCCGCAAACGCCTGTATCTGGAGCGGATGGAGCAGGTTCTGGGCGATGTTGACAAGATCATTCTGGACGAAAACGCCACCGGAGATGGGCAGGGCGTCGTGCCTTATCTGCCGCTCAATGAATTGCGCCGAAACAGCGAACAAACCGGGCAGGAGAACAACTGATGCGTAAATCGACTTTTGTTCTGCCGGTCATCGTTCTGGCAATCATCGTTGGCTTGTCCTCGATCTTTATCGTAGATGAACGCGAACGGGCGCTGGTGCTGCAGTTCGGGCGCGTGGTCGCGGTCAAGGAAGAACCCGGTCTGGCGTTCAAGATCCCGCTGATTCAGGAAGTAGTGCGTTACGACGACCGCATTTTGTCAATTGACGTGCAACCGCTGGAGGTCACCCCCCTGGATGACCGCCGTCTGGTGGTCGACGCCTTTGCGCGTTACCGGATTTCCGACCTGAACCAGTTCCGTCAGGCCGTTGGCGTCGGCGGTATCCCGGTGGCCGAGGATCGTCTGGACCGCATTCTGCGCGCTGAAACGCGCGAAGTGCTGGGTTCGGTTTCGTCCCGCGACATCCTGAGTTCGGACCGGGCGGCGCTGATGCTGCGCATTCGCAACAGCGCGATTGCAGAAGCACGGGCGTTGGGCGTCAACGTGATCGACGTACGCCTGAAAGCCACTGACCTGCCGCAGGCCAACCTTGAAGCGACGTTTGACCGGATGAAGGCCGAACGTGAACGCGAAGCCACCGACGAACGGGCGCGCGGTAACGAGGCGGCGCAGCGTGTTCGTGCGCAGGCTGACCGGACCGTGGTCGAACTGGTCTCGGACGCCAATCGCGAAGCCGAGATCATCCGCGGTGAGGCCGATGCCGAACGCAACGCCATCTTCGCCGAAGCCTTCGGCAAGGATCCGGAGTTCTTTGAATTCTACCGGTCCCTGTCTGCGTATGAGCGCGCGCTTCGCGGGGGTAACAGCTCGATGGTGCTGAGCCCGGATTCCGAGTTCTTCAACTATCTGAAGTCGCCAACAGGACAGGCGACCCGCTGATGGGAATGATCCTTCTGGCCTTCGGGCTGGTGCTGATTGTCGAGGGGCTGGCCTATGCGCTGGCCCCTTCGCTTATCGAGCGGATGCTGGAGGCGCTTCGTGCCTTGCCAGAAAGTGCCCGGCGGACCGTTGGTCTGTTATGCGTGGTCAGCGGTTTCATCCTGCTGTGGGGGGCCTATCAACTGGGGTTCTGAGAACCGGTTGGTTACGGTGCGCTCAAATGCCGGTGAATTCCCCGCTATCGCGAGTTGCGGGCCGGGCCAAACTGACTACATTGGACCCTAAGAACCGGTTGCCGTACGCGGCAGCCCGATAACAGGTTGGTGACAAGGAGACCCCCAGTGCAAGCAAAGGCACGCAGTATTACCCTTGGGCGGGACGATGCAATCATAAGAATGCGGCTTCTCTGGCTAGCGTTTCTGGGTGTGGTTTTCGTTCTGGTGCAGTCGCTTGCGGCGCAGGCCCGTCCCGAAAGCCTTGCGCCACTGGCGCAAAAGATCAGCCCGGCTGTGGTCAACATCACCACGACAACCCTTATCGAAGGGCAGACTGGGCCGCAGGGCATCGTGCCCGAAGGGTCCCCGTTTGAAGATTTCTTTCGCGAGTTTCAGGATCGCAATGGCGACGACGAAAACCGCCCGCGCCGCAGCAATGCGCTGGGATCGGGGTTCGTGATTTCGGAAGATGGCTATATCGTCACCAACAACCACGTCATCGCCGAGGCGGATGAAATTCTGGTCGAGTTCTTTCCCGGCGATGGACAGCCGAAAAAGGAACTGCCTGCCAAGGTGATCGGTACCGATGAAAAGACCGACATCGCCCTATTGAAGGTCGAGGCACAAGGTCCTTTGAAATATGTGACTTTCGGCGACAGCGACACCGCCCGCGTCGGTGACTGGGTCATCGCAATGGGCAACCCACTAGGACAGGGATTTTCGGTTTCCGCCGGCATCGTGTCCGCACGTAACAGAGAACTGAGCGGGTCGTATGACGACTACATTCAGACGGACGCGGCGATCAACCGAGGGAACTCGGGCGGGCCGCTGTTCGACATGAATGGCGAAGTGATTGGCGTGAACACTGCGATCCTGTCGCCCAATGGCGGATCGATCGGCATTGGTTTTTCGATGGCGTCCAATGTCGTCGTCAAAGTGGTGGATCAGCTGCGCGAATTTGGCGAAACCCGCCGGGGTTGGCTGGGTGTGCGCATTCAGGATGTGACCGAGGATATGGCCGAAGCGATGGGGCTGGATAAACCCGGCGGCGCGCTGATCAGCGACGTTCCTGATGGTCCGGCAAAAGAGGCCGGACTGGCGGCCGGTGACGTGATTCTCAGCTTTGACGGCGTTGAAGTGAAAGACACGCGCGGTTTGGTGCGTCAGGTAGGCGAGACGACAGTCGGCAAATCGGTGCGCGTCGTTGTGCATCGCGATGGCGGGACGCAGACCATTCTGGTGACGCTGGGCCGCCGCGAGGATGCTGAACGCCAAGAGAATGGCGACGACGCCGAAGCGCCCAACGAGACTGGGGATGAGAACAAGACCATTCTGGGTCTCACGATTGCGCCGTTGACCGATGACTCTCGTAGTGAACTGGGGCTGGACGCGGATGCCGAGGGTCTGGTCGTCACCAATGTCGATGAGGCGTCCGAGGCCTATGCCAAGGGTCTGCGGTCCGGTGATGTGATCACCGAGGCGGGTCAGCAAAAGGTGACGTCGATCCCGGACCTGGAGACGCGCATGGAAGAAGCCCGCGAAGCCGGTCGCAAGTCGCTGCTGTTACTGGTGCGTCGCGGTGGGGAACCTCGCTTCGTGGCTCTGAGCCTGGAAGAGTAATTGCCCTCTACACGGGATTGGAAAAGGCCGGAGCTGCAGCTCCGGCCTTTTTCGTGGCCCTTATCAAATTAAAAGAGCCATATGCCGGGGCATATGGCTCTGTTACAGGGAGAGGCCAGTCGGACAGATATCGGGGATGATCATCCAGCCTCAGTCGGTAACCTTAATCAAGTTAGCAGCATCGGCACGAGACGTCTGTGAAGCGGATCACAGGTGTGGGCATAGGCTCAGATCAGGTCTGAATCCGCCAGTTCCCGCAGAGCCTCAAAGTCATGGATGGCAAGCCCCCCGCGCGAGACCTCGACCACGTCGTCGCGTCGCCAACTGGACAGCGTCTTCGAAACCGCTTCGCGCGTTGCACCCACAAACTCGGCCAGTTCGCTTTGGGACAGCATGATCCGGCCAGCCTGATCGTCCTGCAATTGAGCCAGATACAGCAGCTTGCGCGCCAATCTGACGGGCATGGGAAGAAAGACCTGTTCGTTGAGCTGTGCGCCCATCCACCGCATCCTCAGGCCGGCCAGACGGATCAGATCGCCAGCAAGTTCGGGGTGGTCTTGAATTTGAGCCATCACATCGGTTCTGCGCACGCGCAGGACACGCGAAGGTTTCGCCGCCGAGACGGTGGCCGTGCGTGGGCCGTTGTCAAACAGAGCGATTTCGCCAAACACCTCGCCGGGGCGCATGAGGACCAGTGACAGCTTGCGTCCGCTCATGGCGAGAAAAGACACTTCCAGTGTGCCCGTGAGAATAGCGTAAAGCGCATCCCCCTCATCCCCTTGTTCGAACAGAATTTCCCCTCGTTGCAATACGATTTCGGACGCCTGAGCTGAAAGCATAGCTTTCAGTCTTTCCGAGGCTTCCGACAGAAATCCGGTGTCGGGAAAGGTCGTCATGCGGGGGTGGTACTCCTGCAGCGGTGGGTGGTGGTCCCATTTTCCACAGCTTGGCGGCTAAACCAAGGAATTTGTCGGGCATTTTCCTAAACTTGATGTAAACGTTAGGGCAGCTGATCCGGTGAAGCTGGCCTACTGGCGGTCCGGGTCATCCATATAGCTTTGCAGCATGTTGAACTGCAGCATCAGAAATACCATGAGCGCGAGTGGGAAACCAAAGGTCTCGATCTTGACCCACAGATCGGTGGACATCGTGCGCCAGACCACTTCGTTGGCGGCAGCCAGCACCGCAAAGCAGGCGCAAAGGCGGCGGGTCAGGATCATCCAGCCTTCATGACGCATGGGCAGCATCTCTTCGAGAACGTAGGCGAGATAGGACTTTCCCTGAAGCAGACCGATGCCCAGAATTGCCGAGAAGAAGCCGTAGACAAGCGTCGTTTTCATCTTGAAGAACCGCTCGTCGTTGAACCAGGCGGTGAGGCCGCCAAAGAAGATCACCATGAAGGCGGTGAATATCTGCATCTTGCTGAGTTTGCCGGTAAGAAACCACAGGATACCCATTGCCGCCAGCATCAGTGGTACGAACAGGATGGTGGCGACGATAAAGCCGGAATATTCGATGCCGCCGATCAGGAAACTATCGTCACGCAGGCGCAGGTAGATGAAGAAGAAGGCCAGAGGGGGGCCAAGCTCCAGCACCTGTTTGAGGAATGGGTTGATGTCTTTCTTGTCGGTCATTGAGTCCATCCTGCTGCTCATCCCCCCATTTCAACTATTACCGCGCCTAATGCAATCAATGCCATCAGTGCGATTCGCCTTGGGCCGACCGTTTCTTTCAGTACCAGCCAGCCGATCAGGGCGGCAAACACGGTTGAGGTTTCGCGCAGAACCGCTGCTTCGCCTACCTTGTCGAGGCGTGTGGCCAGCATTATGGCGCCGAATGACATGAATGCGACGATGCCACCAGAGATGCCCCGTACCATCAAGGGTCCGGGCGTGGGCGGGTTGATCATGGCGCGCCATCTGAGGAAGGCGTAGAACGGCAGGACGGCGCCATCGATCATGAAGAACCATGCCAGAAAGGTGAAGGGATCCGCCGTGGCGCGAATGCCGTAGGCGTCGTAGGTCGTATAAAGAGCAACGAAGAGGCCGGTTGAAAACGCTAGTGCCAGCGCAATGCCAAGCGTGTCGCGGTTGGTTTCCAGATAACGTAAATTATAGGCGGCAAGCCCGAAAATCCCGGTCAGCAGGACCGCGACACCCAGCCACTGGGTAGCCGAGAACACCTCGCCGAACAGCAGATAGGCCCCGATCACGGTGAAGAGCGGACCAGTGCCGCGCACCACAGGGTAGACAACCGTATATGACCCCTTGGTATAGGCCATCGCCTGCAGGATTTTGTAGAGGATGTGGATGGCCCATGCAGTTGCGAAAATCGGCCACATATGGGGTTCGGGCCAGGGCACGACAAACAGGGCAAACGGCGCGGCCATAAGGCTGTACGAGGCATCGATCGCACCGCGCGACAGCCATGGGTCGTGTCGGCCCTTTTGCAGGGCGCCGAATACGGCGTGCAGAAAGGCGGCCATCAGCGCAAGGCCGAGCGCCAGCCTGTGCCCGGCCTCGGTACCTTCGAGGGAGATCAACCAGTCGCTCACGATGCGGCCTTTCGCGGGGTGGATATAGTGGGGGGCTGTCTGCCCCTCACACCCCCCGAGAGTATTTGAGGCCAGATGAACGGTCGGGTCAGGTTGGGTCCAGGCCGGTCAGGGCGGCGGCGAATTCTTCGGGGTCGAATGGGGCGAGGTCGTCGATCTGTTCGCCGACGCCAATCGCATGGATTGGCAGGCCGAACTTGTCTGCCAGAGCAACCAGAACGCCGCCCTTGGCGGTGCCGTCCAGTTTGGTCATTACCAGGCCCGAGACGTCAGCAAGGTTGCGGAAGGTTTCGACCTGGCTGAGGGCGTTTTGCCCGGTGGTTGCGTCGAGGACCAAGAGGGTATTGTGGGGAGCAGTTTCGTCCTTTTTGCGGATGACGCGGACAATCTTGGCCAGTTCCTCCATCAGGTCGGCACGGTTTTGCAAGCGGCCGGCCGTGTCGATCATCAGCAGATCGGCGCCTTCTTCCTGTGCCTTGGTCAGTGCATCAAATGCCAGAGAGGCTGGGTCGGATCCTTCGGGTGCGGTCAGGACGGGGACGCCTGCGCGTTCGCCCCAGACCTGAAGCTGTTCCACGGCGGCGGCGCGAAAGGTGTCGCCAGCGGCAATGACGACCTTTTTGCCTGCGGATTTGAACTGGCTGGCCAGCTTGCCGATGGTGGTGGTTTTGCCCGAGCCGTTAACGCCGACGACAAGGACCACCTGAGGGCGTTTGGGATAGATGGGCATGGGGCGGGCCACAGGCTCCATCACGCGGGCCACCTCCTGTGCGAGAAGCTGTTTGATTTCACGGGTCGAGAGTTTTCTGCCAAGGCGGCCCTCGGCCATGTTGGCGGTGACACGCAGGGCAGTATCGACGCCCATGTCCGAAGCGATCAGCAACTCTTCGAGTTGTTCAAGCATGTCGTCGTCCAGCGTGCGGCGGATAACCGTGCTGCTGTCACCGCGGCTGAACAGACGGCCCAGTAACCCCTTGGATTGCGGGCTGTCCGGGATTTCCGTAGGTGCAGGCGATGGCGTGGGATCGACCGGCTCTGGCGACGGAGTTTCGACCGGCTGCGGGGCGGGCGCGGGTTCGGGAACTTCGGGGACAGGCTGCGGCTCGGGCTCCGGTTCGGGGATCACCGGGTCCGGGGTGGGGGCTGTTTCTTCGCCGCCGTCTTCGACGATGGCTTCGAGCCCCTGTTCGAGGCGCGAAGAGGATTTGAAAAGCCGGTCCTTGAGCTTTGAGAAAAACGCCATGTCTGGTCTCCGCAGGTGTTATCCCCACCTAATGCGGAATTGCGGCAGTTGCAAAGGGTCAGGAAAAGGCGAACAGAAATCCGGCCTGTGCGCCCCAGTAGAGCGGCCAGACGAGGTATGGGGTGATCCTGAGTGCGGGGTGGCCATCGGGCAACATGAATTTCTCGGTCGCAAGGATCAGGTCCGAGGCGATGAAGGCCAGCGCCGCAGGCAGGGCCCAGCGCAGGTTTCCCGTTTCGGGCAGGGCAAGGACAGCGATTCCCATGCCGAGAATGATCGGGATGTAGGCCAGCACCGGAACTTTGAGTTCGCCTGCGCGAGGGGCAAGCAGCGTGGCCATGACGATGCCCAGAACGATGAGGGTCCAAAACACACCCGGCTGGTCGAAGATCAGTGTGGCGCCGCTGGTCGGGTGGCTGAGGAACAAAAGAATATAGGCGATGTGCCCGGCGGCGAATGCGCCGATGCCCGCCATGAAGGTGGCCTCGGTTTCGCGTGACAACAGAGCGTCCCCTGTGGCGCAGAGTGTCAGGCCGAGGCACAACAGCCATGGGCCACCGGCAATCAGCGCCGAAAGCGCGAGAAGCGCGACCGAGGCGGTTTTCAGGATGCTGCGCAGTGTGCTTGCGCTGTGAGCTACCATTGAGAGATAGGCAAGGGCGCTGGCTGCCGCGATCCAGAACAGTAGAATTTCCATGTATTTTCCCAAGCTGCCAACGGTAAAGGCGTTACGCCATTGGCAGCTTGGGATGGATGGTTTCAGTGACTCAATACTGACGTCGAGTTAATCCGGCGGGATCGGGCTGAGTAGCACGCTGCTGAATGGCAACGTCGGCCCTGATCTGCCACAATCAGTGCATGTTGATGCGTTTATCGATTCTGTTGTCTCTGACTGCGCAGACCGTAGCGGCGGCTGGTCCGATGTCGGGAGAAGAATTTGACGCCTACACACGCGGTAAGACGCTGTATTACGGATATGACGGCGTAGCATATGGGGTCGAACGCTATTTGCCGGACCGGCGGGTGATCTGGTCTTTTCTGGATGGCGATTGCAAGGAAGGCATCTGGTATGAGCGCGAGGGGCAGATCTGTTTCATCTACGAAGACCGGCTGGACCCACAGTGCTGGGTTTTTATCCGATCCGCGTCCGGAATAATTGCGCAGTTCGAGGGGGACCCCGAGGCGACCGAGTTGTATGAGGCTGCGGATACAGGTGAAGAAATGGTTTGCCACGGCCCTGATGTTGGCGTCTGATGCCGGTTCAGCCGGGTTTCAGTTCCTCGTAGCTGATCATGACATGTTCCCGATATGCGGGTCGTTCCTTGAGCATCCGGTAATAGCGTTCCAGATGCGAAAATGAGCTGCGCTGAATCTCAATATCGTAATACCTGAACAGGATGTGCCCAAGCTGGATATCGGCCAGGGTGAACTCGGGCCCCGCGATGTGGGTGTTTCGGGAGAGTTGCGCATCGGCGATTGCAAGCTTTGCCTCCAGCAATGCGACTGCCTGTTTGATTGCGTCTTCGTCCCGTTCGCTTTCCGGGACCCGGGTGACCTGCCAGAATACGGGAACGGTGAATTGCATGGCGACGTTCAGTTTGGCCCATTCGGCCCATTTGTCGATTTCGGCGCGCTGCACCGGATCACTTGGCCAGAAGCTGTCAGGGCCGTATCGCGCGGCCAGATAGCGCAGGATCGCACCGGTTTCCCAGATCGGCGGGTTAACCCCGTCTTGTAGCACCGGGATCGTTCCGTTTGGGTTCAGGTGCAGAAACTCTGGGGTATCCAGCCCGCCAAACCGGTGGCCCAGATCATACTGTTGGTATGGCAGCCCCAATTCGCCAACAGACCACATCAGGGCCTGAACATTGGATGATGTTTTCCGGCCCCAGATTTTCAGCATGGTTCAGAACAATGTCCCCTGATCGGGCGGGGTCTGAGCGGGCTTTTTTGCGGCCGGTTTTGCGGCCTCTGCTTTGCCGGTGGTCAGGCGGCCATCGGCGAATTCGATTTCCAACACTGCGTGTTTGGAGGCCTCGGCCTTGGTGGTCATCACCTGTTTATCCGCGCGCACCACGGCATAGCCACGGTCCAGCGTTGCCTTGTAGCTGAGCGTTTCGCGCAGACGGTCCGTCGCGTCCAGTTGTTGACGCAAGCGGTCGATGCGCGTGGATTGGGCGGTGTTCAGACGGTCGGTCAACCTGTTCAGCGTTTCGCGCTGGCTCTGCAACTCTCGCTCAATCGGGCGCAGAGACAGGCGCGAGGACAAGTTGCGGCAGCGGTCACGACGCGATTCGACCAGCGCGCGCAGGGTCGAAGGGCGCAGGTGTGCCGACACATCCAGCAGTTTCACGCGCCGGTTCTGTACCCCCCGGATCAGTGCGTTGGGCAGACGTTCCGACACCTGATCCAGCCGCTGCCGGGGCGTATCCAGCAGTGTTTCGGGGCGTGGCAGGGCACGGGACAGGTCGCGCAGGCGCTGGGCACGGCGCTGAACGGCATCCGTTGCAGCGCGGGACAGACGCGCGCCCTGTTCGTTGGTCCAGGCGAGCAGTTCCATCCGTACCGGCACGGCCAGTTCGGCTGCGGCGGTTGGGGTTGGCGCGCGGCGATCGGATACAAAATCGATCAGTGTCGTGTCGGTCTCATGCCCAACGGCCGAGATCAGGGGGATTTGAGACGCCGCTGCCGCGCGGGCTACGATTTCTTCGTTGAAACCCCAAAGGTCCTCGATTGACCCGCCGCCGCGCGCGACAATAAGCAGATCAGGACGGGGCAGGGCGCCGCCGGGTGTCAATTGATTGAACCCTTCGATGGCACGGGCCACTTCGGGTGCGCAGTTCGCGCCCTGAACGGCCACCGGCCAGATCAAAACCTTGCGGGGAAAGCGGTCACGCAGGCGATGCAGGATATCACGGATCACCGCGCCCGAGGGCGAAGTGATCACGCCGATGATCTGCGGCAGATAGGGCAGCGCCTGCTTGCGTTCGGGGGCAAACAGCCCCTCGGCTTCAAGCTGTTTCTTGCGCTTTTCCAGCAGGGCCATCAGTGCGCCCTGACCGGCGACTGCGACCTCGTCGACATTCAGGTTGTATTTCGATTGCGCCCCAAAGGCGGTGAGCCTGCCGGTGACGACGACCTCAAGCCCTTCTTCGGGAACAACAGACAGCCCGGCGATCTGACCCTTCCACGTGGTGCAGGCCAGTACGTTCCGGTCGTCCTTGATGTCATAGTACAGATGCCCTGAACGCGCCTTGAACACGCGCCCGACCTCGCCGCGCACACGGATTCGTCCGAAGGACCCTTCGAGAGTGCGCTTCACCTCGCCCGAGATTTCGGAAACGGTATATTCCGGGGTGTTCTGGCCGGGAATGGGGTCGTCAAGCAGGTCGGACATTTCAGCACCCCGAGTCAGTCTTGTTTCGTCAGCCCACCCAGCTTAGAACGCCGCGAAGGCGAGGCCAAGCAGATCGGAGACCACCACATGAATATCCTCATTCTCGGCAGCGGCGGGCGCGAACACAGCCTGGCCTGGGCGGTGATGCAAAACCCCAAATGCGACCGTTTGATTGTGGCACCGGGCAATGCAGGGATCGCACAGATCGCGGACTGCGCCGCGCTGGATATCGAAAATGGCGGCGCGGTCGTCAGCTTTGCCGAGGAAAATGCGATTGATTTCGTGATTGTCGGTCCCGAAGCGCCGCTGGCCGCTGGTGTGGCCGATCGTCTGCGTGAGGCGGGCGTTCTGGTATTTGGGCCCTCGGCCGAGGCTGCGCGGCTGGAAGCTTCAAAGAGCTTTACCAAAGAGATCTGTGACGCCTCGGGCGCGCCCACGGCGGCTTATGCCCGGTTTACCGAGGCTGACCCGGCCAAGGACTATATCCGAGAGCAGGGCGCGCCGATCGTGGTAAAGGCGGATGGTCTGGCTGCGGGCAAAGGCGTAATCGTGGCCATGGACGAGCAGACTGCACTGGATGCCATCGACGACATGTTCGGCGGTGCGTTTGGCGGGGCAGGGGCCGAAGTGGTGATCGAGGAGTTCATGGAGGGTGAAGAGGCATCGCTGTTTGTCCTGTGTGATGGTGAGCATGTTCTTTCCGTCGGCACGGCGCAGGACCACAAACGGGTGGGCGAAGGCGATACCGGCCTGAATACCGGCGGCATGGGTGCGTACTCTCCGGCTCCGGTTCTGAGTGCCAAGATAGAAGCCCGTGCGATGGATGAGATCGTGCGCCCGACGATGGCCGAGATGAAGCGGCGAGGAACGCCGTTTCAGGGCGTGCTGTACGCGGGACTGATGATCAAGGACGGCCAGCCCAAACTGGTCGAATACAATGTACGTTTCGGTGATCCTGAATGTCAGGTTCTGATGATGCGGCTGGGTGCGCAGGCGTTTGACCTGATGCATGCGGCGGCCGAAGGGCGACTGGACAATGCACGCGTAAACTGGGGCGACGATCACGCGATCACCGTAGTCATGGCGGCCAAGGGGTATCCGGGGTCCTATGAGAAAGGGACGCAGATCAAAGGATTGGGCGATCTGCCCGAAGACAGCCGGAACATGGTGTTCCATGCGGGTACGAAATCCGATGACGGGGCCGTGCTGGCCACGGGTGGGCGTGTGCTCAATGTGACGGCACGGGGCGATACATTGCAGGATGCCCGCGATCGGGCTTATGCCATGGTCGATGGCATCGACTGGCCCGAAGGATTCTTTCGCCGCGATATCGGCTGGCGGGCGCTCTGACCCGAGTGTTCCCGTGCACCGACGCCGCATCAGAGATGCGACATCAGGGGCTTGGGTCGGGCAGGCCGCTGATGCGGCCTGCGGCAGCGCGGTGGGAAACCTGAACGGTTTTCTTTCGCCTTTTCGTCGGGTTATGATCCTGCCGGAGGAGACGGGATTTGCACGGACCTATCGACAAGTCGGAATTGGACGCCGCATATGCCGCGCGTGAATTGCGCGCTTTGGCTTTTGATTGGGTGCCTGTCGGCATTGTCGTGACCGAAGCACGTGTGATCCGCGAGGTGAACCACCGCTTTTGCGAGATGTTCGGATATACCCGCAAAGAGCTTCTGGATCGTTTGTTCGTCTTTCTCTACCCGACCGAGGAAGAGTTTTCGAACATTCTGCACCGCGGTGACAAGGAACTGGGCGAGGGCAACCTGTATTGGGACGAACGGGTGATGCGCCGCAAGAACGGTGATCTGTTCTGGTGCCGGGTCAGGGGACAGACGTTCACGCCCGAGGACCCGCTGGCAAGGGCGGTCTGGAGCTTTGCCGATCTGTCGGAAATCCGCCGGTATCAGCCGCTGACCCGGCGCGAGCGCGAAGTGTATTCATTGCTTGGAGAAGGGCTGACCAGCAAGGAAATCGCCCGCGAGCTTGATCTGAGCTATCGCACGGTCGAAGTGCACCGGGCGCGATTGCTCAAGAAATTCGGCGTGAACAATACCGCCGCCCTGTTCCAGTCGCTTGGCGATATCGAAGGCAACCATGTAGTACGCCCTCAGCCCTGACGGGATGTGGGCCTAGTTGCAGGCCATGGCCCTTTCCAAAGCTGGCTGTGAGAATTTACCGATTGGGACGCGTGTCCAGCCATCGTCGTGCCGGACCAGCACAAGTTCCGTCCAGTCCGAATTGGCCAGTACAAGTTCTGGCCCGTTGCCGCAGTCCCGCAAGCCGCCCGATATGAAATTCTGGCCGATCTTGTGATTGGTAAGCCCCGGGATTGTTGCGATTTCTGTCAGCGCTTCATTCTCATAACGCCAGATACGCAAAACTTTGGCCAGGTGCGGGCGATCAACATAGGCGATTTCAACGTTCCCGTCGCCGTCAAAATCCGCCGCACCTGCGGGCGCAAGCCAGCGATTTTTTCTTCCGATGTAATGGGTAGCGGCGACAAGTTGAAGTTTGTAGCCGTCCCGGTCGGCATATATCGCCAGCTGTGCACCCTTTTCGGCGTGGCTGCGCACGGTAATGATTTCCGCGCTTTGATCCCGGTCCAAATCCACCAGTCTGGGGGCAATGTCTTCGAATACATGAAGATCGTCCAGCAGTACGGATTTTGTCCCACAGAAGTCCGCAGATGGGTGGCTGGAGTGCACAGAGAGCTGGGTGTATTCGATGGCGTCCCCGAGAACGCCATGCGCATAGCGGCTGGTTTCGCCGCTGTACCACGCCGAAGAGACAGTTTGCCCCGGGCAGGCTGAGGACAGGCCGCTTTTGCAACCCGGTGTGACGACATATGAGCCGTTGGAAATTCCCCAATGACTGGGCGATTTTCGGCAGGCCTCGGCTGCGCTAGAAAAACCCAACCACAGGCCCAGCGCCAACGCCGCGCCGCGGGCATATGCGTTCCATCGGCGCACGGGCAGGCGTGGAGCCTGCCCTGACATCAGATCTGCTTTTCGGGCATCTGCACAACCAGACCGTCCAGCGCGTCCGAGACCTTGATCTGGCAGGTCAGGCGCGAGCGTGACGAATCGGGTTCATAGGCAAAGTCCAGCATGTCCTCTTCCATGTCGTCCTTTGCGGGCAGTTTTTCCACCCAGTCAGGATGGATGTAGACATGGCAGGTCGAGCAGGCGCAGGCGCCGCCGCAATCGGCCTCGATACCGGGGATGTTGTTGTCACGGGCGCCTTCCATGACAGTCAGTCCATTAGCTACTTCGACGGTATGCTCGGTGCCACCGTACTCGACATAGGTGATCTTTGCCATTTGCTCGAGTCTTCCTTTTGCGATGTTCGGAACCTTCCTTAGTCAAGGGATTTACGTGTTTCCAGTCTCATTTGCGACCCTTAATGGCAGGTATGGACATTAGTGGCTTTTGTTCTATTTTTGTTCTCATGAGCGCCGTCTTTGCCAGAATGCCGGTCCCTGTCCGGGACTGGCCACGCCCGCCCGCTTGTCTGCCTGCCAACCGGCTGGAGGAACCGCCCGAAGGTGCGCGGGTGACGGTCGCTGGGCTGGTGATCCTGCGACAGAGGCCGGGGACGGCCAAAGGGGTGATTTTTGTCACGCTTGAGGATGAGACCGGCATCGTGAACGTGGTGGTCTGGCGCAAGATCTACGAACGCTTCCGCCGCGCCGTGATTTCGGGGCGCCTGCTGCGCGTCACCGGCCGGATGCAGCGCGCGCATTCGGTGACCCATGTGATCGCGGAAGAGGTCGAGGATATCTCGGAGATGCTGGATCTGCTGGTGCGGGGAGAGGGGTAGGTCTGCAATGCGGACTTTCCCCCCAAAGGACAAAGTCAACTGAAGGTCCGCTTTCCTTTGGCTCGTGATCTCTTTAGAACTTGCCGCCTAGGCGAAGCGTTTGCTGGGAAAGAAAATGCGGAAGATTTTGGTAACAGGCTCCTCCGGTCGGATTGGGCAGGCATTTTTTGCTGCGTATCAGGAGCGGTATGAGTTTGTAATGACCGATTTGAAGGAACCCACCCGCTCAATTCCGGGCCCACATCGGTTTACGCAATCTGATCTTTCTGACGCCTATGCAGCGGACGCTTTGTGCCAAGGAATGGACGCTGTTGTGCATCTCGCTGGTGTTCCAGACCCGGATGCTGAGTTTGATGATGTGCTTCCAGCCAACATTTTGGCGACAACCTATTTGATTGAAGCCGCTCGTAAAGCACTTGTCAGCCGCTTCGTCTTCGCCAGCAGTGCGCAAACTATAGAAGGCTACCCTGTAGACCGGCAAATCGTACCGGGGATGGCGGTCGCTCCGGCCAATCTCTACGGTGTCTCCAAGTGTTATGGGGAAGCACTGTGTTCACTTTATGCAACGCGACACGGCATGTCCTGCGTCTCATTACGAATTGGAGCGTTCGAACCTGCTGACGGTCCGCCGCTTGAAACCAAACGCGATCTGAGCGCGTGGCTTAGTCATCGAGATGCAACTCACCTGATTGATTGCGCGATCCAAGCTGAGATCAATGGGAGTTTCATTGCACACGGCATTTCCAACAATCGATTTAAGCGACTTGATTTGACTGAAACCTGCAAAGTTCTGGGATATGCGCCGCAGGACGATGCGTTTTCAACCTTCCCGATACCCTCCACCTAAAGCCGACTCCCGTCGGCGGCGCGGAAACAGTCGAAAAGGGCTCAAAGCGGTCATCGACCAAAAAATCTCACCGCTTGAACAAACCCCCTGCGCCTGCCTTTGGAAACCTCCTTACTGCCTTATTGTTGGGCATCTCGAAGGCGCTGTACCTGCGCCACCGCCGCTTCGATCTTTAGCTGAATCAAGGCCTCACCGATTTCTGATGATGCAAGATCGGGACGGCCATCAAACCCCGAGGGCCAGCCTGCGGGTACCGCAAGAGGTATGCGGTTCGCCTCATTTGGTTTGACGAACAAAAGCTCGGAAGTATCGCGTAGTCCGGCATGTGATCCGATCTGCTCTTTATCGAACCCCAAGCTTTCAAGATGCGCAATTTGACCGTTATTGCCGTGATAGTCGGAAATGTGGCGCACTACGACACCAGCAGGTGCGAATTCAGCGCTCATTGTGGCGGCTACCTTGGACTGTGCAGCCTGATTTCCCCCGCTATCTCCGATCAGAAGAATCTCATCAAACCCGTGCACAGCAAAACTTCGAACCGTAGCTTCAAGCAGTTGTTCAAAGATTGCTTCTGGTAGGGAAATGGTTCCCGGCCACTGCATGTGACCAGTAAGCGGCCTGTCAAAATCGCCTTCGGGCACATACGCCACGACTGGCGCAACCAGTGTGCCTCCTAACCTCTCGGCAATCTGTCTGCTCGTGTGTGCCACAACAAAGTTGTGTTTCCCAAGAACGGCATGAGGCCCGTTCTGTTCTGTGCCCCCCGTCGGAATGATGATCGTCCTGTAACCAGCTTCAAGCGAGGCATGAACTTCTGGCCAGGTCATCTCTTCCAGAAACAGCTGATTGGGCCGGAATGTTGAGGAGGCAGCCTGAAAATAGCCTGCTGTAGCGAAGGCAAATCCTGCCAGGCAAAAGACCCAAAAATTCCTGCCGTACAAAAAACGGCGCACGCGAAATCCTTTCTGATCTCTCCCAGCAGCCTGGGATTTGTAGATCACTAACCTGTAGGTCAGTCACCGCTTGAACAAAACCCCCTGCGCCTGCCTGTCGCGGTGGTCCCCGCGCAGTTCCGCATGCAATGCGCGTCCGGCTTGTACGCCCGGGCGGGCGCTCATCATGTCCAGCCAGCGGGCAAAATGGGGTTTGTCGTGCAGTACCTGCTGCTGACCCTCCCACAGGCTGGCCCAGCCCCAGACCGACATATCGGCGATCGAATAGAAGTCTCCGGCGATAAACTCGTTCTCGGCCAGACGCCGGTCCAGCACGCCATAAAGGCGGCCGACCTCGGTGCGGTAGCGGTCTTTGGCGTAGGGCAGGTCCTGCGGCGGGTCCAGCTGGGGGGCGTATTTCAGGAAGTGATGTGCCTGACCGGCCATCGGGCCGACGCCGCCCATCTGCCACATCAGCCATTCTTCGACCGCGATCCGGTCGCGCTCGGTTTTGCCATAGAACCGCCCGGTCTTGCGGGCCAGATACATCAGGATCGCGCCGCTTTCGAATACGGAAACGGGTTTGCCGCCCGGCCCGTCGGGATCGACGATGGCGGGCATCCGGTTGTTGGGGGAGATTTTCAGGAATTCGGGGTCGAACTGGTCGCCCTTGCCGATATTGATCAGGTGGGTGTTGTAGGGCAACTCCATCTCTTCCAGCGCGATAGAGACTTTCCAGCCGTTCGGCGTGGGCCAGAAGTAGAATTCGATCGGGTCCGCCATGTGTCCTCCGCAGGTATCCGGAACCGGATGATGACGGTTTCGGTGAGAAGGGCAAGTGAGGTTACAGAACCGTGACCGCACGCAGTGCAGGGTTGACGCAGTCCCGCCCGAGGCGTATGCGCAACACAGGAACCACGTGGCGATTTGTTACCGGATTGCGGGCCACGCTAAACAACACCGCTAAAAGGTCAGGATGAAAGACCCCTTTCGCTTGGCCGCGTCTGGGGTTTTTTGTTTGCCTCCCGCGCTGGAGGCGGAAAGGAATGAGATGAGCAAGAGCTGGAACAAGCGCACACAAGCCGTGCATGGCGGTATCCGCCGCAGCCAATATAACGAAGTGAGCGAGGCGATCTTCCTCACCCAGGGTTTCGTCTATGAAAATGCCGAACAGGCAGAGGCGCGGTTCATCGAAACCGGCCCGGACGAGTTCATCTATGCCCGCTATGGCAACCCGACAGTTTCGATGTTCGAGCAGCGGATTGCCGCGCTGGAAGGGGGCGAGGACGCGTTTGCCACCGCTTCGGGTATGGCTGCCGTTAACGGCGCGCTGGTTTCGATGCTGAAGGCCGGAGATCACATCGTGTCGGCCAAGGCGTTGTTTGGCTCTTGCCTGTATATCGTCGAGAACATTCTGACCCGCTATGGCGTGGACGTGACCTTTGTCGACGGCACTGATCTGGACCAGTGGAAGGCGGCCATCCGCCCGGACACCAAGGCCGTGTTCTTTGAATCCATGTCAAACCCCACGCTTGAGGTGATCGACATCGAGGCGGTGTCGAAGTTGGCCCATGCGGTGGGCGCCATTGTCGTCGTGGACAACGTGTTTTCGACGCCAGTGTTCTCGCGCGCGATTGAACAGGGGGCGGATGTTGTCGTGTACTCGGCCACCAAGCACATCGACGGTCAGGGACGAGCGCTGGGCGGTGTGATCATCGGCACCAAAGAGTTCATCCGTGGCACGGTTGAGCCGTACCTGAAGCATACTGGCGGTGCGCTGAGCCCCTTCAACGCGTGGATCATGCTGAAAGGGCTTGAAACCATTGCGCTGCGCGTGAATGCGCAGGCCGAGACCGCGCAGAAAGTGGCCGAGGCGCTGGAAGGGCACCCGGCGCTGGAGCGGACGCTGTACCCCGGCCTCAGCACCCACGCCCAGAACGAACTGGTGCAAGCGCAACTGGGCGGCAAAGGCGGGACCGTGCTGTCGCTGGATATCAAGGGCGGAAAGGCAGCCGCATTTGCGTTCCTGAACGCCATGACGATTCCGGTGATTTCGAACAATCTGGGGGATGCGAAATCCATCGCCACCCATCCGGCGACGACGACCCACCAGCGTCTGAGCGAAGAGCAGCGGGACGAGTTGGGGATCACCCCCGGTCTGATCCGCATGTCCATCGGGTTGGAAGACGCCGATGACCTGCTTGCCGATATCGGACAGGCACTGGACGCTTCTCAGAAATAAACTCAGTTCCCCCGGCGCGCATGGCGTTCCGGGGGACTACCACTCAGGCGCGGCCGTAAAAACCCATCATCTTGATCACCGGCTTCACGGCAAGATGAGGGCGCATGAGGCCGTCCAGATTGAACATTCCATCCTGCGTCAGATCCAAGCGGCAGCGATCAACCAGTGCGTTTCAGGCGTCGCTGTTCGGGGTGGTCGATGGGAAATCGGTTAAGATCAAGAATGTCGCGCACAAGCTCCTAGCAAGTCATCTGTGCTTTCGACGGCAGCGCGCCGGGCTGATTACGCGTCAAAACTCTCTACACGCCAATCCGGGACAGTATTGCGGCGTATTCAAACCTGAAAGGACGGTTTTGGCACATGCAAGGTATGATCCGGGCTGATATTTCGCGCGTATCGGGCTAGACTGGTAAAAGCCGCGAAGTCGTTTATACAGCGGCGATCAAATGAGGAACGCCGATCAATGAACCTCCATACGCGCGACATTGACGAAAATCCGAACCGCGATGACGCGGCTGAAGCGCTGAAAGTGCTGCGGAAATGGGCGCAATCCGCGTCCGAGGCCGAGATCAGCCAGCTTGATCCGGCGGTTGCGCGTCTGATTCCGGGTCTGGTGCCGGTCAACTATCCATCGTTGTCGCGCGAATATCCCGAAAATTTTGTTGTGGATGATGCCTACAAGGCGTCATTGCCCGACCTGCAAAATGGCCCCTCCAGCCTGATCCGGGGCGCAAGGCAGCAGATTCAGCATGTGGGCATTTCGAACTTTCGCCTGCCGATCCGGTTTCACCGCAAACACGGTGACGACCTGACGCTTGAGACGTCCGTAACCGGAACCGTCAGTCTGGAGGCCGAGAAAAAGGGCATCAACATGTCCCGGATCATGCGGTCGTTCTACAAGCATGCCGAACGCACCTTCAGTTTCGAGGTCATGGCCTCGGCGCTGGACGACTACATGACCGATCTGGACAGCTTTGATGCGCGCATTCAGATGCGTTTTTCCTATCCGGACCGGATCGAAAGCCTGCGGTCCGGCCTGTCGGGCTATCAGTACTATGATATCGCTCTGGAACTGGTTGAGCAGAGTGGGGTACGCCAGAAGATCATGCATCTGGACTATGTCTATTCGTCGACCTGCCCATGCTCGCTGGAACTCAGCGAACATGCCCGTTCAAGTCGCGGACAGCTGGCGACGCCGCATTCGCAACGGTCGGTCGCCCGCATCTCAGTTGTTGTCGATGAAAAGGCGGATTGTCTGTGGTTCGAGGATGTGATCGCGCTTTGCCGCCGTGCCGTGCCGACTGAGACGCA
Organism: Ruegeria sp. C11; assembly: GCF_056537725.1. Classification (NCBI taxonomy): domain Bacteria; kingdom Pseudomonadati; phylum Pseudomonadota; class Alphaproteobacteria; order Rhodobacterales; family Roseobacteraceae; genus Ruegeria; species Ruegeria sp. C11. The sequence continues at coordinate 483,410 of NZ_JBQFSB010000001.1, read as the reverse complement.
GGTTATGGTCAAGCGCGAGGATGAACAGGCATTTGCTGAACTGAATGCGGCCAATCCGATCTTTGTCGAAGATGCCGCGCGTCTGTTCTGCGCCGAATTGCTGGCCGATCATCATGTCGGAGATTTCCGGGTAATCGCCAGCCATCAGGAAAGCCTGCACAGCCATGACGCTGTCTCGATCCTGACGCAGGGTCCCACTTTTGCGGCATCAAGCCTTGATCCGCGGCTGTTCGGTACCCTGTTTCACGTCGGCTGAGCGAAAGTAACGGCCCGAGCAAAGGGCAATTTCTGATCAATTTCAGGGCAGTGGTCGCCGTCCAGCGGATTTTTGCCGCAGTGCGGCGAATTATGCTGCGCTTGCGCAGGGAAACGCGTTATTCTGCGGCTGAATGCAGCTGCAGCACGCCAGCGCAAGTCGCGGTGATGCTGGTCCGACATTGGGGGCCGAGACGTGCGACGCCTGGGACTGCAATACCTGATGATCCGCCCGATTTCACTGGGTGGGGCTAGGACATTTCTTATTTTTGCGCTGCATCCCTTCAGAGGAGAGAGAAGCAATGAATCTTATTTCCCAGCCGCTTGAATTTCAGGCTGCCGCCATCCGGATGGCGGGATATGCAGTGGTAAGCCAGATGCAGGTCATGCAAATCCTGACACGCTCGGCTTTGGAACTTCCGATGGCGCAGGTGCAGGCGCTTCACACAGCGGCAGCGGCTCCTTCGGCAAAGGCGGACACACCAGCAAAGAAGGCGCCGACAGCACAGGCTGTCAGCAAATCCAGACCTGCCGCCCCAAAGGTCGTCAAAGCCAAACCCACGCCTGTCAGGAAAGCGACAACACCAGCTGAACCCAAGCCGGTGGAGAAAGCCGTTACAAAGCAACGTGCGACGCGAAAGGCGCCTGCGCGACGGATTAGCGCCACTGCGCAAAATAAGACGCGGGTGACGACACCACCGGCAAAGACCGAAGCCGTAGCAAAACCGGCAAGTGTTGAGGCGGCAAAGCCAGTTGTAGAATTCAAGGCGTCCGCACCGGCTTCCGGTCAGGCCGCACCCGTCGCGAAGCCAACAGCCAAGGTGGCACCCGCAGCTAAGCCTGCACCTACTGCCAAGGCCACACCTGCAACCAAAGCGGCACCCGTAGCCGAGCCTGCACCTGCTGCCAAGGAGGCCCCTGCGGCCAAAGCGGCACCGGTAACTAAGCCTGCATCTGTAGCCAAGGCGGCACCTGTGGCGAAGCCTAAGCCTGCAGCTAAGACGGCATCTGCGGCCAAACAAGCCGCCGCATCCTCCGTCGCGGAACCCAAAAAGGCACCTGTTCGTCGCACCCGGGCTCCATCCAAACCCCCGGCAATTCCGGGCGGGGCCACCAAAAGCGACAGCTGAAGAACGCCCATCGGCTTGACACGGTCGGTCAGGCGCGCCAACGCTGCGCCTCATGATGGATCTGCGTCCGGTCGGATATGTAATTGGTCTGCTGGTCGCCCTTCTAGGGGTGACCATGCTTTTGCCGATGCTGGCAGACCTGGCCGAGGGCCGGGGCGAGTGGCATGTCTTTCTGGAAAGCGCAGTCATCACGATTCTGACCGGCAGCGTGCTGGCGCTGAGCTGTTCCAACGGTGTTGGCGAAGGTCTGACGATCCGCCAGACCTTTCTGCTGACAACCGGTGTTTGGGTGGCGCTGCCGTTTTTCGGCGCGATACCCTTTGTCTTCGGTGAAACCGAACTGCGGTTTGTCGATGCGTTCTTTGAGGCGATGTCGGGGCTGACAACAACGGGTTCCACCGTATTGTCCGGCCTCGACACGCTGCCGCGCGGGCTGCTGCTGTGGCGCGGTGTCCTGCAATGGCTGGGCGGGATCGGGATCATTGTCGTGGCCATGGTTTTCCTGCCCGAGCTGCGCGTGGGCGGGATGCAGATCTTCCGCTCGGAAGGTTTTGAAACCATGGGGAAAATCCTGCCGCGCGCGCAGGAGATCGCCGGGCAAATTTCGCTGATCTACGTGTTTCTCACCGTTGTTTGCGGTCTGGTCTACGCCGGTATGGGTATGACCTTTTTCGATGCAGCGGTTCACGCCATGACCACGATCGCAACCGGTGGGTTCTCGAACTATGACGCATCCTTTGGCGCGTTTTCGGGGCCAGCGGAATATGCCGCCGCAGTCTTTATGATCCTCGCGGCCCTTCCATTTGTCCGCTACGTGCAGTTCGTGAACGGCAACACCACACCGATGTGGCAGGACAGCCAGATCCGGGGCTTCATGATAACGGTGTTCGTTCTGGTCGTGATCATGGCCGTGTTTCTGGCGTCCACGGTCACTCAGGACTGGGAACAGGCGTTTCGCGAGTCACTGTTCAACATCACCTCGATCATCTCGGGAACCGGGTATGCCAGCGCCGATTACATGACCTGGGGCAGCTTTCCGGTCATGGTCTTTTTCCTGATCGGCCTGATCGGGGGGTGCGCTGGTTCGACGGCCTGTTCGATCAAGATTTTCCGGTATCAGCTGTTGTTTGCGTCGATCAAAACCCAGATCAGCCGAATCCGCTCGCCCCACGGTGTGTTCATGCCGCGCTACGATGGCCGTCCGGTGGGGCAGGATGTTCTGACCTCGGTCATGAGCTTTTTCATGTTCTTTGTCGTGACCATGGGCGTTTTGTCATGGGCGCTGGCGCTGACCGGCCTGGATTACATAACTTCGGTTTCCGGGGCAGCGACGGCGCTGGCGAATGTAGGTCCCGGTCTTGGCAATCAGATCGGTCCGACCGGAAACTTTGCCGGGCTCAGCGATACCGCCAAGTGGTTGCTGACCGCTGGCATGTTGATCGGTCGGCTTGAACTGCTGGCCGTCTACGCAATCTTTACCGTTCAATTCTGGAGAGGCTGATGAAAAGACCCCTTGGCGCGCAAATTTCCCACATGCTCAGGGATCGGGGCGTCGATACCATTTTCGGCATCCCCGGTGTCCACAATCAGGAGATGTATCGCGGCATCGAAGAGGCCGGTATCACCCATGTTCTTGCGCGGCACGAACAGGGAGCCGGTTTCATGGCTGACGGCTATGCCCGGGCAACCGGAAAACCGGGGGTAGCCTATGTAATAACCGGGCCGGGCCTGTGCAACATCATGACACCGATGGGACAGGCCTACAGCGACTCGGTGCCGATGCTGGTTCTGTCCTCTTGTCTGGATGAAACGCAGGCACGGCGCGGGCAATTGCACCAGATGAAGGATCAGCGCGCTGCGGCCGATACGGTGTGCGACTGGTCGCATCAGGCGAACTCGGCGCAGGCGGCTTATGGGCTGGTCGAGCGCGCGTTTGAAGAGTTCGAGCTGAAGCGCCCACGCCCCAAGCATATTCAGGTACCGATCACCAGACTGGAAGCCGAAGCCGACCCGGCACCGTTTCCCAATCAGGCCGCCTTGCGCACCAAGGCGTTGAAACCGGATATCGGCTCTGTGCTGTCTCTGCTGAATGTGGCGCGCAGGCCGTTGTTCATTCTTGGCGGCGGCGCGCGGTCGAACCTGTGGCGGCAGATACTGAACCAGTTGGGGGCGGCCTGCTTTACCACTTATGCAGGGCGCGGCATGGTCGGAACGGGCTATGCTCTGGATTTCGGTTCGATGCTGCCCCGCCCGGGCAGTGCGGACATCATCGCCTCTGCGGATCTGGTGGTCGCAGTCGGCGCGGAACTGGGCGAGGTCGATCTGTGGCGCGATGAACTGGGCCATACGGCAAACCTGATCCGTGTCGATCTGGACCCTGAGGTTCTGGCCGACGGTCAGCGCGCGCTGGTCAAGCTGCAGGCCGACGGTGAAAGTTTTGCCCGTACCTTGTGGGAGGTGACCGAGGATGCCAAACCCGCAACGGGTTGGACCCATGAAGAGGTCGCCGAGGCACGCGCTAGATGGCGAGCCGAGGTGGACGCGGAACGCCCGGGCATCGTGCCTGTGGCTGACGCCCTGCGCGCGGCCATTCCAGCCGAGGCGATGATCTATTCGGACATGACCCAGTTCGCCTATGTCGCCAAGGAAATCTGGGACATGCACTACCCCTATCTATGGCATCATCCGACCGGTTTCGGCACGCTGGGATACGGGCTGCCTGCCGGGATCGGTGGGGCAGTGGCCCGCCGAGGCAAGCCTACGGCAGTTATTGCCGGCGATTATGGGTTTCACTACACGATGCAGGAGCTTGGGGTCGCGGTCGAGCTGGGCCTGTCTTTGCCGATCATCCTTTGGGACAACGGCAAGCTCAAGGAAATCGAGGACAGCATGGTACGCGGTCAGATCGCGCCCAATGCGGTCATCGCCCGCAACCCGGATTTCTGCAAGCTGGCCGAAGCATTTGGTGCGGCCTCTGCCCAACCAAAATCGCTGGAAGAGATGCAGCATGTCGTGCGCGCGGCCTTCGACGCACCCGGGCCGACCCTTATCCGCTTGACGCCTGATATTCTTGATCCCCAAAAATAACAGCGCCGGGATCATGTCCCGGCGCCGCTTCGTTTGTTTGCTGCCCCGGGGCAGGGTCATTCCCAACAGTGCACCAGCACGGTCATGCCGGTGGCTCGGCGGCTCAGCTCGTTTGGTGAAATCTGCGCCCCGTTTTCGGCGGTTTGCCCACTCACCCCGGCCTTTTCCAGAATTCCGGTCAAAGCGGTGGTGCTGGCAGCAAGGCTAACGTTTTCGGGAAGGGTGCGGCCGGTATCAGCAGCAGGCAGCAACATGCCCACGACCGAACCGTTGGCGTCGAACACCGGGCCGCCCGCGTCCCCGGCCAGTGCGGTCAGGTCCAGACGATTTACGCTGTCCTCACCATTCAGTCCGCGAACATCCGACACCTGCCCATAGGTCAGGGTCGGTGCACCAAGTGCGCCTTCATATGAAAAGCCGGACACGGCAACCTCGGCGGAGATCCGGGGGCGGGAGGGGCTGAACTCAGCAACCGACATCGGGGCAAGGGCTTGTCCGGGGCGCAACACGGCAATACCGAGATCGGCGTCGCTCCACGCGACCTGCACCGCGTGATTGTCGTCCAGGGTGATCCGCGAACAGGTTTGCGTGACTTCGGCCACGGTCAACACGGTACCGGTGCCATCGGCAAAGAAACCCGACCGGGACATGCGAGGTTTGCGGATTTTCAGCCCAGCCATCAGGTCGATCGCCTGATCCGCATCTGCGCCGGCGCTGGCATCCAGCACGCCGTCGGTACGGGTAAGGCTGGCCTTCATCGCCGCCAGAACGCGGGCGCGGCGGGCCTCGTCGCCCTCGGGCCAGATCAGGGTAAAGCCCTTGATTTTTCCTTCTTTCAGGGCCGCTTCGGTGTAGGACACGATCCCGTTGCCGCGCCCTTCGATCCGGAACCAGTCGCCTTTGCGTTCGCGCGGACCATCCAGCGGAACGATCTCAAGCGACTGCATCACCTCGTAAAGGGCGCGAAGCGTGGATTTGCTGCCTTCCTGACTGATCAGCAGGGCGCTTGCACCCAGATCTGAATTGCTGGTGAAGTGGGCAAAGGGCGCCTCGTACCGGTCGAAGTGGATTGCACCCATGGGCAGGTCCAGTTCGATACCGGCAGTGGGGTCGATATAGCGCTCCATCCCGACACTGATGAGTGGCTGGTTGTATTCGTCCATCAGCACCTTGCGTTGCTGGGTCGTCAGAACACCGGTGGGTTCAAACCCGTTGAACCGCTGCCAGGATTCCATCGAACGACGTGTGCCGGAGCCGAACGCGCCGTCGATGGTGGAATTGTAGAAACCCGCCGCCTGCAATGCGATCTGCAGGTTCTTGCGTTCCTGCGCCGTCAGCAGACGTTCCTTGCGCAGGGCCTGTGACCGGGTTTCATCGGTGGGTTCGGTGTTCAAAGCCGTTTGGTGCTGTTCGGTCTGCGGGTCCGGTTGAACCGGGGCGGTGACGACACCGCGGTCCAAAATATTTGCCCCGATCGGCCAGAATTGCTGTCCAAGCGAGCCCGAGAAGGTGATGAAACTGTCTGACGGGATCTGACGTTCGGCCCGATAGACGCGCAGCACCTGCTCGGCATCTGGCCGCAGATAAGGTCCGATGACGATGGCGTACCAGCCGCTGGCCAGACGAAACCCGTTCACGTCAGGCAGCGAATTTGCGTAACCCTGCGCCCGTTCCTGCGCTTCGCGCAGAGTTGGCTGGGCTTCGACCTGAACCCAGACGCCGTTATCCTGACCCTGCTGAGCAAATGCAGCAGGCAAGCCAAACAGGAAAATGAAAATAATAGCCGATAATACTCGTGTCATCTTTGGTCCAGTGTTCCGGATTGTATCGTTCTTTGCCGCACCATAAGCAGGAATCTTTTAAAAACGCCATGCTCTGGAGAAGGGGAAAATACGGTGTGGCGGCGCAGTGACAGCATATGCCATTGGGCCGTTGACGCCCTTTGGCCCCTTGCATAGGAAGGGCGCAACCGACCGGAACCGGGCCGATCCGCGCCCAAAGGGAATGTCATGACCGATACGTCCAGCGCACCACGTTCTTTTCAGGAGATTATCCTGCGGCTTCAGAATTACTGGGCCTCGAAAGGATGTGCCATCCTGCAGCCCTATGACATGGAGGTCGGGGCAGGGACGTTCCACCCCGCAACCACGCTGCGCGCGTTGGGTTCCAAGGCATGGGCCGCGGCCTATGTGCAGCCCTCGCGCCGCCCGACGGATGGCCGCTATGGTGAAAACCCGAACCGGTTGCAGCATTATTACCAGTATCAGGTGCTGATCAAACCCAGCCCGCCGGTTCTGCAAGAACTGTATCTGGGCTCGCTTCAGGCGATTGGCATCGACATGAACCTGCATGACATCCGCTTCGTCGAAGATGACTGGGAAAGCCCGACGCTGGGGGCTTGGGGTCTTGGTTGGGAAGTCTGGTGCGATGGGATGGAAGTCAGCCAGTTCACCTATTTCCAGCAGGTCGGCGGCCATGACTGCGCACCGGTTTCGGGCGAGCTGACCTATGGTCTGGAGCGTCTGGCCATGTACGTTCTGGGCATTGATCACGTGATGGACATGCCTTTCAACGATCCACAATCGCCCAGTCCGCTGAGTTATGGCGACATCTTCAAACAGACCGAAGAGGAATACGCCCGCTGGAATTTCGACGTGGCCAATACCGAGGTTCTGTTGCGTCATTTCGAGGAAGCCGAAGCCGAGTGTGCGGCCATTCTGGCGCAGGAGCACACCGATCCGAAAACCGGCAAGCGCATCATCATGGCGCATCCCGCATACGATCAGTGCATCAAGGCCAGCCACATCTTTAACCTGCTGGACGCACGTGGGGTCATCTCGGTGACGGAACGGCAGGCTTATATCGGCCGCGTTCGCGCCCTTGCCAAGCAATGTGCGGATGCGTTTGTCCTGACCGAGGCCGCCGGGCACGCAGCCTGATGGCCCATTCAGGCGAGACCCGGAAGCAGCGCCTTGAGGCCATCTGCGATCATGCTGATTGCGATGGCCGACAGAATCATGCCCATGAAGCGGCTCATGATCACACGCGCGTTTTCCGACAGCCGCTGGGCCAGCGCCGAGGCATTCCAGAATGTCACAAGCAGCAGGAAGACAACGGCCAGAAAGACGCCCGCATAGACAATCGCCTCACCGGCACCGGACACATGGTGTGCGTAAAGGATAAGTGTCGTGATCGAACCCGGGCCGACGAGAATGGGAAAGGCCAAGGGATAGAAAGCGACGGTTTCCGGCGAAGGATAGGATCGTTTTTCACTTTCGGTCCCGTGGTGCGAACTGCTTTCGGCGCCGTTCAGCATGTTCAGCCCGATCATCAGGACCACAAGGCCGCCCGCCACGCGCAGATCGTCCACGCTTATCCCGAAAAGGCCAAGAGCCTGATTGCCGACAGCCGCAAAGGCGCCACCAAGGACGATGCAGTAAATGGCTGTTTTCACAGCGACTTTACGTTGGTCGGAAACCGAAAGCCCGTCAGTGACGCTCAGGAAAACGGGCAGGTTGGTAAACGGGTTCATGATCGCAAACAATGCGCCGAAAAAGCCGACGGCAAGGGTCGTATCCATTCAATGCGCCTCACTTCAACCCGCTACGCATCCAAACCTGTCCTATTTTCGACGATCTTGAAAGAGGCAGCATGAGCAAGAAGGCAAAGGTATGACGGGAAAACTACTGGCCATCATTCTCATCGTTTGCGCCGTGATCGCAGGTGCAGGCATGTATTATCTGCAGGTCTATGGTTTCTATTACGACGTTCAGGCCCGTCCCGGTCAGGATGTCGTTCTGGTATCGCAGGCAGAAGGGGAGTCCATTCCGATCCCCTACGCCGGGTTCCGGGCCATCGACGCCGACAGTTCTCCGATCCGCTACAGGGCGTGTTTTGAAACCGATCTGGGTCTGGATGAGTTGTCAGCTGGTTTCGAACCGGCAGAAGGCCCCGAGCCGTTGACGGCCCCCGGCTGGTTTGACTGCTATGACGCGGTGACGCTTGCCAGAGCGTTGGAGGCTGGGCAGGCGCGGGCGTTCATCGGCATCAAGAACGTACACTTCGGCGTTGACCGCATCGTAGCCGTGACCGCAGACGGGCAGGGCTTTATGTGGCACGCTTTGAACAATTGCGGGCAAAAAGCCTATGACGGCACCGTCGTTGGCGAGGAATGCCCGCCGCGGCCTGAAGGGCAGTAACCATGCTGGCCGAACCCATAGCGATACCAGGCTTCATCACGGTCACGGCGGGGTTCGCCGTTTACCTTGCCGGGTCGGAGATCAACGACCGGGTCGAAGCGCTGAGACGCTATAATATCCCGGAACCGGTGACGGGTGGACTGTTGGCATCGCTGGCTTTCCTGGTCCTGTATTTGTTGGCTGGGATCGAGTTTAATTTCTCGCTCGAGCCCCGCGACTTTTTACTGGTTCTGTTCTTCGCAGGCATCGGCCTGAATGCGCGGTTCTCTGACCTGATTGCGGGCGGAAAACCGCTGTTTCTGCTGCTGATCCTGACGCTCGCCAGCATGATCCTTCAGAACGTCATCGGTGTGGCTGGGGCCGTGATTTTCGGGTTTCCGGCACAGGTTGGGGTACTTTTCGGCTCGGCCTCGTTGATCGGGGGGCATGGTACCGCCATCGCGTGGGCGCCGCAGGTGGCCGAGGCCACCGGTCTGAATGGCGCGCTGGAACTGGGGGTTGCCGTCGCGACGCTGGGTCTGGTTCTGGCGGCTCTGGTTGGTGGCCCGGTCGCGAAATATCTTGTCGAAAAGCACGACCTGACCCCATCGCGGCCGGACGAAGAACTGACGATCGGCGTGGCCGAGGACGATTTTCGGCCCAACGACATCGATCACCGGTCGATCATGCGGGTTCTGTTGTACCTGAACGTTGCGATCATGCTGGGCTATGGCGCGCATCAGGCGGTTCTGGCAGCGGGGATCAACCTGCCGCTGTTCGTGCCCTGCCTGATCATGGCCATCCTTGTCGCCAACCTGCGCGCCGCGATTTTCCCGCATTTGCATCCCATATCCCAGACACCGGCGCTGGGCCTGATATCCGAGTTCTCGCTGGGCGCGTTTCTGGCAATGTCACTGATGAGCCTTCAGCTGTGGACAATCGCGGGTCACGGGCTGGCCATCGTCGCAATCATGACGGCGCAGACGCTCTTTACGGTGGCGTTCGTGATCTTTGGCCTCTTCGTGATAATGGGGCGCCGATATATGTCGGCGGTTCTGGCCTCGGGATTTGCCGGGTTTTCGCTGGGCGCGACACCGACCGCTATCGCCAATATGACCGCCGTGACCAAGCAATATGGCCCGTCGCCTATTGCCTTTATCGTGCTGCCCCTTGTATCCGCATTCTTTGTGGATATCGCCAATGCCATCGTCATCCAGACGATCGTCAATTTCTAAGGACCGACTATGCCCGACCTGCTGATCGAACTGTTTTCCGAGGAAATCCCCGCGCGCATGCAGACCCGCGCCGGTGAAGACCTGAAAAAGCGGATCACCGATGGTTTGGTCGAGGCCGGTCTGACCTATGCCAACGCCGCTTCCCTGACCACACCGCGCCGTCTGACGCTGGCGGTCGAGGGCTTGCTGGCCCAAAGCCCCACCATCCGCGAGGAACGCAAGGGGCCGAAAGTGGGCGCGCCGGACAAGGCCATCGAAGGGTTCCTACGCGGTGCGGGCCTGACCCGCGATCAACTGGAAGAGCGTGAGACCCCGAAAGGCGCGGTGTATTTCGCCACCATCGAGAAAGCGGGACGTCCTGCAGCCGAGATCGTGGCCGAAGTGCTTGAGGCAACGATCCGGAATTTCCCCTGGCCCAAATCCATGCGCTGGGGCAGCGGCAACATGCGTTGGGTGCGCCCACTGCATTCGATCCTGTGCATCCTGACCGACGAAACCGGCGCGCAGGTGGTGCCGCTGGAGGTTGAGGGGATCAAATCCGGCGACACGACCGAAGGCCACCGTTTCATGGCGCCGGGCAGGTTCTCGGTCACCTCTTTCGAGGATTACGCCGCCAAGCTGAAACGCGCCTTTGTGGTGCTGTCACCGCAGGAACGCGCCGAACACATCTGGAACGACGCGCAGAACATGGCCTTTGCTGCCGGTCTGGAAGTGGTCGATGACAAGGGCCTGCTGGACGAAGTTGCAGGGCTGGTCGAGTGGCCCGTCGTGCTGATGGGGCAGATTGACGACGAGTTTCTGGAACTGCCGCCCGAGGTGCTGCAAACCTCGATGAAGGAACATCAGAAGTTCTTTTCGGTTCGTAATCCCAAAACCGGCCGGATTGAGCGGTTCATTACCGTCGCCAACCGCGAAACAACCGACAACGGCGCAACCATTCTGGCGGGGAACCAAAAGGTGCTGTCGGCGCGTCTGGCGGATGCCAAGTTCTTCTGGGAAAACGATCTGCGCGTCGCCAAATCGGATATGAGCCAGTGGACCCGCGCGCTGGAGAATGTGACCTTCCACAACAAGCTGGGTACACAGGCCGAGCGGATCGAGCGTATCGCGGCACTCGCCCGCGAACTGGCCCCGGTGACCGGAGCGGATGCCGATCAGGCCGAGAAGGCCGCGCGTCTGGCCAAGGCCGATCTGAATTCCGAGATGGTCTATGAATTCCCCGAACTTCAGGGGCTTATGGGGCGGTACTACATCGAAGCTGCGGGCGAGGATGCTGCCGTGGCTGCGGTGGCGCAGGAGCATTATTCGCCGCTCGGTCCGTCGGACGATGTTCCCACCTCGCCTCTGTCTGTGAACGTGGCGCTGGCCGACAAGCTGGACACCCTGACCGGGTTCTGGGCGATTGATGAGAAGCCGACCGGTTCAAAAGACCCGTTTGCCCTGCGCCGGGCCGCGTTGGGGGTAATTCGGTTGGTGTTGGAGAATGATCTAAGAATGCGACTAGATCGCTTCTTCGATAGCCAGTTGCTTCGCGCTGAATGCTTTATTGATGACAGTTTGCCTGTAGAAGAAGTCTCTGAATTGCTGAAGGAAATTGCAGAGCATGGCGTGTTTGGAGCAGCATTCCAGACTGTTAAAGAAAGACTTGAGGGTCTGCCCGGGACTGCCTTTCTTGAGCTTGAGAAAAAAGTACCTGATATTTCGGACAATCTTCTCTCCTTCTTCCACGACCGCCTCAAGGTCTTCCTCCGCGACGAGGGCATCCGCCACGACGTCATCGACGCCTGTATCGCGATGGAGGGCAATGACGACCTCAACCTGTTGGTCAAACGTGCCCGCGCTCTGAATGCGGTGATCGCGACAGAGGATGGTGAGAACCTCGTGCAGGGCTTCAAGCGCGCCAACAATATTCTGACGCAGGCCGAAGAGAAGGATGGGGTGGAATATTCTTACGGCGCGGACCTCAAATTCGCGGAAACCGACAGCGAAAAGGCCCTGTTTGCCGCGCTTGAGGCTGCGCAGGCCAAGATCGACCCGGCGCTGAAAGCCGAGGATTTCCCGACCGCCATGTCCGCCATGGCCGCGCTGCGCGGACCCATCGATGCGTTCTTTGAGGATGTGCAGGTCAATACCGACAACGACATCCTGCGCCGCAATCGCCTGAACCTGCTGAGCCAGATCAGGCAGGTCTGCTCCAGCGTTGCGGACCTGACCAGAATCGAAGGCTGATCACTGCGGCGCGCGGCAACGCGCGCCCGACATCGCCCTTGCGCCACTCGCGCAGGCCCTTATGCTGCGTTGAAACCAAAAGGTGCCGCAGTGCAGAATAATCCGCATACCACGCTAATCACATCTACCGCGCCCGTTGCTGCCAACACCCATGGCGGCCGCGCGAAATGCCTGCAACGTCTGGTCCGGCTTGAACTGCCGGTGCCGCGCACCGTCGCGCTGTCCTTTGACTCGGTGCATCATATCGCCGAAGGCCAGATGCCCGACATCGCCGCCATTCTGGAACAATTCGACCCCACGGCGCTGCTGTGTGTACGGCCCAGCTCGGAAGATCCGGACTGGGGCGGGCCGGGGGCCGTTCTGAATATCGGCATGAACGATGCGCGCTATGTTGATCTGTCGGACCGGATGGGCGTCGAGGCGGCGGCGGCGCTGTATCTGCGGTTCGTGCAAAGCTATGCCATCCACGTGGCGCGGCTGGATGCGGATGTGTTTGACGATATCGAGGCCGATGGCCGCGAGGGGCTGCGCCAGTCGCTGCGCGCCTATGAGGATGAGACGGACGAAGCCTTTCCGCAGGATCGCGGCGAACAGTTAAGCGCCGTGTTGCGATCCATGGCCCGCGCGTGGGAGGGGACCTCAGCCCGTTTGCTGCGGCAGGCCAAGGGTGCACCGGCAGATGCCGGGCTTGGGCTGGTCGTGCAAGAGATGATCCCCGGTGTCGGGCAGGGCGAATGCGGTTCGGGCGTGTTACAGCTTGTCGATCCGGTTACCGGAATGCCGCAGATCACGGGGCGGTATCTGAGCCAGAGCCAGGGGCGCGACGCGCTGGGCGAGGGCGTATCGGCGCTGTATCTGGAAAAGGACCCGCGCGGAACCGCGCTTGAAGATGTGGCGCCCGACGCCTTTGCGGATCTCAAATCCCATGCCGCGTTGATGCGTGAGAAACTGCGCGAGGAAATGCAGGTCGAGTTTGTGATCGAAAGCGGTCACGTCCATATCCTTGATGGTGTCCGGGTACAGCGCAGCGCTCGCGCCGCTATGCGCATCGCCGTCCGGCTGGCCGAGGACGGTATCATCACACCGCAAGAGGCGGTGATGCGCGTCGACCCGCATTCTTTGAACGAGTTGTTGCACCGTCAGGTGCATCCTGAAACGGAACGCGATGTTCTGACCACCGGGATCGCGGCCAGCCCCGGCGCAGCAACGGGGAAAATCGTGTTTACCGCAGCCGAAGCGCAGGCCAGCGCAGCACGTGGCGAGCCCTGCATTTTGGTGCGGCGTGAAACTTCGCCCGAGGATGTGCGGGGAATGCATGCCGCCGTCGCCGTTTTGACCGAAAAGGGCGGGATGACCAGCCACGCCGCCGTGATCGGGCGCGGTCTGGGATTGCCTTGCATCGTAGGCGCGTCCGAGATGCGGTTTCAGACTAAGAAAAAAATACTGACCGCTCCGGATGGGCGAGTTTTCAAGACCGGAAACATCCTGACCATCGACGGCAGTTCTGGTCAGGTTCTGGCCGGTCAGCCCGAGATGCTGGAAGCCGCGCTTGATGATTGTTTTCAGACGCTGATGGGGTGGGCCGATGCCGAACGCGACATCGGCATCCGTGCCAATGCGGACACGCCCGCTGATGCGCAAACAGCACGAAACTTTGACGCACAGGGTATTGGGCTGTGCCGAACCGAGCATATGTTCTTTGACCCGGGCCGCCTGACGGTGATGCGCGAGATGATATTTGCGCAAACCTCATCCGGGCGGGCGGCAGTTCTGGAACGCCTGTTGCCGATGCAGCGTGATGATTTTGTGCAGCTGTTCCGCATCATGGAAGGGCAGCCGGTTTGTATCCGCTTGTTCGATCCGCCACTGCACGAGTTCCTACCGACAACCCGCACCGGGCAGAGAGAACTGGCCGAAGCGCTTGATTTGCCGGTTTCGGATGTTGAGCGCCGCGTCGAGGCCATGCGCGAATACAATCCCATGCTGGGTCTGCGCGGTGTTCGGCTGGGCGTCACCCTGCCGGAAATCTACGACATGCAGGCGCGCGCGATTTTCGAAGCGACCGTCGAGGCCAGCAAAAACGGCGCAGCAGTGGTGCCCGAGGTCATGATCCCTCTGGTTTCAGCCAAACGCGAGGTTGAGCTGGTCAAAGCCCGCATTGATACGGTGGCCGCATCGGTGGCGTCCGAACAGGGGCAGGATTTCGATTACCGCCTTGGTGTGATGGTGGAAACGCCTCGGGCCTGCCTGCGGGCCGACGAAATCGCGCCCAACACAGCGTTTTTGAGTTTCGGTACCAACGACCTGACACAAATGACCTATGGCCTGTCGCGCGATGACGCAGGGCGGTTCATGTCGGCCTATGTGCGACAGGGGGTGTTTGTGGAGGATCCGTTCCATGTTTTGGACCACGACGGCGTCGGCGAATTGCTGAAACTCGGGGCCGAGCGGGGAAGGGCGGCGCAGCCGGATGTTACGCTTTCGGTTTGTGGTGAACATGGTGGTAACCCCGAATCAATCGCGATTTGCAGGGCCTTGGGCTTTGACTATGTGTCCTGTTCACCGTTCCGGGTTCCGGTCGCTCGGCTGGCTTCCGCTCAACTGGCGATTTCGTCCAAACTTGGGGGTTGACACAGCGCAAGGCCCCAAGGATTAGTGGGTTTGGGATGGACCTGTGGTTAAAGTTTTTGACCTTGCGGGCGAATTTCCTCTTGCAATTTTTTGTGATCTGGACGTCTCGCATCGTCTGGGGTAGAAGCCTCGTCGCGCCCGCCGGGGGAGGGTATGGCGCGTTAGTGCCTGTGCGAGGTTTTCTGAATGCTACGCTATGTTGTTGCTGCTGCCATTTCGATGGCAATTGTTTTGCCGAACGTATCCTTCGCCGAGAGGGAGTCCGCAAGAAATGGATCGATCGAAGTTGTGTCCAGGAATGATCCGAGCGATATGCCCGGGCAAAAGTTCCGGGATTATCTGTCTGTTTTCAAATCCAAGGACAAGGTCGAACCGGTTCAGGTAAGCTATACCAAGAACTGGCTGGACGAGCGTCCGAAAGCGTCAGGTGACGAAAATTGGAAGTGCCTGGCCGAGGCCCTGTACTTTGAAGCCCGCGGCGAGAGCGTCAAGGGTCAGTTTGCGGTTGCCGAAGTCATACTTAACCGCGTTGAAAGCAGCCGCTTTCCCAATTCGCTTTGCGGCGTGATCAAGCAGGGAACCGGCCGCAAATATCAGTGCCAGTTCACTTATACCTGTGATGGGCACAAGGAAATCATCTCTGAAAAGCGGGCATATGAGCGCGTTTCCAAGGTTGCGCGAGCCGCGATTGATGGGGTGTCCGTTGGTCTGACCGATGGCGCAACTCATTACCATACGAAGGCGGTTCGCCCTTCATGGTCGCGCGTCTACAAGGAAACGGCCCGGATCGGTGTGCATATCTTTTACCGCCACAACTATCGCACAGCGAGCAGCAACTGATTGACGCACCCGCGCTGGAACTTTTATGGCGCGCGAAAATCTGAACCCTATATTGCGGGCCAGGAGGCCCGCAATGCGTTTTAACCGAAGACAATTCCTTCAGACTGCAACCGCGATTTCGTTGGTTCCGGCGACTGTCCGGGCGTCCTTACAGACTCTGGAGGCGCGCGAGGCGGATCAACAGATCGCGCCTGACGGTTATGGTCCGACGCAGATTTGGGGATATGAAGGCAGCGCGCCGGGGCCGGAAATCCGGGTGGCACAGGGTGCACGTGTTCGGCGCCAGTTGATCAACAGCCTGCCGCAGCCAACCGCCGTGCATTGGCACGGAATTCGCATCGAAAACGCAATGGACGGCGTACCCGGCCTGACACAGGACGTCGTGAAGTCGGGGGATCATTTTGACTACGATTTCGTTGCACCGGATGCCGGAACATATTGGTATCACTCTCATAACCGGTCGATGGAGCAGGTGGCGCGCGGGCTTTATGGCCCGCTGATCATTGATGAGCCCAGTCCGCCCGACATTGATCGGGATATGACCCTTATGCTGGATGACTGGCGTATCGATCCCGACACCGTTCAGATCGCAAGTGATTTCGACAACGGGCATGACCTGAGCCATGCGGGCCGGCTGGGCAATATCGTCACGGTGAACGGGCGTTTTGACCCGATCTATCCGGTCAAACGCAACGAACGGCTGAGGTTGCGGATTATCAACGCGGCAAATGCGCGGATATTCGAAATTGGAGTGCAAGGGCTGAAGGGATGGATTGCGGCCGTGGACGGGATGCCTTTGGCGCAACCGCAGGAAATCACTGGCGCGTTTCCGTTAGCGCCTGCTCAACGCGCGGACCTGATTGTGGACGTAACGGCAGAGGTCGGCAGTGCCGCCAATCTTGTGAGTATCGAGCGGGATGGCAGTTTTGGTCTGACCCGGTTCGATGTTTCTGGTCAACATTCTCGGAGCGCCCGGGCGGGCATAAAACCTTTCCCTGCCAACAGTATGCCAGACGTCGTTGATGTGAATAATACACAGCAGCACCGGATGGTTCTGCAGGGCGGCGCCATGCGCTGGCTGGAAAAGGCCCGCATTGGTGAGGTTGAATTATCGGGCCGCGAACTGGCCGATCTTGGACGGTTCTGGGCGTTGAATGGTCACGCCGAGCGTCCCGAAGCACCGTTTCTGGATGCAGCCAGAGGTACCGTGCACCGGATCGATTTTGTCAATGAAACCATGTTTCCCCACGCCATGCACTTGCACGGCCACCACTTTCGTTTTGTTTTGGCGGACGGCACATTAGGGCCGTGGCGCGATACCGTTCTGGTGGACCGGGGCGATAGCCGGCAGATCGTGTTGGTGGCGGATAATCCGGGCGACTGGCTGTTGCATTGCCATATGCTGGGCCATGCCGCTTCGGGTATGATGAGTTGGTTTCGCGTTACCTGACGCCGCATTCAAGCGCTGGTATGGCGTTTGCGTGGGTGCTATAGGCCCGCGCAACGTATAATTTGTGCAGACCTGTCTGCAGAGCCCGAAAAGGCCGAAAAACCATGAGTTCTGAAATCCGTCTTGCCTTTGCGCACCCCTCGGAACGGTCCGAGGCGACCGCGCCCCTTGGCCCGCTGGACCGCATCTCGTTGCGTGACCACATTGTCGAGGTCGAGATCGGCGCCTTTCAGGCCGAGCGGGGCACCACCCAGCGCATTTGCTTTAACATCGTGGTCGAAGTAAAGCCACTGACAGACCCGATTGACGACGACGTCGATCGCATCCTGTCTTATGACCGCGTGACCGAAGCCATCGCCTTCGAGCTTGCGGCAGAACGTCTGAACCTGCTGGAAACTCTGGCCGAACGTGTGGCCGAACGTATCCTGCTTGAACCGCAGGCCGTACGCGCCTTTGTTCGAATCGAAAAACTGGATCGCGGCCCGGGCGCGCTGGGTGTCGAGATCGTGCGCGGCAAGGATGCAGTTCACCACGACGTCACCGAGGAAGAGCGCCCGCACCCGCGTCTGGTGTTTCTGGCGAATGAGGCCATTGCATCCGAAAACCTTTCCGTCTGGATTGATCAACTGGAAAGCCGGAAGCGACCCCTGATCCTGTGCGTCGGCGCTGCCGAGGTGCCGGTTTCCCAGACCGGTCACGCAATGACGCAGCGGCGGATCGATCTTTTGGCCATCGAACAGAACGCCTGGGTTCTGGCCGCCCGGGATCATCGCTGCGTGGTCGTTTCCACCCGGACCGAACTGGACTGGGCGATGAAGAACGGACAGATCTGCGTCTGGGCCCCGTCGAAAATCGTGCTGGATGCGGTGGACGGCCCTTCGGCCAAGCCATCTGATGCCGTGGCGCTGGCGGCATGGTTCGCGGCCACGTTCGAGGCCAGCGAAATGCTGGTGATCGGCGGTGAGCTGCCGGACAAGCCCAGCGTTCCCTTGCGGGCCGTTCCGGTGGAGCAAAGTCAACTGTGACCCGATACTGCCGTCCGCTGGTGCAAAACGGGCGTGTGCGTCCTGCTGAGGCTGTTTCGCTGGCCGGCCAGGATTTGTGGTTTACCCATGTCGAGGTGTTAAGTCGCGATGCCGGATCAGAGGTCGTTGCGGTTTCAGATATTTCCTCCGAGGCGCTTTTACGTCTGTCCAGCCCGCGTGCACCGATCGCCGGGCTCGGTATGAACCAACCGCACATCATGGGCATTCTTAACGCCACACCGGACAGCTTTTCAGACGGTGGCAGGCACAACTCGGTAGATTCTGCGCGGTCTGCGGCTGCAGAAATGGTTTCTCATGGAGCAACAATTCTGGATATCGGGGGGGAATCTACACGGCCCGGTGCGAATTTTGTGCCCGAAGACGAAGAAATTTCGCGGACCGAACCGCTGGTCAGGGCCATTCGGGATGCAACCGATGCGCTGATTTCCATTGATACCCGCAAGGCAGAGGTGGCCAAGGCCGCATGTGCGGCAGGTGCCGGTTTGGTCAATGACGTAACCGGATTTACCTTTGATCCGGACCTTGCCCCTTTTTGCGCTGCAGCGCAGATGCCCGTATGTGCCATGCATATTCAGGGCGACCCCGCGACCATGCAGGATGATCCGCAATACGATGATGTTCTGCTGGATGTGTATGACTTTCTTGAAAACCGCGTGAAGCATCTGGAAGGCTTGGGGATGGACCGGCGGAAGATCGTCGTCGATCCGGGTATCGGTTTTGGAAAGAGCGAGGAACACAATCTGACCCTTCTCAAAAATCTGAGCCTTTTTCACGGGTTGGGATGCGTTCTTCTATTGGGTGTGTCGCGCAAGGGTTTCATTGGCCGGATTGGGAATGAACCGCGCAAAGACGCCCGCGCGCCGGGTTCGATTGCTGTGGCGTTGGCAGGGCTGGCGCAGGGCGTGCAGATCATTCGGGTGCATGACGTTGCCGAGACGGCTCAGGCCTTGCGCCTGTGGGCTGCCGTCCGGTAGGTCTGTCTCGTCAAAGGACCATTGGAGACACAACTGATGCGCAAGCTGTTCGGAACCGACGGGGTGCGGGGCACCGCAAATACCCATCCGATGACCGCCGAAATGGCCTTGCGCATCGGCGCGGCGGTCGGGAGGTATTTTCGCAGGGATTCCTCGGGCGTGCACCGGGTGGTGATCGGCAAGGATACCCGTCTGTCCGGCTATATGTTCGAAAATGCGCTGACGGCGGGTCTGACATCGACCGGAATGAACGTGCTTTTGCTGGGTCCGGTGCCGACCCCGGCAGTTGGTCTGATGACCCGGTCGATGCGGGCGGATCTTGGGGTCATGATCTCGGCCAGTCATAACCCTGCAGATGACAACGGCATCAAGTTCTTTGGTCCAGACGGTTTCAAGCTGTCGGATCAGGCCGAGATCGAGATCGAAAAGCTGATCGACGAAGGCGTGAATGCTGCACAAGCTCACAACATCGGTCGCGCCCGGCGGGTGGATGATGCCCGGTTCCGATATGGTGAACGGGTCAAATCCTCGCTGCCGCGCGATTTGCGGCTGGATGGGCTTAAGGTGGTGATCGACTGCGCGAATGGCGCAGCGCACCGAACCGCGCCCGAGGTCCTGTGGGAACTGGGCGCCGACGTCATACCGGTTGGAATTGCCCCCAACGGCAAGAACATCAACCTCGGCTGCGGGTCCACCCAGCCGCAGGTTGCCTCGGAAACAGTGGTCGCCCATGGGGCGGATGTAGGTATCTGCCTTGACGGAGACGCGGACCGGGTCGTGGTGATCGACGAACAGGGCAATGTTGCTGATGGTGATCAGTTGATGGCCCTGCTGGCGTCGCGCTGGGCTGCATCCGGTCAGTTGAAAGGCGATGCGCTGGTTGCAACGGTCATGTCGAACCTCGGCCTTGAACGGCATCTGCAATCGCAAAACCTGCGCCTTGAGCGCACGGCGGTCGGTGACCGATATGTCGTTGAGCGGATGAGAGAAGGTGGTTTCAACCTTGGCGGCGAACAGTCGGGCCATATCGTGATGAGCGATTATGCAACCACCGGCGACGGTTTGATGGCGGGGCTGCATTTTCTGGCTGAAATGGTCTTAT
Source organism: Ruegeria sp. C11 (assembly GCF_056537725.1). Taxonomy (NCBI): domain Bacteria; kingdom Pseudomonadati; phylum Pseudomonadota; class Alphaproteobacteria; order Rhodobacterales; family Roseobacteraceae; genus Ruegeria; species Ruegeria sp. C11. The sequence goes on along the minus strand of NZ_JBQFSB010000001.1, from coordinate 463,253 downwards.
CGGGCCGGTCTGCTTCGGAACTGGCGCGCCAGTTTGAACCGGTGCCGCAGCTGTTGAAGAACGTGCGTTTTGGTGAGGGGCTGGCGCCGCTGGATCTGCCGAAAGTTCAGAACGCCATCGCCGAGGCCGAAGGGGCGCTGAACGGAAAGGGGCGGCTGTTGATCCGCAAATCCGGCACCGAGCCGCTGATTCGTGTGATGGCAGAGTGCGAAGACGAGGTTTTGCTGGAACGCACGGTGGATTTCGTTGTGGAAGCTGTTTCCAGCGCTGTGTCCGTTTAGGTCCGGGTGAACAGTCTGCGTAATGCGCCGAACTGACTGAGAACCAGCCCGGCAAGAATAAGCAACAACGCCCACAACAACGTCGGCGGCAGCGGTTCGCCCAGAAACACCGCGCCCAAAATCACCGCCCAGACCGGAACCTGATAGTTTGTCAGGCTCATGAAAACCGGCCCGGCCGTGCGTACGACGGTCACGCGCAAAATGTTCGCTGCCGCAGTCGGCACCATGCCAAGAAACGCCACCAAAAGTAATGTACGTCGGTCGGGCAGGGTGGGCGGTCCTTCCGCAATCCATGCCATTGGCACAATTGCAACCGCTCCGATCAACAGCAAGACGGTGGACAGCCCGATCGGATCTACCGGAGGAAGTCGGCGCATCAGAATGGACCCGATCGCATAGCAGGCAGCGGCGGACAGGCAGGCCAGCCGTCCCGGCAATTCGCGCGCCGAGCCAGAGCTTTCAAACGCTTGCGATCCGATCAGTAGCGCCACACCCGCAAAGCCAATGCCGAATCCGACCGCCCGTCGCAGGCTCATCCTTTCGCCGGGCACAAAAAAATGCGCCAACGGAACGATCATCAGGGCTATGGAGGCCATTGAAACACCGGTAAAGCCCGAGGTGACATATTGCTGGCCCCAGGAAATCAGGGAAAACGGCACGGCCGAGGACAGCAGTCCGATGATGATCAGAGAAATCAGGCAGTCCCGATCCGGCGGAGCGGCCAGCAACCGCCCGCCCATGGCCTGCCACAATACCGTGCTCAGCAGGGCACCAAATCCGATCCGATAGGCGGCCAGCCAGAATGGTGTCATGTTTTCCAGTGCAAGCTCGATGACAAGAAAAGTGCCGCCCCAAACAAAGCCCAGGGCCGCGATCATGGCCCAGCTTTTCAGTGTGATCTGTGGGGTTTCGGTCATGCGTGATCCGGTCGAAAACTACTTGCGGCTACTTAGCGGGAAGGACGCGGTGTCTGCGTGGAAACATGCCTTGTCATTCGAAAATACACAAAGGATAAATGGCGCAATTATAATATGTTGTGGAGACTTTTTTGTGCAGAAATTCGTAAAGAGAACCCTGGTGGCCGCTGCTTTGATTCTTGGTGCCGGCACCGCAATGGCAGACATGTCCGTTGCGTTGCAGGGCGGATGGGATGGCAAGCGCGTACCGAAAGGGCAGCAATGCACATTGTTCGGGGGCAAGGGGGCAACTCCGCCGATGCAGGTGAGCGGGCTGCCAAATGGTACGGCCTGGGTCTATGTCGAATACAACGACCGTAGCTATCGCCCGCTTTCAAAAAACGGCGGTCACGGGGTAATCGGATATCCTGTCAAAGGAAGTTCGGCCGAGTTGTATTCGGTGCCCGGACTGAAGGGTAGTCTGCCAGGCAAGGCAAAGGTGATTTCGGCTGCACGCGGCACGGGTCAATATGAATCCGCAGGCTATCTGCCACCATGCTCGGGTGGCAGGAACAACCTCTATTTTGCAGTCATCAAGGCGATGTCATCTGACGGCAAGACCCTTGAGAAAAAGAAGATCGAACTCGGTCGTTACTGATTGATGCGAATAAAAAAGGCGCCCGATTTGGGCGCCTTTTCAGATGCTGCGGCATCTGTTGATCAGTTCTTTTCCTGATCGACCAGCTTGCCAGCCGAAATCCACGGCATCATGTCGCGCAGTTTCTTGCCAACCTGCTCGATCTGATGCTCGTCATTGTGACGGCGGGCCGCTTTGATGGTCGGCTGACCAACAGCGTTTTCCAGCATGAAGTCGCGCACGAACTTGCCGGTTTGGATGTCCGACAGGGTCTCTTTCATCGCTTTCTTCGTCTGCTCATAGGGCAGAATGCGCGGGCCGGTGACGTACTGGCCGTACTCGGCAGTGTTCGAGATCGAATAGTCCATGTTCGCGATGCCGCCTTCGTAGATCAGGTCAACGATCAGCTTGGTTTCGTGCAGGCACTCGAAATAGGCCATTTCAGGAGCATAACCTGCCTCCACCAGCGTCTCGAAACCGCAACGGATCAGTTCGACGATACCACCGCACAGAACCGCCTGTTCGCCGAACAGGTCGGTTTCGCATTCTTCGCGGAAGTTGGTCTCGATGATGCCCGAACGTCCGCCACCAATGGCCGAGCAGTAGGACAGACCGATTTCCAGCGCCTTGCCGGTCGCGTCCTTGTCCACGGCAACCAGACAGGGCACGCCGCCGCCTTTGACATATTCGCCGCGTACGGTGTGGCCGGGGCCTTTGGGGGCCATCATGATGACGTCGACGCCTTCTTTCGGCTCGATTAGGCCGAAATGCACGTTCAGGCCGTGTGCGAATGCGATTGCAGCGCCCGGCTTGATGTTGTCGTGGACGTATTTCTTGTAGGTCTCGGCCTGCAGTTCGTCGGGCATGGTGAACATGATGACGTCGCACCAAGCCGCCGCTTCGGCGATACCCATGACTTCCAGACCTTCGGCTTCGGCTTTCTTGGCCGATGCGGAACCCTCGCGCAGAGCGACGACAAGGTTCTTCGCGCCCGAATCGCGCAGGTTCAGTGCGTGGGCATGACCTTGGCTACCGTAGCCCAGGATCGCCACTTTTTTGTCTTTGATCAGGTTGATGTCGCAATCGCGATCGTAATAGACGCGCATTTCGCCGGTCCTTTCAGTTTTGATTGTCGTGCTTTTATCGGGCCGAAACAGTATTGGCGATGGCGATGGGATCGAGTATTCCGGAATGATCGAAAGAATAATTCGCAGTTCTGGAAAAAGTTGAAAAAATCATGCTGGACGATACCGACCGGCGTATCCTGCGTCATTTTCAGGCCGAACCCAGCCTGTCCACCGCTGAACTGGCTGAACGTTGCCGGATCTCTCAGGGCGTGTGCTGGCGCCGGATCGAAAAGATGCAATCCGCAGGGATCATCGAAGGTCAGGAGGCGGTCATTGACTGGACGGCCCTTGGCTATGCCGTTGAGGTATCGTTGCGGGTGACGTTGGACAAAACGCAGCCGCGTGCCTTTGATGAATTCATTGCCGGGGCGCGTCAGGTGCCCGAGGTGATCGAGATTCAGACGTTTCTGGGCCGGGTGGACGTTCGTTTGTCAGTTTTGGCGCGTGATATGTCACACTATCAAAAGCTGTATCGCGACCGAATCCTGCCCTTGCCGCACATCGCGGATATCGAGGCGCTGATGCATATCGCGCGGGTGAAACGTGATGAGGTTCTACCGGTATGATCGAGCTGGACGATGTTGACAGACAGCTTTTGCGCGCACTGGCGCAGGACGCTACGCAAAGCGCAGGCGCGCTGGGACGCAAGTTCGGGCTGTCCCAGCCGGCGACGTGGCGGCGCATTCGGCGTCTGGAGGATGCAGGTGTCATCAAAGGGCGCCGGTTGCGTTTGAATGCCGAGGCGCTGGGATTTGGTGTCACTGTCTTTCTTGGCGTGAAACTGGCGCGGAAAGGGCAGATCAGTCTGGAGGATTTCGAGCGCGCCGTCAGCGCCATCCCCGAGGTGCAAACCGTCGAACATGTTCTGGGGCTCTATGACTATCGTCTGCGGGTCGTTGCCCGGGATCTTTCAGATTTCGAGCGGGTTTTGCGGCGACGGATCATGACTTTGCCCGGCGCCGGTGATGTCGAGGCAAATGTTCTGCTGAGCGAGGAGCGTCTTCCTGGCCCCATCGGATGACCCGGTGTCAGTAACTGGTTCTGACGCAAAAACCGGGTTGGTGGGTCATGCGGGCAAACGTCACGGGCTGTCCGGTAAGCCGGGTGGTGCGCTCCAGCTGGATCATCGGTGCGCCCGTCGTCGTCCCCAAAAACTCCGCCAGCCTTCCATCGGCCGAGATGGCGCAGAATGCGACATCTGCATCGGTGAAGGGCGCCGCGCTCAACAACCATTCATGAGGGCCGGATTCACTCAGATCCGCCTGCTCAACGTCGGGTAGAACCTCGATATTGATCCAGCGTTCTTCCAGTTGATAGGGGCGATTGTCTGCGTAATGCATACAGACGACGTGCAGGATGCGGGTGTCGGATGCCACGCCAAGTTGCGCGGCCAGCCACGCAGGGCTGAGGATCACGTTACGTTCAACCAAGCAATACCGATATTCCGAGTTCTGATCTTCGATCATCTGCCGGGTCAGCGAAATCTCAAGCTTGGCTTGTTTGGAGGGTTCTTTCTTTACCCTGGTGCCGCTTTTTCGCTTACGCTCGACAAATCCCTGATCTGCAAGTTCGCGGAGCGCGCGGTTTACGGTGGCTCTGGCGCAATTGAATTCTTCGGCCAGTTGCGTTTCCGTTGGCAACAGTGAACCCTGAGGCCAGACACGGCTTTCGATACGCCGTTTCACCTCGTCACGTATGACCTGGAAACTTATCCGTTTTTGAACCGTCACGCGACCTCCGTCGTTCTTGTTACGAGTGTGCATATCTGTTCAGAAACACGCAGGAGTGTAAAGGTGCCGTAATGCTGTTTGGCGCCATTTCTCAATGCCTTGACTACTCATTTTTGGTGAGTTGACTGGTCTAGAGGCACTTGACCTTGCGTCACTTGAATTGAATTTTGCGCTTTACCAACCCGGCTGCCACGTTCAGAAATTCCGGGACCAGTCAGAAAGGACAAAACATGCCTGCACTGCTTGAAACCGTCGACCCTGACGGCCTCGAGGAATTCTCGGTCGTTTTCACCGATCGCTCGCTCAATCATATGTCCGCGGCCTTTCAGCAGGTGATGCGGGATATCTCGTCCTTGCTGGGCGAGGTTTATAATGCCGACGGAGTGGCGGTGATCCCGGGTGGCGGGACCTACGGGATGGAAGCAGTCGCCCGCCAGTTTGCACGCGGTGCCGATGTGCTGGTGGTACGGAATGGCTGGTTTTCCTATCGCTGGAGCCAGATTTTTGAAACCGGCGGCCTGACGGCATCAAGTACCGTGATGAAAGCCAGGCAAACAGGCAACTCAAATCCATCACCATTTGCCCCTGCACCGATCGAAGAGGTCGTGGCGACCATTCGGGAACAGCGTCCGGGCATCGTGTTTGCGCCGCATGTTGAAACCGCTGCCGGTGTGATCCTGCCAGACGACTACATCACCGCCATGGCCTCCGCCGCGCACGAGGTCGGCGCGTTGATGGTGCTGGACTGCATCGCCTCGGGCTGTGTCTGGGTAGATATGAAGGCGACAGGTGTCGACGTCCTGATCTCGGCCCCGCAAAAGGGGTGGAGCGCGTCGCCCTGTGCCGGGCTGGTCATGTTGTCCGAGCGGGCCGGGGCGCGCCTGGACGAAACGACTTCGGACAGTTTTGCCATAGATCTGAAGAAATGGCGCCAGATCATGCAGGCGTATGAGAACGGCGGTCATGCCTATCACGCGACCATGCCGACGGATGCCCTCCGCGCATTTCGCGATACGATGTTGGAAACCAAGGACTACGGCTTTGAAAAGCTGCGCGAGGCGCAGTGGGCGCTGGGCAATGGCGTTCGCGCGATGCTGAAGGACAAGGGGGTCGTTTCAGTGGCTGCCGAAGGGTTCGGAGCGCCGGGCGTTGTCGTAAGCTATACTTCTGACCCCGAGATCCAGAATGGCAAGAAATTCGCCGCACTGGGCATGCAGATCGCAGCAGGCGTTCCCTTGCAGTGTGATGAGCCCGCAGGCTTTAGCACCTTCCGGCTGGGCCTGTTCGGTCTGGACAAGCTCTATGATGTGGATGGCACCATTTCCCGGCTGAGACGAGCACTGGATCAGGTGCTGTAAATTCGATTGGGCCTCAGCGCACGCCGAGGCCCATCTGCATCAGTGTCTTTCGTACCGGTGCCAGTGAATAAAGCGCGTTCAGGCCCATGGCCCGGGCGTCCCGCAGGGCGCGGGTTTCAACCATCGAGGCACGGTTCAGCAGGTCGATTCCTTTGACCCGCAATTCGACCTCGGTATGGCGGGCCTTGTGGTAGGCATCCAGCATCTGCGCATCGCCAAGCCCGTCGGGCCGCGCCTGTGCCAGTTCCAGCAGGCAGCGCAAGTCGCCCAGTGACATGTTCAACCCCTGCGCGCCGATGGGTGGCACGACATGTGCAGCTTCTGCCATCAGCGCCACACGCTCGCCCGACAGCCGCTCTGCGGACTGACTGATGATCGGCCAGATGGTGCGGCGCGAAGCAAGTTTGAGCGGACCGAACAGGCCACAGGACCGTTCTGTCATGGCGGCCTCGAACTCTTCGGGGTCCAGGTTCAGCAATTCCAGCGCCCGTGGCCCGCGTTCCATCCAGACAATCGCCGAGGATGGTTGACCTTGCCAGTCGGGCAGGGGCACTAGTGTGAACGGCCCGCCCGAACGATGGATTTCGGTCGAGACGTTGTCATGGGCGATCGGATGCGTGACGGCAAAGGCCAGCGCCTTTTGACCATAGCGGGTCGTATGAACGTCAATTCCGGCGGCCTCGCGCATGGGCGAGTTCCGGCCATCTGCGGCAATCACCAACTTGCACCGGATGCGGCTGCCGTCGCTCAGGCCTAAGCGCGCCTCAGCAGTGCGCGTGAACAGGCTGCTTGTGCCTGTGCCGGGGCGAAAATCCACATTGGGCAGTTCGGCCAGACGTGCGACCATCTCGCGCCGCAGCAGCCAGTTCGGCAGATTCCATCCAAACGGCTGATCGGAAATGTCGGCAGCGTTGAAGTCCCTTACCACCCGGGGTTCGGGAACATCTCCGCCCGCATCCACGATGCGCATGACCTGCAGCGGCGCGGCATATTCTGCCAGCCGCGCCCACAGACCGCATTGCTCCAGCAAGCCGCGCGAGGGTTGCAGGAATGCGGTGGTCCGCAGATCAGACCCGTCGACATCCCGTTCGGTAATCGGCGGGCTGGGGTCGACGCAGACGACGTCAAAACCCGCCGCACCAAATACCGCCGCGGCGGTCAGCCCGGCAATGCCGCCGCCGGAAATCAGGATGTCACAGCTGTCAGTCATGGTGAGTATCTCCGTTGCTGGCGAACCCTATGGTCGATCCGCGCCGGATACCAAGTGACATCCTGTCCCGCTTGTCAGCCGCGCGAGATGAGCAAAAGGATCAGAAACATCACTGGCACCATGGCCAGCGCGGGCAGGTACAGCCCCGGCAGGCCGAACAGCATGATCGAACAGCCCCACATGCCAACGATCGCGGCGACAGTGTACCACAAATCCTCGGGCTGCCCGTCGGCCACATCCCGAGCCATCCAGCCAAACAGGGGGATGGAATAAACCAGACGCTGCCATATGGGCAGGCGGCGGGGCATTTCGATCGCGCTCATGGGACTCTCCGTTCTGTTCGTCGCTGCGGCGGATATAAGTGCCGGGCAGTGACTGTATCAGGCGCAGATCGTCGCAGTCTGACGGATTAGCAAAGGCGGCCAAGAAACCCCGTCAGGTCGTCCGTATGATGGTGGATGAAATCGGCATCATGAGGCTCTGGCGCGACATGCACCGTGCGCATTCCCATTTGATGGGGGGCGGCAAGGTTGCGTGGATCATCTTCGAACATGGCGGCCTTTGTCGCGTCGATTCCGTCTTGCGCAAAGATCGCCTCGAACGCGTCCCGCTCCGGTTTCGGACGATAGTCGGCGTGTTCCACCCCATAGATCGCATCGAACAACCCGCTTAGCCCTCGCGCCGCGAGTACCCTTTCGGCATAGGGCGCGCTGCCGTTGGTATAGACGATACGCCTTCCGGGCAGTGCACGGATGTGATCGGCCAGCGCCTTGTCAGGCTCCATGTGGCTCATGTCGACCTGATGAACCGCATGCAGATAGGGAACGGGATCAAGATCGTGTTCGGCCATCAGCCCGGCCAGCGTTGTCCCGTATTGCCGCCAGTAATGAGACCGCAGGCGGTCGGCCTCGGTCTTTTCAACACCAAGGGCCTGTACCACATAGTTGGTCATCAGCACCTCGATCTGATCGAACAGGCGCATGTGTGGCGGGTACAGAGTGTTATCGAGATCGAACACCCATTGGGTGACGTGGGCGAATGCAGGCTTGACCATGCCATGGGTTTAGGACGCGATGGCGCGGTTTTCAATGCCCGGGCTTGATCGCGTGTCGGTGTGGCGGATAGACAGTTCCGAACAGGGAGAAAACGACAGATGAGTCAGACCAACAAAGACGCCTATAGCCTGATATTGGAAGCAATAGACGTAGGCGTCTATAAACCCGGCGATCGTCTGGTTGAAATTGAACTTGCCGAACGGTTCGGCGTGTCGCGCACGCCGATCCGCGAGGCACTGCAACGTCTGGAAACGCAGTCTCTGCTGGAACGGGATGGGCGGTCACTGATCGTGGCCTCTCTTGACCACAACCAGATGGCGGAGTTGTACGTTGTCCGGCGCGAGTTGGAAGGGCTAGCGGCGCGTCTTGCCGCCCGTCATGCGACCAAAGAGGAAATTCAGGTTCTACGGGATATGGTGCAGGAGGACGATGCACTGGTGAATGACCCGACCGCTCTGTCCCGCGCCAATCGCAGGTTCCACGAACAGATTCATCTGGCGTCACACAATCGCTATCTCGTTCAGCAGCTTGATCTTGTGCACCGCACAATGGCTCTGATGGCAACAACGTCGCTTGCGGCGCAGGGCAGGGGTGAAATCGCACAGGGTGAGCATAAGGCCATAGTCGAAGCGATTGCTGCCCGGGACGAGGATGCGGCAGACAAGGCGCTGACGGATCATATCTCGATTGCCTTCATGACCCGCCTCAAGCAGGACGCGGATCGGCGGGAAAGCCGCTGAGGATCAGAGCACGGCGTTTTCTTCGTCGGCATGCCCGTGTTCTGTCTTGTCCCAAAAGAAAGGTTTGGCCGCCAGTTCCCACAGGGCTTTGTAGGCGGCCACGACCCCCAGTGGATAGTACAGCACCATAGTCGGCACCCACGGGATCAGGAATCGCCGCTGTCGCGACGACACACCGATCACGCCGATCAACAGATTGAGCGCCTCTGCCACCAGAAACAGGACTGTGCAGCCAAGTATCAGCTGGGAAGAAAATAGGCTGGTAACAGGTTCCGGCAGGCCAAGGAAAATCAACCAGAACGCCCAGAGCACCGGGGCCAGAAGGAATTGCCCCAATGTGCCAAGAAAGAATGCCTGCACCCCCAGAAATTGTTTCACCCCCAGATCGCGCAGCAAACCGGCGGGCGAGCGCATATGCACCAGATATGTGACCATGAATCCCTTTAGCCACCGCGAACGCTGTTTGACCCAGGGCCATGCACGAAAATTGGCCTCTTCATAGGTAACGGCATCAATCATTTCTGACCGGTATCCGGCGCGGCACAGCCGGACCCCAAGGTCCGCGTCTTCGGTTACGTTATGGGCGTCCCAGCCGCCAAGTTCCTCCAGTACTTCGCGCCGGAAAAAGAAGGTGGTTCCGCCCAGCGGCATCACAAGGCCCATTCTGGCTATTCCGGGCAGGATGACGCGGAACCAGCCACAATATTCGATGGTGAAGCAGCGCGAACGCCAGTTTGTGCGGGGGTTGTAGTAGTCCAGAATACCTTGCAGGCAAACGACATCCCTTGGTGTCTGCCCAAACCGCTGGACAACCTTTTCGATCTGATCCGGGGCCGGGGCGTCCTCGGCATCCCAAACGCCCAGTATTTCTCCGCGACAGAAATCCAGCGCATAGTTCATCGCCCGCGGTTTTGTGGTCAAACCGTTCAGGCCGGGGACTTCGATGGCGCGGACCCAGCTGGGCAGGTCGATCTGGGCAAGGGCATCCCGGGTCACATGGTCTTTTTCTTCAAGGACCAGAATTACGTCCAGCAGAGAACGCGGGTAGGTCAGACGTTGAAGCCGGCGTATCAGCACATCAGCCACGGCGCGCTCCTGATAAAGCGGGACCAATATCGAAACGCAGGGCAAACGGTGATCGGCGGGGGTGGGTTCGGTCTTGGCGGACATGCGGCCAATCCGGTCCTGAACAAAGGCGATCAGGCCTGCAAACCGCAGCATCATGAATAAGATTAAGGTGATAAGCGCAATTACAAACAGGATTGTGAAGCCAGACTGAGGTGCCAGCACAAAAACACAGGCCGCCATGAGAAACAGGGCCGCGCAAGACGTCCGTGATGAAGGTGTCCAGGTTCGGCAACTTTGCGAAGGCTCAACACGCCTTTCGGCCGCCAGCGCCAACGGGCGAGAGTATTGGCTGGCAATGGCAGCGTCGATTTGATCCATGCTGGCGAGAACGGGAACAAACGTTTGCCCCTCTGCCTGCAACGCATCACGTATTTCATTGAACCGGTCTGGCCGGAACGTAGCGATCAGGACAATCGGTCCAATGCGCATCCAAGGAATAACGTTATTCTTCAGCCAAAACTCAACGGGCTGCATCGCACAAAGCGCGGCATCTGGTGGCGTGGCCTGCAGGTCTGCAATCTGCATCCCGTTCTGTTCGGCCAGCGCGTCCAGCACCTCGCCCCGGTTCACCCAGCCTTCACCCACAAGGATTTCACCCAGCGGTGCGTTCTGACGGGATTGCAGGTGCAGCGCCCGCTGCAACTGCGCATCGTCAATAACACCGCGCGTGGTCAGAATCCGCCCCAGCGGCACCGGTGGCCGCATGCGGGCAACCGGGTGGGCGGGCGCTAGGCGTTGGAGGTTATGTTCACTCATCAAGCCACTCCGGCGCTTTGGACTGGCGCCAGAGTTGCTCGAACAAGGTTAATGGCCCGTTAAGGCTGATTATGCAGGTTGTTACACCTGTTCTTTTCTCTCGGCCATTGCGGCCGAGAACCGTTCGAACAGATAAAAACTGTCCTGCGGTCCGGGTGAAGCCTCGGGGTGATACTGAACCGAATAAACAGGGCGGTCGGTCATGCGGATACCGCAGTTCGATCCGTCGAACAGCGACTTGTGCGTCTCCGTCACACCATCCGGCAGCGACTGGGCGTCAACGGCGAAACCGTGGTTCATCGACGTGATTTCGACCTTGCCGGTCTCCAGGTCCTTGACCGGGTGGTTTGCGCCATGGTGGCCGTGGTTCATCTTGATGGTCTGGCCACCAAGCGCCAGCGCCAGCATCTGATGGCCAAGGCAGATGCCGAAAACAGGCAATTCGGTGTTGTCCAGAATCTCTTTGATCATCGGCACGGCATATTCGCCGGTTGCGGCCGGGTCGCCGGGGCCGTTTGACAGGAACACGCCATCCGGGTTGTGGGCCAGCACTTCGGCAGCGGTTGCCGTGGCCGGAAGGACGGTGACATCGCATCCGGCGGACGCAAGGCAGCGCAAAATGTTGCGCTTGGCACCATAGTCGATCGCAACAACCTTGTGTACCGGTGCTTCCTGGCGTGCATAGCCGTCCGGCCAGGCCCAACGCATCTCATCCCAGCGATAGCTTTGCGAGCAGGTGACTTCCTTGGCCAGATCCATGCCCTCAAGACCTGCAAATCCACGCGCAGCCGCGACCAGAGCTTCGATATCGAAGTTGCCGTCGGGATCGTGGGCCAGGGCGACATGCGGCGCGCCCTGTTGCCGGATTGCGCGGGTCAGGCGGCGGGTGTCGACGCCACCGATGGCGATCCGTCCCCGTTTTGCCAGCCAGTCCTTGAGTTCCTCGGCCGAGCGCCAGTTTGACGGCTCGGTCGGGTCCCATTTGACGACCATGCCTTCGGCAACTGGATCACCGGTCTCGTCATCCTCGGGGTTGACGCCGACGTTTCCGATATGGGGGAAGGTGAAGGTCACGATCTGCCCCGCATAGGACGGGTCCGTCATGATCTCCTGATAGCCGGTCATCGCGGTGTTAAAGCACAATTCCGCAACTGTTTGACCTGTGGCGCCGAAGCCGTGTCCGTAGAACAGTGTTCCATCGGCCAAAGCCAGACATGCGGTGGGCTTGGACGTGGCATTCTGGGCCATGGCGCGACTCTCCTGCTGGGTAAATCGGCGCATTCCTAAGGGGGTTGAGCCGCTGGGTCAAGTCTGATCAATTTTTGGGCTATTGTTATTTTTCAATAGGTTAGCATATATGCTCTGCTGTTGTGTCGCGCTTTTTGTTTCGATATGTTCAGGTTTCCGGTTCCATGGGGATGGGCAGATCATATGGATATGCGAACAAGGGTGAACAACGCCCTTAAACAGGCAATGAAAGACAAGGCGGCTGAAAGGCTGTCGACCCTGCGTTTGATCAATGCTGCGATCAAGGACAGGGATATCGCGACGCGCGGCTCTGACAATGAAGAAGCCAAAGGTTGCGGCGATGCCGAGGTGCTTGAAATCCTTGGGAAAATGACCAAGCAGCGCAAGGAAAGCGCGCGTGCCTATGAAGAGGGCGGGCGTCTGGATCTCGCCGAGCGTGAACTGCGTGAAGTTGCCGTCATCGAGGAATTCCTGCCCAAGCAGATGGACGATGACGAGGTAACGGCGGCCATTCACGCAGCGATTACAGCAACCGGTGCGGGCTCGATCAGGGACATGGGCAAGGTCATGGGCGAGCTGAAGTCGCGATTCACCGGTCAGATGGATTTCGGCAAGGTCGGACCCATGGTCAAAGACCAGTTGTGTGCCGCGCCGAATGGCGATTGCTGATCAGTAAAGCACATAATTGAGCGAGTTTACTGGGCAGATTCACTGCGCAGCTTGGCGACAAGTTCGCCATAAAGTTCGACGCGTTCGTCCTCGGACAGAAATGAACCGATTTCCACTTCGCGGCCGTCCCCGACCAATGTGACATAATTGGGAACCGGCCCGCCGTGTTTGTGTATCTCGGGGCGTGCCCAATAGCGGTTGCAGTTCCATTCCTGCTTTCGCCCGTGCGGGTTATGACGCACCAGCCGGGCCTGGTTGTGGGATAGCGTCAGGACCTCGAATACGCTGCGCGCCCGATAGTTTGATTTGAACGCCAGCCACAGGCCCAGCACACTCAGCAGCAGAAACGGCAGTAACCCCCACAAGATGACCGATCCCAGAACCGCAAGCAGCGGGATCGAGCCGAATAGAAACACCAGAACTACGGTAACCATGGCACCTTGTGGCGGCAGCGAATTGTGCGGCCACAAGCGCAGTTCCTGCACCGAATCCGAGGTTTGACTCCACCTATAGGGCATAGGCGAAGAATAGCGCGGTGTTTTAAGATGTCGATTGTGGTTTGACCCGTCAGACCACGTGACCGACCTGGGCCCATGATAGCGCGTCGTCAAGCCTGTCGTCGCCCCAGAAAACCTCGCTCTGAACAACAAAGCTGGGGGCGCCGAATACGCCCAGTGAAACAGCGGTATTTGTTTCCTCGTCCAGTGCCGCCATGGTTTCGGGCTCGCGTGCACGGGCAAGCACAGGCGATGGATCCTGCTCGGAGCGGTGAAGGGCTTCGGTCAGCGCCGCTTCGCTGCCGGCTTCGATGCCTTCTTCGAACCAAATGCGGTAAAGAGCCTGCGTAAAACGTTCACCCCAACCATCCTTCATTCCCAAAAGTGCCACCTGATTTGCAAGCGCCAGATCGGAAATCGGGTAGGGGGCCGGAAGGCTTGCATGTACGCCATACTTGGCGGCGCGCCGTTCGATGTCGCGCCACATATATTCCGTTTTTGCCGGTTTGCCGGCAAAGGGGATGTTCTGCTGATCCAGCATAACGGTTCGCACGTTGAACGGGCGCCACCGGACTTTGGCATCATGTTCGGTGCACCAGTCATTCAGACGCATCACCGTCAGGAAGGAATATGTACTGCCAATGGAATACCAAAAATCAATCTCGGGCATCTGAAATCTCCGGATAACCTGTTCGCGGCCCCGTCAAGAATAGCGGATTTTTGGGATTCTGGCGATACTTGGCCACTTTGGGCAGGCGCCAGCACCGCAACGCAATGAAAAAACCCCGCCGGGATACGGCGGGGTTTTCTTTTAGTTTGCTGGTGCCGGGATCAGTGCGCGTGGCCCTTGTCCCAGTCTTCCTGCTTGGGCAGCTGCTCGAAGGTATGTTCGGGCGGCGGCGAAGGCAGGGTCCACTCCAGTGTATCCGCATATTCGTTCCAGTAGTTGTTCTGGGTCACACGTGCGCCACGGAACAGGGCGTAGAACACGATGCCGAAGAACAGCAGGAACGAGGCGAAGGACACGAAGGCACCAATTGACGATACATAGTTCCACTGGGCAAACGCCTCGGGGTAGTCGATGTAGCGGCGCGGCATGCCCTGACGGCCCAGGAAGTGCTGCGGGAAGAAGGTCAGGTTGGCGCCGATGAAGAACAGCCAGAAGTGAACCTTGCCCCAGAACTCGGAATACATGCGTCCGGTCATCTTGCCGAAGTAGAAGTACACACCGGCAAAGATGGCAAAGACGGCGCCAAGCGACATCACATAGTGGAAGTGCGCAACCACGTAGTAGGTGTCGTGATAGGCACGGTCCACGCCAGCCTGCGACAGAACCACACCGGTCACACCGCCAACGGTGAACAGGAACAGGAAACCGAAGGCGAACAGCATGGGCGTCTTGAACTCGATCGAGCCGCCCCACATGGTCGCGATCCACGAGAAAACCTTAACGCCGGTCGGAACCGCGATGACCATCGTGGCCAGCATGAAATACGCCTGCTGACGCAGCGACATGCCAACGGTGTACATGTGGTGCGCCCACACGACAAAGCCCAGAACACCGATCGCGATGATCGCCCAGACCATCGGCAGGTAGCCGAAGATAGGCTTGCGCGAGAAGGTCGCGATCACGTGGCTAATGATGCCGAAACCGGGCAGGATCACGATGTACACTTCCGGGTGGCCAAAGAACCACAGGATGTGCTGATACAGGATCGGGTCACCGCCACCGGCCGGATCAAAGAAGGTGAAACCAAAGTTGCGGTCCATCAACAGCATGGTGATCGCGCCCGCCAGAACCGGCAGCGACAGAAGAATCAGCCACGAGGTGACGAAGATCGACCAGCTGAACAGCGGTACCTTGAACAGGGTCATGCCCGGGGCACGCATGTTCAGGAAGGTGGTGATCATGTTGATCGCGCCGAGGATCGAGGAGGCGCCCGATACGTGTACGGCAAAGATCGCAAGGTCCATGGACATGCCGCCTTCGGTCGTCGACAGCGGCGGGTACAGAACCCAGCCCACGCCCGAACCGAGCTGGTCGTTACCACCGGGGCTCAGCAGCGATGCCACACCCAGCGATGTACCGGCGACGTACAGCCAGAAGGACAGGTTGTTCATCCGCGGGAACGCCATATCCGGCGCGCCGATCTGCAACGGCATGAAATAGTTGCCAAATCCGCCGAAGAGGGCCGGGATGACCACGAAGAACATCATAAGAACACCGTGATAGGTGATCATCACGTTCCACAGGTGTCCGTTTGGTGTACAAGGATCGGCCATGAACCCTTCCAGGCACATGTACTGAACACCGGGGTGCATCAGTTCAAGCCGCATGTAGACGGTCATCAGAACCGAGATCAGACCGGCGATCGCCGAGAAGATCAGGTAAAGAAGCCCGATGTCCTTGTGGTTGGTCGACATGAACCAGCGGGTAAAGAAACCGCGATTGTCTTCATGCTCGTGACCATGAATGGCTGCGTCTGCCATTTAGGTGCCTCCTGTTGCAACTAAACCGCGCAGCCGGACCTCTCCGGCGCGCGGGATTCCTGCTGGTTTTAGAAGGTGAGGGGGTGACCTTCAATGGTCGAGTTTGATCTGGATCAAGAATAATTGTCGCGGGGGGTACACGGCACCACCCGACGCAAGGACGCAGACAGGCGCAATATGGGGGGCGTCTGTCAGTTTTCAAGCGCAGCGTCTGGCACGGTCAGAATTTCAGCGGCTGAGGGATTTTGTACCGGGGCAGCGGCATTTTCTGTGCTTGACCGTCAGCGATGGTGCCCGCAAAAACAAGCGCAAGTACCCAGACCGGAGATCCGTTATGACCGACTACGATTCCGAAAATATCTTTGCGAAAATTCTTCGTGACGAAATCCCATCAACGCGCGTCTACGAAGATGACGATACATTGGCTTTCATGGATATCATGCCCCGGTCGGATGGCCATCTTCTGGTCATTCCAAAGACCCCGTGCCGCAACGTGTTGGATGCATCACCCGAGCAACTGGCATCGGTTATGGCGACCGTCCAAAAGATGGGGCAAGCGGTGATGAAGGCTTTTGACGCGGACGGGGTCACCGTTCAGCAATTCAACGAGGCTGCAGGGGGGCAGGAGGTGTTTCACCTGCACTTCCACGTTTTGCCACGCTATGAGGGCGTTTCAATCCGCCCACCCGGCACAATGGGAGATTTTGACCTGATCGCGGAACATGCGGAAAAAATCCGCGCTGCACTGGACTGAATCAGGCACGCAATCAGTGCGATCCCGAACAGGTATCGTGATCGCCAAACGCGTGAAGGACGGCGCACACGTGATCGTGGCGCCCATCACAGGCGGTCGCGATGCGGGCGAGTTCCGTCTCAAGACGGCGTAGCTGGGTTATGCGGTTGCGCAGATCCGCCAGTTGCCGTTCCGCAATTTCATGAGCGCGATCAAGGTCGTTCCCGCGCGCGCCTTCAAGTGAAAGCAGTGCCTCGATATCCGCCAGCGGCAATCCCAGATCACGGGAATGGCGGATGAATTTCAAACGGTCCAGCGCGACCTGATCATAGCGGCGCTGATTACCTGCCGTGCGTTCGGGGTGGGGCAACAACCCCCTTTCTTCGTAAAACCGGATCGTGGGAACTTTGACCCCGGTTCGTCGCGACAGATCTCCGATTGAAAACAATTTTCCAAAGCCTCTTGAACCTCTAGTGACTAGAGGAATTACATGTAGTGTCGGACCAGAACAAGGGACGCACAACAATGGCTCATGACCATTCACATGCGGGTCACGGACACGCTCATCATCATATTGACCCTCAATCCGGAGATGCGAGGGTTGCCTGGGCTATAGCCGTCAACATGATCCTGACCGTGGCGCAGGTGTTTGGCGGTATTCTGTCCGGCTCGCTCGCGTTGATTGCCGATGCTCTGCACAACTTTTCGGACGCAATCGCGCTGATTATCGCCTTTTTCGCCCGCAAGATCGCGCGACGACCCGCGGATGCCCGTATGAGCTTTGGTTACGGACGGGCCGAGGTTGTGGCAGCCTTGGTCAACTACACGACGCTTGTAGTTCTGTCTGTCTATCTTCTGTATGAAGGCATCATGCGCTTTTGGCAGCCCGAGCCGATTAACGGTTGGGTTGTGGTCTGGATCGCGGCACTTGCCCTGATCGTCGATCTGATCACCGCGGCGCTGACCTACACGATGGCCAAAGACAGCATGAACATCCGGGCTGCGTTCATCCACAATGTTGCTGATGCTCTGGGATCAGTTGCCGTTATTGTGGCGGGCAGTGCTGTGATCCTGTTTGAATGGACCTGGGTTGATCCGGCAGTAACGATCCTGATCTCGCTTTACATTCTTTGGCATGTAAAGGCCGAAATCGGCGACACCGTTCGGGTGCTGATGCTTGGCGCACCACCGGGTCTTGACCCCGAAGAGGTCGCGACCGCCATGGAGAGCGTCGAAGGTGTGGCCCAAGTTCATCACGTGCATCTTTGGAGTATGCAGGAACGACAGGCGGCTCTCACGGCGCATCTCGTAATTGCGCCCGATGCATGGATGAGCGGCGAAGAGATCAAAACGGCAGTAAAGTCCGCTCTGCACGACAGCTTTGAAATTTCGCATGCAACGCTGGAACTGGAATGTGAGGACAGCGCCTGTATCGGCTCGTCCAGGTTTGGGCATCTCGAAGAATAGCAGGTCCGGAAAAGGAATTGCCGTTCCGATATGGGGTCGGAACGGCAGACTCGTAACCAAGCACTTATCGGTCCACACGGATAGTCCGCGATTTCCGGTTTAACGCACCACTCACTCTGAGAATGGTAGATTCATATTACCCTCGACTGCTGCGTTTGTATTGGCCGGATTTGAAGATTCACCGAAAAATAAGGGAAAATTCCCGATACACAGGAAATCTTTCGCCTTGATCAGAAACAGAACCGGAGAATCTAGCCGATTGTCATTCGCCTCGAAGTCTCACAGTGATTCGCGGTGGTCGGAAAGTTCAGACTTGGGTGCTTTCGAAAACTTCATCAAACGTGCGACGCAGCGCGACGTCCACATCCGCCATGGTAACCGGCAGGCCCAAATCCACCAATGATGTCACACCATGTTCAGAGATGCCGCAGGGCACAATTCCCGAAAAGTGATCCAGTTCGGGTTCGACATTGATCGAGATGCCGTGAAAACTAATCCATTTCCGCAGCCGGATTCCGATGGCGGCAATCTTGTCTTCGGCAGGGGCGCCAGAAACGGTCAGCGGTTTGTCATTGCGCTGAACCCAAACACCAACGCGCCCATCCCGAATCTCGCCGCGCACGTTGAATTCAGCAAGAGCCGCGATCACCCAGGATTCGAGCTGTTTCACAAATTTCCGAACGTCGTGACCGCGCTTGCCGACATCCAGCATGACGTACACCACCCGCTGTCCCGGCCCGTGATAGGTGTACTGACCGCCGCGTTTGCTCTCGTAGACCGGAAAGCGATCCGGGTCAGTTAGGTCCTCACGGCGGGCCGACGTGCCCGCGGTGTAAAGTGGCGGATGTTCCAGCAGCCAGATACATTCATCGGCCTGACCCGCAGCAATAGCCGCCGCGCGCTCCTCCATAAAGGATACTGCGGCTGCATAGTCGGTCAGCCCGTCTGTGATCTTCCATTCCATGCCCGGTGCATACCTGTCCGCAACAACAAGCGAAAGAGGCTATGCAGCCTCATTCACGCACTGCTGCAAAGCCTGCATATAGGTGTCTGTACCCTGCGCACCTGTCAGCAGATATTTTCCGCCAAACACCATCGACGGGACGCCCGAAATACCCCGGCTTGTCCAGAAATGTTGCTTTTCGCGGACCGGGGCTGCGTGCGCGCCAGATTCTAGGGCCGCACGTGCGTTCGCCGGATCAAGACCCGCCGTCTTTGCCGCTTCAGCCAGTACCTCCCGGTCCGACACGTCTTTCTGCTGAGTGAAATACGCTTCGAACAGCGCCATCTTCAGCGGATGCTGCCGACCCTGATCTTCGGCCCAGTCGAGCAGTTGGTGCGCCTCGAACGTATTCACGATTCGGCTATCATCGTCGAGATTGAACGTGAAACCCAGATCAGCACCCAAGGCGGTCAGTTGGTTGCGCACCTGCTGACTTTGCTGGGCGGAACTGCCGTATTTCTCGGTTATGTGTTCACGCAGGTTCTGGCCGTCAGGTCCCATATTCGGGTTAAGCTCGAACGGATGCCATCTGAGGCGGGCCAATACCTGCAAGTTCCTGAGCGCCTGATCCAACTGTCGAAATCCCACGATGCACCAGGGGCAAACGACATCCGAGACAATATCGATTTGTACAACGGGTTGAGATTCTGACGACGTCATTGAGTGTTCCTGCCTATGCCTGGGGTACGTGATCCGACCTATCAGATATTGCCATTTCACACGAATTCAAACCACGGCGTTTTTGCCCCTTCACATCCCTTACACGACCGTCTATACGCCCCTCTACCAAGCCTAGGCAGTGCGGTCGTGGCGGAATTGGTAGACGCGCAGCGTTGAGGTCGCTGTGGGGTAACACCCGTGGAAGTTCGAGTCTTCTCGACCGCACCAAGTACTTGATTTTCAACAGGTTTCTTCACCGAATGTAACGGTAATTGGAGCCTTTAGAGATGGATGTACGGGTGCCAAAGGGCCTCTTTAAGAGAGGCAAGGGATACGCAATCAGAGTCGCTGTCCCCAACGAATATCAAGCTATCATCGGTAAAAAAGAGATCGTTCGAGGTCTCGGAACTCAAGATTTGGCTGAGGCTTTAGTCAGGCGAAAAGCAGTCTTGCCGGAAATTCTTGCGTCGATTGGACAGGGTGCGACGCCGGAACCTGTGGTGAAACAGGTGGCGCGACACAATCCACAGGAGGGGACTTCTGTCAGAGATACGGCACATCGGTGGCTGACAGAAGCGGATGGTATCAAGGAATCCACCAAGGCGAGATACCGACAGCACCTTGAGGGCTTCGAGGCGTTCGCAGGGAATATCGACGTCACAGAAATAAACAGGTCGCTTGCTCTCGCGTTCATGGAACATCTCAAGCGCACACCGTCAGAACGAACCGGTGAACCTCTTTCGGCTCGTTCTTTGCAATCCTATCAGTGTTGTCTTGCTTCCTACTGGCGCGTCTTGGATCACTGGGGTTTGGTCGATCCAGATGTTCGCAATCCCTTTTCGTCTCTCCTGCGACGTGTCGCGGGTCAGAAGAAGAAGGTGGACCCTAGGGAGAAAAAGCTGAGACCAGTAACGAGAGGGGAAGCTGAAAGCCTTCTGACCTACATCGCTGGTAACTCAGCCCTCAAATACCAATTCGAAATGTTCGTAACCGTTCGTCTACTCTGGGTCACCGGATGCAGATTGAATGAAATCTGTGGGCGCTACTTGTCGGACCTTGAGGACATGGGGAACCACATCCGTATTAATATCCCTGAGGCTAAGACTGAGGCAGGGAAGCGGATGGTCATGATTGTGGGTGATGATGACTGTGAGTTGCTAAGGGAGGCAATCAAAAGGGCCACTGTGGTCGAACCGTCTTGCCTTGAGAATGTTGGTCGGTTGTTCCCTAGGATCAACTTGGGTGGATACGACAAACAACCTAGCCATTACCTAGGGAAAGCCTTGGAGAAGGCTAGAAAGGCATTGGAGGGGGATCATACGAAGTGGGATATGCACTCATTTAGAAGGACTGCGGTCTCTTCTTTGGTCAACGCTGGCGTTGCCCGAGAGGCTAGGAACCTAGTGGTAGGTCACTCCAACAAAGACGACTTAGGAATTAGCGTCTATGCGAAAAGGGCTGAATTGGTGGGCCTGATCGAAACTACCTTTGAGGCTCTTTATGCTGAACTTGGGGGAAGCCTTGTGTCGCCCTCTGTTCAGCCTGTGGCAAACTGAAAGCAAACCCCAAGAAACCAAACGAGCAAAGAGGATTCGAGACTATGAAAAGCGTCGGAACACTTTCGGTAGCCCAAGCACTGCATGAGCGGGTCATGTTCCACTACTTGATGATGGTGGACAGAAAAAATGCTGAGTTGGCCTCTGAGTTGGAACTCGAAACAGGATGGGGTTTGAGCAATATGTATGACTCAGAAAGTCTTAAGAAGCGCCTTGTAGACGCCATGCATGCCTATGAGGAAGTAACTGGTGAAAGGCACCCTGTGGACGGGAAGTTAGAAACCTTGGCAGGTTAACCCTCAACCATAAATCAAAAGTTTCAAAGGGCTGGCAATTACGCTGGCCCTTATTTGGTTTTGCGATTTTCTATGACGGACTTGAAAGAATGCTTTCCAACTGATTTACGAATGCTTCGCCTCTCGGGGTTAACCGAAGTTCCCGCTTGCGCCGGTCATTGGGATTTTACGTCACTGTTATCAGTCCGTATCCGGAATTTGGCATGTCTGGCGCACCGTCTCCCCAGTAGTTACTATTTCGACTAGCCGCAGCAGGCTTGAGGCCGACCCAATTTTGGATATCAGCAGTTGTGACGCCCTCAGGTCGGTCTTGGTGTCTTTGCACCCTAGAGGATGGTACTGATATCCAGCGTCATATGCTAGGAGGTCGTTGGCGCACTCGATACTGATGGTTTGAGCCCAAAGCCGCCTTTGATTACGCTTCGGTCTATCGCGAGTGCAGCAAGTCGCGAACCGCAGGTTCCGGACGTCCATCGTCAGGTGGCAAAGACAGGTGAGCGGACAAAGCTGTTGTACGCAGTTAGGATAGAGTGCAATCTTGTGATGCTCTATTTGGTTTTATATTCCCGCTATTCGCCTGCTATACCCGAGGTTTCAGTGCGCCTATATCTTGCTTCAATTCTTTTGTGCGTGTGCACCTCGGCAAGCGCCTACACAGACATAGAAACGGCTAGACGCGCCTACGCAGCGATTCCATTTTCCGATATCTATGCCAACAAGGATCAGCGCACCGAAATGGCGATAGCGATTCAGGCTTATTGGCAGGACTTTGACAACCGACTTCCAAGGCTATCGCCGAACGAGCTTGAATGGCTTAAGAGCGAGCTAGATACCACTGACAACGCGAGATTGAACAGAGCGATTCAGACCCGCGAGTTTTCCCTCTGGGAGCTCGCAAATATTTCTGATCAATGCACAAATGCGGTGGCTTGGCTTGTGACCGCAATCAATACTCCGGCTCAAGAGGAAACAGAGATGTTCCACTGGACCAAAGTCGCCAATTGTTACCACCAAAGCAACGGGTCACTGTTCAGACATCTACGCGGGGCGCGGTTGGACACAAATGGTGACGCCAACGACGGCCACACGTTAGACAGTCTGATGCTTTCTCGCATCCTGTTAGTCGTCATCCCATCGTCGATGGCAGACACCATGGGATGGGAGCTAAACAGCGAATAGGTGTAGCGGTTTGAGATGGCAATTTGCAGCCGCTGCGGGCAACCAATCGAATTTAGGTACATTGGTGGGCAATGTATTCCGCTTCACCTACATGGTGGATGTAGCTCTTCAGGAGGCAGCTCAAGTGCGAACACTTTTTCTGGTTACCTGAGTAGTCGAGTAAGTACATGCTTCTCGACAAACTGCCCCGAATGCGGGGATGCCGTTTTCTTCATCCGGCACAATGGTGGAAGCGTTTGGATTGATCCTCCCTTGGGGCCACCTTGGTACAAACACAGCTGTATGGATTCAGGCAATTTCACCGCCGCCCGAAACTCGCTCTCGACCGAGTACAAATTGCCTTCCGCCGCGAGCGCCGAAACCGAGTTGGTGGCCGGGGTTGTCTCCGAGGCTGAAACTTCACTGTTCAATGAGACCACTCTTGTGAATGTCCAAACTGGTGAGAAGGACAATTTCCTCCTTCTGATCAAAAATAGCGCGGGCTTCCTCGTTGGCCGGATGGTGGTATTTGATAAGCGCTGCTCGTCCGTCCGATGGATTGAAAACGAGATGTATACATTCAGAATACTTGCGCCAATCAAGTATCCTAAAAGCTTTGAATTTGATGGAGACGAGATGGTTCAATGCCCGGAGTGCTTCGTCCAAACAAAAGCGAAGAATCTTGCCAAGCATTTCAGAAAGAAGCACGGCTTTATGATTCTTTAGTATCCACGCATCCGCTCCTGAAGTTTGAGCCCTGACCTGCCATTGGCCACACTTTGGTCATTTGCAAGCGCGGCACGTAGCGAACCGCACATTCCGGACGTTCAAAGTCCGGTGTCGGATGGTCGATAAGCGGGACCAAGCACCATTTCGCTGCGGTCGCACCTATGGCTGCCTTTAGGAACGAGAATTGTTAAAAAGGGTCGTTTTCGCTGGTGACAGAAACCTATAAGTATTGGCAAGTTATCCACGTTGCACAAAATTAGTCACTTTGCTTCGTCTTTAGGTGCATTCTTGATTGTCACTTCGATCTTCTGCGGATTGTCTTTGCCGTCTTCTGTACCGGAGACATCCCGCCAACTCTTGAACCCGAACCAAGCTAGAACGGCTGCAATTGCTCCACCGATTGCTAAGACGAAGGCCAGAATTGGGTCCACCTTAGCAATGAAGTCGATAATCCTGTTGAGTGACGAGACGGTGACCAGGATGACGTGTCGTTCCGCGAGTGCTTTCTCTTCACCGATGCTCTCACCTTCTCTCGAAGCGATGACATAAAGAGAGACTTCTAGCTGATGTTTACCGTCTCGCTTGGGTGTCACTTCCCAATCCCAACGAGTTGGGTTCAGCTCAGAAAGTTCTCTTCTTTGGCGGCCGCTTGGTGTGATGTCAAAGGCAGGGCCGACAATCTCTGCCTCCATTATAAGAGATATTGGTATTTCGCCTTCGACCTGAACACCTGGCAATGCCATTAGCTCAGCAGAAAAGTCGGTCTGCCCTGTTGTGTCAATCACGAGAGCAATCGTTTGTGGTTCGGATACCGCCATCTCTTGAGGTGCGTTGAAGGCGTATTCTGCCCTTTCGAGACTGGAGAAAAGCGCCCTATCCAGGCAAGGGCCAGATACACCGAGTGTTATGCAATTGTCTCCAGGTGAAGTGGGATCGCCTGGGCAACCAGGCCCCGGGCAATCTGAGCTACAAAGCCCAGGGTCTAGAATGCACAGATTTGGGCTCGGAATTAGCGGAAGAGGCATTTCCGGGCCACAGTGTTCACCTGGGCCGCAATCGAAGGGCTCACATTCAAGTACAATGGTCCTGTCACTGGAGATGGTTGGGCTACAAACTCCACTGGTTGGTTGGGTGTCTATTGTTGGCGGAGGTGAATAATCCAATCGCATAGTTGGCATCGCGAAAAAGGCCAGCACAGCAATGCAAGCTGAAATCGAGAGTGTCCAAAGAATGACCTTTTTGGGCTTCATATGCGCCCTCAAATAAATCTATGCTGAAAGCAATCTTACATGTTTTTTTTTACCTTATTGGGCTCCCATTTTCAAGAAGAGCGGCTCTTACGTACAGTCGCCTTGGCTCTGCATTGCCAGTTGGCCGGACAAAAGACCTTAGGACATAACGCGGCAACCAAAAACGATCGATTTTGTCACCGTTAGCGTGACGCCCGAAATCACTGAATATTCTTATGCCACAACCCTTGGCGAACTCCATTTAATTTTGGCAAGTTTCGGACGATTTCCTAGAAACCGAAAGTTCGAGCAGAGCGCATCATCAGGCAAAGTGGGCTCGTTGTAGACCTTTTTTGCTGCCTTCACGAACGTCCGATCTCTGCGCGTTGCTGCCATTGGTGATGATCGGTGCCGCAACCGCAGCGAAGGTCCGCTTGGTGGCCCTTTGTGAAGTTGAACGGTTAGGATACAACAAAGTTAACTCTGAGAAATACTTTGATATTTAGGGCGCGAACTGTGGGAACAAAGGCGGAGGCCATCGCAAGCATCGAGCAGGAATATGAGCAAGCCACAGAGACGTGGATGGACAACCATTCGAAAGTCTTTTCGGCACTCAAGGGGGGGCAGGCGTTCTTTGAGAGAATGCAGAGAAACCGTGAGAATGCCAGCTCTATAAGCGCACGCCTTACCGGAATAGAGTAGATTGCTTGGGGGGCTGTACTCAAAACCAACGAGTTCAGCCCCCTAGCCTTGTTCTAATCTATTTTTGCTTTGAGAGAATTCAGTAGCTTGGCTCGTCGCATGTTCGCCTTCTTCTTGCTGCGAATTTCTTGGATTTGCTTCGAAGTCGGTGCGTACAAACGTGCGAAGCTGTCAACAATCTCGTCTTGAAGTTCAGCCTCAACCCCCTTCGAAAACGCGCCAAGGCGATACAATTCGGTGGCCTTTGTCAGCATTACTTCTTGAAAAAAATGATTATCTTTGACTTGTTGCGAGAAACGACCGGGTATTTTCCACCACTGCTTAAACTTTAAGTCCATGTACAGCGAGTTTCGGAAAAAGCTAACCAATCTTGGTTCTTCACCTTCACCCAATGATCCCTGAGTTAACTGCACCTCTAACTTTTCAGTGCCAATCAGCATAAACAGGAGTCTAGCGATTTCCTTTGGCATGTTTATTGAAATTAGTTTTGCTACTCGTTCGTCGGAGTATTCCCTCGGATAGGAAACGGTGTAAGTTAATCCGTTCGCAGTCATTTTTCGGTGCTTTACCAAACTTGGAATCGCCAAAAACGAGCCCATCGTGGTAATGGCCCAACTTCTTAGTACTTTAGCTAGATGCTCTCTTTTATCAGAATCGGTTATTAGTTCGGTATTTTTAACCAATCCTGTATACATCATAAGTGACAACACATATCGCGCCTGGGGGGAACTTGTGTCTGGTCGAAAAACTTCCTGGCGTCCTTCTGCATCTGCGGGTATCTCGGTATCTAAAACCTCATCCCGCTCTGCCGCTGACATGGGCGTTTCTCCAATTTCATCAGCGAGGTCTTCGGAGTACCTTTTGTTGTCCTCAAAGGAATTCGGAATGAATTTGTCTCCATTCTCATCAAGAGTTTCAAGCAGTTTCTCGCCAAACACTTCCTTAAGGCATTTGTCATGTCTTTCTGCCACCATCTCTAGGAGGTCTAAGTCATTCCTTTCCAAGCCAGCGTAGTATTCAATTTCATTCAAATAGCTTAGATATCGTTGCTCATCGAAAACCCACTCTTTGAAACCCCTGTCTGCTTTCATTTGAGCGGCAACAAAGAAATTTAGAAAGGCCCTGAACCTGAATGATACTGAGTTATCAGTTTTCTTTTCCTGGAATATCCGAGATGTAATTGAGTTTTCAATTATTTCGCGAGCGCCGAATCCCAATCCCAATTTTTTAAGATAGATATCGGTTATCCTAAATAGGTCATCATAATCTAGGATGTAGTCGTTTTCTTTACACATATACTCGGCTACGTAGCCAAGGTAGTGAACTTGATTGCGAAAATCAAATTTTCGACGTTCGATGTCAGATAGGGACCTTTTCTTTAGAAGTGTTTCGATAAATCTCTCAATAAGGGCTGGTCGATTAAGTGGGGAAAAAGATTGGTCATTGGAAATGATATCTAGTAGCAGTGTGCTGTTAAGTGGCGTATATGGCACATTTATTGCTTTTAATTCCCGGACCACTCGATTCAGAAGTTCTTCCTCTTCGCCATTTTGGCAATCCCATTTCTGAACAAGTGAGCGAATGTCTTTGCGCCTTAGCGTTCCAAGAGTTACTTGCTCAAATTGTGCCGGTAGTCCTGTGTCTATCTGTACTCCGTCATATTTTCCAGCCACAAGAGTGGAGAGAACATATCTGTTTGATTTAAATGTGGACATGAACGATTTAAGTTTCGTCATGTTTTTGCTGTTCGAAAATATTACATCGTCAACACATATCAAAAACGCGCCATTTTGTAGTAGAGATTCGAGCGTACAGCTTGCAGGAAGGTCTGGAAGCATGTTTCTGATTGCCTTTTCAGCCCGTTTGGTACCCGGGTTAAAGTCGGAGAACTTTAGAAGGACAGGGATAAAGTGCCGATCATTTTTATTGGTTTCTGCGTTCTTGCATTTTTGAATGCAGAGTTGTTGTAGAAGTGTCGTCTTTCCATACTCAGGTCTCGCTTGCAGCAGAACGTTGTCGCTTATTGAACATAAATCATGAAAGGTGATCTCTATCTTCTCAAATGTGTCTAGTTCCTCAGCGTTTCCACTTGCAAACACTTGCCGATGTAGAGGAGGTGGTACAAAGAATTCGGTTGTAGGGCGGTCAAGTAAACCTTTTTCAAATTCGGTTTCAAATTGGGTTTTTACCGTCTTGGAGACCCATTTTATTACGTCTTGTTTTTTGTAATCATCAAACAAGCCGCCGAAGTATCGCTCAGCTTGTTGAGATGAATATAACCACCCCGAAGTGTCGTTTACATTCGTGGCTTCATCGAAACATCTACGTTTGTCGTAGTAAGAGCGCCAACACACTTCAACATGTTTGTTTTCAGGGGATATCCTAATGAATGAATACCCAAGGTAGCGGTCTTCTCTCCAAGTATACAGGGCGCCCGATTGATTTTGAAATGTGGTACCTCGGGCCTCTCGAAAGACGATTGGGCGAGGGTCGTGTACGTGTCCCACTAGTTGCAGGTCAATCTTGCCACCTAGGTAATCCTTAAAGTCGGATTCGCAGAACTCAGTGAGCCAATTCGACGGATGATGCTGAACGCCAACGACAAATCTTCCCTTTGGTACGTATTTGAAAGCTTCAATGAGCGCCGCTTCTGGTAACAGCAATTTACTTAAGTCTTTGACTTTATCTAGACCAGCGAAACCCATCCATGCCGTGTTGAGACACACGAGGCAAACGCCCTTTTCAGGAAGGTCATAGACTTGGACAATCTCGTTGGAGAACAACCGGCCTTCGGCATCAAAGAAGTTCTGGAAGTCAAAGAACTTGCTGCTCTTTCTTTGCGCAAATTCGAAGATACTGCCGCTCAAATACTGTTCATTTAGAATATCGCGTGTAGCGCAAAGTTCCGTCAACTTATTGTGCTGATCTTCAAGTTCTTTCACCGCTGTTCGGTGTAAGTCGTGGTTTCCCGGGACGAGGTACAGCCTAGAGTGATCACAGTTGGTGACATCCAAGAGCCTTTCGATAAACTCGTCATATAGTTTATCGTAGGCGTTTGTGTCGTCTGCGTTGTGTACCAGGTCACCCGAAAACACCACAAGATCAGGTTCTCCGACTCGGTCGGACTGCTTCTGGATGTCCTCTAGTAAAGCGTCTAGAACAATCCCTTGGTTGAATTTTCGTTCGAATTTGTAATGTAAATCCGTGATATGAAGTATGTTAGTCGTGCCCACTTTACGTACCGTTTTCTTGCCTGTTTTTTGTTTGATTTTGACACTTTATACGTGTCGTATGCGGTGTCGAGGGCTGTCGTGAGTTCGTGAGATTTTTCGTCTAAATGTTTTACGCGGCTAGTATTCTACAAAAAATCTGTGAGGGTAATATCGGTAGGTCCGCCCCGGTCTACCCCCCGTGACCCCTAGGGTTCGCTCACAGCCCAACCGACCGTCCACCCAAGGCAAACCGACAGTCCACCTTCGATCTGCTGTGAGGCAGGGTAGGGGAATTAAAGCGTCATATGGTACGACACACACGCTTGATCGTTGATGCTTCGGGTATTGTTGCTCGTACCTTACTACGTTGTTTCAATGGCTTACCTTGACTTGTGCGCATAAGGTGTACGGGTTAGAGCTTCTAAGAGGCGCGGCAACTGTCCAGATCATTATTGCGTTCAAGCCAACGTTTCCTGTGGTTGGATGGCTGCTAGTCTGGATTGGATGGAAGACTCAGAGAGCTGCTGAGAGAGGCCCTGAGTCTTGCTCTGGGATTTGCGTAGGTTGGGTCGAGTTAGTGCTTGTGGGGCTCTGAGGGGCCTTCTGTGGACTCTGGGGGCGTCGTAATAAAGTTGTCATATGGAGATCTCGTTTCATAGCTTTGTTCGTGCTCTTTCATTTTTCATGAACTCTACTACTAGCTTGCGAAACACTCATTGACTTAAGCAGCAGTCATTATGCGCTGTCTTGGTCGCAGAGGTGGACCTCAAGTCCACTCATGTTCCGACACAACGGTATCTCAACCGTCTCTATCTTGTCGCGTTGGCGGCATCGTGTCGGACTGCGGGGTAAAGCCCTGCTTTCCTATCATTATCAATTATATCAATGGATTATTCGAGTTTTGTATTTCCACCGAAACACACTCAAGGGCCGCGTCCTCCTGTCATGTTCTATGACCGCCCGATGGGTACTGGAAAGACCCAAGCCTTGTTGCAAGGGTTCGACCCGAACACGAAATACCTGGTGGTTCATGAATACCTAGAGCAATGCCAAGAGGTGATCGACAACCCGGCGGGGGTTCACTTTGAGCAACCTGTAGCCCACTCAGGTCGAACCAAAGGCGACCATCTACACACCCTTATTCGCCAAGGTATGAACGTGGTGACAACCCATGCACTTTACCCTTCAATCGTTGAACTCAGACAAGATGGTTGGTTGGCTGACTATGTGCTTGTGATTGACGAGACACTTGAGCCCCTCAAAGTTCCTCAAGGACCTAAGAAAGGTACGTGGGAGGCTCTTGTCCGAGATGGCTATGCCATTGTGGATCGAGACACCGGAAAGGTCACACCAACAGCCAAATGGGCTGAACGAAAAGGTGATGTATCCGATACCTTAACTTCCAGTCTACTAGACGCTGCTAAAGCAGGGCTGCTCTATGTCACCCAATCCCGACACATGTTTGTCATTCCGATACCTGTGGAACTGCTGACTGCTGGGAACTCGGTAACCATCATGACCTTTATGTCTGAAGGATCACCACTCGCGGCATACTTGGAGCGTCTTAATGTTCCTTATGTGATCAACCGGGATTTTGCCGAGGAAGCCAAGTTACGACGAGAGATTAGGCGTTGGGTTACGCTAAGAGATATCCCGGCAGTATCCGGTTTGAGCTTTTCGTATACTGGACAGACCAAACCAAAGGCGCGGCTGCGGTACTATCCACGAGTGCAGAATGCACTTAAGAACCTGCGTGGAAGGCTACTAAAGGGCATCGCTTTAGATTTAATTATGATCGGTTGCGCCAAAGAGAACTGGTTCAGTCGAACGGGATCGGCATTCGATGAGACCGCCCCAAGCGGGTTCTCCAAAGCATCTAAGATGTTCGGGGCATGTTGGGTCAATCCGGGCGTGAGGGGCTTGAACAAGTTTCGCAATTGCTCAGTGGTCATATGTCTGTACGATTACTTCGTCCATCCTGCCATCTTGGAATGGTTGGGAAAAGAGAGCGACAGAGCTTTCAAAGAACGCTTCGCGGTATCTGAACTACTCCAATTTCTGTATCGCTCTCGTATTCGCTGTCGATCTTCTATCTCTGACCCATCGGTTACCCTTTTTCTGCCGAGTGGGCGAATGAGAAGGCTGTTCTTGGAGTGGGTCAACGAAGATGCGCAGCCCGAAGAAAAACTCAAGATAACCCGATAGCAACTCTGGGTCACCAATAGTTGAGGCTCGGTTCGGGCCTCAGCATTCCAAATTTATTAATAATTACAACATCTTACAGAGGCCATCCTTAAAGGGGAGAACCGACCTAAGTGCATCAAATAATTAGGAAAACACCAATGGAATACGTTTCAAATTTTTCGTCAATTATCCCTGTATTAGTTGACTACTTTTCACTCGCCAAATCTGGCCCCTATCATCCTCTTCAAGTCCGTAACGATCTGGAACTCTCCAAGCCTTTCTGGCGTGTCGGGATGAAGTCCTTTGTTTACCCAGAGGGCAGCGAAGGGCGTAAAGCCTTGGAGACTGTCGGTGTCCACGTGGTTACCGAAAGTGCCAAAAGGTTGGAAAACGGGAAGCTGTTGATCCACTCTCTGTTCGTCAAGAGAGAAGCTGAGGATGGCTAAGCTACCCTTGTCTACCATCCCGGCGGGTAGGCGAAGCAAGGCGTCAAGAGAGGCGCTGAGGCAGAGAAGAAAAGCATACGAGGCTAATAACGAGGCCAAGCAATGTTCGGTCTCGGGTTGTGACAATCATCGGGTGAAGGTCTCTGGGTACTGTCGGGCTCACTATCAGCGCAACCGGATGTACGGCCACCCTACCAACCGACTGCCAACCCAAGGTGAACTCAGGGCCATCGAAGGTGCAATCAAGGCTTGGCTCGAAGAGGACTACCTCTCCACCGACTTTGCCAAGCGTTCCTTCAAGTCGTCTTGGGGTTCAGCCCAACGCACCATTACCCACAATCCAGCCTTTGCTCTGCCTTTCTTTCGGCTTGAGGGAAACATGGGATACACCCAAAAGGCCAAAGCCTGGGTGATCCTTTCCAACTACGTCCACAGAGAAAACAACTCCCTATCAGATGCGATGGTCAGATACATGGCTTGTCGTCTTTGGTCAGAGTTCCTCTGGCGGATGCCTGACGGTAAACGTGGGGCTGCTAAGGCTCGGAGTTTCTTTGTCGATACATGGGCGGGGAAGTTTGTACTGGCCAACTCAGGGTTCACCAAAACCGAAACCGAAGAGAAAGTCATCCGTTGGGAGCACCCTTGGTACATCTCGGATGATCCAATCAAGAACCTACCGGTTCCTATCAAAGAAAAGGTGGCGAAGAAGGTCACCATCAACCGTTTCAAGGCAGGACCCATAGTCCGCGCCATTGGGAAGGAACTTAGTGCCGCTGTCGATCATGCGATGGGCAGGGCTTGGGTTTCCGACCATCGCCTTCTTATGAAGGCTCACGAGGCCCTTGGCCTCTCACTCGAAATTTCTGAGAAAGAAGATAGTATATTATGACAACTGATAACATCAGCGCCGAGGATATTGCGGCAGTACCTAATAGCAACCTCCGCAACTCAAACGAGTTTATTGCGACTACCCGTGATGTAACCGCTGAGGCCCGTGCTAAGGGTCACTTCAAAGAAGGCTCAACACATATCCCAGATCATGAGTTTAACAACAATCTAGGCGTAGTGATGCGTGACGGGTTTCGTGTCCATTCCGGGGGCGAACTTCGACCCACCGACATTGTGAAAATCAACGGCGTAGAGATGGAGGTGGAGATGGCTCGATCCATCGGCGCTATTAGTGAGGGCCAATTTACTTCGCCTCAAGACGAATTCTCGCAAGACTTGGAGAACTCTCCGGAGCAGGAACCCGTGGACGACCGACCGCTAGAAACCCGAGTTCTCTTGGATCGATTCGAGCTGGCATTCGGTGAAAACGGAGAGGCGGCTTTGAACACTGTTGGTCGGGATATCGTCACCAATGGAGAATTGAGCCAACACGGACTGGCATTCCTCAATGATAAGATGGGTGTCTCCGAGGCGCGTTTCCAAGAGGCATACTCAGAGATGGAGGAAGTTGGCGGTCAGGTAATGCATCAATACCTTGAAACGGGCGATGGGCTAGGGATGGACCGTATCGAGTTTCTTGTCGATCTAGCTGACAACGGCACACGGGACCAACAGGCGATCGTTCGGAATGTTTGGTTTAAGGCCGCAACAGGTCAATTGACCCGAGAACAAGCAGTTGAAGCCTTCGATCAACTTTGGGAACCTTATGCCTGATCTCGTGGACACCGAAAGCATCAAGAACGCCACCCAAGGTGAACTCGAAGAACTCAACGGGCTACTCGTTCGGGAACTGATCGTAAAAATTAAGGAAGGTACCGCCACCGGTACCGACCTTTCAACGGCGGCTAAACTGGTGAAGGAACACAAGGTTCAACCGATTGATCCTAGAGTACCGGCGACTTCCTATCATAGTCAGATACCATCGGAGCAATTGGACTATCCCGTGGACGTGGACACTTAGCCGCTATTGGCCTTTTTGGCCGCTTGCTTAGCCTCGAACTGCTTCAATACGTGTATTCGTCCCTTTTGTCTCGCATCGGCCAGCCATAGCTTTTTTCGAGCATCCGGGTGTTCAAGAGGGCGATACACTCCACCGGAGAACTTCGGCCAATCAATAGCCAACCCGAGTTTGACCATTTCGGCTGAGAGATCACTACCGTCTGGAAGAGTACACTTCGCGACGGTTCGACCATGTGTGTCTTTTTCGGTTGTCTCAGCCCTAATGGTTTGCCCTTTACACAACGACACAAGCGCCCACTTCGCCTTTTTGCCATACGGATGGTCAATCTCTGGGGCGTCGATACCGAACAGACGTATCTGAGTTTTGCGTATCACGATGGTATCGCCATCCACCACTCGGGCGTTCCCTTGTAGGACAGTCTTTTCTGGCTGCGCACTTGCTGCGTCAAATCGCTTTGGTTCCCTTCTGGTATTGGTCTCGAAGGAGATCGGTCGCGAGGGTGGCTCGATTTTCCTCCGTGAGTCTTTGCTGGGGAGCACGAAGAAAAGAACCGCGCCGATCAAGACGATGACAATGACAAATTCCAAAGATGAAAATTCCCACAGGTTGAAAATGAAGTACCAAAATGAAACCATAGATGATCTTGAATGTCACCAGATGAATGAAGGTGAGACACAGGGCCCCTCAGCGGATTCAGGGCCGCCTCAACCCACATCAGAGTCTCCACCTGCGACCAAACCCAAAGACCGTCTCAGCGAGTCTCTCAGGGCCTCTCTAGCCGCTCTACCAAACGAAGCTTTGTCCATCCTCGGCCCTGAACTCTTTGATCAGGCAAATAATGAACTGAACCGGTCACCCCAAACGAGGGCAGACAACAACCGAAGCGGTATGACCGTTAACGCCATTGATGGGTTTATGCGTATCTACTACCGCGACGAAAAGGGTAGGGCGCTGCACATGTACGAGAACATTGTTGGATTGGTTTACCCGAGCAACAAGACGGACGCAGAGAAGCGTCGTTTGAGGCAAGTGTTTGAAGAAGGTTGGGATAGCGGGGAACTTAGGTTCTTGGCGAGGGTGCCTAGGGAGGACTTGGGGTTATATAGGGAAGCCTTGGGTAACCCTGAGTGAATCCGAGTAGTTTGAGTTCGGCTTTGCGGACTTAGGGGACACTCCCATCCGGCTCTTGAGAAACTTGGTGAAATCCCTTGGGTGAGGATAGTTCTTGTGCCATCAATCAAATTGGACCAGTCAGGTTAGGCTGCTCACTCACTCCTTCGCGGCACTTTAACCTACCCTTTATCCAAACTTGAAAGCAAACCACCCAATGAGCGGGTGGTTTACAGAAACTGTCGTATTATCTAGGCTTGGCAACAGTGAGAGATGCAACAAAATCAGTAGTAGTTGGTAACATACTTACCATTTTGCCACTCAATATATCCAATAGAAAGTACTTCTCCGCTACCGCTCGTTTCCCCTATCGAAAGAAAAGTGAGTGGGCAGGCAAACTTCCCATGTTTACCAATAACTTTTCCCTCATAAATCTTCCCCACAAAGACTGGCTCGCAAATTGCTTGAGCGAGAAGTCGACCCGAGGCACTAAGGTCATATATTAGCTCGGCCCGCTCAAGACTATCTAAAAAAATTCTTACGATCTGGTAGCTCGATTGATGTAGTAGTAGGTTGTCAGATTTGGTGGCATTCGAGAAATCTTCATTCCCACAACATATCGAATTACTATTGAAAGCCCCAAAAGTTAACGGTTCTGGGTATTGAACATCAATGTGGCCTTTTTCTCCAGTATCAGTGTACTTATAACTTAGAGCGCCTGGGAGTAAAAAATTGAAGCTGTTTCCAGCGCGATCATAGTCTCCATGTACTTTTATGGTAGCCCACGGCAAACCGAGGTAAATCTTGGACTCCTCGTTAAGATCAACCAACTCCTTAACTTTGCTCAACATCTCATCTTCAACTCTTCGGAGCCTTATTGGGTTGCGATCTTTGATAGGCAAAATTTCCCGAATGCTCTCCAAATTGCCAGTCGATTTCGCGCGAAAAGAAAGGAACAACTCCGGAGGAACCTGAAAGCTATTGAAAATCATGTAAGGTCGGCCATCGGAAGAAGGCTTTAACTGCGCCTCTGCGTTTGCCGATGTTGATGCTGCCATTAACAACGCCACAACTAAGTAAGGCAAAAATCTCATTAAACCGTTTCCAAATTCTAAAAAACTCTTCGTTGACCATATCTAAGACGTTTTCAAGAGTCATTGAAGAATTTAGTACGGCAAGCCCTTGGTAAAACTGGTTCGGACTTTGGCGCTTCCATGGCACCAGGTTGCAAACCGACATTCGTAAAAAAAGGGCAGCTTTCGGTATGTTGGGCTCAGAGCGTTCGTTCGGCGCACCTTGCGGGAATGACCGCTGCGCGCTCACAGCAGGCATTCGAAGATTGATGAAGCGGAGGACCCTACCACAAGTCCTCCCTCAACCTCAAAGTGGCCAAGGGTAACACAATGCCACAGCGCGGTGTGTTGTCTCGTTACCCCCTGCATTCTCGAAGCTCAACTTTGCGTTCCGTATCTGAGTCAACTTGACTCACCCTTACATGTACGGGTTGACTGCCCGGATTCTGTTACAGTAACAGTCGTACTCGCAGTACCTAACTGCGCGAAGAAACCAAGAAGGTCATACGGTAAAAGACACCAAGTATTCAGTGCGTTATACGGAATGTTGGCACGCGGTTTACTTGAGGTCGCTGTGGGGTAACACCCGTGGAAGTTCGAGTCTTCTCGACCGCACCAGAATACAGTGCCCCAATAGCAAGTTCACGCGCGAGATTCCTGAATGGAGCGTTTTCTGGTCGGCGGCTGTTCCTGTGCATGCGCCGTTTGGTAGACGAGCTCTCCCTTTTACATTATGTGAAGCACCGCCCAGAACTAGGATGATTGATTGTTCGCATCTAGCTCGATCGTGGAGCCTGCAAATTGGGTTTGTTGCCCTTGGAAATCGGCGCTAGCCCCGAATAGCCGATGCCAGTTCTAAAAGACGCAGAAGAGAAAGGTGGCTAACAGTGACATGCGCCGACAAAAATGCGGTGATCAGAATGGCCTCCCGCTTGTCCGTCGCTCCTATGATGGACTGGACCGACAGGCACTGCCGTTTTCTGCATCGGCTGCTGAGCTCACAAACCCTGCTTTATACGGAAATGGTCACTGCCCCGGCATTGGTCCGGGGGGGCGCTTTGCATCTTCTCGAGTTCAGCCCGCAAGAACATCCCGTGGCCCTTCAGTTGGGTGGGTCGGACCCAGACGAATTGGCAGCAGCTGCAACATTCGGGGCGAAGGCGGGTTATGACGAGATCAACCTGAATTGCGGCTGCCCCTCTGACAGGGTTCAGTCCGGAACGTTCGGAGCGGTCCTGATGAAGGATCCGTCGCGAGTGGCTGAGTGCGTTGCCGCCATGCGTGAGGCCGTTGACATTGATGTCACGGTCAAATGCCGCATCGGAGTGGATGAGCAGGAGCCAGAGCAGGTATTGCCGGAGTTCCTGGAAAAAATCAGCGCCGCTGGTTGTGATCGCTTTACGATCCATGCGCGTAAGGCGTGGCTGCAGGGGTTAAGCCCGAAGGAAAACCGGGATATTCCGCCTTTGGATTACCCTCTGGTTCATCAGATGAAGGCGGCCTTTCCCGATCTCCATATATCGATCAACGGAGGCATTACTTCTCTGAATGAGGCCCGCGAACATCTGGATGCCGGGTTGGATGGTGTGATGATCGGGCGATCGGCCTATCATCAGCCCTCGGATATACTATGTAACGCTGATCGCGATATCTTTGGCACAGGACAGGCTGCTGATCCGATTGAAGTTGTTCACAAAATGGTGCCCTATATCGAGCAACACCTTGCCAACGGCGGCCGTCTGCATCAGATCACCCGCCATATGCTGGGCTTGTTCGCAGGCCGTCCAGGCGCGCGAGGATGGCGGCGGATGCTGTCTGAAGGCGCGGTCAAGGACGGGGCCGGGGCTGATCTGGTGTTGGCTGCGCTGGATTGTGTGACGCCACTGCCCGAGGTCGAGCAGGCAGGTTGATACGGCAGTTTGCCGGTTTGGGGGGAGAATGCCCGAGACGATGATGCTGGCCCAGATGCTGGGCCTTTTGCTTGTAATCGGCGCGTTGGCCGGGGTTCTGGCCGGATTGCTTGGCGTGGGTGGGGGGATCGTACTGGTTCCCGCGTTTTTCTATGCATTCCAGACGCTTGGATATGGCGGGCCGCAGTTGATGCAGATGTGCCTAGCCACATCGCTGGCGACCATTATCGTGACGTCCATCAGGTCTGTTCTGAGCCATAACAAAAAAGGTGCGGTGGATTGGGATATCCTTCGCGGTTGGGGACCGGGGATTGCTGTTGGCGCGGTTTTTGGTGTTCTGGCGGCCTCGGCGTTGCGGACCGAAGCTTTGCAGGCCCTTTTCGGGCTGCTGGGCATGGTCATCGGTGCCTATCTTGGGCTGGGACGGTCGGAATGGCGGTTGGGTGACCAAATGCCAAAAGACGTGCGGCGCGCCGCATTGTCGCCTTCGGTCGGGTTTCTATCCGTTCTGATGGGGATTGGCGGTGGCAGCTTTGGCGTGCCTTTGATGAGCCTTTACAATACTCCGATCCACCGGGCCGTCGCGACCGCTGCCGGGTTCGGCGTGATCATCGCCGTGCCTTCGGTTATCGGGTTTCTGTTTTTGGATATCGCAGCGGAACATCGGCCCCCGCTGACCATTGGGGCAGTTAATCTGATTGCGTTTGGGATCGTTGTCGCGATGACTCTGATCACGGCCCCCTGGGGTGTAAAACTGGCGCATTCGATGGACCCGAAACCGCTCAAGCGGGTTTTTGCGGTCTTTCTTACACTGGTGGCGCTGAACATGCTGCGCAAGGCGCTGGGATGGTAGAGGCGTTTTTTCGTAAAGGCTGGGCCAAATTCCCCTATGATCCGGTTTTGGCCGAGTGGGTTTCGCACGTTCTGCCTGCGGCTCGAGCCTCGGTAAGCGATCCTGCTCATGCACAGTGGCATGATTGCGAAGGAACGTGGTTCATTGGCGTTGACGCTTTGGAGAACGATGCCAAGGGCAGGGTGGGGCGTTCAAAGCCACTGGCCGGTCAGGCGATGGAATTCATATCCGAACATCTGGGCACGCAACCCCTGCATAAGGGGCAGGTTTCGGTGATCTATCCGGGATACCCGCGTCCGCGAAAGGGCGAGAACGAAGCCGCTGCGCGCTATCGCGCCCGACGGGACGGCGCGCATGTAGACGGATTGAAACCGAACGGCCCGGATCGGCGGCGCCGGGTGGACGAGCCGCATACCTGGATTCTGGGAATACCGCTGACGCAGGCCAGCGCGGATGCCGCGCCTCTGGTGCTTTGGGAGGGCAGCCATAAAATCCTCGGCGCGGCATTTGCCCGTGCTTTTGCCGGCCTCCGGTCTGAGGATTTGCATACGGTCGACATAACCGAGATTTATCAGGCGGCCCGCCGTCAGGTGTTCGAAGCCTGCCCGCGCATCGAATTGCCCGCGCGACCGGGTGAGGCTTATGTCCTGCACCGCCATTGCCTGCACGGGGTTGCGCCTTGGGGTGGCACCGCGTCTGCCGGACCAGATGGACGAATGATTGCCTATTTTCGGCCCGAGTGCCCCGGGGGAGTAGCCGAATGGATCGAATCCCCCTAACGTCCTGTCATTCTTTGACTTTGGAGGTTCTGGGAAGATGATTACCATCACAACCCATTTAGATGGTGCGCTGATCGAGGCCGAGTTATCGGGTGAAATTACCAGCGATGATTATGCCGAGACTTTGGTTCCGGCGGTTGAGTCCGCGTTAGCCGATCACGACTCGATCAGATTGATCGTCATAATGGGGCAGGAATTTCGCGGCTATGACCTGGGTGCGGCTTGGGCTGATACCAAGCTAGGTCTGGGGAACTGGCGCGGGTTTGACAGAATTGCCGTCGTTGCCGACCAAAAGTGGGTCCAAACCGGGGTGCGCCTTGCTGCGCCGATCATGCCATGCCCCGTACAGGTATTTGATCTGGCCGAGGTCGAAACCGCGCGCCGCTGGATACGCGAGTCGCTAGGCGCGATCCACGTTCTGGATCTTGGTGAGCCCTGCGTCCAGATCAAGCTGATGGGCAAGCTTGACCCGGCTGAATACAAGCAGGCCGAACGGGATCTGGACGCGTTGATCCACGGACGAACGGGGTTCAGATTGCTGATCGATCTGACCGAATTCGAAGGCTGGCAGGGCCTGTCCGCCATGGGCGCGCATTTCCGCCTTGCCCGCAATCACGTCGGGCTGCTGGACCGCGCGGCCATCGTGGGGGACAAGACTTGGCAGAAGATGGCTGAGCGGGTTGGTAGCCATGTTCTTGGCACACGCACGCAGTACTTTCCGTCTGAAGACCTTGAAAATGCCAAGGCGTGGCTGGCGGCTGGTTAAGGCGTCCAAAACAGCGTGCATCTACCCGAGTGGGTGAGAGCGCCGACACAGGTCCGCACTGGCCCGACTTTTCTTTTTCGGTATTTCAGATCAGAGCCTGCTGGTTTTCCGGCAGGCTCTGTTAGTTTCGTAAAGACCCGCCTGAAATTTGACGCTACGTCCCCCAATAAAACGACCCCCGTAACTTTGCGCTGCAAGTGACCGAAATTTTTTGAAATTTTTGACTTTCGGTCATTTCGCGGTGAAATTTGTGGCTTTTTCCCCCTTTTTTGAGGGAATGCGCCACATAAATGCGCCGTGTCGCTGCGGATTGCCACTCACGTAACCGGCTGTCCTTGAGCCACCAACCGGGTTCGGACAGAGATCCGCAGCGACAATCGACCGAAGCTGCAGGATAGCTGACATGTTGTATAAATTTATTTTTGAACGTCTTTTTCGCGGTAAATCCGCACAAGAACCAACAAATGGAAACCCGTCGCACGCGGGGCCCTTACGGGAAGATTCGAAAAACGTTCTTCGGCAATCCGAATTGACGAAACTGTTTCAGAGAGAACTGAGCGACAAACAGTCAGAGTATCCCAAAAGGCAACTTAAGACCCGAGATCACTCTGTCTCGCCTGTATCTTCAGAAGATCGTTGATCCGGGCTTAACTGCGGTCCACCCGCGCCGCCCGTCCGCCCCGACGTTTGGCCAGACGCGGTTTGCGCGAAGGCAATTCATCCATGATCCCGGCGCGTTCGCTGCTGTCCATTTTGGACCAACGGCTGATCTCATCGATTGTTCTATAGCATCCGGTGCAGATGCGCTCAGTCGGGTGGACAACGCAGATCTGGATGCAAGGGCTTTCGACCTCGTTCCTCTTCCAAACCATGTTGGTCATCATCGGTCTCCGACCTGTTACAGAAAGCGCAGACGATCCAGCGCTCCCTGCAGAATATAACCTGCGGCCACGTGATCGATAACCTGTCCGCGACGTTTTCGTGTCGTATCCGCCTCAAGCAGCGCCTTTTCAGCGGCAACAGTGCTGAGGCGTTCGTCCCAGAACCCAATCGGCAAATCGGTCAGACGCGACAGATTTCGGGCAAAAGCGCGTGTGGATTGACAGCGGGGTCCTTCGGTTCCGTCCATGTTCTTGGGCAGGCCAAGCAGAATGCCCCCAATCTCGCGATCTGCCGCGATCTCCAGCAGGCGGGCCGAATCCAGCGTAAATTTCTTGCGCCGCACGGTCTCCAGCGGACTGGCGACCCCACGCATCCGGTCCGAGACGGCAACGCCAATGGTCTTTTCCCCAAGGTCCAACCCCATCAGGGCGGTCGTCGGGGGCAGGGCCGCGGCAAATTCCTCGAACACATCACAGATCATTGTGCAACGCCTGCCTGACGGGCCGCCGCGGCAATCATCTGCAGCGCATCGTCATTTCCGGCAAAGACGGTGGTGGCCTCATCACGGATCGCGCTGGCGCGTTCGGTTTCGCCCAAAACGCCCAGTGCGGCAATCAGACGGGCCCACTCTTCCACAGCACCGCCTTCGGTCGCCAGCCGGTCAGACAACTGATCCACCATTCCGCGGATCATTTCCTGCCGCTCTTCCGCGGTCAATTCGCTGGCCGCTGCGATGTCTTCCTGGCTCGGCCCGGACGGGGCTGGTGCGGGCGGTGCGTTGAAGACACCGGCACGATACGCAAGTTCTTCGATTTGCCCACGAATGGCCTCGGCCCATGGAGCGCCGGCGGGAGCGTCGCGCAAAGTGGCCTGCCAAACCTCGAAAGCGGCGTCCGGTCGTCCGGTCTGGGCCAACATCTGACCCCAGTAATATCGTGCGGGACCATGGGCCGGATCACGTTCCAACGCCTGGCTCAAAGCTTCTTCGGCTTCGGGCGAGACATATCCTTCGGCTGCCAGAATCATCATTTCGGCGAGATCGGTATAGTTGTCGGCACTTGCAGTCGTGCCGGACAATTCGATGACACGTTGCTGGGCAGAATAAGCAGCCTTGAAGTTCCCGGCATTTGCCTCGTGCTGTGCCAACAGCATATGGCCCTGCAGATCATCCGGTCGCCCTGCGACGGTCTCCCGCAACTGTTTCAGCAGATTGGCATAGCTTTCGTCCAACTGTACGCCCGGTGTCGATTGCGACAGGTTTTCCGCCTGAGCCTGACGCGGGCGTTCTGCCCGAATCTCTTCGGCCATCTCCAATCTCAGCGAAAGAGGCAGGTCGCCGTATCCGGGCGCACCAAGGCGTTGGTACAATGCGGCGGCACCGCCGACCAAAATCAGCCCCAGAATACAGACCGCGATAAAAGACGTCGTCTTGGCCGGCCCGCCAGAGCCACCTTCACCTCGCATCTGTGCATCGGCCGCCAGAATGCGGCGTGAGATTTCGTTTCGAACGCGTTCGGCGTCGGCCTCACCAATCACGCCACGCGCCAGATCGCGGTCAACGCTGGTCAGTTGTTCACGATAAACGCGCAGGTCGTATGCGGCTGCCGGTTCGCCGCCGCGGCGCCCGCGCAGCATAGTATATCCCAGTACTGCCGCGATCAGCAGCGCCATAAGGATGATCAGGACCCAGAATGTCATGTGCTCTCCGAGAGTGTTGCCCTCACTTAGACCTGTCAGCCCGATGAAAAAAGGGACAAATGGCCGCGAATGGAACACATGTCGCAATAGCGCTATATTGCGGCGTTGTGCGGCAGGGGTATTTTGCCCTCGCATTGCATATCTGCGACCAATCACCGAACCGGATGGATTCGCTCATGAAACACTATTCAGCCTTTGCTGTGGCGCGCGAAGCGCTGCGCTATCACACCGGATGGGAGCGCGCGTGGCGCTCGCCTGAACCAAAAAAGCGTTACGACGTGATTATCGTCGGCGCAGGTGGGCACGGTCTGGCGACCGCGTATTATCTGGGAAAGAACTACGGCATTCAGAATGTCGCCGTAATCGAAAAAGGCTGGTTGGGCGGTGGCAACACCGGCCGGAACACGACTATCATCCGTTCCAACTACCTGCAGGACCCGTCTGCGGCGATCTATGAAAAGGCCCGTGGCCTCTACGAAGATCTGAGCCAGGATCTGAACTACAACATCATGTTCAGTCCCCGTGGCGTGATGATGCTGGCCCAGACCCAGCATGAAATCCGCGGTTATCAGCGTACGGCCCACGCTAATGCGCTGCAGGGGGTCAAGACCGAGTGGATCGGGCCCGAGCGTGTCAAGGAGCTGGTGCCGATCATCAACATCCATGGTCCGCGCTACCCCGTACTGGGGGCGCTTTGGCAGGAACGCGGCGGCACCGCGCGCCACGATGCCGTGGCCTGGGGGTATGCTCGTGCCTGCTCGAACATGGGTATGGACATTATCCAGCAATGCGAAGTTACCGGTGTACGTCAGGAAAACGGTCGTGTGACAGGTGTCGAAACGACCAAAGGCGCAATCGAATGCGATAAGCTGGGTATGGTCGTTGCCGGTCACGCAGGTCAGCTTGCCGAGATGGCGGGTTTCCGTCTTCCGGTCGAGTCGCTGGCGCTGCAGGCGCTGGTATCCGAGCCGATCAAGCCCTGCATGGATGTGGTGGTCATGGCCAACACCGTCCATGGCTACATGTCGCAATCCGACAAGGGTGAGATGGTGATCGGTGGCGGCACCGACGGATTCAATAACTACACCCAGCGCGGATCGTTCCATCACATCGAGGAAACGGTGCGCGCACTTGTCGAAACCTTCCCGATGATCTCGCGCCTCAAGATGCTGCGCCAGTGGGGCGGAATTGTGGACATGACCGGCGACCGCTCGCCCATCCTGTCGAAATCACCTCTGGGTGGCTGCTTTGTCAACTGTGGCTGGGGCACCGGCGGCTTCAAATCGATCCCGGGATCGGGCTGGGGCATGGCGCAACTGATGGCCACTGGCCACTCGCCGTTGACCGAAGCCTTCTCGCTGGACCGGTTCAACGAAGGTCGCTTCATCGACGAAAGCGTTGCCGCCGGGGTGGCACACTAAATTCCGGTCATTCCGGACCTGACAAGTGCCACAGATTAGAATTCAGGTTGGCCGCATCGCCAACCTACCGCCGAAAGGATGAACATATGCTGATCCTCAATTGCCCCTATTGCGGCGTGGACGCAGAAGAATCGGAACTGGCCGCTGGCGGCGAAGCACATCTCAAGCGCTTTGGCCCCGGCTCGTCGGATGAAGAATTCCACGACTACCTGTTCATGCGTGAGAACCCGAAAGGCGTTCATTTCGAACGCTGGCGCCATGCCAATGGCTGCGGCAAG
The DNA here is from genome assembly GCF_056537725.1 of Ruegeria sp. C11. NCBI lineage: Bacteria > Pseudomonadati > Pseudomonadota > Alphaproteobacteria > Rhodobacterales > Roseobacteraceae > Ruegeria > Ruegeria sp. C11. Next base: position 419,377 of record NZ_JBQFSB010000001.1, on the reverse strand, counting down.
TGGTTCCACGCCGCGCGCTGCACTGCCACCCTTGAGGTTTTTGGCACTTATCCTGCGCAGACTACCGAGCCGCCCAAGGATATCTGCGACACGATCTCAGCCAAACGCCCCGGCTGGAAATGGAGAGAGTTCGCATGAAGCTTCCTCTTGCCAGAAATATCTCCGCCGGAGACTCCCACATCTCCGCTTGCGAAAGGTCCAGATAAATGAGCACCCGTCTCGCAAACCAAGGCCGGCTTATTGACCGGTCGAAACAGGTCACCTTTACCTTTAACGGCACCTCGATGCAGGGCTATGCGGGCGACACGCTTGCCTCGGCTCTGCTGGCCAACGATCAGATGATGATGGGCCGGTCGTTCAAGTATCACCGTCCGCGTGGCGTCGTTGCCAGCGGCGCGGAAGAACCGAACGCACTGGTCGGTCTGGGGCAAGGCAGCCGGTTCGAACCGAACCAGCGCGCCACCACGACCGAGCTGTTCAACGGCTTGACCGCGATTTCGCAGAACCACTGGCCAAACCTGGAATTCGACATCGGCGCCGTTAACACCGCGCTGGCGCGGTTCCTGCCCGCCGGTTTCTACTACAAGACGTTCATCCATCCCAAGCCGTTCTGGAAACACGTCTACGAACCCTTCATCCGCCGGTCAGCCGGTCTGGGCAAGGCGCCAGACAAGGAAACCCGTGACGCGGACACCTACGAGCACTTTTATGCCTTCGCCGATATTCTGGTGATCGGTGGTGGTGTGGCTGGCCTGCAGGCCGCCAAGGCCGCAGCCCTGTCGGGTGCCAAGGTCATGCTGATCGAGCAGACCGCGCATTGGGGCGGTCGCGCTCCGGTTGACGGTGGAACCATTGATGGCGAGCCTGTGGATAAGTTCGTGGAACAAACTGTTTCCGAATTGGAGGCAATGGACAACGTCACGCTGCGCCTGCGTTGCATGGGGGCTGGGGTCTATGATCACGGCTACGTGCTGGGATACGAGCGTCTGACGGATCACAATCCGGGGACCCAAGGGCCCCGTCATCGCCTGTGGCGCGTCCGGGCCAAGCAGGTTGTAACTGCAACCGGTGCAATCGAAAGACCGCTGTCCTTTGCGGGTAATGATGTGCCGGGCGTCATGCTGGCTTCGGCCATGCGGGACTATGTCGTGAACTGGGGCGTAACCCCGGGCGAGCGCGTAATCGTAGCCACCAACAACGACGATGCCTATCGCACCGCGATCACCTTGAAACAAGCCGGTGTGGATGTTTTGCGTATCGTCGATGCACGTGCGACTGCCGGGCAACTGGCCGAAGAGGCTCGTCAGCTTGGCATCCGTGTCGACCCCGGCAAGGCGATTGCCAAGGTCAAGGGTGGCAAGCGCGTCAAGAAAGTTGCCATCTGCAACCAGGAAGGTATCGGCGGCGCTCGTGAAGAGGTTGAGGCCGACGCGGTCGCGATGTCGGGCGGCTGGTCTCCGGTTGTTCACATGTGGTCTCACTGTGGCGGCAAGCTGATCTGGGATGAAGCCAACGCACATTTTCGCCCTGATCCGGACCGTCCGCCGCTGGGCGCAAATGGTGAAGGGTTTGTGGTGGCAGCCGGGTCTGCCAACGGCCCGCAGTCGCTGGGCGGCGTGATGTCGGATGCGCATGCTGCCGGCAAGGCGGCGGCCAAGGCGGCAGGTTTCAAGCCGAAGAACACCAAGGCCCCCGAGGGTGCAAGCACCGATGAGGCGCAGATGGAGGCTGTCTGGCTAATGCCGGCCAATGCCGAAATTCAGCTGCGCATGAAATCCTGGCTGGACTTTCAGAACGACGTCAAAGTCTCGGACGTGCAGCTGGCAGCCCGCGAAGGCTATGAAAGTGTCGAACACACCAAGCGTTACACTACGCTGGGTATGGCGACCGATCAGGGGAAACTCAGCAACATCAACGGTCTGGCGATCCTTGCTGACTCGTTGAATTCCGAGATCCCGCAGGTTGGCACCACCACGTTCCGCCCGCCTTACACCCCGATTTCGATGGGTGCGATTGGTGGCGAGGCGCGTGGGGATGTGTTCCAGCCGATCCGCCGCACTCCGATGCATGACTGGCACGACCGCAACGGCGCGGACTGGGAACCGGTCGGCCAATGGCGCCGGACCTATGCCTATGTCCGCCCCGGTGAAAGTGTGCATGACGCCGTGAATCGCGAGGTCAAGAACACTCGCGAAAACCTCGGCCTGCTGGACGCATCGACGCTGGGCAAACTGATCGTCAAAGGCCCCGATGCCGGTAAGTTCTTGGACATGATGTACACCAACATGATGTCCACGCTGAAGGTCGGCAAATGCCGCTATGGCCTGATGTGTTCGGAAAACGGGTTCCTGATCGACGACGGCGTTGTCGCCCGGATCGACGAGGACACCTGGCTGTGCCACACAACCACCGGCGGAGCGGAACGCATACACGGCCATATGGAAGAGTGGCTGCAGACCGAATGGTGGGACTGGAAAGTCTACGTTGCCAACGTGACCGAGCAATACGCTCAGGTCGCCGTTGTTGGCCCCAATGCCCGCAAGGTTCTTGAAAAGCTGGGCGGCATGGATGTCAGCAAAGAGGCGCTGCCGTTCATGGAATGGCGTGATGGCAAGATCGGCGAGTTCGATTGCCGCGCCTATCGCATCTCGTTCTCGGGTGAGTTGTCCTATGAGATCGCGGTTCCTGCCAGCCAGGGTCAGGCGTTCTGGGACGCTCTGATGGAGGCAGGCAAAGAGTTCGGCGTCATGCCTTATGGCACCGAATGCCTGCACATCCTGAGGGCCGAGAAGGGCTTTATCATGATCGGGGACGAGACCGACGGTACCGTGATCCCGCAAGATCTGGGGCTGCACTGGGCGCTTTCGAAAAAGAAAGAGGATTTCCTGGGTAAACGGGCGCATTCGCGCAGCCATATGGCTGATCCGGAACGCTGGAAACTGGTTGGCCTCGAGACTGTGGATGGATCGGTTATTCCCGACGGTGCTTATGCGGTGGGCGAGGGCGTCAACGCCAATGGTCAGCGTAACATGATCGGGCGCGTGACCTCGACCTACTACTCGGCCAATCTGGGTAAAGGCATCGCCATGGGGCTGGTCAAGCACGGCCCGGATCGCATGGGCGAAGTAATCGAATTCCCGGGCACCGACGGAAAATCCTACAAGGCAAAGATCGTGGACCCGGTATTCTACGACAAGGACGGGGAGAAGCAGAATGTCTGAACCCATCAGCGCACTGAACCACGCCAGCTATGACGGCATCGCAAAGGTCGTGGAAACCGGTTTGCAGGGCATGATCACCCTGCGCGGCGATCTGAGCGACAAAGTTGTCATCAAGGCTGTAACGGAAGCTACGGGGCAGAAGATGCCCGGTCAGCGTCAGGCAAATGTGGATGGCGAAAGCGGCCTGTGCTGGATGTCACCCGACGAATTGCTGGTGCTGGTGCCCTATGCCGAAGTCAGCGACAAGCTCGCCGCGATCAGCAACGCGCTGGGTGGTGTTCACGCATTGGCCGTCAACGTCTCGGACGCGCGCGCGGTATTCCGTATCTCGGGCAGCAATGCGCGTGAGGTCATCGCAAAACTGTCCCCGGTCGATCTGTCGCCCGAAGCCTTCCAGCCCGGTCAGATCCGCCGCTCACGCCTGGCGCAGGTGGCAGGAGCCTTTTGGATGGACGATGCGGAAACCTTCCGCGTGGTTTGCTTCCGGTCGGCGGCTGACTATGCGTTCAAATTGCTCAAGGTTGCGGCCCAACCCGGCAGTGAGGTGGGGGTATACTGACCGCTCAATTTTGAGTTGTGGTTCCAAAAGCTGCAATTTAAGGTGCCCTCAGATATTATCTGGGGGCATTTTTTTGTCTCTTTGGCTTGTTAGAAGTGATGGCTGATTGAGCCGGATCACCTGAAGAAAGGCAATTATGCAGTCGAATTTATTCAAAGGTGCTATCGTATTGGTTGCGCTTGCAATGACAGGCGTTCCTGCAACTGCACAGGATGCTGAGTTCGGTGGAGAGGCCTATATCTGTGAGTTGAAGAGCTTTTCACAGATTGGATGGATACCACCAAAGCTGGCGCTTTTTTTGGATCAGGAAAATTCTACAGGTTACGTATACGACGGGTACGTGAAGCAAACCGTAGGTGAGCCACTCGAGGCGCAAGTGACAAAGCGTGGCAACGGCAAATGGAACTTTAGCTGGGAAATCAAGGACTTTGCCTTCACCGGTGGTCGCCGTGGGTCCAGCGATGTTGAGTACAGTGCAAATTTCGACGTTTCGAAAAAAAAGGTCACGATGTCTGCCGTCCTCAGCGGCATGGATGGCAATGCGCCCCGCGGTCGCGGCACATGCGAGTTGCACAAATCGTGAGCAGTCGAATGGCTGAGACGCATGAGAAACTCACCCACAATCAGAACACCGAAAAAACCTGTGTGTTCGCTCGAGTGGCGGAACCAAAGAGCAGGGTGCTGGCAAATACCGGCGCGTTTATACCCTGCTCAAGAAAGAGAAATTTCAATAATTTAAGTGGCTGATCTGAATCCCAGAACACTGAAAGCATATCTTCAAGCCAACGTTAGTCATGCTACCGCCAAGACATCTAAACCGGGCAAGTGCAAACGCGACGAGAAAACGAAGGCGAGTGTCATCCTTCCAAAAGAAACGTCGGGAATTGCCCCATAGCTCTGCTCGACGTCAGGTTTTCAAGGCCTGAGGCCCCTTTGTCGTCCCGACAATTGTTATAAAACGATAGCTGCTCGGCCAACACCTCAAACTGTTTTTTCTGGTTTCCAGAATCCAGATAGGGACCATGGGTGGACAACAGCAGTGCAGGGCGTTGTTTTTTTAGCCAATCGAGCAATGCGGGCAGCACTGCAAATTCGGCCCCTTCGATATCCATCTTGACCAGCGAGACGCGTGACAGATCGGCCGTCCCGGCGAACTGGTCCCACGAGATGGTTAGCGCATCAGTTCCATTTTCCGCGTCGTTCAAAAGAGAAGTCGTCGAATCCCCGGGTTCTCCGTGCGCGGAAGCCATGCGTGCGACACCAAACCCATCGGACAGCGCCACGCCAAAGGCCGAAACATTTCGGATATCGTTCAACTCCAGATTCCAGGCCAGATGACGATAGGCGACGGGATCAGGTTCAAAGCACCAGACCCGTCGAGCCTTACGCGCGCCGTACAATACCGTCGGGCCGATCCACGAGCCGATATCCAGATAGTCGCTGTCTTTTGACAGATGTTTGTCGAGTACGGCGAATGTTTCCGGCTCCCAACGCCCCTCGGACGCGCGTCGCCAGAACTTTGAATGGTAAGGGTCCAGCCGGAACGGTTCGCCGTTCAAGTTGCCCGCATAGTATCCGCGGGCGCGGTAGAACATCTTGCGCGCCTTTGTCAGCATTCGCCCCTGCCTCCGGGTTTTCTTGTCTCGCCTCTTGACCTATGCGCTTGGCCAAAGCATGTAACCTTGGGAACCGCAACATTCATTTCAACAGGGGGCCAAGATGGCTTTTGAACTTCCTGATCTTCCTTATGCACATGACGCGCTGGCAGCCAAGGGTATGTCCGCGGAAACGCTGGAATATCACCATGATCTGCACCACAAGGCCTATGTCGACAACGGCAACAAGCTGATCGCAGGGACCGAGTGGGACGGCAAATCGCTGGAAGAGATCATCACCGGCACCTACGTCGCCAACGCAGTGGCGCAGAATGGCATCTTCAACAACATCAGCCAGCTGTGGAACCACAACCAGTTCTGGGAGATGATGGGCCCCGGTGACAACGCCATGCCGGGCGAGCTGGAGAAGGCTCTGAACGAAAGCTTTGGTTCGGTTGATGAGTTCAAGTCGCAGTTCAGCGCTGCTGGTGCGGGTCAGTTTGGTTCGGGCTGGGCATGGCTTGTCAAAAACGCCGACGGCTCGCTGGCCGTGACCAAGACCGAAAACGGCGTGAACCCGCTGTGCTTCGGTCAGACCGCGCTGCTGGGCTGCGATGTGTGGGAGCACTCGTACTACATTGATTTCCGCAACAAGCGCCCGGCTTACCTGTCGAACTTCCTCGACAATCTGGTGAACTGGGAAAACGTCGCGTCGCGGATGTGATCGATTGACCCGAAGAGGGTTCATAAAAGGGCTGCTGGCTGCGATGTTCGCAGCCCTTTTTGTGTCGGCTTACGGTTTTTTCCTCGAACCCGCGCTTCGCTTGCGGGTGAAGAAGTGGACACTGCGCCGGGACGACTGGCCAAAAGATCGCCCTATCAGGATTGCGGTGCTGACTGATATCCACGCTGCCGAACCGTTCACCTCGCTGAACCGGTTGCGAAAGGTCGTCGCGCGCACAAATGCTGTGGGGGCGGACCTGATTGTAATTCTGGGTGATCTGAGTTCGGATCATGAACTTACGGGGCGCGCTATCCCGGTGTCGGAAACGACAAAGGCGCTGGCTGAATTGAAGGCGCCGCAGGGAGTTTATGCCGTTCTCGGCAACCACGACTGGTGGATGGACCTTGCAGCGCAAAGGCGTCGTGCAGGACCGGTCGAGACGGGCGTGGAACTAGAAAAAAACGGCATCCGTGTGTTGGAGAATGATACGCTTGAGCTGCCTAATGGCCTTTGGCTGGCCGGGTTGGGTGATCAATTGGCGTTTCGCGGCCCTCGTGGATTTTCGGGCGTGGACGATCTGCCCGGTACACTACAGCAGATTCCAGAAGGCGCGCCGGTGATTTTGCTGGCGCATGAGCCGGATATCTTCCCGCAAGTGCCCTCGAATGTGGCCCTGACGCTTTGTGGCCATACGCATGGCGGGCAGGTTCGGATGTTCGGATACTCTCCGATGGTGCCATCAAAGTATGGCAACAGATACGCCTATGGGGCTGTGGAAGAAGACGGTAAGCATCTGGTGGTGTCGGGTGGCATCGGGTGTTCGATGATTCCTGTTCGGTTTGGGGTCGTGCCGGAAATAACAGTTGTCGAACTGAGTGCCTGACTGCCAATAGGTTCAGGATCGGAGGAATGGCATGACAGACGTGACCAAGGGCGTTCTGGCCATGATTTGCGCCTGTACGATCTGGGGTCTGTCGCCGCTTTTCTACAAGCTGTTGTCCGATGTTCCACCGCTTGAGGTGCTGTCTCATCGGACTTTATGGTCGGTTGTGTTGTTCGGAACCGTTCTGGCCGTTCAGGGGCGGCTATCCGAGCTTGGGACAGCATTTGTCAGCCGCCGTCGCGTCGTGTTGATTGCGATTGCAGGCCTGATGATTTCGGCAAACTGGTTCGTTTTCATAACTTCGATTCAAATCGGCAAGGCCACCGAAGCCTCGCTGGGATATTACCTGTTTCCGATTGTCACCGTACTTATCGGTTTCCTGTGGTTTTCCGAAAAGCTGAGCGTTGCTCAATGGGGGGCCATTATACTGGCCACTCTTGCTGTTGCGGTACTGACGGTGGGATCTGGTGTTCCGCCTTGGATCGCCCTGATTTTGGCGGTCACCTTTGCAATCTACGGTGCATTGAAAAAGAGCCTTCCAATCGGGCCGGTGGTTTCGGTTACCTGTGAAATCCTGATTTTCATGCCGGTTTGGCTGGCTGTTCTGGCCTGGTTCCACGGAACCGGGCTGGGGGTATTCGGAACCGACTGGCAGGTCAGCATCCTGCTGGTTCTGTCCGGGCCGATGACCGCGATGCCCCTGATCCTGTTTAGCTATGCCGCGCGCAGGGTTCGATTGTCTACCGTAGGTGTTCTGCAATACCTCAACCCGACGCTGCAGTTTTTGTGTGCCGTCCTGGCGTTTGGCGAACCATTCACGGTGTGGCACCAGATTGCGTTTTCTCTGATCTGGGTGGCGGTGATCGTGTTTTCGGTTTCAGCGATCCTGCGTGACAGGGCCGGGCGAAACGCTGCCCTTCGGCCGTAATCTTCCGGCAGGCGACAAATTGCCCGTGCGTCAACTTTCGGGCGGTCGGGGGATTGTACTGATCCGCGCAGTACCTAGCTTAAGTGCACGGGAGGAGAGAACCGTCAAATAGTTGAAAACAATAAGCTCTCGCGCGGATTACCTGATCTTGCGCGCCCGTTGAACTGTGTCTGGAAACCGGGGGGCAACCGGAAAAACATGTCAGGAGGTCTTTATGGTCGAACTAAAGCAGGGAACATGGGTTGTCATCGCGGACGGCGAAAAAGCGTTGTTCATGGAGAACATTACAGACGCGGAAGACCCGAATTTGGTTGTGGTTTCAGTTGAAGAGCAAGACACGCAAAGCGCATCTTCCAAGCCTTCGGACCGGGCGGGGCGCCGTCTGGATACAGGGCCCAATCAGAAATCAGCGCTTGGCGAAGCCGCCTGGAAAACGCACGCCAAATCCCTGTTTGTGCAGGATCTGGCCAATCTTCTGAACCGGCGGGGGTTAAAGGGCGCCTACAGGCAACTGGTCCTTGTCGCCAGCCCGCAGGTGCTTGGGCTGCTCAGGCGCAGGCTGCACAGCAAGGTCCTGTCCAAGGTGATTGCTGAAGTGGACAAAACACTGACCAATCACCCCTTGCACAAGGTCGAGCAGGTGCTGACGCAACGCCTGAGTGCAGCGACCTGAAACCGAAGGGCGGTTTGGAAACAGACCGCCCAATGCCTTGGAATCACAACAGTTTTGATCGTAACAGTGTCATCGCCTCAGCAGGCTCATCGACCCACGAGATGAAATCGCCCAAGGATGCATCGGCAAACCCCTGATCAATGACCTGATCCAGCAGGGTGTGCAGTTTATCCCAATATCCGTTTACATTCATAACCAGAATGGGTTTGTCGTGAAGGCCCAGTTGCCGCCATGTCAAGGCCTCGAACAGTTCGTCCAGCGACCCCGGTCCGCCAGGCAAGACAACCACAGCATCCGCGTTCATGATCATGACCTTCTTGCGTTCATGCATGGTTTCGGTGATCACGAAATGCGTCAGGTCGGTCTTGCCGACCTCGCGGCGCACCAGATGCGTTGGAATTACCCCGAAAGTCTCGCCCCCGGCGGTCTGCGCGGCGCGCGCAACTTCTCCCATCAATCCGACATCTCCGGCACCATAGACCAGCCGCCAGCCTTCCTCGGCCAAAAGCTCTCCGAACCGTTTTGCGGCCGCTGAATACTCGGTATTGGCGCCATTTCGTGACCCGCAATACACACAGATGGACTTCCGAGACATAAAGGCGCTTCTCCGGGCTTGTGTCAGACGTTTTGACCCGTGATAGCGGTATTGATAGATTGGCTCAACCGCGCGGAATGTCTGCAAGACAGGCATTTGTGCCGCGGAGTGAAAGGAAAAGAATGGCTGCCAAGTCGGGAAGCGAAAGATCCGGTGCATTCGTGTGGGGGATGGTCGCCGGTGCGGGTGCATTGATCGTTGCAGGGGGGCTTTATTTTTCCGGAATTCTGGGCGGCGAACAGCCGGAAAAGGCAGCGCAGGACGAAACTGCAGCCGTTGCGCCTGCTCCGGAAACGTCCGAAACCGCCGAAGCGATGAAAACGCCTGATGCCCCGAAAGCTGAAATCGAGGCTGCCCAGGATTCAGAGAGTGTTCCTGTACAAGAAGATGCTGCCGAAACATCCGATACGCCAACTGAAACCAGCTCCGCTGAAGTCGAACAGGAAAGCACCCCTGTTGTGCAACCACCGGTTGCTCCAGTTCTGGACCAGATTTTTGTGGAAAAGGAGGGCAGTGCCCTGTTGTCCGGCAGTGCCAGCGCAGGCAGCAAGGTGAATGTTCTGCTGGATGAGGTCGTAATCCACTCATTCACAGTGGATGCAAGCGGGCAGTTTGCCGAGTTTATCGTGCTTCCATTCAGTGATGCGGCCCGCGGGCTGGTTCTGGAAACCGAAAGCGATGGGCAGATCGCGCGCTCGGACGATTATTTGATTGCGGCGCTTCCTGAGCCCGCTGAATGGGCTGAGATTGTTGCGAGTGCCGAGGCTGCGCAGGCAGAGGAAGAGCAAGCGCAAGTGCAAGCCGAACAACCAGCCATTGAGGCCGAGCAAGACGAACCCGTTCAGACTGAAACTGCTCCAGAAACAACCGGTGAAGAGGTGGCGGATGAAGCCACTCCCGAAGATAATAATGATCCCGGTCAGCAGGTTGCGATCCTGCGTTCAGGTGAAGAAGGCGTTGAGTTGGTTCAACGCCCCGCGGCTCAGGACGAGGCACCGAAACAAGTCGCACTGGATACTATCGGGTATTCGGATGAGGGTGATGTTCAGCTTACAGGTCGCGCGCAGGACGGATCGGTTGTCCGGCTTTACCTGAACAACCGACTTATCACGGACCTGACGCCCGATGCCGAAGGTCAGTGGCGCGGCGAAATCGAAGGGATTGATCCGGGTGTTTACACCCTACGGCTGGACGAGGTTGGCGAGGACGGGAACGTGGTCAGCAGGATCGAGACCCCATTCAAACGTGAGCCGGTCGAGGTTCTGCAAGCGGCTGAACCTGCTGATGATCCGGAAGCTGACCCCGAAACTCCGCCCATACGGGCGGTTACCGTGCAACAAGGCGATACGCTTTGGGCCATATCCCGGGAACGCTACGGAGATGGTGTGCTTTACGTAAAAGTTTTCGAGGCGAACCGGGGTGCAATCCGCAATCCGGATCTTATCTACCCGGGGCAGATCTTTACGATCCCGGAATAACAAACACCTCTGGCCGACACAGGCCAGAGCGTTCTCTGACCGCAGTTAAGGTACGTGATGAGAAGACCATCTCAGACGCATTCGGGCGAAATTACAGAATCGGACGAACGCCGTTCGGGCTGGCTCACGATCCGCAAGGTCGCACCATATCTTTGGCCCAAGGATGAACCTTGGGTAAAACGCCGCGTTGTAATGGCCATGTTGATGCTGGTGCTTGCCAAGCTCATCGCCGTCTATACGCCCATACTTTACAAGGGTGCTGTCGACGGCCTTGCGGGCGAGGGTGTGCCGCCGCTGGCGCTGGGCGCTGTGGGACTGACTGTCGCTTATGGTGTTGCGCGCATGATGACCGTGGGCTTCCAGCAATTGCGGGATGCCCTGTTTGCACCCGTTGGACAGCGCGCCTTGCGTGCCCTTGCGCTTGAGACGTTTCAACACATCCACCAACTTTCCATGCGCTATCACGTGACCCGCCGCACCGGCGGGTTGAGCAGGATCATCGAGCGTGGCGTAAAAGGCGTTGAGTTCCTTTTGCGGTTTCTGCTTTTTTCCATCGCTCCGCTTATCCTCGAACTGCTGATGGTGGCCATTATCCTGATGTGGCTTTTCGACGTCTGGTATCTGGTCGTCGTGGCCGTGACCATCGCGCTGTATATCTGGTTTACCTTTGCCGTGACCGAATGGCGCGTGAAGCTCCGGCGTGAAATGAATGATCAGGATACCGAGGCGAACCAGCGCGCGATCGACAGCCTGCTGAATTTTGAAACTGTCAAGTATTTCAATGCGGAAAAGCGTGAAGCTAATCGCTATGACAGCTCAATGAAAGCTTACGCACAGGCGGCTCTTAAAACGGCCTATTCGCTGGCGTTTCTGAATTTCGGACAGTCCTTTCTAATCACCTGCGGCCTGATTGGTGTTATGGTTCTGGCGGCAATTGGTGTTCAGAATGGAGCGTTGACCGTGGGGGATTTTGTCATGGTCAACGCCTACATGATCCAGATCACCGTACCGCTGAATTTTCTTGGCACCGTTTACCGCGAGATCAGGCAATCTCTGGTCGACATGGGGCAGATGTTCTCTCTGCTGGAGCAACCAGCGGAAGTGACTGATAAACCCGCAGCACCCGCACTGCAGGTCAATGGCGGTGAGGTCGCACTGGAAAATGTCCACTTCGGATATGAGGCGGATCGCGAGATCCTTAAAGGTATTTCGCTGACTGTGCCGGCGGGCCAGACCGTCGCCATCGTTGGGGCCACCGGATCGGGTAAGTCGACCATCGGCAGGTTGCTGTTCCGGTTCTACGATGTGACCGGCGGCGCGTTGAAAATAGACGGTCAGGATGTTCGGGACGTTTCCCAAACCAGTCTGCATGCGGCCATTGGTGTGGTGCCTCAGGACACGGTTCTGTTCAATGACACGATCCTGTACAACATCGCATATGGGCGGGAAGGGGCCAGCCGGGAAGAAATCGAAGCTGCCGCTCGTGCAGCCCAGATTCACGATTTCATCGTCTCATTGCCCGAAGGCTACGATACAGCCGTGGGTGAGCGTGGACTGAAGCTGTCGGGGGGTGAAAAGCAGCGTGTGGGTATCGCACGAACGCTGCTCAAAAACCCTCCGATCCTGCTGCTGGACGAGGCGACGTCAGCCCTGGACACCGACACCGAACAGGAAATCAAAGGGGCGCTGGCCCGCGCGGGCGAGGGGCGTACGGTAATCACCATCGCCCACCGTTTGAGTACCATTGCTGAGGCAGACCAGATTGTCGTTCTTGAAAACGGCGAGGTGATCGAACAGGGCAGCCATGATGAACTTTTGTTGCGCGAGGGGCGTTACGCGCAACTCTGGAGCCGTCAGCAATCGGATGCCGAGGCCGCCTGACGCGCTCTTTAGGAGTGATCCTATAGCAATCATTGCCCTGCGGAAGCTACCAGCCATACTGTCCGCACGGAGATTTGAGTCGATCATTTGGAGTTGCATTATGCTTGGCAAAAATAAGTGTCTGGCAGTAGTGGTCGCGCTCGGCGCGGTTGCCGCGGCCGGGCAGGCGGTCGCCGACCCAATTGTCGGGGTCTGGAAAACAGAGCCGGATCGAAAGGACCTGATTTCACACATTCAGATCAGCGCCTGCGGCGACAAGTTCTGCGGTAAGATTCTGTCGGCCTATGACAAGACCGGAAAAGAGGTGCAGACCCCCAACATCGGCAAACAGTTGTTCTGGGACGTCGCCAGCGAGGGCGGCGGGAAATATGGCGGCGGCGATTTCTGGGTGCCGCTGATTGATGTGGACGTTGCCCCTCAGATATCCGTTTCGGGCAACACGCTGAAGATCAAAGGGTGCGAGCATCTGGTTTGCGGACACCAAACCTGGACACGTTTGTCACAATAGAATTTTCGAAATCAGCAATTGAAAAAGGGCGGCGAACCGTTTGGTTCGCCGCCCTTTATTCTTACTCGGCTGCCTTGAGCGGTGGGTGTTCTGGTGGAACGTCCTCGACCAGCGGCGTGGGTGGTTGGCCTTCGTCCCAGACAATCTCGGTTGCCTGCATCTGACGTGCAGCGCGGCCAAGCGCCATGTCGCGCGCGATCTGGCTGGACCGGCCTGCCGTAAGGCGCGCCAGACCTTTGCCCAGCCATACCATGTAGGTCGAGAACCAGACCCGCAACGCCAGGAACGAAGGCGTCACGATCAACGTCAGCACCGTTGCGATACCCAGGCCAAACACGACGGCCGTTGCCAGTTGCTTCCACCACAGCGCGGTGGGGCTGTCGATGGAATAGCCGCCGCCGATAAAGTCCAGTGACAGGCCGAACATCATCGGTGTCAGACCCGCCATGGTGGTTAGGGTGGTCAGCAGAACCGGGCGAATCCGGGCCTCGGCGGTGCGAACGATCGCCTCGATCCGGGGCATGTAGCGGCTGTATTCCTGATAGGTGTCGATCAGAACAATGTTGTTGTTCACGACGATACCAGCCAGCGCCACGATGCCGGTGCCCGTCATGATGATCGAGAACGGCTGTTGCATCACCATCATCCCGATCAGCACACCGGTTGTCGACAGAACGACCGCCAGCAACACCAGAACCGAGTTATAGAACGAGTTGAACTGCGCCAGCAGAATGACGAACATCAACCCCAACGCGGCGAGAAACGCACTGGACAGGAAGGCCTGACTTTCTGCCTGTTCTTCCTGATCACCGGTCCAGACCCAGCTAACAGTATTGGGGAAAGGCTCGGTCTCCAACCATTCGGTGAGAAGGATGATCCTTTCGTTCGGGTTAACAGGGGTGAAGCTGGCGTCGCCGGCATCGATCACAGCCTGCACGGCGGCGATGTCTCCAGCGCCAGTCAACTGGAATACCTCGTACGAGGTGCCATCCGGCTTGTTGACAACCGGCCCGCCGGATTGGGTGCCTTCCGGCACTTCACGCACCAACGCCAAACGGTCAATGGCCCCTTCCGCCCCTTCGGTCGCGATCTGCATCAGGCCGGGCTCAACATCGGCCTTCACGTCATAGTATCGCTCCTGATCCACGCGGTTGATCTGCGCCAGTTTGTCCACCGGCTTACGGGTCACGAAGTTCGACAGGGGCACCAGCCCGTCAGGCGTACGCACCTTGAGTGTATCCAACGTCGAAAGCACGCGGTCCTGTTCAGGCAAGCGGACGCGGATATCAATCTCTTCGTCATTGCTTTCGGGGCGCATTTCGCCCAGCAGGATACCGCGCGTCACCAGTTGCACCATCGCACCGACGGTCGCTACGTCTGCGCCGAAACGTCCGGCCTTGGCGACATCGACATCAATCTGCCAGTCGATGCCGGGCAGGGGCAGGGTGTCTTCGATCTTGATCAGACCCGGAGTTTCTTCGAATTCAGCGCGTGCAATTGCCGTCGCTGAACGCAGGTCTTCCCATCCGTCACCCTTAATACGCAGGTGAATTGGCTTGCCCTGTCCAGGCCCTTGTTCCAGAGGCTGGATTTCGGCGAAGATACCAGGCAGTTTTGCCAATTCCGCATTCAGTTCGTCGATCACATAGTCGCCGTCATATTCGGTGGCAGTGACCTGACGGCTCAGCTTTCCAAAGAACCAGCTTTCGGATTGGGTTGGCCGATCTTCCCACGGAATGATCTCGAACTGAACCTGCCCGACGGTGTCGGCAGGGGATTGCCCGCCACCCGGTCCGCCGGTGTTCAGACCGCCTTCGCCAGCGAAGGAGAATACGTTGACCACCGCGGGGTGTTCAAGAATGATCTCTTCGACCTCACGCACCATCTCGTTCTTTTCCGCCAGCGAGAGGTTCCCACGTGCACGGACATAGGTTGTGGCCTGTTCGGGCTCGGTCGCGACAAAGAACTCGACACCGCGAGAGTTTGCCGGAAAGAGAACGACCGCGACATAGTAGACGACAGAGAACACAACCGCGATCGATACGACCGGCATCACCGGATTGCCGGCGATGAACTGGATGACGTGGCCAAACGCTGTGTGCTCCTTGGCTGTGTGCACTTTTTCTTCCGCACGTTCGATGCGTGCGGCACTTAGTGTGACGGACCCGGCGAATGCGCCGAACAGGAACAGGACGGCGCCGAACAGGGTTCCGCCTGCAGCGCCCTCTGGCATCAGATAGCTGGGGTTCAGCAACTGCATCGCGCCGAGGAAGATCATGTACAGCGCAGGCGGGACCATCGCGGCACGTGCCCACCACGGCGTTCTCATCCGCAACCAGTCCGAAACGTGGCTGAAAATACGGCTGAGGCGCCCGGAGACACCGCCCATGACCGGCAGGTAAATCAGTGCAACCACCAGCGAAGCCGACAGAACAAAGATCAGCGTAACCGGCAGCATTCCCATGAATTCACCCGGCACGCCCGGCCAGAACAGCATCGGCAGAAAGGCACAAAGCGTGGTCGCGGTGGATGACACGATGGGCCAGAACATCCGCTGAGCAGCTTCCACATAGGCGTGCATCGGGCCGACGCCTTCCTTGATGCGCTTGTCGGCGTATTCGACGACAACAATGGCCCCGTCGACCAACATACCCACAGCCAGGATCAGGCCGAACATCACGATGTTCGAGATGCTGATGCCGACGGCTGCAAGGAACGCAAAACACAGCAGGAACGAGGTCGGAATGGCGAAACCAACAAGCAACGCCGCGCGCGAGCCGAGCGAAGCCAGCACAACGATCATAACTAGTGCAATCGCCGTCAGAACCGAGCCTTCCAACTGACTGACCATGGACCCAACGACGCGACTTTGATCGTTCGAGGTGCCGATCTGAACCGCAGCCTTCAGTTCCTCGGGCCATTTCTCCTGCGAGGTTGCCAGCGTCTGTTTGACGGCATTGACAGTGTCGATCAGGTTAAAGCCTTTGCGTTTGACCACCTGCAACGCGACCGTGTTTTCACCGTTGAAGCGGGCCGTGCCCTCGCGGTCTTCGAAGGTATAGTTGATCTCGGCCAGCTCACCCAAAGTCACCACACGGTCGCCATTCACCTTGACCGGCAGACCATAGACGTCCTGAGGCGTTTTGAAGGAGGATGGGATCTTGACCGAGAAAGTCCCTTGTTCGGTCTCAACTTCACCCGCAGCGATCAACTGGTTGTTGTTTTGAACGACGTTGATCAATTCGGCGGCGGTGACGTTATACGCCTCCAGCCGCAGCGGATCGATGATGACCTCAAGCATTTCGTCCCGATTGCCGGCGATGCCAGCCTCAAGGACCGCATCCATGGCCTCAAGGTCGTCCTGCAGGTCTTTGGCAATGCGCGCCATTGTCCGTTCGGGGACCGCACCGGTCAGGTTGACGATGACGATCGGAAACTCTGAGAAGTTTAGCTCGGTCAACGTGTATTGTTCAGCGCCTTCCGGGAACTTGGCCTGCGCGCTGTTCATTGCATCACGAACGTCTGCGGTGATCGCGGTCTTGTCCCAACCGAAATCAAATTCCAGCGCGATACCGGCATAGCCTTCAGCGGCGGTCGCTGTCATTTCCTTGAGCCCGTCCAGATCGGCAAGCTCGGTTTCCATCGGTTTGATCAGAAGATTCTCGCTGTCCTCGGCAGAAATTCCAGGGAACTGAACCGAGACGAACAGAGCCGGAATTTCAATATCCGGCTCCCCTTCTTTCGGCAGATTCACATAGGCAAACCCACCAATGATCAAAGAAATCGCGATGAATGCCAGAACCATTCGGGCGCGCGAGGCAGCCCAATCGACGATGCCTGTCATTTCGAGGCCTCCCGATAGGTCGGCTTGACGGCAACGCCTTTGGTCACGAATTCCTGACCGACGACAATCACGTCCACGGTCTCCGGCAGGCCGCCAATCCAGACGCCATCAGCCGAGTCGCGCAGCAGCCGCACGGGCATGAAATCAACGATGTTTCCTGTCGTGATAGTGCGAACACCCAATTGGCCATCGTTGTTCAGCGTCAGTGCGGATTGCGGCAACAGATGTGCCTTTGCCCCTTCGGCAGCGATCTGGATGGTCGCCGTCTGTCCGTCGCGGATCAGAAGTTCCGGGTTGGGAACGGTGATTTCCACTTCGAACGTGCGGGTTGTTTCATCCGCTGAACGGCTGAGGAACGTCACGCGGCCTTCGACCTGCAGGCCGGTTGCCAGTTGCGCGCCTGCCGGGGCACCGACGATGACGCGGTTGACCTCGGTCTCTGGTACGAACCCGACCAGCTTGATCGGGTCAAGCTGGATGACGGTCGCGCAGAGTGAGCCCGGCTGCATCAGGCTTCCAAGTTCTGCCGTGTCGCTTTCCAGAAGACCCCGGAACGGGGCTTCGATGGTCAGACGATCAATCTCGCGCTCGGATGCGGCAACTGCAGCTGCGGCGGCTTCGATCCCAGCCTGAGTTGCTTCCAGACCGGCTTCTGCGGATTTTACACCAGCCTCGGCGGTGCTCATGGCAGCTTCGCTGGAGATTCGACGGGTTTCCGAGCCAAAGCCGGTTTCCGACAGCTTTCTGGCGGCTTTCAGATTGATATCGGCTTCGGCCACACGCGCGTGGGCTTCTTCCAGACGGGCCTCGGCCTCGGGGATGCGGCTTTCGGCTTCAAGCTTTCGCGCCATGGTTTCTGCAAGGCTGGCGTGGCGTGTGCCCGGATCAAGCTCGCAAAGCAGGTCGCCCGCTTCGACAAACGCACCTTTGCGTTTTGGCTCCGACAGGACCGTCGACGTCGTTTCTGCCAGCACTTCGACCTGACGGTTGGCCTTTGTCTGGCCACGCAGAACAACCGCGCTGTCGATCTCGGCGGCTACCGAACGCACGGCGACCACGCCAATTGCATTCTCGGCCACTTTGGCCGCGACTTCGGATTCGCCGTTGGTTTCACCAGTTTCTTCGGCCTCAGCTTCGCCTTTTCCGGCGAATGCAAACAGGGCATCACGCTCAAAAACCAAAAAATACAATGCAACAATCACCAACAGGGCGTTGATAAAGGAGATCAATCGCATTCCGTGCCTTTCTAAGATTTGCTCGCCGTGTCCACTCGGCGTACACGCTTTCACATGGGGATTGGCGTGTGACTTGTCTACACTGAACTGACTAGTTCAGTTTATTTTTTTCCGCAACCCTATGCAAGTCGCGCGAAAAAGTGCGGAATCGGACCCTTGGCTTGCCGCTAAGGGCGGGGTATGACATGGCGCAATATAGGAAAACACAGCCCCGGAGTGCAGGGATGAGCGACACAGACAGTTTTATTGATGAGGTGACCGAAGAGGTTCGCCGTGATCGTCTGTTCATTCTGTTGCGCCGCTGGGGATGGGTTGGTGCGCTGGCCGTTGTCGCAATTGTCGGGGGCGCGGCCTTCAACGAATACCGCAAGGCGCAAAACGCTGCAGCCGCTCAGAGCCTTGGAGATGCCATTCTTGCGGCACTGGATGAAAACCAATCCGCCGAGCGGGTTGCCAAACTGCAAGGTGTGCCCGCAGACTCTGCGGGGGGCGACGCGATCCTGAACATGCTGATTTCTGCGTCTCAGATGGAATCCGGTTCACAGGCCGAGGCCGTGGACAGCCTCAACAAGATCGCCATTCAGGGGGAGCTTCCGGAAATCTATCGCTCGATGGCGGCGTTCAAGGCGCTGCTTTTGCAAAGTGACAGCCTGCCAGTCGCCGATCGTCGCCAGCAGTTCGAGGCACTGGCAACCCCGGGCGCGCCCCTTCGTTTGCTGGCGGAAGAACAACTGGCGTTGATCGATGTTGCCGAAGGTGATGCTGATGCCGCCCTGGAACGGCTGCAGGCGCTGCGTCAGGATGCCGAGGCCAGTGTAGACTTGCAACAACGTGCCGCTCAGTTGATTGTGGCGCTTGGCGGCAGACCTGATGCTCTTGCAGGGCAACAGGGCTGATCCCGGCCGAAAGAACGACAAACACGACAGGCGAGTTCAGAATATCATGGTAGCAAATATCTTTTCCCGCATGGGATTGCCGGTTGCGGCATTGGCACTAACCGTTCTGACCGCATGTGAAGAATCCGAAGTCATTCTGCCTGGAACCCGTGAGGATATTCGCCCGTCGACCCAAACTGGAACGGTACAGACACAGGGGTCCAAGCCGATCAGCATTCCGTCGCAAAAGGCGAATGCAAGTTGGGAGCAAAGTCCAGGAACGGCGACCTTCCGAACCGCCAACGCTGCGCTTCGCAGCGCACCACAGCGCATCTGGTCGGTATCGATCGGCAGTGGCGATGCGCGTAAACAGCGGATCACGGCAGATCCGGTGGTCGCAGGCGGCCTGATCTATACGCTGGACTCAGCCGCAACCGTTTCCGCTGTGTCGCCACAGGGCGGCATCGTGTGGCAGACCGACCTGATCCCGTCGCGCGACAGCGAGGCTGAAGCAACAGGCGGGGGAATGGCCTATTCGGGCGGTATTCTTTATGTCTCGTCGGGTTTTGGCCGGTTGACCGCGCTGGATGCCAGAACCGGTGCTGTTCGCTGGCAGAAAAAGCTGGCCGCAACCGGCAGTGGATCGCCGCTGGTAAAGGACGGCCTTTTGTATCTCGTGGCGGGTGATGACACCGGTTGGGCGGTCAACACCAAGGATGGCCGGATCGCATGGCAGATCGAGGGGACGCCAAGTGTTGGAAATGTTCTGGGCGCTCCGGCCCCGGTTCTGGCCTCAGATCTGGCAATATTCGCCTTTGGGTCTGGGGATGTGGCCGCCACTTTCCGCAAAGGCGGAATTCGTCGCTGGAACGCGTCGGTCGCAGGTGGGCGGCAGGGCCGCGCCGCTGCACAGATCGTTGATGTGACCGGTGGCCCGATGGTTTCGGGAAACACCGTCTATATCGGCAACCACTCGGGTCGCACCGTCGCCTTTGCCGCCGACTCGGGAGAACGGATCTGGACGGCGGATGAAGGGGCGGTCGATCCCGTCTGGCCCGTTGGTAACAGCGTCTTTCTGATCAGTGACCGCAGCCAGCTGGTTCGTCTGAACTCGGCAGACGGTACGATCGTTTGGGCAAAGGACCTGCCCGGCTTCATCAAGGACAAGCCCCGGAAACGGGGGGCTATCTATGCCAACTATGGCCCCATTATGGCGGGCAGCCGGGTCATCGTTGCAACAAATGATGGATACCTGCGGTTTTATAACCCGACAGATGGCACTCTGATAAATCAGGTCGAAGTCCCTGACGGAGCAACCACAGCGCCGGTTGTAGCCGGTCAAACCCTGTATGTGGTTTCGACCAAGGGCGAACTGCACGCTTTCCGTTGACGGCAAGATGCGCTAAAGGGCGCGTCTGAGTCTTGAAAGTATAGTGACATGTCCCTGACCCTCGCCATCGTGGGGCGCCCGAATGTGGGCAAATCCACACTGTTCAATCGCCTTGTGGGCAAACGTCTGGCTCTGGTCGACGACCAACCCGGCGTAACGCGCGACCTGCGCGAGGGCGAAGCGCGGTTGGGTGATCTGCGATTTACCGTGATTGACACGGCGGGCCTTGAGGATGCAACCGACGACAGCTTGCAGGGACGGATGCGCCGTCTGACCGAGCGCGCCGTTGATATGGCTGACGTGTGCCTGTTCATGATCGATGCTCGCACCGGGTTGACGCCAACGGATGAGATGTTCGCCGATATCCTGCGCAAGCGTTCGAAACACGTGATCCTTGCCGCCAACAAGGCCGAGGGTACTGCAGCCGATGCCGGTGTGCTTGAGGCGTACAACCTTGGCCTCGGTGAACCTATCCGCATGTCCGGTGAACATGGCGAGGGGATGACCGACCTTTATTTCGTGTTGATGCCGATTGCCGATGCGATGGCTGAAAGGGCTGCTGAGGACGCACCCGAAACAGATATCGAACTGGAAGAGGATGACGAAGGTGAAGTGCCGGCCATCACTGCGGCCAAGCCGCTACAGGTGGCAGTGGTCGGACGACCCAATGCAGGTAAATCCACGCTGATCAACAAGATCATGGGAGAGGATCGTTTGCTGACTGGTCCCGAGGCCGGGATTACGCGCGACGCGATCAGCCTGCGGATCGAGTGGGGCGGTACTCCGATGCGCATCTTCGACACTGCCGGTATGCGCAAAAAAGCAAAGGTGCAGGAGAAGCTTGAGAAGCTCTCGGTCTCGGACGGTTTGCGTGCTGTCAAATTCGCCGAAGTTGTGGTGGTCCTGCTGGATGCGGCGATCCCGTTTGAACAGCAGGACCTGCGTATTGCCGATCTGGCTGAACGCGAAGGCCGCGCTGTGGTGGTTGCCGTCAACAAGTGGGATGTCGAGGATAGCAAGCAGGAAAAACTACGCGACCTGAAACAGTCCTTCGAACGCCTGTTGCCGCAATTGCGCGGCGCGCCGCTGATTACGGTTTCGGCCAAAACGGGCAGGGGGCTGGATCGGCTGCATGCGGCGATCCTGCGTGCGCATGACGTCTGGAACCGCCGCGTGCCAACCGCCGCCCTGAACCGCTGGCTGACTGGCATGCTGGAACAGCATCCGCCCCCGGCGCCGCAGGGTAAGCGGATCAAGCTGCGTTACATGACCCAGGCCAAGACGCGTCCACCGGGATTTGTGGTGATGTGTTCACACCCTGACAAGATGCCCGACAGCTATTCCCGCTATCTGGTTAACGGCCTGCGCGAGGATTTTGATATGCCCGGCACGCCGATCCGTCTGACCCTGCGCGGTCAGGGGGACAAGAACCCCTACAAGGGACGGCGCAAGAAAAATGCCGGTGCTCTGGCCAAGCATCTGAAGGGCAGGGCATAACTGCGCCAATTTTCAGCGTTTTTGTGCATGGGGCGTGACACGCCCCGCGCATGGCGTTAGCATTCACGTGCGTGCATTTGTTTTCGCACGCTGCTTGCGTGCGCGTGATACGTAACTAGTTTTGAAACGAATTTGAACCGGGCCATCGTGGGGAACAGGCTGGATGGATCTGAGGGATTACACAAGAAAATACGCGGTACAGGACAACAGGCTTGCCGCACTCAGTTACTTTGGGACTTTCGCGGTATATTTCGCGTCACTTGCGTTTGCGATCGCCTATGTCGATACGTGGTATATCATGATCCCGGCCGGTGTTGTTTTTGCCTTCGCCGCCGTGCGCCTCTACGTCCTGCAACACGACTGCGGCCATCATTCACTGTTCGAGACGCGGCAGCAGAATGAATGGGCTGGGCACGGCCTGTCGCCTTTTACCTTTGCGCCGTTCGAAGTGATGAAGCAGAACCACAATCTTCATCACGCTGGCATTGGCAACCTTGAGCACCGTGAAACCGGTGAAATCCACACCATGACCCTGCGCGAATGGAACGAGGCGGGCTGGAGGACGCGTCTGTTCTATCGCCTGTATCGCAACCCATTCATTCTGGTGCCGGTTGGCGCGATCTTTACCTACTTCATTCGATACCGCTGGCCGAAAAACACCATGCGGTTCGGGATGAAAGGCGTGCTGCTGCACAACCTGTCCATTGTCGTGTTTCTGGGGCTGCTCTGGCTGATCGCCGGAACCACGGGCATTCTGGTCTGGCTGGTGTTTTCGTTGCTGGGCGGAATGCTGGGCGTCTTTCTTGTGTATCTCCAGCACAACTTCGAGGACACCTATTGGGATCGTCGACCTGAACTTGATCCCAAGGTGGCGGCACTGCAGGGCTCGTCAGCGCTTGATTTCGGCTGGTGGTTCGACACGGCGGTTGCTTGCATCACCCTACACGACATTCACCACTTCAATGCGCGGATACCATCCTATCGGTTGCGCGCCTGTCACTATAATCTGCCGCCGGAATACACGCCACGCCGGATCAAATTCCCCGAGGCGGTGGCGGCGCTTAATCTGAAACTGTGGGACGAGGATGCCAAACGTCTGGTGCCTTTCCCGAAGGCCGGTCAGAACGCAAGGCTGGCGCCAAGTGGCTGAAACCACGCAATTGAACGCCGGGCGAGTGCCGCTTGCAAGTTTGTATATGCCGTGTATATACGAATGTGCAGGGGAGTAATGGAAAGGACCTGAAATGACACCAGTTACCAACGTGCGGGGCGTGGGAGAGACACTTGGCAACGCTCTGGCAGCCAACGGCATCAAATCCGCAGAGGACATGGCAAAGGCCTCGGTCGAACAACTGGTGAAAGTTCCCCGTATTGGTGCTGCCCGCGCGGCGCGTCTGATTGCCGCTGCCAAAGAAGCTGTCGCAGCAAAACCTGCAACAGCACCCGCGCGTCGGGCACCTGCGCGCAAAACAACGACCCGCAAGCCTGCTGCGCGCAAACCTGCAACGCGCAGGACCACGGCCAAGACCACCGCTGCGAAAAAGGCCGAAGCTGAGCGCAAGGCAGCAGAAGAACGTGCGGCCGCCGAAGCACGTGCTGCCGCCGAAGCACGTGCTGCTGCCGAACTGGCAGAGGCCAAGGCCAAGAAAAAAGCCAAGGCCAAAGCCAAAGCGGAAAAAGCTGCCCGAAAAAAGCTTGAGATGGAAGCCGCGTTCAAAAAAGCCAAGGAAAAGGTCAAGGAAAAGTCCAAAAAGGACAAGAAATCCAAAAAGTCCAAGAAGGACGCAAAGAAAAAAGACGACAAGAAAAAAGACGACAAAAAAAAGAGCAAGAAAAAAGCGAAGAAGTAATCCTTCTCCGCTTATTCAATCGCAAAAAGCCGGCGCTGCCTCAGGCACGCCGGCACTTTTTTGTGTCAGGCCAGTGTGCCGTCCAGTTGCAGCACCCGCTTGCCGCCCAGATAGGGCACCAGAACTTCGGGCAGGGTAACGGTGCCGTCCGCATTTTGGCCGTTTTCCAAAACCGCGATCAGGCAGCGCCCGACTGCCAGACCCGAACCGTTCAGCGTGTGCACATGTTCCGGCTTGCCGCCGCCTTCGGGGCGGAAACGGGCGTTCATGCGGCGGGCTTGAAACCCTCCGCAAGTCGAAACCGAGCTAATCTCGCGATAGGTGTTCTGGCCAGGCAACCATGCCTCGATGTCATAGGTCCGACGCGCGCCGAAGCCCATGTCACCCGTACACAGGATCACGGTGCGATAGGGGATGCCCAGCTTTTCCAGAATCCCCTCGGCACAGCGCAGCATCCGCTTCTGTTCGTCGTCTGAATTGTCCGGATGGGTGACCGACACCATTTCTACCTTTTCAAACTGGTGCTGGCGCAGCATGCCCCGCGTATCCTTGCCAGCCGACCCGGCCTCGGACCGGAAGCAAAGCGAATGAGATGTGTAGCGGCGCGGCAGGTCGCTTTCGTCCATGAGCGTATCATTGGCGATATTGGTCAGCGAGACTTCGGATGTCGGAATCAGCCACCACCCTTCGCGGGTTTGATAGCTGTCTTCGCCGAATTTTGGCAGTTGCCCAGTGCCCTGCATCATTTCGGACAGAACCAGAACGGGGCCATTCATCTCGGTCAGCCCATTCTCGTTGATGTGTGTGTCCAGCATGAACTGGGCGAGAGCCCGGTGAATGCGTGCCACTCCACCGGACATCAGCACAAAGCGCGACCCGGACAACTTGGCCGCCGTTTCGAAATCCATGCCGCTTTGAACGCTTTCGATCTCAAAATGCTCTTTGGCGGCAAAATCGAATTCAGGCGGAGTGCCCCAGCGGCTGATTTCGACATTGTCGTTCTCATCCGCACCTTCCGGCACATCATCTGCGGGCAGGTTGGCAATGCGGGACAGCTGATCGCTCAGCAATGCGTCCAGATCCTTGGCTTCGGTCTGCATCCGCGCCACTTCGGCCTTCTTTTCGGCCACCAGCGCGCGCAGACGCTCGAATTCGGCTTCGTCGCCACGGCCCTTGGCTGCGCCAACTTCTTTGCTGGCCTTGTTCTGTTCAGCCTGCGCAGTTTCCGCCGCCAGGATCTTTGCCCGGCGGCTTTCATCCAACCTCAGCAGGTCTGACGACACCGGCGCGTCCCCGCGGCGCGCAAGGGCGGCGTCGAAGGCGGCAGGGTTTTCGCGAATGGCGCGGATGTCGTGCATGGGTCAAATCCTTGAACGGTGAATCACTACAGCCGCTTATGCACCATCTGACAGGCAGGGTGTAGCACTGCCTTTGCGGTTGTGAGACGCCAGCGTGATATTTTTCAACTAGGTGCTGGCGTCCTTTGAGGTGTCGTGCGCCAAATGGCCATCCCATTCTTCTTCGGGGATTTTCGGCTCGGGGGGATCGGCCATGTACGAGGGTGTCATAATCTGCACCTTGTTCTCGTTGAAAACGGCCACGATGTTGCGATGTAGGTCGGATTTGATGCGCGGGATGAACGCGCCACGGGTGGTATAGGCGTTGATCTGATAATTGATCGCGTAGTCGGCCAGAGCAGTCCACAGGACAAAAGGTTCGGGTTTGGCCTTCAGACCTTTGGTCCGGCGCGCGGCTTCGATAAGCATCGCATCAACCTTGGCGGGTGGTTCTTCGTAGCCAATGCCGACAGTTGTGTGCAGCAACAGCCCGCTGCCGTC
This sequence comes from Ruegeria sp. C11, assembly GCF_056537725.1. Lineage (NCBI taxonomy): Bacteria > Pseudomonadati > Pseudomonadota > Alphaproteobacteria > Rhodobacterales > Roseobacteraceae > Ruegeria > Ruegeria sp. C11. The sequence goes on along the minus strand of NZ_JBQFSB010000001.1, from coordinate 393,803 downwards.
CGTCTTTTTCGAATAGTTCACGACGTCCGAATTCATCAATTGCGCATTGGGAATAGAGATCAATTCATTCTTGATGGATTTCAGATGCGTCTCCATCAGCTTGATCTGAACCACATCGCCGATATGTTCACCGATCTGAATTCGATCTCCGATCGAGGTGGACCGGCGATAGATGACGAAAAGCCCGGCAAGCATGTTGCTGACAACGGAATTCGCACCCAGTGACAGCATCGCGCCCACAAGGATTGTTAGCCCCTGAAAGGCCGCTGAATCCGAGCCGGGAATATACGGAACAGCGAAGACCAGCGCGATCAAAATCACCACGACACGGGCGATGTTAAATGTCGGGTTGACCCAGTGCCGTTCAAAGTCGCCCAGTTCAAAGGTTCCCGCCTCGACCGCGTCGAAAAAGACCCGCAATCCCCGGATCACGTACTGAGTGACCAGCGCGATCAGGGCCAGCATGATCAGGTTCGGGATGTAACTGATGATGCCCCTGAAAATCAGCAGAACCGGTTCGGTCACATAGGTCAGCAGAAGCTGTGCAAAATACCGGGTTTCAGCAAAGGCCAGCAGCACGAAGGACAGGTAGTAGTAGAAGCCTATGAAAAACAGAACCAGCAGAACGAAGTTCAGACCGTATCGGATCAGGGCGGAAATGGCTTCGGCCTGAACCTGTTTGTTGGTCGCGGTTTCAACATCTTTCAGATGGCGTTTGACGAATGCAATCGTGCGGCGGCGTATCCTGCGGTGGAGCCACAGAATAACAAAGATCAGAACCGCGAAACCCAGCGTCCACAACCCCGCTTCGATTGCACCGGATACACGCGCCTGTTCGGTTCTGTTGGCGCGGTAGGAAATGATCGCCTCGCGGATCGCCTGTCCCTGCAGGGTGGAAAGAACGGGAACGTCCATCTGATCCAGTTCGCCATCCGCCTCGGTCACGATCGTGATCAACTCACCATCGGCGAATATCTGGATGCCAAGATCGGTTTCCTCGAAGGTGATTTCGACGTTGGAAGCCTCTGATGACTCTGCGACCTCGATGATCTTGTTCTGGACGCGTTCGACCCGCTCTGATGCGGGCAGAGCGCTGGAGCCGCGGATGTCGAACAATTCTTCGCCGTCGACGATCACCGGCGCGTGAAAGACCTCTTCTTCCGATTCCTCGGTCAGTTCGATAGGTCGTTCGACTTCCTGAGCGGGTACAGCAGTTGCCAAAACAATCAGGCAAACCGCCATGGCCAGCGAGGCCATCAGAAACTGTATTGATTTTGCCATCTTTTCCCCTCTGACCAGACTATATCGGGGCGAGGCGAACTGCATAGGACATATCTGCAACGATCATTTATTGATTCAACACGCAGGCGGGGCGCCACAACCTGCTTTTTGGCTGGCCCGGCCACGCCATTGCTTGCAAACCCCCATTTCAGGGCATAGGTTCCCGCCAAATTTGCGGGGAAGACTTCCCCAAAGCACAGAATAAAGGAATATCCCATGGATGGTGGCGCAATCGCCCAGTTTCTCCCGCTGATCCTGATCTTTGCGATCATGTACTTCCTGTTGATCCGCCCTCAGCAGAAGAAAATGAAAGAGCATCAGGCCATGGTCGAGGCCGTTCGTCGTGGTGATCAGGTCGTGACCCAGGGCGGTCTGATCGGCAAGGTTTCGAAGGTCAAGGAAGGCGACAGCGAGGTCGAGGTCGAGATTGCCGACGGCGTCAAGGTGCGCGTGGTAAAAGCGACAATCGCACAGGTTCTGAACAAGACCGAACCGGCGAAATAACTTCGTTCCGCAATCCCTTGAAAAGGCAGGGTAATGCTGCAAATTGATACCTGGAAGCGGGTTCTGATCTGGCTGGTCTGTGTGGTCGGCCTGCTCATGGCCCTGCCGAATGCGTTCTATACGCGCGTTGAACAGTCAAACGACGCCAAAGCCGCCATCGAACTTGGCGTTGACACACCCGAGATGCAGGCCGTGGCGGCTCAATGGCCGAACTGGATGCCGTCGTCTCTGGTCAATCTTGGCCTCGATCTGCGCGGTGGTGCGCACTTGCTGGCCGAGGTTCAGGTGGGCGACGTCTACGAATCCCGGATGGAGGCGATGTGGCCTGAAATTCGGGACGCTCTGCGTGATGAACGCGCGACCATCGGCACAATTCGCAAGCAGCCTTCAGCCCCGGACGAGATTCGCATTCGGATCAGTCAGCCCGAAGGCATGAGCCGCGCGCTGGAAGTGGTGCGTGGTCTGGCGCGGCCGATTCAGTCGCTCTCCGGCGTTGGTGCGTCGGACATCGACGTAAGTGCCGAGGGCGATACCATCGTTGTCCGGCTGTCCGAAGCGGAAAAGCTGGCGTCAGACGACCGTACCGTGCGGCAGGCGCTTGAAATCATCCGTCGCCGGATTGACGAGGTTGGCACGCGCGAACCAACGATTCAGCGTCAGGGCGCGGATCGTATTCTCATTCAGGTGCCGGGTATCGGTAGTGCGTCGGAACTTAAGGATATCATCGGTACGACGGCGCAGCTGACGTTCAATCCGGTAGCCGGGCGAGGCACGAACGCAGACGCTACTCCGGGCATCGGTGAAAAAATCATTCCTTCGTTGGACGAAGACGGTGTCTATTACACAGTTGAAGCGGCCCCGGTAGTAACCGGTGAAGAATTGGTGGATGCGCAACCTTCATTCGATCAGAACGGCCGTCCGGCCGTCAGTTTCCGCTTCAACACCTCTGGTGCGCGTAAGTTCGGTGACTATACCCGTGACAACATCGGCGCGCCTTTTGCCATCGTTCTGGACGATGAGGTCATCTCGGCCCCCGTTATTCAATCCCACATCCCGGGTGGTTCCGGCATAATCACTGGTCGTTTCACCGTAGAGGAAAGTACCAATCTGGCGGTTCTGCTGCGCGCCGGTGCGCTGCCTGCGGGTCTGGAATTCCTCGAAGAACGGACCATCGGCCCGGAACTGGGGCAGGACAGCATCGACGCAGGCAAAGTGGCGACCATCGTGGCCTTTGTCGCAGTGCTGACTTTCATGGCGCTCAGCTATGGCCTGTTCGGCATCTTTGCCAATGTCGCGCTGATCATCAATGTCGGCCTGATCTTTGGCCTGCTTTCACTGATCGGAGCAACGCTGACTCTGCCGGGCATTGCCGGGATCGTGCTGACGGTCGGTATGGCGGTGGACGCGAATGTACTTGTCTTTGAACGAATTCGCGAAGAACTCAAAACCGCCAAAGGCCCATCGCGGGCTATCGATTTGGGTTATGAAAAAGCGCTGTCGGCCATTCTGGATGCCAACATCACGACCTTCATTACTGCCGTGATCCTGTTTGCAATGGGTAGTGGCCCTGTCCGCGGCTTTGCTATCACTCTGGGACTGGGCATCCTGACATCCGTGTTCACCGCCATCTTCGTGACGCGTTTGATGATTGTGATGTGGTTCGAACGCCGCCGTCCCAAAATGATCGAGGTTTGATATGAGACTGAGACTTGTTCCCAAGGATACCTCGTTCGATTTCTTCAGCCGCTGGAAAGTCTGGCTGGGCATATCGGCCTTGCTGATGGTGGTGGGCTTTGCCTCGTTCCTGATTCAGGGTCTGAATTTCGGTATCGACTTCCGCGGTGGCACCACGATCCGCACACAAAGCGCGCAGGAAATCGATGTGGGCGCCTATCGCGATGCAATAGCACCACTGGAATTGGGCGATGTGACCATCACCGAGATTTTCGACCCGACTTTCGGGCCGGACGAAAACGTGGCGATGATCCGCATTCAGGCCCAGGCGGATGCCGAATCCGTCTCGGCCCAGACCGTTACGGCCGTGGAACAGGCGCTGACAGCGGCAGCACCGGATATTCAGTTCGTGTCGGTTGAATCCGTAGGTCCGAAAGTCTCGGGTGAACTGATCCAGACTGCCGTCATCGCGGTGGCTCTCGCGATTGGTGCGGTTCTGGTCTATATCTGGCTGCGCTTTGAATGGCAGTTTGCGCTGGGCGCGGTGGCCGCGCTGGTACATGACGTGGTCCTGACCATCGGCATCTTTTCGGAACTGCAGATTCGCTTTGATCTGGCGATCATCGCAGCGCTGCTGACCATCGTCGGCTATTCGCTGAACGATACCGTGGTTGTTTTCGACCGGGTGCGAGAGAACCTGCGGAAATACAAGAAGAAGGACCTGAAAGAGGTTCTGAACATCTCGATCAACGAAACCCTAAGCCGGACGGTGATGACCTCGGTCACGACCCTGCTGGCCCTCATCTCGCTTTATGTGTTGGGTGGGGACGTGATCCGGGGTTTCGTCTTTGCGATGATCTGGGGTGTGATTGTGGGGACCTATTCCTCGGTCTTCGTTGCCTCGACCATCCTGCTGTGGCTGGGGGTCAAACGCGACTGGTCCAAGCCGTCCAACACGGCAGGCAACCAGTATGCCAATATCGATGCCTGACGGCCTGATCCTTGCCCTGGCCACGCCCGGGCTAGGCTGGATGCTGTTCACGATCGGAGCCGCGGGCCTTGTCCGCGGCTTCACTGGTTTTGGAACGGCGATGATCTTTGTGCCGGTCGGCACACAATTCCTGCCCGCCGCCGAGGTTGTTTTTCTCATGGCGTCAACGGGTATTATTTCAACGCTGGCCCTCGCTCCACAGGCTTGGCGGGAATGCGACAAAAGCGAAGTCAGTACACTGGCGCTTGCCGCTGCGATCACCGTGCCGCTGGGGCTGTGGATCATGGTGCAGCTCGACGCGCTGGTTGTCCGCTGGATCGCCAGCGCAGTAATCGGGGCTACTCTGCTGGCTGTTGTAACGGGTTGGCGCTGGCATGGACGGCCGGGCTTGCCCGGTCGCCTTGCCATCGGGGGCGGCGCCGGAACTATTGGCGGGATGACTGGCCTGACAGGGCCGGTTGTGATCGTCTTTTACCTCGCCAATGCGCGGGATGTGCGCAAGGTCCGGGCTAATACGATCATCTTCCTTGCCATGCTGGACATCGTGATCGTCGCCAACATTCTCATCGGCGGCCTTGCCAGCCCGGCCATGTTGTGGACTGCAGCACTGCTGACCATTCCGTACCTCGTTACGACGTTGATCGGGAAAGCGTTGTTTGATCCCTCGCTGGAAAAGGTATATCGCATGGCATCATACACTGTCATTCTGCTGGCCGTGATCTCGGGCCTGCCTCTCCTTGACTGAGGAAGAACCACGATGCGCCTCAACGAAGTTACATATTCGGACGCCAAACCAATTGACGGCTACGGACCCGGCTTTTTTCGCATCGGTGGTCAGGTACATCAAGGCGCGGTTATCACCGGTCCGACCGGAACAACGGCATGGGGCGGCTACGCCGATGACAGACAACTGCTGGATCTTGCGGGGCAGGTGGATGTGTTGTTTGTGGGCACCGGCGCTGAGATGGCACACATTCCCGCCACCCTCCGGACAGCTCTCGAGGACGCAGGGCTGGGCGTCGAAATCATGAATTCCCCCGCTGCCTGCCGTACCTATAACGTGCTTCTGGCCGAAGGCCGCCGCGTCGCGCTAGCCCTGATACCTGTTTAGGTCATCCCTTTCATCTGGCCGGAAATACTCCGGGGAGCGCGAGGGGCTGGCCCCTCGCACGCTTCCAAATGCACGACACCAGGGCCATGCGGCAATTCCCGCCTTTTGCCCCTGACGGCAATGGGATAAGCGGGACCCATGACACTGACCGTAACCAACCTGTCGATCACCCGCGGTGGCATTCCGGTGCTTGAAGGGCTGCATTTTACGCTTTTGGCGGGAAAGGCACTGATTCTTAGGGGGCCGAATGGCATAGGTAAAACAACGTTGCTGCGCACGCTGGCCGGTCTGCAACCCCCGCTTTCCGGTCAAATCGAAGGCGCGGAGGACCGCATCGCCTACGCCGCCCATTCGGACGGGCTGAAACCGACGCTGACTGTTACCGAGAACCTCGCGTTCTGGGCCTCGGTCTTCGGTGCGGGCGATATTCAGCCTGCTTTGGATGCCTTTGAACTGAACGATCTTGCGGACAGGCACGCGGGCAACCTCTCGGCCGGGCAAAAGCGGCGTCTGGGGTTGGCGCGGATGCTGGTCACTGGCCGCCCCATCTGGATGCTGGATGAACCCACCGTGTCGCTGGATCGCAACGCGGTTGCCATGTTTGCGAATGCCGTGCGCCGGCATCTGGAGCAGGGCGGTTCAGCCCTGATTGCGACCCACATCGATCTGGGACTGGATGGTGAGGTGTTGGACGTAGGGCCCAACAAGGCCAAACCCAAACCCATCGACGATTTCGACGGAGGTTTCCTGTGATCGCCCTGTTGTTGCGCGACCTGAAACTGTCCTTCCGTGCAGGCGGTGGCTTTGGACTTGGTCTGGCCTTTTTTCTGATCGTGACCGTTCTGGTGCCATTTTCTGTCGGTCCGCAATCGTCGCTTCTTTCCACTATCGCGCCGGGTGTGTTGTGGCTGGGCGCGCTTCTGGCCTGCCTTTTGTCCCTCGACCGCCTGCTGGCGCTGGATTGGGAGGATGGATCGCTTGATCTGCTGGCCACCGCGCCGCTGCCGTTGGAATCGGTTGTGACGATCAAGGCGTTTGCGCACTGGATCACAACCGGTCTGCCTCTGGTTCTGGCTGCGCCGGTGCTGGGCGTTCTGCTAAATCTGCCTACACCGGGTTTCTTTTGGCTTGTCGTTTCACTGGTGGTCGGCACCCCCGCGCTCAGTGTCATTGGCACTTTCGGGGCGGCGCTGACAGTTGGTCTGAAACGCGGCGGTCTGCTGCTGTCGTTGCTGGTGCTACCCCTGTATGTTCCAACGCTGATCTTTGGTGCCGAAGTCGCCCGGCGTGGCGCCACGGGGATGGAGACCGGTACACCGCTGCTGATGCTGGCCGGCATTACCGCCGCGACCATCGCCTTGCTTCCCTTCGCCAGCGCAGCCGTTCTGCGCATCAATCTTCGGTGACGTTTGCCAACGTTGACCGATGTCAATTGAGAACACAGCCGACTCGGACTAGATAAGGCCCATGTCAATCGCAACCAAAGCCAATGCCCTCTGGGAATATGCCAATCCCAAAAAATTCCTCGCCACGACCGAGCGGGTGCTGCCGTTTTTCTGGATCAGCGCCGCTGTCTGTCTGGTGGTCGGACTTGTCTGGGGCTTTTTCTTCACACCGGACGATTACAAACAGGGATCGACCGTAAAGATCATCTATCTGCATGTGCCCGCGGCGCTGATGGCGATCAATTGCTGGCTGATGATGCTGGCCACATCGCTGGTCTGGCTGGTGCGCCGTCATCACGTCAGCGCACTGGCGGCTCGGGCAGCAGCGCCGATAGGGGTGGTCATGACCCTGATAGCACTTGTGACCGGGGCGATCTGGGGTCAGCCGATGTGGGGAACCTGGTGGGAATGGGATCCGCGCCTGACGTCGTTCCTGATCCTGTTCCTGTTCTATCTTGGTTATATGGCCCTGTGGGAAGCGATTGAAGATCCTGATACCGCCGCCGATCTGACATCGGTCCTGTGCCTTGTTGGTTCGGTTTTTGCCATTCTCAGCCGCTATGCAGTGAACTTCTGGAATCAGGGGTTACATCAGGGGGCGTCGGTGATGCGGGCGGGTGCGATTACCGGAACGGATACCGAAGAAAAGGTCAGCAATATCTACTTTTACCCGCTGTTGCTGTGCATCATTGGTTTTGTATTGCTGTTCATTGCACTGGTCTTCTACCGCACCGGAACCGAAATCCGCGCACGGCGGATAAAGGCGCTGTTGGCACGTGAAAGGGTGAACGCATGATCCCCGATCTTGGAAAATATGCCGATACGGTCCTTTCGGCCTATGGGGCGTCAGTCGTGCTGCTTGTCGCACTTGTTGCGTTCAGCATCCTGCGCGGCCGCAAAGTTCGCGCCGAAATGGAAAAGATCGAACAAAGGATGACCCGGCATGGCTAAAGTTTCTCCATTGATGCTTGCTCCGCCATTGCTATTCGGCGCATTCGCCCTTTTGGCGGCGGTCGGCATGTTCCGTGAGGATCCGAACGCCTTGCCATCTGCGCGCGAAGGTCAGCCCGCACCGCCGGTCGCTATGGCTGAATTTCCCGGAAAGCAGCACTTTGACGACGCTACGCTACGCGATGGTCAGGTGAAGCTGGTGAATTTCTGGGCAAGCTGGTGTGCGCCGTGCCGCGCCGAGCACCCCAACCTTGAGGCCCTATCGAAAGAGGGCATTCCGATCTATGGCATCAATTACAAAGACAAGCTTGGCAATGCCGACGCGTTTCTGGTGGAGCTGGGCGATCCCTATCGCGCGATCGGGCGGGACGAGAGTGGGCGTACCGGCCTTGACTGGGGCGTCTACGGTGTCCCCGAGACCTATGTGATCGATGGCGAAGGCACGATCATTCTGCGCTTTGCCGGGCCTGTCACCCAACGCGTCATCGAAAACACGATCCGCCCTGCGCTGGAAAAGGCTGCGGGCAATTCCGGTTAACGGCGCAGCCAGATCCAGACCATTGCGCCGATAAAGGCAAATGTCGTCAGGTTCATCAGGGTATCCGTCAGGTCACCGATCAGCATGGAACGCTCCTTCCTCGCGCAGGCCGCGAAACAGGCAAACCATCAGAAGAACCGAGATGAACACAAAGGGTAGGGCGCCCAGCGAGATCAGGATTTTTACCGAATCCACCGAACCCGACAGGATCATTGCGACGCTCAGCAGCCCCAGCAAAGCCCCCCAGATCAGTCGGACCTTAGGCGGCGGGTTCGGATCACCGGCCGTTGAAAATGTACCCAGAACAAAAGCCGCGCTCACGACGCTGGTAACAATGAACAGAAATGCGGCCAGAACTGTGGCCAGTGTAGTGACAAAGGGCAGGGGCAGTCGCTCCAGCAGGCCAAAAGTGACGCGCTCGATATTGGTTTGAGACATCGCCAGTAACTCACCCGCACCGTTCAAAGCCTCGAAAAGACCAATCCCGCCGAAGGCGCCAAACCACAGAACCGAGAACAACGTGGGCGCAAACAATACGCCGATCACAAACTCGCGGATCGTGCGCCCGCGCGAGATGCGGGCGACGAAGACACCCACAAACGGCCCCCATGCGATCCACCAGACCATATAGGTCAGCGTCCAGTCGCTGAACCACTTGGCAACTGTATCACCGAAAAAAGTGTAGGTCTGGAACCCGCGCGGAATGACGTTTGTTACATAGTCGCCAAAGCCTTGCACGACGGTGTTCAACAGATACTCCGTCGGGCCAAGAACAATGGTATAGGCCACTAGGGCGATGGCAATCAGCATGGCCGCATTCGACAGCCGTGACATACCCTGTCCCAGATCGATCATCAGCGCGGGCAGGTAGGCTGCAACCATTGCCACAAAAACTGCCCCGATCAAAAGGGCGCCGGCCACTTCGACATTCATCATGACGGCTATACCATCGGCCACCTGAAACACGCCCATGGCCATCGATCCGCCCACACCGATTGCAATTGCGATGATCGCCATGAAATCGGACCACCATCCCACAATGTCGGCCCATCGCTCGCCGGGAAACAAGCTTTTGATCGGTGCGCTGACCAGCATCCCGGTGCCCCGGCGAAAGCTGAAATAGGCAATGGTCAGCGCGGTTGAGCCGTAAATCGCCCAGGCATGCAGGCCCCAGTGAAAATTGGTTGCCAGCATTGCCTGTTGGGCTGCGATAAAGTCCGGTGCCATTTCCGAAATGAACCGATAATGCGTCAGCGGTTCAGCCACTGCCCAAAACAGCAGACCCACGCCCATTCCCGCCGAAAACAACATGGCGATCCATGAAGGGGTCGAGAATTCGGGTTCTTCATCATCCCGTCCCAATCGGATGTTTCCGTAAGGGGAGAACGCCAGAACAAGACATCCAATCAACATCCCCGAGGCCGCCAGCATCACAAACCAGCCCCGGCTGTGAAATGTCTGCTGAACGATGCCGCTGGCCCATGCCACCAGCCCTTGGATGTCAATGATGCCCCAAATCCCGACGACGGCAATGACGGCAAGAGAGCAGATCAGCAGTGCGTTCGGCCTGGCCATCCGGATATCCATCCCTGGTTGATATATCGGAAGATTGCAATGTTTTCAGGACCGTTACCAGAGCTAACGACAGGCGCTTACCCCCTGAGCAGGGTCCCACAAATACAACTACAGCCGATACCCGCCCGAAACCGTAAGGACTTCGCCTGTTACAAAAGACGCGGCGTCTGAGATCAGAAACCGGACAGCACCGGCGACATCTTGCGGCGCTCCGATCCGGCCGAGGGCGGTCTCATTGACAAACAGCGCAGTCAGATCGTCCGGGCGCGGCGCTTCGGGGATGTTAATCGCACCTGGTGCGACAGCGTTGACGCGAACGCCGCTCGGGCCAAGTTCTTTCGCCATTCCGCGGGTCCACAGGTTCAGTGCGGCCTTGCTGGCACCATAAGTCACTGCGTCACGCGGAGGCAGGACGGCGTTGACGGACGAGATACTGACAATAGCGGCTCCTGGTTCCAGATGCGGCAGAGCCGCCGCCAGCAATGCGGCCGGAACCAATAGGTGGAGGTCGAGAATCGCGCGGTGATTATCCGCGTCAAAGACATCTTTGGGCGTGGACGCGACCAGACCTGCATTGTTCACAATCACATCAAGCCTGCCAAAGTGGCGAATGACCTGCGAAACGACTTTTTCGGGCTGATCGGGTTGTGTCAAATCCGCTTGCAGTGGCAACAATTCGGTTCCGGTCGCCATATCTGCTGGTTCAGTGGATCGCCATGTAAACGCAACACGGTGATCCTGCGCCAGATCCTCGACAATCGCCCGCCCGATCCCGCGCGCGCCACCTGTTACCAATGCCACTTTGTCCATCCGCTCCTCCTTGGCACAGCAGAGCCGGGAACGCTCAAAAAGGCAACTTCTTCTGTTCAAGACGCCTTGGACCGAGCGAAAAACCCTCACAAAAGAAAAGGGCGCCCACAGGGGACGCCCTTTCGATATTCTAGAACCGTGGCTTAGCTTGCTTTTGCCAGGTTCCGCAGAACGTATTGCAGCACGCCGCCGTTCTCGATGTATTCGATCTCGGGCGCGGTATCGATGCGGCACTTCAGGGTTATGGTCTTTTCGGAACCGTTGCCGAATGTGATGGTGCAAGGCACCTCCTGCAGCGGTTGGATGGTATCCAGGCCGTGGATCGAGACGGTCTCATCCCCTTTCAGCCCCAGCGACTTGCGGTTATCGCCGTCGGTGAACTCGAACGGGATGACGCCCATGCCAACCAGGTTCGAGCGGTGGATACGCTCAAAGCTTTCGGCGATCACGGCCTTGACCCCCAACAGGGCAGTACCCTTGGCCGCCCAGTCACGCGAGGACCCTGCGCCGTACTGCTCGCCACCAAACACAACCAGCGGCGTGCCTTCGGCCTGATAGGCCATCGACGCGTCATAGATCGAGGTCTGTTCGCCATCGGGGCCTTTGGTGTACCCGCCCTCAACGCCATCCAGCATCTCGTTCTTGATGCGGATGTTGGCAAAGGTGCCGCGCATCATGACCTCGTGGTTGCCACGGCGCGAGCCGTACGAGTTGAACTCGCGCGGTTGCACCTGACGGTCCAGCAGGTACTTGCCTGCAGGGGTCGTGGTGGCAAAAGAACCGGCGGGCGAGATATGGTCGGTGGTCACCATGTCGCCCAGAACCGCCAGAACCTTGGCGCCTTCGATGTTCGAAATGGTGCCGGGCTCATGCCCCATACCCTGGAAATAGGGCGGGTTCTGGATGTAAGTCGATGTCGGCGGCCAATCATAGGTTTCGGCATCGGTGGTCTCAACCGCCTGCCATTTCTCGTCGCCTTTGAACACGTCGGCATATTTCGACTGGAAAGCTTCACGCGTCACGGTCTGCTCTACCAGTTCGGCCACTTCCTGTTGGGTCGGCCAGATGTCTTTCATGAAGACATCATTGCCGTCCTTGTCCTGACCGATTGGCTCGGACGTCAGGTCGATATCCATGGTGCCTGCCAGCGCATAGACAACAACCAGCGGCGGTGACGCCAGATAGTTGGCGCGCACGTCAGGCGAGATACGGCCTTCGAAGTTCCGGTTGCCGGACAGGACCGAAGTGGCGACCAGATCGCCCTCGGCAATCGCCTCGGACAGTTCTTTCTGGATCGGACCCGAGTTGCCGATACAGGTGGTGCAGCCGTAACCGACGAGGTTGAAGCCGATCTTGTCCAAATCTTCCTGCAGGCCAGCAGCCTCAAGATAGGCGGACACAACCTGCGATCCCGGTGCCAGCGAGGTTTTGACCCAGGGCTGACGGTTCAGGCCCAGAGCAGCGGCCTTGCGTGCCACCAGACCCGCGCCGATCATTACGTAAGGGTTCGAGGTGTTGGTGCACGAGGTGATCGAGGCGATCACGACCTTGCCCGATTCCATGGTGTAGTCCTCGCCTTGGACGGCGATTTCCTTGCCCATCGGACGCTTGAACGTCTCGGCCATTTCCTTGGTGAAGGCGGCCTTGGCGTTGGTCAGTGCGACATAGTCTTGCGGACGTTTCGGACCCGAGATCGCGGGAACGATGGTGCCCATGTCCAGCGACAGTGTGTCGGTGTAGATCGGTGCGTAATCCGCGTCACGCCAGAAGCCGTTTTCCTTGGCATAAGCTTCGACCAGCGCGATACGGTCTTCGTCACGGCCAGTGTTGCGCAGATAGCGCAGCGTCTCGCCGTCGATCGGGAAGAAGCCACAGGTTGCGCCATATTCCGGAGCCATGTTGGCGATGGTTGCGCGGTCGGCCAGCGGCAGACGATCCAGACCTTCGCCGTAGAATTCGACGAATTTACCCACCACGCCTTTTTCGCGCAGCATTTCCACGACCTTCAGAACAAGGTCGGTGCCGGTGGTGCCTTCGACCAGATCACCGGTCAATTCAAAGCCCACAACCTCGGGGATCAGCATCGAGATCGGCTGACCCAGCATCGCGGCCTCGGCCTCGATCCCGCCAACACCCCAGCCCAGAACGGCCATGCCGTTAACCATGGTGGTATGGCTGTCGGTGCCGACCAGCGTATCGGGATAGGCGACCTCATCCCCGTTCTGGTCGGTGTCGGTCCAGACGGTCTGTGCCAGATATTCCAAGTTTACCTGGTGGCAGATACCGGTGCCGGGGGGCACAACGCGGAAGTTGTTGAACGCACCCTGACCCCATTTCAGAAACTGGTAACGCTCCATATTGCGTTCGTATTCGCGGTCGACGTTCATCTGGAACGCGCGCGGGTTACCGAACTCGTCGATCATGACCGAGTGGTCGATGACCAAGTCAACCGGGTTCAGCGGGTTGATCTTTTGTGCGTCGCCACCCAGCGCCTTGATGCCGTCGCGCATTGCAGCCAGATCGACCACTGCCGGAACGCCGGTAAAGTCCTGCATCAGCACGCGGGCCGGGCGATAGGCGATCTCGCGCGGGTTCTTACCACCTTTGTCGCCCCATTCGGCGAAGGCCTTGATGTCGTCGACCGAGACCGAGAATCCGTCATCCTCGAACCGCAGCATGTTTTCCAGCACCACTTTCAGCGCGGCGGGAAGCTTGGAAAAATCGCCCAGACCGGCTTCTTGCGCGGCGGGGATCGAGTAATAGGAAATGGATTTGCCATTCACGCTCAGGGTGCGGCGTGTCTTGGCGGTATCCTGTCCGACTTTGATGGGCATCTGTGGCCTCCCTCTCAAATGACGTGGAATATGGGATTCGCTGAGGGGTATCTGCATCACCCAAGCGCGCGGTTCAAGGTCCAAGAGGCGGGGTGCGGCAATTTTTGTATACCATTGCACACATTTCTGCCGATTTATGCTGCAAAGGTTTCAAGAAACCTTGATTGGCTGTTGAACCGCAGAGTGTTTAAACCAGAGTGGCACAGCATCAATTCGAGACTCAATATGTTCAAGTCAAGCGCTACGGCCCTGTTTCTTTCTGCCTTTTTCGTGTCGTCCGCAAATGCGGGTGACAACCCGGTCGTGGTGGAGTTGTTTACGTCTCAGGGATGCTCCTCCTGTCCGCCTGCGGATGCTTTGATGCATGACCTCGCCAAACGGGAGGATGTGATCGGCCTCGCGCTGCACGTGGATTACTGGGACTACATCGGTTGGAAAGACGAGTATGCGGATCCGTCCCATGCAACGCGCCAACGGGCCTATGCGCGCGAAGGTGGACGCACCATGATCTACACGCCGCAGATGATCATCAACGGTCAGGAAGATGTGGTTGGGGCCAAAGCGGCGCAACTGTCGGGCCTGATTGCCAAGCATCTGGCGGATAGCCCCGCCGCACAGATCGATGTGGCCCGCGCGGGCAATGACCTTGTAATAGAGGTGAAACCGGCATTGGCAGCTTTGAATGGGGCGTATGACATTCAGGTCGTGCAATACTCACCGATGCGCCATGCCTCGATTAAACGGGGTGAGCTGGCTGGTCATGACCTGAACTATGCCAATGTCGTGGAATCCTGGCAGTCTGTCGGAAAATGGAATGGTGCCGAGCCTTTGACATTGTCGGCTACGCTGGCCTCGGAACTGCCTGCGGCGGTTCTGGTTCAGAAGGCAGGGTATGGCCCGATTGTTGCCGCTGCCCGGGCCGAATGATCAGGGCATATCCTCGGGCCGGACACCCAGTCCGCCCCACGCTTTCCAGCGGCGGTGAATCCAGAACCATTGGCCCATGTTCTTGCGCACCATGGCCTCAAGATCATCATTGGTGAACTGGGTCATCGTGCTGGCGTCGGTATGCGGCACCGGCTCGTGCAGGACGATTTCAAAGTCGATGCCGTTTGGCTGACGCACGGCATAACACGGGATCATCACCGCCTTGTATTTGATGGCCAGTTCCGCGTTCAGCACTGAAGTCACGGCCGGTTTGCCGAAAAATGTCAGTTCCTCGCCGCCATGGGCATGCAGGTCCGAAACAATGGCGATGATCCCACCCTTTTTGAGTGACCGAACCATCTCCATCATGCCACGTCGGCCTTGTTCGAACATCGGTTCGCCGGTCTTGTAAAAGGCATCGACATACATGTCGTTGAAATAGGGGTTAGCCATCCTGCGATAAAGACAGCCGATCGGCTTGCTACTACGGGCCTGCAGCGCAACCCGTGCAGCCAGATAGTGCCCGAAATGCGCTGTGATCATCATGATGGGTTTTCCGGCTTCACAGGCCTCGTCGAAGGCCTTGATTCCGGGGCCCGAGATCTTGGCGTTGCTCTGTCGCTCGGTGAAGCCCTCGGGCGAGAAGTGCTCCATGATGGCGCGGCCAGCATTATCCGGCACCGCCCGGCAGATGCGGTCAACCTCAGCCTCGGGCAGGTCCGGGCAGGTGAGTTTCAGATTGCGACGCACCCGTTTGTTAAAGCCCACAATAGGCGCGAGTGTTCGCATGATCGCACCCATAGCGGCAATACGCCGGCTGTATGGCAATAGGCGCATCCCGCCAATCACGCCCTTCAGGCACAGATTTGCGACATAGTATTTGCCAAGCTCAAAGCGGCTCAGTTCCGATTTTTCGACGGGCATTGGGGATACTCACCGGGTTTGCGTTTCGCGGTGCCAGACATACAGACCCGCTCCGACGATCACAAGCGTGCCGCATATCGTCCAGATATCCGGATACTCGTGAAAGAACACCGCGCTCCAGATCGCGGCAAATGCAAGTCCGGAATAGGCATATGGGGCCAGCATCGCAGCCTCGCCCAGACTAAAAGCTCGGATGAGCATCATCTGGCCAATGGTTCCAAATCCGGCCACACAAACCATCAGTACCCACCCTGATGCAGTCGGGTGCTGCCATTGCGTGGGTGCGATCATGCTTAGCAGCACGGTCCCAACCAGCCCGGTATAGAAAAGCGACGTCCATGGATCTTCGTCAGGTCCAACGCGGCGGGTCAGCAGGGCATAGGCCGAGTAACAAATTGCGGCCCCTACGGGATACAATGCAGCAGGTTGAAAAACACCAGCACCGGGTCGCAGGATGATGGCCGCACCGATGACAGCAAAAACGATCCCTGCAATGCGGCGCGGACCCAGATGCTCACCCAGAAACAGGGCTGCACCCAGTGTGATCAGTACCGGATTTATCGACATAAGCGCTGAAGCATCGGTCAGCGGAATTAAGCTGAGCCCCAGAAAAAAGAAACCTGTTGCGCCCATCAACAGTAGTGATCGTAGAAATTGCAGCATTGGATAATTCGTTCGCACCACATGGTGCAATCGCGGCAAAACCAAAACAATGACAACGGCCATCTGACCCGTGTATCGAACCCACAGGGCGGACAGGACACCGGTCTGCGGTACCAGCGCTTTGACTGACGCATCCATCAGGGTAAAGCACAGGATGGCCAGAACCATGTATACAATGGATCGGTTGGCTGCTGCACTCATGAAAAGCGATCAGTGCAGGCTGTGAGAGCAAATGCAAATATCATGACGTCAGTTATTCTGACTAACCCCAGACTGTCCATCGGTAACACCGATGAAATCCGCAATCATCCGGGATTGAGAAAATTCCGGCAGAAACGTACTAACCGGCCCCTTCCTCTTCTTCTTCGGCGAGGGCAATTGCGCCTTCGTCGACCAGCCCGCGAATGACGCCAACGATGCTGGCCATGGCTTGTTCGGCATCGGTCTGCTTGATCTTGCCGCGTTCCCCGATCTCTTCCCGCAGGTTGTCGGCCATGCGCGTCGACATGTTGGCCAGAATGAATTCGGCGGCTCTTGCGTCGCCTTCCGCAATCGCTCCGGCCAGAGCTGTCACCAAAGCCATCTGATCGACCGCGCGCAGAATGGCGGGGATGTCACGGGGTACGATGCGGGACGGAATGTGTGCGAAGGTAAAGATGGATCGCCTTACGGAATCGGCGAAATCTGCATCTTCTTCGTCAAGTGCGTTCAACAGACCATCGCGTGTTGCCGACGGCGACTTATTCAGTATCGCACCGACGCGGGCACCGGGTGCTTCCTTGAAGGCGGGTATCGGCCTTTGATCCAGTTGCGAGGCCAGCGACCAGCCGATTCTGTCGACGGCATCCGGTGTGACATTGCCGGTCTTGGAAACTGCAAACGTAATGCGCCGGGCAACCGGGCCGGGAAGCTGCTGCAAAAGCTGTGCCGCCTTGGCGGTGTCCAGTTTTGACAGAATGACGGCGGAAACTTCGGTGCTTTCTGCCTGAACTATCCCGCCAAGCTCATCCGGTTCTAACTCGCGAATGCGCTGCCATGGATCGCCGATTTGCCGAACACCAGCTTCTTTGCGAAGGCGCGCCGCCGTAGAGGGCGCAATCTTACCGGTCATCGTGTCCAACGCCCCGGCAAGGCCATGCGGAAAGGACAGGCCGACACTGTCCAGCGCCTCGGCGAATTCCTGTGCGACGGAGCTGAGCGTTGCCCTGTCGACCAAACCCATACGGCCCATCTGTTGGGTCAGCCGTTCCTGCAATGCGTCGGGCAATTCTTCCAGCGGGATATCAGCGCCCTCATTCAGCAAAAGCCGCACAACCACGGCTGCCTTTTCTCGGCCCGAAAGTTGTCGGGGAATCAGCGCCGCGGGCTCGTTGTTCCGGTCAGCCATAGGCGTCGGATCACCCGGAGAAATCTGAACAAGTGCATTGTTTTTTGCCATCTGCCTGCGCTGCCAATATTCCGAACGTTGCGCAGGCAGAGTATGCGGCGGCTGGTAAAGAAACCCTGAAGTTCAATAGCTGTAAGTCAGCCCTGTCCTGATCGCCTCGCGGAGCGAGGTTTCGGCCCAAGTCCCTTCGCCGCCACGGGCCTTGATTTCGCGCCACTGGGCAATGGCCAAATCGGTTTTCCCTTCGGTGACAAAGCCTTGCGCCATGTAGCTGCGGGCCAGAATGTTGTCGGGGTTTGCGGCGATGGCTTTTTCATAGAACACATTCGCCAGCTCCAGTTCGCCCATTTTGCGGTACGTAAAGCCCCAGTATGTCAGCACGCGATCATCATTCTGATTGCTCATGACGCGCAGAACATCCTGTGCATGATCATACTGCCCATCATAGGCCAGTTCCCGCACCGCGTCATACAGCTCGTCATCGGTAAAGTTTGTCTTGTTCGGTTTGACGCATTTCCCGGCACCCGCATCCCAAACCCGCCCGAACAGGCATTTGCGCGTTGTTTTGGTTGGCTTCGGTGGGTTGTTGTCGGCACTACCGGCGGCGTGAACCGCAAGAGGGGTAAAGGCAAAGGACTGAAGGGCAATTGCAGTCGCAAGCAAAAGGCGCATCTGAGCACTCCGTTAAAAAATCTCATCCTGAGAAAGCATAGCGTGGTCAGCGAAAAAGCGAGCCACAATTGACCCGCTTCTTTTCAAAGTTCGGTGAGGTCCGGTTCAGCTGTTGGCCTCTTTTACGCAGCTTTGGCTTTCGCTGTCCCAGATCGTGCCGGGAATACAGGACTGGGCCTGTTTCTGATGTGAGCTGCAAGCCAATGCCGCCGAGGCGGTCAGCCCCAGTATCAACGAGCAGAGAAGCGTCCTGATGGTCATCGCGGTTCTCCTGTCTGAATGCTGCATCCAGTATAGAGATTTTCCGCGAGTCGGGCAAAAGCAAAGACCGGGCCCTCAATCGCGGCCCGGTCGATGTCATTTTACCTGAGAAGATCTGGCTTAGTTGCCAAAAACACGAGAGAAAATCGTATCCACGTGTTTGGTGTGATAGCCGAGGTCGAATTTTTCTTCGATTTCTTCGACGCTCAGAGCTGCGGTTACTTCGGCATCGCCCAGCAGTTCGGTTTTAAAGTCCTTACCTTCTTCCCAGACCTTCATGGCATTGCGCTGAACCAGGCGATAGGCGTCTTCGCGGCTGACGCCGGCCTGTGTCAGGGCCAGCAGAACCCGCTGCGACATGACCAGACCGCGGAACTTGTTCATGTTGGCGATCATGTTGTCGGGATAGACGACCAGCTTGTCGATCACGCTGGTCAGGCGCGCCAGTGCAAAGTCCAGCGTGATGGTGGCGTCGGGGCCGATATTGCGCTCGACCGAACTGTGGCTGATGTCACGCTCGTGCCAGAGTGCCACGTTTTCCATCGCCGGAACTACTGCCATGCGCACCAGCCGGGCGAGGCCGGTCAGGTTTTCGGTCAGAACAGGGTTACGTTTGTGCGGCATGGCCGACGAACCCTTTTGACCTTTCGAGAAGAACTCTTCAGCTTCCAATACCTCGGTCCGCTGCATGTGGCGGATTTCGATGGCGACGTTTTCGATCGAAGAGGCAACAACGCCGAGGGCGGCAAAGAATGCTGCATGGCGGTCGCGCGGGATAACCTGCGTGCTGATCGGCTCCGGCTCCAGCCCCAGTTTTTCGCAGACATGTTCTTCGACGCGGGGGTCGATATTGGCAAAGGTGCCAACCGCGCCGCTGATCGCGCCGGTTGCAATCTCCATCCGTGCCTTTTTCAGACGGTTCAGGTTGCGGTCCATTTCGGCATAGAAGCGGGCAAATGTCAGACCCATCGTGGTTGGCTCGGCATGGATACCGTGGCTGCGACCGATGCGGATGGTATCCTTGTGTTCGTATGCGCGGCGCTTCAGGGCGGTCAGCAGACCTTCCATGTCGGCGATCAGAATGTCGGCAGCGCGGGTCAGCTGAACATTGAAGCAAGTGTCCAGAACGTCCGAGCTGGTCATGCCCTGATGCACAAAACGTGCCTCGTCACTGCCGACATGTTCGGCCAGATGGGTCAGGAACGCGATGACGTCGTGCTTGGTAACGGCCTCGATCTCATCAATGCGGGCCACGTCGAACTCGACATCTTTGGCCTTCCAGACGGCCTCGGCATTCTCGCGCGGGATGACACCCAGATCGGCCATGGCGTCGCAAGCGTGCGCCTCGATTTCATACCAGATGCGGAATTTGGTTTCTGGCGACCAAATGGCGACCATCTCGGGGCGGGAATAGCGGGGGATCATTGGCAGCAGCACCTTTTTGTGATTGGCATGAGGCGTTGGCGCGGGTCATAGACTCGTGTGACCCAACGGACAAGGCAGGAGAGTAGGGATGAGACTGTTTGCCCTGATTTTTGCGGTTTTGCCGGGCGTTCTGGCGGCGGAAGAGTTCGAAACCCTGACTGGCGCCGAGATATTTGATGCGCTTTCAGGGCAGAGGCTGGAATACAACAACGGTGCATCCCAGACTTTTGATGCATCGATGTATACCCAGTATTTTTCGGGTGGGCCCAGCTCTGGCCAATGGGCGGTGCGGGATGATCAGTATTGCTCGATCTGGCCGCCGTCGGATTTGTGGGCCTGCTATACGGTGGAACGGCAGGGGGATGTGATCCGGTTTGTCGGATCAGGCGGTGACATTACCGAAGGTGTTTATTCTAAGTGATTAGACCAGCCAGCCTGTTTGATTTTCAAGGCCAGTGGCGGCTGAGTCGAGTTATCCAGGATGCAAAGACCGCACAGACGCTGCATGCTGAGGGCACTGCCGAGTGGGCGCCGGATGAAGAGGGGCTTTGCTACCGCGAAGCGGTTACGCTGCATATACCCGGACAACCCGCGATCAGGGGAACGCGCAAATATTTGTGGCGCACCGATCAGGACCGGATTGCCGTTCATTTCGAGGATGGACGATATTTTCACCGGCTGGCGCTTGGGCAAATGCGTATCAACGACCACCACGACTGCCCGCCCGACAAATACCACGCAAGTTACGACTTTTCCCAGTGGCCTCAATGGTCGGTTCGCTGGATGGTATCCGGACCAGACAAATCCTACACAATGCACACCCGTTATTCGTTTTGCATGCGCTGACTGGGTTCCCGCACCTGAAAAACTTGTCGATTGGCCAGTAGTACTGGACAAGCCTTGTTCGTTTTGTCCAATCTGGGCCGGATCAATCATTAGGCTATTTAGATATGCGCTTGTTATCAAAGTCTTCTCTGGCCGCGATTGCGGCCCTTGTTCTGGGCACGTCATTTCCCGCATTTGCAGACACTCCGGTGACCTATTCTGATGCAGGCCGGGCCCTGTTCCGGTTCGACGTTCCTGATTTCTGGCTGCTGCGTACCGGTGGTATTCGCGAGATCGAAGACACCGAACTGGAGGATCCGCGAGCGGTCAGTCGGGTGATGGGGATACGCCCGGTTTCCGACGACAGCGTCTGGATGGGCTTTGTCTCACCGGCAGGTGTGGCAACGATCGATGGTGGATTTGGCTACCTCGCTGATATCGACAAGTTTCTTGTAAAGGACCCTCAGATTTCCAGTGACTCCAACGTGAGGATCGGTGGTCTGCCAGCCCGGGTTGTCCGGGGCACTGGGCGGCGTGATGGGCGCGGGGTGAATTTCACCGCTACGGTCATCGATCTGCCGCGAAACCGCGTAGCGGTGGCGGTGACGGTAATGCGCGATGATGCCAACCCGGAATTCGTGAATGACCTGAACGCCGTGTTCGCGTCATTCCGGGCCGCGAACTGAGGAGGGTGAAATGGCGCGTAAACTACTGAAACGGGCAACCCTTGTTCTCGGGCTCGGCGGCGGGGCCATGATCCTGACCGGCTGCGACGGTGTAAGCGTAGGGGTAGGGGTGGGGACCGGGTATTATGATCCGTTCTATGACTCAATGCTTTGGAACGACTATTACCATCGCGATGTGGATATTGACGTTGATCGTCCGGACCGCCCGAACCGCCCCGATCGCCCCAACCGGCCTAATCCACCGCATACCAAACCGCCGATTTCCAAGCCTCCGGCACGGCCAAGGCCACCGGTCGCGCGGCCACCTGCGGCGCGTCCTCCTATCCACCGGCCCGCACCCAGACGGGGGTAACCGGCGGATAGCGGCGGCATATTTAGCTGAGTAGCTCAGTTGTTACATGTGCGGTTGCTTCAAGTGTCCGGTGAACCGGGCACTTGTCGGCGATTTCAAGCAACTTGGCTTTTTGCGTATCGTCCAAAGGACCAGTCAGCCTGATTTTGCGACGGAAATGGTCAATCTTGTTTTCTCCAACCAGACCCGCATCCTGTGCATGCACCTTGTTGTGACAGACATCGACGCTGACACCATGCAGGGGCCAGCCTTTGCGCCGCGCGTACATGCGGATTGTCATCGAGGTGCAGGCCCCCAGTCCGGCCGATACAAAACCATATGGTGACATGCCCTGATTGGTTCCACCGTACGAAATAGGCTCATCCGCAACGACGTGGTGTTTCGGCCCCGATTGTACGTCTTGAAGGAATCCGTTGGGGTCGGCCTCGGTCACACGCACGACACCTTCCGGTGCACCAGGGGGCGGGGCAGGTGGCGACAGCTTTACATATCGCGATACCCAGGCGGCGATTACTTCGGCAGCGTAATCTGCGTCGGCGCTGCGCGTGATCAGATGATCGGCGTCATCAAGCGTGACAAAGCTTTTTGGGTGTTTCGCTGCTAGAAAGATCGTGCTGGCATTGTCAATGCTGACGGTCTCGTCGCGCGGGGCGTGCAGTACCAGCAGGGCCGCCTTCAACTCTGCAATGGCAGGCGTTAGCGCGGTTTCTGAAATGTCGTTTACAAATGCCTTGCCAACGCGGAACGGTCGACCGCCAAGCATGACCTCGGCAGAGCCCTCGGTCTCGATCTGCGGGATCGCCTTTTCGAAGTGATGCGTAACATGGCCGGGGTCGGCAGGGGCGCCAAGGGTAACAACTGCCTTGACCGAGGGGATACCGGCCCGTGCCCGCAAAACCGCTGCCCCGCCAAGCGAATGGCCAACCAGCAAGGCAGGAGCCAGATTTCTGCCAGCAAGGTACTGTGCTGCTGCAATCAGATCCTCAACATTCGATGTGAACGTCGTGTTGGCGAATTCGCCTTCTGAATGGCCCAATCCCGTGAAATCAAACCGCAAAACGGCAATTCCCATTGCCGCGAGTCGCGCAGAGATACGGCGGGCGGCGGGAATGTCCTTGGAACAGGTAAAGCAATGCGCAAACAGCGCGGTTGCCAGAACCGGGCCGTCCGGCATGTCAAACCGGGCCGCCAGTTGGCCGCCATCGTGTCCAGCAAATGAAATTCGTTCTGTGGGCATGTCTCTGTCCTTGGTGGATAAACGTACAGTGGGGCAGGTATCGGCACGGCTCAACCTTTGTGTCAGGACGATCACGCGGAGGTTACAGATAGCGTTCATTTCCAAGGTGGTTTTGGGCGCAACAGTTGCCGGGTGGCTTTTCGTGTGACAAGCTATGCTGAGAAATTTAGTTACTTCGAGTGTTTGCGGGCGATTTGTTTTTATGACCGGCGATGATCAGAAAAAGCCTGAGGATCGGAAATTCAGTCACGGTGTCATTGTGACAAGCGCCATCCTGGGGTCGATTGTCTCGGCAGGAACGATTTTAAACTGGCTTGATATTCCTTTGTTTCCGCAAAAGCCTGTGATCGACGAAGCCGGAATTGGCATTGGTGTAAAGGGCGATAGCAACGGACAACCAGTCGTCGCGCCAGTCCCGGTCGATCCGTTGACCGAACTTGCCGCCGATCTGAGTGAGCGTGTGGCCGAGGTTTTGGCCGGTCAAAGATGCCGGGGCGTGGTAATCAAAGATCTGGTTGCCGAAGAAACACACACACCGGCTGAACAAAGCACATCCACCTTCGACACAGTTGTGTTGACAGGCGAGGTTGCGCTGAACGCTGGGGACAGCGTTCACAGAATCCGGCTGGCGGGTTCCGGAAAAGGCCCAGACGCCGAGACGCGCGCCCGATCCATGGCAATCGAAGGTTTCACAAAGCAATTAGCTCAAAACGAAGAGCTTGCCAGATTTTGTAAAGGGGTATGAGGGTTTCATGAGGATCAGAACATTTACCTTGGCCGCAACCGCTGCCATGATTTGGGGCACTGTTGGTGGGGCGGCATCATCGGTGGACGGCAGCTTGGAAGATATTGCAGCGCAGATCGTGGAACGAACGCAAACGGATGGCGCTCCGACTATTGGCATCTCGACCTTCACCCACAGCGACGGCACCTGTTCGGATCTGTCAAACTATGTGTCCGAGTTCATCGTTGACAGCCTTTTCAATGCTGGAAATGGAAAGATCGACATTATTGAGCGGTCTCAGCTGAGTGCGATTTTCCGGGAAATGGAATTGGTTTTTGATGGCACGATCGCGCCGGACGCCGCCAAACGTTTGGGTGAGATTGAGGGCGTCGATGCGGTGGTGACAGGCTCGTTGATCCAGTTCGGTGAGCAGGTGAAAATTCAGGCGCGCCTCATCAGCACCGAAAATGGACGTTTGTTTGCGACTGCGCGTTCAGATTTTCCCAGCGTGGGCAGCGTGGCCCAGATGATGACGACCCGCAGCCGCGCGCAGTGCGGGTTTGCCGCTGATGAAGGTGCCAGTGCGGCAGGAGGCGCGACAACCGTGACGGTCGTGGCTGGCGGGGCGGCACAGCAGCAGCCGCTGGCACAACCTTCGCGACGGTTTGCATCCGACGTCTTTGATGCCGAGGTCAGCGGCCTGATCTACTCCAAAGGCAGCGGAGACACCAGTTTTGCCGTTCGTTTCAGGAATACATCCGACAATACCATTGCGCTGTCCTATGTTCCAAAGTCGCTGTCTGTTTCAGACGGAAGCGGCGGCTTCATGAGTTACAAGGATAATTGGGCCGGAATTCGGTCCTGTCCTAATGCCGGAAGCCTGCAATATTGCAACTCCAGCGACCCGCGATACGCGACCAATGTTCCGCCGGGCAAAGTCGCCCAGCTGAACTTTCGGATGTTGGCAGGCAAGGATATCAAAGAGCCCAAAGTCTCACTTGCTCTAGAATTTGTTGTGACGCCAAATATTGACGACAAGGAAACCTATGCGGTGCAGTCCGTCGGGTTCTACGACATGGAGCCGGACGCGAAGTGAATTGAGGCCATGCGGCCTCACTCACCCATTAGTGCTTTGTCGAACGGGTAGGTTGTCAAGTTTTCATACCCGTCTTCGGTTATCAGAACCTGATCTTCCAGCTTGATCGAGAAATCGCCGCCCACTTCGCCGACGCAAGCCTCGACACACAGAACCATTCCCGGTTCCAGCGCGTAATCGTAGGCCCCGGCCACGGCGTTATCCGGATAGGCAACCAGCGGCCATTCATCACACAGGCCAACACCGTGCATCAGGCAGCCGTATTTCTGGTCCTGAAATTTGTCGTCCAGTTTGTGGGTGTTGGCAGTCAACTCAGGGATCGTCACGCCAGGTTTGAGCATTTCCATGTTGGTCATGACATGTTCATGCGCATGGCGCATGGCATAGATCATGTCCGCGCGCGGTTTTTCGTCACCGATCCACCAGGTTCGCGAAATGTCGATGCAGATGCCGTAAGAGCCGATCAGATCGGTGTCAAATGCGATGATCTCGTTCTTCCGGGTGATCCGGGGGCCGCATTCCTGAAACCACGGGTTTGTGCGCTGGCCTGACGCCAGTAGGCGGGTTTCAATCCATTCACCACCGCGCCTGATATTCTCGGCATGCAGAACGGCCCAGATGTCATCTTCTGACGTCTTGCCATCACCCACATTGGCGCGGGCAAATTTCTCCATCTCGGCCACGGCAGTTTCACAGGCGTGGTGGGCGCAGCGCATTGCCAGAATCTCATCCGCCCCCTTTATCGCACGGGTCTTTTCCGTGACCTCTTCGCCCTCCATGATCTCGAAGCCCTGCGCTTCAAGCGCGCGCAGACCGTGCAGCATGACCTTGTCGACCGCCAGACGCATGTTGCCCGGTGCATGTTCCTGCATCAGCACACGCACTTCGTTCGAAAAGACGTCTGCCTGAACATCAACCTTGTCGCCCCGATCAAAATAGAACAGGTCCGCGCCGGATCGCTGCTCGCGTACAAGCGGGTTGAACTTGGACAGGAAGGGTGAGTTCTTGTAGTCCCAGATCACCATGTATCCATCGGCACACAGCAATACAGCCCGGAATGGGTTGTGAGTGTTCCAAAGCTGCATATTGGTGCTGTCAGTGGCATAGCGGATGTTTAGCGGATCAAACATCAGCAAGCCGCCATATCCACGGTCGACGATGGCTTTTGTCAGTCGTTTCCAGCGATGTTCGCGCATCCGCTCCAGGTTGGGCAGTTCCAGCCCAGCCTCCGCCCATTCTGAAAAGGCAAGCTGAGTCGGGCCGATCTCGATACGGTCATTTTCGTTCGGTGTCCCGTCGCCAAGTGTCTGGCCGCGGGTTGGATCAATCTTTCGGCTGTCACGATAATGATGGTTCACGGCTTGCCTCCCTGCTTGCACGGCAAGGGTGCTTGCAGCAAGGCGTCACGTCTCTGAGGTTTGCGACCCCGGCGAGGTCGCTTTTTGACCGACACGGACGTGCGATGATGATAATCGGGATTCATGACGGCCATTTTGCAGAATTCGATTCCCTATAACCCGTTGGTTTCACGCCCATTGCCGGGAATTCAGCCCGCCTCGATGGAAACGTGGCTGCATCAGGACGATGCTTTTGCCCAGCAAATGCAAAAACGAGAATCTCTGTTGGCGCAAAGGCGCGCCGACGTACTGGCATTAGATGATGGCGCTGTACCAGCTGCCCGGGAATTGCTGGATCTGGTTCTGGGCCTGAACTACCCACAGGCACACGATCAGGCGTTGCGCCCTGACGGCGTTGTCGTCGAGGTTGATCATGCAAAGCCGCTGGATACCCTGTGCAGGCTGGTGCAGGAAGATTTTTGCATCTTGCAAAAGCAGGGTGACGAGCATGTTCTTACCGGCGCTATTCTGTGTTTTCCCGCCAGTTGGCGACTGTCGGAAAAGTTCATGCGCCCGCTGATCGGCATTCACGACACGGTGAATGACTATGACGAAAACATCGCAAGACGCGTTCAACGGCTGTTCGATGGCATTCGGGTCGGTCAGCCGCTTTGGCGGTTCAATGCCCTTTGGTACGAGGATGCGGAACTGCATCAGCCCCGCAGCTTTGCCGATCCACGCCTTGTCCGCGACCGCGAAAGGGCAGGTTATCTGCGCAGTGAGCGCCAATGTCTGCTGAGGCTACCTCAAACCCAGGCCGTGGTTTTTTCGATCCATACCTACGTCTTAACCGAAGACGCCTTGCCTAAAATGGAAAACCCCGCCTGATGGCGGGGCCTCCAAGGAGGGGTCGTCTAAATTCTTACATGCCTAAAGCTGCACTGACATCGGCCAATGCGCCGCTTGTTTGCAGCATCACGATTGCCGCGGTGTAGGCCAGCACCTGAGTATTGAGTCGGAAATCCTCACCACGGATCAGATTCACCGCTGCCATCGATAGGGCCACGGGCGCCGAGAGAGAGGCGACCACACCAGTCATTCCCCAACTGGTCAAACGTTGAATATCGCGCTGCAACTTGCCGTCATCAGGTTCTTCCTGATGTTCTTCGGCATCTTTTCTGAATGCGATGCTCAGCAACTGCTCGTCTGTCAGCTTGATCGGGCGGACGGTGTCCCTGATTACGGCCGGGGTATCGGTTTCCGGCTCTGGTTGGCTTGGAACTTCCGCTCCGGCAAAAGGGCCGTTCACAGTTTCAAAAATCTGTTTGCGGTTCCGTTGGCGACTTGGGGTGAGCGAGTCGAACGCGCTCATGAATTGTTCGATAGTCAGAACAGTGTTGGGGGACAGCCATTCCACACGCTGCGACGAACAAATGTCGACCATCCGGTACAACATGACGACGAGCATCAGTTCGGAGACTTCGGTGTCATCCAGCAATTTCGAAACGGGGGCCATGGAAATGACCAGCCGATTCCTGTTCCGTCCCTGCGGTGCGTGAGTTTCGGTTTTCAGGCCCGCCGCCCGGTCCAGGCATTCATGCCGATCCTTGGGTTCGAACATGTTGGTGTCCAGACACAGGCGCACCAGATACTGACTTGATACGATACTTGCCTCGGTTTTGCTCAGAATGTTTTTGCGCTCAACCAGGTGGCCATAGTCTTCCAGAGTTGCGGCAACAATTTCCGACAGGCGTGTCAACGCGCCTTCATCCTCGCCGCTGAATTGAAGACCACCGTGGTATCTGTTCTTAGGAGTCACAGCGCATACCTCTGATGCATGAATTCTGAGCTAATACGCTAAGCCACGAAAAGGGAGAAAATTTGACGAAAATGAAATATTCTTAGAAATTTCGCCTATTGATTACGTATTGGAAACTAAGAAACAATTGGCTCAAATGGGTTTCTGTGGCGAGTTTGTGGCGGAAATTGGGCTGGCGTTGGACGAACTGCGGCGCTCTATCCATCAATCCGACTCGCCATTATGGCAATTGATTTCTGATAGACAGACGCGGCGTTCCATTGCTGTATAACGGCGAAGTTCGGTTGCCCCGGCTGATAGCCGCGACCGGGCTTCCAACCCTTTTTGCGCAGGAAATTTGCGGTCGAAGCCAGGGCGTCGGTCATGTTGTAGAAATCGACCCGACCATCCCCAGTTGCGTCTACTCCATACGTTATTGCGTTTCCCGGTAGGAACTGGGTGTGCCCCAGTTCGCCATGCTTTGCCCCCTTTGTCGCCATTGAAATGCTACCCTGATCGACAAGTTTCAGGGCACCTATGGCATGCGGAACAAAGAAATCGGAACGGCGACAATCATAGGCCAGTGTTGTGATTGCGGAAACGACCTGACTGTCGCCCATAAAGTTTCCAAACCCGGTCTCCATGCCGTGAATGGCGATCAGAACGCCCGCCGGCACACCGTACTGCTGCTCTAGCGCTGTATAGAATTGCGGGTTTCGGGCTTTGCGTTTGCGACCTTGAGCAACGATCACATCCGCGCCCCGCACCTTCATGAACTTGTCCAGTGAATACTTGAAGCTTTTCTGATTGCGATCCGCCGCGATCGTGCCGGTCGCGTAGTGCGTCTGTGCCAGTGCCTGCAGCCCTTTTTTTCGGACACCTGACTTTTTTGCCTGTTTCGCAAAATCCTTTTTCCAGGCTTCGAACCCGGCACTGGTGTTTCCGCACGTGGCCGCCGATAATGCCGTTGTCGAAGCGAAGACCAGACTTGTGAACAGGATTGCCAGACGCGGCATCAGGTGGACCTCCAATTTTTGGCAGCCCCGGGGTGGCGGGGCTGCGGGTTGGTGCCGGACGTCAGGGCAGGGTGGGCGCGATTATGTAAAGCGCCTTGAGCGCGGCCCCGGGTTCGGCCCCCGGTAGGATTGTACGAAAAATCTCTTCCATGGTTCCATTGGCGTACATTTCAGACAAAACGGTGTCGATTAGCAGCCTGAAGTCCGCGTCGTTCTTTGCCAATGCAATCCCGTGTTTCTCGATGGTCATGATCTCGGGCGAGATCTTGAAATCCTGCGTCAGGCCTGCGGCGGCATAGTTGAACATCAAAATGGATTGATCGCCGAAATAGGCCGCGATCTCACCTGACGCCAGTGCGTTGATGCCGTCCGGATGAGACGCAAAGCGAAGCAACTCAGTCTCGACCCCGGCTGCGCCGAACGAGTTTACAACGGCTTCTTCCGTTGTCGTACCACTGCGTACACCGATCTTTTTTCCGGCCAACTTGTTGAAATCCGAACTGGCATCCTTGGGGAGAAGGACCGCGGTTCCGTCAACGTATATAGGGATTGAAAAGTCCACTTTTTCGCGTCGGGACAGGGTTATCGTCGCAGCCCCGCACAACAAGTCGATGTCACCCGATGCCACTTTGTCGAAACGGTCGGTCGGTTCAACCACCAAGAACGTGGCCTTGAGATCGTCCATTTGCAGTTTGTCCGCAATTGCCTGTGCAAGCCGGTCACAAACCAAAGGGGTATAACCCGACGGGCGCCCTGTATCATCGACGAACGACATTGGAGCCGCATCGCTGCGGAATCCGATCTTAAGCTCTCCGCTGGATTTGATCCTGTCGAGTGTCTGGGCAGACGCCGCCGACGCAAACAAAAGGGCCGAAGCGGCAAGGGAAACAAGGCGCATGAAACTTATCCATCAGGTTGAAATCAAATCGAAGCGTACTCGCACAAAGGCGAGGGATAAAGATAATTTCCCAATTCCTTAAACGGCGCCGTTGCGTAATAGGCTACGCGGCCAAAGAAGAGTGCGGTCTAGTACAAATCAAGCTCACCTTTTTGCTTGAGTTCCTCAAACCACTCCTCCGCAGTCAAAGGTATCTTCGCGTGTTTAATCATCGTTTCGTTCATGTCGGCCAGATTAGATGCATCCGGCCAGTTGTCAGGCTGCCAGAGGTTGGAGCGCATGATGCATTTCGGACAATGGGCAAAGACAGTTTCCACGTGGATTAGCAAAGCCAGTTTCGGGCTGCGCTTGTTCACGGCCATCGTTTCAAGCAGCTTGGGATCTTTGCACAAGCGTGCCTTGCCCCGGATTCTCAGGGTTTCGCGCTTACCGGGAATAAGAAACAGGATCCCAACACGGGGATCACTCAACAAGTTATGAAACGAGTCCATACGCTTGTTTCCCGGCCGGTCCGGAATGGCGAGAAGGGTGTCTGACAGGACCTGAACAAACCCCGGCGGATCGCCTCGTGGCGAAACGTCAATATGTCCGTCTGTGTTGGCGGTCGCGATGGCACAGAACGGGGACTGCGATATGAATTCACGGCAAATCCCGTCGAGCGCGGTAAGTTCCTTGGCAATGATCTGTGGAAGTGGCGGGCCTGAGAGGGCCTCGAGTTCTTTTCTGGACGTTACAAAATCCGTGAAGCCAGCATAGGGATTTTCATCTGACGCCATGGTTCCGCCCCGCAATTGTTTCCCGTGGGAAAGTCTGTGCGGGCGGGAAAGTTATGTCAAATCCGAGGTGGACCCGCATAAAAAAAGGGCGCCGGTTTCGGCGCCCTTTCAGAATGAGAGCTACTGTCCGTCAGCAGCTGTAGTACATGCCGTACTCAACCGGGTGCGGCGTGTGTTCGTAGGTCTCGACCTCTTCCATCTTCAGCGCGATGTAGCCGTCGATCTGGTCTTTGGTGAACACGTCGCCCTGCAGCAGGAAGTCGTGATCCGAAGCCAGTGCCTCCAGCGCCTCGCGCAGCGAGCCGCAGACGGTTGGGATGTCGGCCAGTTCCTCGGCGGGCAGATCGTACAGGTTCTTGTCCATGGCTTCGCCCGGATCGATCTTGTTCTTGATGCCGTCCAGACCGGCCATCAACAGAGCGGCAAAGCACAGATAGGGGTTTGCTGCCGGATCGGGGAAGCGGGCCTCGACGCGCTTGGCTTTCGGGCTTTCGGTCCACGGAATACGGACACAACCCGAACGGTTACGGGCCGAATAGGCGCGCAGAACGGGGGCTTCAAAGCCCGGGATCAGACGCTTGTAGCTGTTGGTCGCCGGGTTGGTGAAGGCGTTCAGCGTCTTGGCGTGCTTCAGAACACCGCCAATGAAGTACAGCGCCTCGTCCGACAGGTCGGCATATTTGTCGCCTGCGAACAGCGGCTTGCCGTCTTTCCAGATCGACATGTTCACGTGCATGCCGGTGCCGTTGTCACCTGCGATCGGCTTCGGCATGAAAGTGGCCGATTTGCCGTAGGCGTGTGCAACGTTGTGGATGACGTACTTGTACTTCTGCAGTTCGTCCGCCTGCTTGGTCAGGCTGTCGAAGATCAGACCCAGCTCGTGCTGGCACGAAGCAACCTCGTGGTGGTGCTTGTCGACCTTCATGCCCAGACGCTTCATGGTCGACAGCATTTCCGAACGTAGGTCCTGCGCTTCGTCGATCGGGTTGACCGGGAAGTAGCCGCCCTTGACACCCGGACGATGGCCCATGTTGCCCATCTCGTATTCGGTGTCGGTGTTCCACGACGCATCGGTCGCATCAACTTCGTAGGAAACTTTGTTGATCGAGTTCGAGAAACGAACGTCGTCGAACAGGAAAAACTCGGCTTCGGGGCCCATGTAGGCAACGTCGCCGATACCCGAGGATTTCAGGTAAGCTTCGGCTTTCTGGGCGGTGCCGCGCGGGTCACGCTCGTAGGCTTCGCCGGTGTCGGGTTCGACAACCGAGCAGTGTACGCAGATGGTTTTTTCCGCGTAGAACGGATCGACATAGGCGCTTTCGGTGTCGACCATCAGCTTCATGTCCGATGCTTCGATCGACTTCCAGCCTGCGATGGATGAACCGTCGAACATGAAGCCTTCTTCCAGAAAGTCCTCATCGACCTGATCGGCCATCAGGGTCACGTGCTGCAGCTTGCCGCGCGGGTCGGTGAAACGAACGTCGACGTATTCGGCGCCTTCGTCCTTGATCAGCTGAAGAACTGCGTCCTTGCTCATTCTCTTGATTCCTCTGTTTGAGAATTCGGTAATTGGGTTACAGCGCGTCCGAGCCGGTTTCGCCGGTACGGATACGGATGGCTTGCTCAACGGGCGAGACAAAAATCTTGCCGTCGCCGATCTTGTCGGTCTTGGCCGCTGAAACGATGGCGTCGATGGCAGCATCGACCTGATCGTCGTCCAGAACGACCTCGACCTTCACCTTGGGCAGGAAGTCGACGACATATTCTGCACCACGATACAGTTCGGTGTGTCCCTTCTGGCGACCGAAGCCTTTGACTTCGATCACGCTGAGGCCCTGGACGCCAACGTCCTGCAGTGCCTCTTTTACTTCGTCCAGCTTGAACGGCTTGATGATCGCTTCGATCTTTTTCATTCCGGCTCACCTCGCATGGTTGTCAGAGTGGCTATGATCACGTCTAAGATCAGGCGGCAATGCGTTTGCGGTTCTGACAGTATTGCGTCGCACTGAATTTGGGTCGTTGGTTAAGTTTTGGGCGAGTTGCACAAAAAATAATCACAATTGAATCGTGGTGGATTGAAAATGGCAGAATTGCTGACAGCTGCGCAGATGCGAGAGATCGAAAGAGCGGCGATTGAGTCTGGTACAGTGTCCGGTCTGGAGTTGATGGAACGGGCCGGTCAGGGCGTTGTCGATGTGGTATTCGAGGAGTGGCCGGAGTTGGACCGGCGCGTGGATCACCCATCGCCGATGGTCGCAAGAACCGACGGCGGAAATGATGGCGGTCGCTCCCCTGAAAGCTCGGTGTCAGATGAAGAGGGTCCGTTACGTGCCGTTGTCCTGTGTGGACCGGGAAATAACGGCGGCGACGGGTTTGTTGTAGCGCGCTTGCTGAAAGAGCGCGGGTGGGATGTCGAAGTGTATCTGTTTGGCGCGCCAGAGAAACTGCCGCCAGATGCGCGAGTGAATTATGATCGGTTGGCCGGTCACGTGGATATTGCGGAATGGTCTGCCGAGGCGATCCTGAACGGTCCTGCCGCATCGCTGTACGTCGATGCAATTTTCGGGGCCGGCCTTACCAGAGCGCCCTCGGCTGAGATATTGGGGCCACTGACTGAAATCTATGTCTCGGGCAGAACATTCGGGCGGATGGTCTGCGTGGATGCACCGACCGGTCTGTGCATGGATAGTGGCCGGGCTCTAAGCGATGAGTATGGTGCCGTGTACGGTTTTCTTACAGTTACATTCCATCGCATGAGGCTGGGGCATGTTTTGGACGATGGGCCCGGTTACTGCGGGGAAGTGCGGGTCGTCGACATTGGATTGGGCGGAGCATGTGAGGATTCCGTCAGGCTAGTGGATGATGGTTCTGCATTCGCAATAACGAAGGCCAGTGACGAACATAAATATGATCATGGTCACGCGCTGATACTTTCGGGCGGCCCCGGCAAAACGGGTGCTGCGCGCTTGGCAGGCAGAGGTGCGCTGCGGATCGGAGCCGGGTTGGTGACGCTTGGTGCGCCTCCTGCGGCCCAGATGGAAGTGGCCAGTCAGATCACCGCGATCATGTTGAAACGTGTGGAAGATGCTGACGCTTTATCTGGAATCCTGCAAGACAGACGGTTGAACGCGTTTTGCCTCGGTCCGGGGCTTGGACCCGAGCGCGCGCGCGAGTTGGTTCCCGTAGCTTTGAGTAGGGCAGGTGAGACGCGCCCGACCGTTTTGGATGCAGATGCATTATCGGCATATGCAGAGAACCCTGAAACGCTTTTTGAGTCCTTGCATGAAGACTGCGTTGTGACCCCTCATGCGGGCGAGTTTTCGCGCCTCTTTCCTGACCTGGCCGAAAAATTTAAGCAGGCCCCAACGAAAGGCCCGGCTTATTCCAAAGTGGACGCCACACGGGAAGCGGCGCGTCGGGCAGGTTGCGTGATTCTGTTCAAGGGACCGGATACGGTAATTGCCGCGCCTGACGGTCGGTGTTCAATCCATGCGGCATGTTATGAGCGCGCCGCACCGTGGTTGGCGACCGCCGGGTCGGGCGATGTACTGGCTGGTTTCATAACCGGGCTTTTGGCGCGCGGGTTCACTGCAATGGACGCCGCTGAAACCGCAGCCTGGTTACACGTAGAAGCCGCGCGAGAATTCGGACCCGGATTGATTGCGGAAGATCTGCCCGAACAACTCCCCACAATCATGCGGAGGATGGATATCCGTTAGGTCATTGGCTTCGCTATGGGGGTAAAATTGCTCACCCTGGTTGGCGAATTGGGTTTTCAATACTTCTGAAGGCGATGATCAGAATTGTGATCCAGTGATTTGAGCGGGTAATGGCCGAGCGGACGGTAACTCGGCAAGAAATTGCTGAGACCTGCACCGGGAATGCATAGCGAGTATTTGCTTATTGCAGGGCTCAGCGGGCAGAATTCACTTGGAATGATTTTCTTGAATAGAGCGAGTGCAAATAACGCCCTGAAAGGAAACAATATTATTTCCTGAAGGGGGTGTGCCCTGTTGCTTTATTGCAATGCTTGCATTGGTCTGGCAGCGATCCTCTGGGAAACAATGCGCTCTGTTCACATTTGAGCAGTACCTGAAACCGGAACTTTTCATGGTGAGTGAAATGACCTCGAAAACTAAAATTACATCGGTGGCCGCCGTTCTGGCTGCAACCACCGCTATTCCCGCTGCTGCGGAGATGAAATACGACAACAACAGCGGCGGTTATGTTCTGCTGTATGGACAATTGCACCCGGCTCTGATCTCGGTCGATGACGGGCAGGACACCGAGACCCGCGTTCTGGACAACGATCTGTCCAACAGCCGCGTTGGCCTGCGCGTGTTCCAACCGTTTGGGGCGAATGAATTCACCTTCCGGTTCGAAACCGGTCTGGGCCTTCCCAACTCAAGCGAATGGAACCAGTTGGGCACCAGCTTCAGCGGGTGGACACGCGAGGATATCCGCCACGTTGATTTCGCCCTGAAAGGCGACTGGGGTACAGCATCGGCCGGTCAGGGAAGCATGGTTTCAGATGGTGCAGCCGAGGTTGACCTGTCCTATGTCGGAACTGCGCTTTATTCGTTCACCAATGATGAAAACGGCAGCTTCTTCTACCGTGACACTGCCGGAATGCTGAGTGGCATCACCGTCGGCGATTCCAGCAGCAACTTTGACGGTACGCGTCGTGGTCGTATCCGGTATGACACCCCGGAATTCAACGGTTTCTCGGCTGGTTTCGCATATGGTCAGAACATCCTGTCTTCCAGCGATGACGATGACTATTACGACGTTGGTGTATTCTACAACAACACCTTCGCCGGTGGTGTCGAATTCGCCGCTGGCCTGGCCTATGCCGTGCGCGAGCGTGACGACAATTCCGGCGACCGCAAGGACACGATCGGTTCGGCCTCGGTGCTGTTGCCAAGCGGCCTGAGCTTTACGCTGGCTGGCGGTACCCGCAGCGACGACCAAGCTGGCGCGACGGACCCGAACTACTGGTACGGCAAGATCGCGTATGAGGGCGACTGGGTATCCTGGGGTAAAACCGGCGTTGGTATCGACTACTACGACGGGTCGGATTTCGACACGAATGGCTCCAGCACCAAGGCGTGGGGTATTGCGGTTGTCCAGCGGATCGACAGCATCAACACCGATGCCTATCTGAAATACCGCAATCACGATTTCGACGACACCGCGTCGACCTTTGACAAGAACGACGCCTGGGTACTTGGTGCCCGCTGGAGGTTCTGATCCAAAGATCACATTCTTAGAAGCGCCCCGGCATTGTCCGGGGCGTTTTTTGTTCAAATCGACGGCAAAACAAGGCTGATCCGGCCTTTGCCTCTTGCGCGCAGCCGGTAGGGCAAATAGAAGGCGTCAAATTTGCCCGGCGCGCCTTTTTGCGCGCCCCGAATCCTATGGGGACTACCATAATGCAGGTTACCGAGACGCTGAACGAAGGTCTGAAACGCGGCTACAACATCGTTGTCACCGCTGCCGAACTGGACGACAAGGTCAATGAGAAGTTGACCGAAGCGCAGCCGGAAATCGAGATGAAAGGCTTCCGCAAGGGTAAGGTGCCGATGGCCCTGTTGAAAAAACAGTTTGGCCCGCGTCTGCTTGGCGAAGCGATGCAGGAAACCATCGACGGTGCAATGAACCAGCACTTCGAAGACAGCGGTGATCGTCCGGCACTGCAGCCCGAGGTCAAAATGACCAACGAGGACTGGAAAGAAGGCGACGATGTTCAGGTCGCGATGTCCTATGAGGCGCTGCCAGAAATTCCCGAGGTTGATCTGAAGTCGATCGAGCTGGAAAAGCTGGTTGTAAAAGCAGACGATGCGGCCGTTGAGGAAGCCCTGAAAAATCTGGCAGAAACTGCGCAGGACTTCAAAGCCCGCCGCAAAGGTTCGAAAGCCAAGGACGGCGATCAGATCGTGTTCGATTTTGTCGGAAAAGTTGACGGCGAAGAATTCGAAGGCGGTTCCGCCGAAGACTATCCGCTGGTTCTGGGATCGAACAGCTTCATCCCCGGTTTCGAAGAGCAATTGGTCGGCGTGAAGGCGGAAGAAGTAAAAGACGTCAATGTCACCTTCCCCGAAGAGTACGGTGCCGAGCATCTGGCAGGTAAAGACGCCGTTTTCACCTGCACCGTCAAAGAGGTGAAGGAACCGGTTGCAGCCGAGATCAATGACGAACTGGCAACAAAGTTCGGCGCAGAGGATCTGGCAGGGCTGAAGACTCAGATCACCGAGCGTCTGGAAGCGGAATACTCCGGTGCGGCCCGTGCGGTCATGAAGCGTGGTCTTCTCGACGCTCTGGACACCAAAGTTTCGTTTGACCTGCCGCCATCGCTGGTCGAAGCCGAGGCCAAGCAGATCGCCCATCAGCTGTGGCACGAAGAAAACCCTGAAGTCGAAGGCCACGACCACGCTGAGATCGAGCCGACCGACGAGCACAACAAACTGGCCGCACGCCGGGTGCGTCTGGGCCTGTTGTTGGCTGAGCTGGGTCAGAAAGCCGAAGTGGAAGTGACCGACGCCGAGATGACCCAGGCCATCATGAATCAGGCGCGTCAGTATCCGGGTCAGGAACGTCAGTTCTTTGAGTTCATCCAGCAGAACGCCCAGATGCAGCAACAGCTGCGTGCACCGATCTTTGAAGACAAGGTCGTGGACTACGTGTTCGAGCTGGCACAGGTTTCGGACAAGGAAATCAGCAAGGACGAGCTGCAAAAAGCTGTCGAGGCTCTGGAAGAGGAGTAATCCTCTTTCTACCCCTTTTTATGTGGGGGCAAAAAGTACGGAGCCGTCAGTAATTTGACGGCTCCGCGTGGGTGGCTTTGTACCTATGAGGTGAGGGGGTCAAGCCTCATGAGCAAAAGCACGGGGGGTTTGTAGCAGAGCGGTCTTTTGCTCTGGCGTAAACTTGTCTGAAAGCGCTTCGATCAGATCCAGAACCGCTTGTCTTTCCTTGTGCGTTCTTGCCGAAGTCATCTGTTCGACAAAGTACTTCTCAAGCGTATTCAGTGGTTTGTGGTCACGATTTGCCGGTGGTTGCAAAGTACTGATCTTGGCCGGAGTGCGGCTTTTCTCGAATAGCTCAAGCGCGGCATCTTCGCTCAGAAAAACATCGTGTTCGATACTTGCGTATTCCCGGATGGATTTGATGCGCTCGTCTGAGCAGTCCATCAATGCAGCCATCGCTGTGACCTTTCCCATCGGCTTGGCGCTGCCAAGATAGTCGCAAGGCGCGTTGCCTGATCGTTTCAGGACGCGGTTGATCACCGGATCTATTACGGCGACTGCATCCAATACACCCGCTTTCTGAGCGTATTCAAAAGAGCCAAGCATCACTTCGCTTGTGACGTACGAGACGGTATTTTTTCCACGACCGCCGCCTAACTTGTTTGTATCAACGCAGAATCGTGTCGCTTCCCAGACCTGAGAACTGCGCAAGGGCGGCTCTCCGTCAAGAATGTCGCTGAACACGTCCGCAAGCATGTGCGGCCCTGTGGTCTGCAAAAGGCGCATGCACCCAACGACTTCCCCCTCGTCGTTGATGCTGACGACATGTGTCGGGTGTAAATTGTCGAATTCATCCCGCTCACGCCCCTCTACGACTTTAACGTCCCAGCCTAGCCGGTCGCTAAATACGCGAGCGCGCAATTTAAACATTTCGTCCAGAACTTCACTGAACTTGTCCGCGTTCAGCCCGTCAATGACAATGATCATGTCATCCCCCTCGAGTCTTACTTGTCCGTAACGCTAACGTTACAAGACTTACGCGTCGGGGCTATTGGGGGTTTCCCGTATTTTTGTGATTTTTTGCCTTAACCGGGGTAGATCAGGCCAAGGCTAATGGCTCGTCCCACTGCTTGGGGCGTCGTCAGGGCCCCCAGCTTTTCCCGGCCGGAACGCATGTGGACTTCGACGGTTCTGTGAGAAATGCACAGTATATCGCCAATGTCCTGCTGCGATTTACCTTCTGCCACCCATTGCAGGATTTCCTTTTCCCGCGAAGACAAGGGTGGAAGGTAAAGCGCTTTGGCCAAAAGGCCGGATCGCATGACGGTGTCGTGGATATGTACCGCCGCGACCTGCAGATCTGCAATGAATTCTTTCTTTTGCGCTTCCCATTCGTTGTCTGAACAATCGCGTGTGACGTTCAGCAACCCGCATTCGCCATAAGGCCCACGTATGGGGACCGTAAGCCCACGGCTTGTTATCCCGAAATCGCTGGCGTCGCGGAACACGGCCTTGAACTTTTTATCCTGTTCAAAGCGGCTCCAGTCCACCGGGGCTATGCTGAGTGCGGATTTATACAGCGTTGGGTCGAGGTGATGGAATCCCTGCTGGCCGTAGTGCAGTTTCCATTCGTCGGGATAGTTGGCATAGCCCTGGACGTCCCCTTGGACTGCGTTCATCGTGGCGTATGACGCGTAGTCAAACCCCAGCGACTCGCAAACTGAGTCCAATATGGCACTGGCGGTCGTTTCTTCTTGGTCGACCGCAGCCAAGTCTATCAGTTTCACCATACACCTCTTGCATGGACACCGGCCCCATCCACGGCGGCGCCTTACTCACCATATTCGCGTCATAACCTAGCGTCAAATATTCGGTTAAGTACAGATGTTATTCATTATGTGCGCTGTTATACTGCGATTACTTGGCAACACCCGTCTTTCCGACCCAGACTTGCATACAGGTTGTGGACACTCCGATTTGTACCGCAGCTTACGGCGGTTTTGTTCGTAATCCGGACCCTTTTCCTAGTTGGACTGGACCAGACCTGTTTCCACTAACATGCCGCGTTTTTTGGCCTCGGGATAGTAACCCTTTGCGTACAGGAATATTGCACGCTGCTGATCGCCGTCAGACAACAGCCAGGCGCCGCGCAGGTACTTCCCCGCAAATTCGAGGTTGGTGTCAGCATCCAGCAATCCTTGGGGCTTTCCGCGATATCCCATCGATCGGGCGGTTGCCGGCAGGATCTGCAACAAGCCGTAGTAAGGCCGATTTACAGCCCAGGGACGATGGGTGCTTTCACGGATCGCCAGTTTGTGGACCAGTTCCCGGGGAAGCTCATAGTGGTCCGCCCATTTATTGATCGACGCGCGCAATTCCGGCGTTTCGTTTGGATATAGCGGTGGGTCGAAAGGTTCGTTTCGGCTGCTCAGGCGGTCGTTCGACAAGCCGCAAGCCGCCAGCGGGCCGGCGACCAGTAGTGCCATGAAATTGCGTCGGGGCAAAGTCGTCATGCGTATTCTCCGTATTCGCGCCGGAATGATAAGGGGACAGGGCGCCGTCGCAAGCGGGACGTCGGGTCTTGGCCGGAAATTGCTCAGCGTCAATTTGGGGCAGCAATAGAAAAAGCCGCGCAGAAAATGCGCGGCTTCTCAAGCTCTTTACCAACCTGTTATCAGGCTTTGGCTTCGTCTTCTGCCGGCGCTTCCGCGGCCAGTTCCTCGTCATCAGACGCGGCAGTTCCGATATCGTCGAACAGTTCGGCGATTTCGAATTCAGCAGCGGCTTCTTCTTCAGCAGCCAGTTCCTGAATCGATTTGCCCGATGCCTGCAGTTCGGCTTCTTCTTCCGAGCGGGCGACGTTCATCTTGATTTCGACGTCGACTTCGGGGTGCAGTTTAACTGCAACCGAGTGCAGACCCAGTTCCTTGATCGGTGCGATCAGGATGACCTGTTTCTTGTCGACGGTGAAACCGGCCTCGGTGGCGGCATCTGCTGCGTCGCGCGGTGTGACCGAGCCATACAGAGCGCCGGCGTCCGATGCCGAGCGAATCACGATGAACTGCTGACCGTCCAGCTTTTCAGCCAGTGCTTCAGCTTCTTTCTTGGTTTCCAGGTTGCGAGCTTCCAGCTGCGCTTTCTGGGCCTCGAAAGAAGCGATGTTGGCGTCCGATGCGCTCAGGGCTTTGCCCTGCGGCAGCAGAAAGTTGCGGGCGTAGCCGGGCTTGACGTCGACGACGTCGCCCATCTGACCCAGTTTCGCAACGCGTTCCAGAAGGATAACTTGCATGTCAGTCTCTCCTTACTTCACGGCGTAGGGCAGCAGGGCGAGGAAGCGGGCGCGCTTGATAGCACGGGCCAGTTCACGCTGCTTTTTCGCCGAAACGGCGGTGATGCGCGAAGGAACGATCTTGCCGCGCTCAGAGATGTAGCGCTGCAGCAGACGGGTGTCTTTGTAGTCGATCTTCGGCGCGTTGTCGCCCGAGAACGGGCAGACCTTGCGGCGGCGGAAAAATGGTTTTGCGGCCATGGCTTTGTGTCCTTTCCTCAGGCGTTGATCAACGGCGCTCGCGGCGGTCGCCGCGGTCGTCGCGCTTCTGCATCTGGACCGAGGGGCCCTCGGCATGCTCGTCGACCTTGATGGTCAGAACGCGCATGACGTCATCGTGCAGGCGCATCAGGCGTTCCATTTCCTGAACGGCGCCAGCGGGGGCGTCGGTCTTGAGGAAGGCATAGTGGCCCTTGCGGTTTTTGTTGATCTTGTAGGCCATCGTCTTGACGCCCCAGTACTCGCTGTCGACGACGTTGCCGCCGTTGTCAGCCAGAACGGTGCCGAAATGTTCGACAAGGCTTTCTGCCTGCGCGTTGGACAGGTCCTGACGCGCGATCATTACATGCTCATACAGTGGCATGTGCACTCCTGTTTCTATCAAGGCGCATTTCATAGGCGGGGTCCTGATCCCTTCGCGACCCTGCCACGAGAGGCTGCGCGGTTCATACGTGCTTGCGAAGGATGGCCCCATATACACGTTTGTACGGCAAGGACAAGCCCCGCCAAAATGCCTTGGTCGCGCCGCCCTAATACCTTTGCTGCGCCCAATTGCTGACTCTTTTCGGCTCAAAGTTGAATTCAACCCGGAAACAACCCGGATAGTAGGGTAACCAGCGACAGGGGCGCGAGAAAGATGACCGCCATCAATACAAATACAGTACAACAACCGGCTTCGGCGTCGGCCTTTGACAACTCCGTACCTGTGATGATCACATTTGCAGCCAACTGGAGAGCACGGATGGTTCTGTGCCGCGTCGTGGGGGCATTCCTGATCATCAGCGCGTTTTCGATGTGGCTTATGCCCGGCTCCGTCATGGGGGCCGAGGTCTGGCCGATCAAACTGGCGGCTTCGCTCTTGTTCCTTGTCGGGGGTGTCAGCCTGTTGACGCTGGAAGTGCTGGATAATCGCCCGGATGCATATTTCGATCCCATCCGCCGCGAGGTGCGCGTGCTGCAGAAAAACGAAAACGGGCGTCCTCAGACCGTCTTGCGCCGCAGCTACGACACGCTGGGTGGAGCACATTTTGCCGACGACCGGGTGGAGCTGTTCGACATGGATGGCAGCTTGCTGATGAAACTGCCTCTTGAATCGGCGGAAGTCAGCCGGGCGTTGAAAGGGCAACTCAGCGGAACGGTGCCAATTTCGGTCTGAAAATCGTTCTGTTCAAAAAGGAACAGAATTTGTTAGCGAATGAAGGTTGTGTGCCGCCCTTGGGCGGCACATCTTCTTTTTGGTGCAACCCAAACGGTTTGCGTTCACTTTTTTGCGGAGATTGCTATGAAAACCACCCTCCTTGCCGCTGCTCTGGCCGTTTCGGCGTCCGCGGCTTTTGCAAGCGCCGAAAAATACGTCCTGGATTCCAGCCACAGCCAGGTTGTTTTCACTTACAACCACCTTGGATTCTCGACCACTACCGGCATGTTCTCGGGGTTCGAGGGCGAGATCATGTTTGATCAGGAAAACCCGGCTGACTCGAGCGTGTCGGTTTCGATGCCGGTCGTCGAGATGATCACCGGCTGGGCGCCCCGCGAAGAACACTTCATGTCCGAAGATTTCTTTGCCGCAACCGAAGGGGATCTGGTGACCTTCAACTCGACCGCGATTGAAGTCACCGGCGAAAACACCGCGAACATCACCGGTGATCTGACTATTAACGGCGTGACCAAGCCGGTTGTTCTGGACGCCAAGTTGAATCAGGTTGGCGAACATCCGATGGCGGGGAAACCGTGGGCGGGCTTTGACGCGACGACGACCTTGCTGCGTAGCGACTACAATCTGGGCAAGTTTGCTCCGTTTGTAGGCGACGAAATTGATATCCGGATCTCGGTTGAGGCGCAAAAGGCCGAATAAGTCTCAGACATACTGGGAATAGCAGGCCGCCGGTTCCATGGAACCGTTGGCTTTTTTTGTGCAATTAATGCACCGCAAATTTCGGATGTTAGTTTTCCTGTCTGCTTGCGGTCAGTTCAACCGCCACCTCCACTGCAAAAGCCAATGAATCCTCTTTGGGCATGCTTTTCCCGATGTCGAAATCCAGTCGGTTCAATTCAACCGATCCGGCCATGTTTGCCTGACCATCCTGAATATCCAGTGTGAAGGGCAGCACGATGTCCAACGTCTGGTCCCGGATTGTCAGGGGGCCGCGTGCCTCAAATCCATCGTCGGTTCTGAACAGGTCGGCTTTGAAATTAGCCGTTGGAAATTGTGTACTGTCAAAGAAGTCGGCACCCATTGCCTGATCCGTCACGGTACCTAGGGTGAGCGACCCGATGGAAACGGTGACATCAACGGAGCCCGCTGGCCCGGTTTCGGCAGGATCGTCAAAGGTGATGGCGGCCGTCCATTCACCGAACTGTCCTGTAACCGGGCTGCCAAGTTGTGTGATCGTGAGTGACAAGGTGCCATTCTGCACCTGCCAGTCGGACTGAACCTCGGCCAGTTCCGCAGCATCTTTCCCGCCACCCGAATGGTCAGAGTAAGCGCCTATGTACCAACCACCAGTCAGAGCAGCGACCCACAGCAGCAGAGCAGCAAGGGCGGGTGTTGACGAGTGGTGTTGCTCGGTCGGTTCCGGGGCAACCGACCGACCCGGTAGCATTCGGCGCAGCGTGCTGTCCTTGTCGATCACGTGATGTTTGATGGCGCCAAGAACGTGCAGCGATACCGCGCCTACCAGAACCCACATGAACACCCAGTGCAGGCCAGCTGTCGCTTCGGCCAGCGGAGCGGATTTCGGGATAAAGGGCAGGTTTTGCCCAAAAGGCCACAGGATCGGCGCGAAACCTTCGGTGGCGGCGTGATGTATCCAGCCGGTCAGGGGAACAAGAACCAGTGATCCGTAAAGCAGCCAGTGGACTGTTTCGGCTGCAAACGCCTCTGGTTTGTTGTCGGCATTCAAAAGGCCGGGTTTGGTTTGCGTCAATGCCCAGACGATTCGGGCCAGAGCGACAAAGAAGATCGTAACGCCAATCGTCTTGTGCAGCGAAAACAACCGGGCGGCGCGAGCAATGTCTTCCTCGGTCGTCGGGATCGCCGGGTCGTAGATTGCATGGGCAATATCATTCGCGACCCACCCAAGCGGGAGTACCGTAAAGATCAGCAGGGCAGTCAGCCAATGGAAAGTTTTGGCAATGCCTCCGTAGGTGCTGTGGGTGTTGGTAAGAGGCATTGTGTGTGGCTCCGGATTTCTGCTTTCCGCCAACCTAATTATATGATGCGGGGACACAATACCGCGAAATGCACATGAGGCGTGTCGAGATGCAGAGCTTGTGCCGCCCGCGCAGTCGGTTTACACCCCGCCGCAACCTAACGTCATCGAAGAGGTTTCAATGACAATCGCGTTCGTTTTTCCCGGGCAGGGCGCCCAGACCATCGGAATGGGCAAGGCGCTGGCAGACGCATACCCCACAGCCAAGGCAGTTTTCGACGAGGTCGATGATGCGCTGGGTGAAAAGCTCAGCACGCTGATCTGGGAAGGTGAAATCGAAGAACTGACCCTGACGCAAAACGCGCAGCCCGCCCTGATGGCGACGTCGATTGCTGCGATGCGGGCGCTTGAGGCCGAAGGTGTGTCGATCTCGAAAGCATCTTATGTGGCAGGGCATTCGCTGGGAGAGTACTCGGCGCTGGCCGCCGCTGGGGCATTGTCAATTTCGGATACGGCCCGGCTGCTACGGACGCGCGGTCAAGCAATGCAGAGTGCCGTTCCTGTGGGACAGGGCGCAATGGCTGCAATTCTCGGGCTTGATCTGGACGCGGTGCGAGCTGTAGCGGAAGAGGCTGCTCAGGG
The DNA here is from genome assembly GCF_056537725.1 of Ruegeria sp. C11. NCBI lineage: Bacteria > Pseudomonadati > Pseudomonadota > Alphaproteobacteria > Rhodobacterales > Roseobacteraceae > Ruegeria > Ruegeria sp. C11. The sequence continues at coordinate 348,998 of NZ_JBQFSB010000001.1, read as the reverse complement.
TGAGGTCTGTCAGGCCGCAAATGACAATGATCCCACACAGGTTGTTGTTTCCGGTGCCAAGGCTGCGGTTGAGCGCGCGGCTGAGATTGCAAAGGAAAAGGGCGCAAAGCGTGCCATAATGTTGCCTGTCAGCGCGCCGTTTCATTGCGCGCTGATGCAGCCCGCTGCAGATGTAATGGCCGAAGCCCTTGCATCGGTTGAGATCAAGGCACCCGCCGTACCCCTGATCGCCAACGTCCGCGCCGAGGCCGTGACCGATCCCGATCTCATCCGGCAACTGCTGGTCGAGCAGGTGACCGGATCGGTGCGCTGGCGCGAGAGTGTTCAATACATGGCGTCACAGGGTGTGACTGAAGCTTGGGAAATCGGTGCCGGCAAGGCGTTGTCCGGCATGATCCGCAAGATCGATCGCGCAATCGGGTCCAAGGCTGTTGGTTCGCCCGAGGATATACAGAAGGTCACTCAGGCCGACGCATAACGAACGGGGCGCGCTATTTTACAGGCGCTGGGAAAGGAAATAGGATGTTTGATCTATCGGGAAAAAATGCACTGATCACCGGGGCGTCCGGAGGTATTGGCGGCGATATCGCCCGCGCGCTGCATGGCGCCGGTGCAACTGTCGGTTTGTCGGGTACGCGGGTTGAGCCGCTTCAGGCGCTGGCCGATGAACTGGGGGACCGCGCGCACGTTCTGCCCTGCAATCTGAGCGATCTCACCGCTGTCGAGGCGTTGCCCAAACAGGCAGCCGAAGACATGGGCTCGGTCGACATTCTGGTCAACAACGCTGGTATCACGCGCGACAACCTTTTCATGCGCATGTCGGATGATGAATGGCAAAGTGTGATCGACGTGAACCTGACCGCCACAGCAAAGCTGTGCAAGGGTGTGCTGCGCGGGATGATGAAGGCGCGCTGGGGTCGCATTATCAACATTTCTTCGGTCGTTGGCGCAACGGGGAACCCGGGGCAGGTCAACTATGCCGCCTCCAAGGCAGGCATGGTGGGTGTGACGAAATCCCTTGCCTACGAAGTTGCGACGCGGGGGATCACCGTGAACGCTGTGGCGCCGGGTTTCATCACGACGGCAATGACCGACAAGCTGAACGATGAACAGAAATCAGGCATTCTGCAGCAGGTTCCGGCAGGTCGCATGGGTGAACCGTCCGAAATCGCGGCGGCCGTTCTGTATCTTGCAAGCCCCGAAGCGGGTTATGTAACCGGCAGCACCTTGCATGTGAACGGCGGTATGGCCATGTTGTAACCGCGATTGAGGTCGGCGCGAAAGCGTTTGCCTCTTGCGTCGTCTGTGCTATAGGCGGCGCATGCATGCGGAGGCCGGTCAATTTGGGCGGCCTTCAACTTTCCCGGGCATCCGGGAGATAAACCGCCCGGTACGGGCAAATCAAAGCCACCCCGAGCGGGCAAGGGCAGAACCGGGCAGAGCGCCCTGAAGGAATGAGGAATTGACATGAGCGACGTCGCAGATCGCGTGAAAAAGATCGTTGTTGAGCACCTGGGTGTCGAAGAGGACAAAGTAAGCGAAAACGCTTCGTTCATCGACGATCTGGGCGCAGACAGCCTGGACACCGTTGAGCTGGTTATGGCCTTTGAAGAAGAGTTCGGCATCGAGATTCCCGACGATGCGGCCGAAACCATCCAGACTTTCGGCGACGCCGTCAAATTCATCACCGAAGCTTCCTGAGTTTCGATGTGAGATCAAAAGCGGCGCTTCCGGGCAACGGAGGCGCCGTTTTTCTATGGTCAGCTTGAATTCCGCCTTGCGTAAGTGATTTTGATTTGCACTCTGGTGCAAGAGGCAACATCGACGCGGGCAGGGCATGATACGATCCACCCCGATGATAAACACGGCGCGACTGACGCTTTGCGCAATGCGCCCCGAGGATTTCAAGCGGTTCGCCGAGATATGGCGCACCCCCGAAGTTGTGCGCCATATCGGCGGTAAGCCCCGAACCCGGGGCGAGGCGTGGGACGCGTTTCTTCGCAACGCCGGACATTGGCAGATGGCGGGTTTCGGACAATGGGCTGTGGTCTTGCAGTCCAATCGCCTGATGATCGGGCAAGCCGGATTTTTTTACGGTGATCGGGGGATGGGCGAGGATTTTGATACGTTCCCCGAGGCTGGCTGGGTGCTCTCTCCCGAATCTCAGGGACAGGGTTTCGGGTATGAGGCCGCGCAGGCCGCGCATGACTGGTTCGACCGGGTGATTCCGGGCCCCTTGGTGGCAATGGTCGATTCGGCCAATGAGGTGTCTAGAAAATTGGCAGAGAAATTGGGCTATGACCTCATGCGCGAGGCGTGTTTCAAGGACACCCCGGTTCATTTGTTCCGACGAAATGGCCCTCGGGACAGGTTTTAGACTACGTTTCGATCTGACACGCCGCAAATGAAGCGTCTGATGCCGAAACCGTGTAATGAGCGCGGTTTTCGTCAGGCTATGCTACACTGAATTTGCATAGCGATTGAGCGGAGGCTGAGGCTCATGAGGATATACCCAACAATGGAACTTCAAGGTGGCCGGTGCGTGACCTTGGACAAGGGACGCCTGGACGAAGCCATGATTTGGCATGTCGATCCGGTTGAGACCGCGCGCAGCTGGGCAGCGGCGGGTGCTGAATGGATGCATCTGACGGATTTTGATGCGATTGAAGGTCAGGATACCAACACCGAGCTGGTTGAAGAAATCATTCGCTCGGCCGAGATTCCGGTGCAGCTTGCCGGTGGTATGCGCAGCCGCGAAGCGGTTGAGCACTGGATCGACAAAGGCGCGGGCCGGATCGTGATCGGAACAATGGCGGCGCGCGATCCGATTCTGGTCAAGGAACTGGCCAAGCTCTATCCGGATCAGATCGTGCTGGCCGTGGATGTCTGGCAGGGTCAGGTGATGACCGAAGGTTGGCGCAGCCAAAGCGCGTTTACGCCCGAGGCCTTTATCGAAGCTTTCGCCGACACTCCGTTTGCCGCCATCCTGGTGACAGATATCGACAGCGATATGGAAGATGTCGAAGCTCAGCTGGGGCTGATCTCGGGTCTTGCGGCGAATTCGCGAACACCTGTAGTCGCCAGCGGCGTGGTGCGCACGGTCGACGATATTTCGCGACTGGCCTATGTGCACAACATTTCGGGCGCTCTGGTGGGGCGGGCGCTGTTCCGCAAGACAGTTGACCTGAGCGAGGCGCTTGACGTCGCAAAATCGGCTCATGAGCCAGTGGCTGAGTTTCAGTAAAAGTACCGAAACATCAAAATACGGCGATCTGCCCCTTCTGTTGAATTCGGGAGGGGCATTTTTTGTGCAATGCCGTAATCTTATGAAAAAGATTGCGGCACCGCCGGGCAGGATCTCGCCAGTTCAATATTTACCCTCGCTCTTGCCCCCGGACCCTTGGCCGGGGTATGAGCGGTTCTCAAACAGGAAGCAGGCAAGAGGCACTTCATGCGCAGAGTCGTTGTAACCGGTCTGGGATTGGTCACTCCTTTGGCCAGCGGGGTCGAGGAAACCTGGTCGCGACTGCTGGACGGAGAGTCCGGCGCAGGCCCGATCACCAAATTCGATGCCGAGGCAAGTGGGGTCACCACGACCTATGCCTGCGAAGTGCCGCGCGGTGACGGAACGGACGGAACCTTTAACCCCGACGACTGGATGCCGCCGAAGGAACAGCGCAAGATCGAGGACTTTATCCTGTACTCCATCGCGGCTGCGGAAATGGCCTGTAAAGATGCCGACTGGCTGCCAGAGGACGAAGAGTCACGTCTGCGCACAGGCGTTCTGATCGGGTCAGGTATTGGTGGACTTGGTTCCATCGCCGACACCGCGAACCTTATCCGAGACAAAGGTCCGCGCCGTGTATCGCCTTTCTTTATCCCGGGCGCGCTGATCAATCTGGCATCGGGTCAGGTATCGATCCGACGTGGTTTCAAAGGGCCAAACCATTCGGTTGTGACGGCCTGCTCGACAGGTGCACACGCCATTGGTGACGCCAGCCGTATTATCCGCGCCGGTGATGCGGATGTGATGGTCGCTGGCGGTGGCGAGGGCTGCATTTGTGAAATCGGTATCGCCGGGTTCAACGCATGCAAGGCGTTGTCCACGAAATATGGCGATAATCCCAAGGCGGCCAGCCGTCCATACGATCAGGATCGTGACGGCTTTGTCATGGGTGAGGGCGCGGGGATCGTCGTGCTTGAAGAATACGAGCACGCCAAGGCCCGTGGCGCCAAGATATATGCCGAGGTGCTGGGGTACGGCATGTCCGGCGACGCCTATCACATCACTGCACCGTCCGAAGACGGTGATGGTGCGGAACGGTCGATGAGGGCCGCGCTGAGAAGCGCAGGGTTGGAGCCGAAGGACGTGGATTACATCAACGCGCACGGTACCTCGACCATGGCCGACACGATCGAACTGGGCGCTGTAGAGCGTCTGTTGGGCGAGCATGCGGCCAATGCGACCATGACCTCGACCAAATCGGCCACCGGTCATTTGCTGGGGGCTGCGGGTGCGATCGAAGCAATCTTTTCGATCCTGGCAATCCGGGATCAGGTTGCGCCTCCGACGATTAATCTGGACAATCCTGCAGTCGAAACCGCGCTGGATCTGGCGCCGAATGAGAAACGTGAGCGCGAAATCAACGTGGCTTTGTCGAACTCTTTCGGGTTTGGTGGCACCAATGCGAGTGTGATTTTCGGAAAGGCCGACTAAATGTGGCGCGCGCTTGCATCGAACATGCTGACCGTTCTGGCGGTCGGCCTGTTCCTCTTGGCTGGCTTGGTCCTCTGGGGGCAGGCGCAATATTCCGCAGAAGGTCCGTTGGAAAGCGCGATCTGCCTGCGGGTGGAACGCGGGTCCAACATGTCCCGTGTGAGCCGTGATCTGCAGGAAAAGGGTGCGGTAACCAGCGCCACGATTTTCCGGTTGGGTGCGGACTATGCGGACAAGTCTCAGCAGTTGAAGGCAGGCAGCTTTCTGGTGCGTGAAGGTGCGTCGATGGAACAGATCGTCGACGACATCACCAAGGGCGGGGCGAGTACGTGCGGGACCGAGATCGTTTACCGTATTGGCGTGACGAGAAATGAGACGCAGGTGCGAGAGCTTGATCCGGCGACGCTGGAATTTGTCGAAGTCGCGTCGTTCAATCCCGCTGACGGTGAAGCGCCTGAATCTTATGTCGAAAAAAGCTCTGAGGCCGATACCCGCTTTCGTGTAGCTCTGGCCGAAGGGGTTACATCCTGGCAGGTTGTAGAGGCCCTGAAAGCAGTGGACGTGCTGAGCGGCGAGGTGTCCGAACTGCCACCCGAAGGAATGCTGGCACCGGACAGTTATGAGGTGAGGCCGGGAACCGAGCGCAGCGAAGTTCTTGCGGAAATGCAGGAAAAACAGCAGCTTAGGGTGAATGCAGTTTGGGAGAACCGTCAGGATGGTTTGCCGCTGAGCAGCCCGGAAGAAATGCTGATACTTGCCTCGATCATCGAAAAGGAAACCGGTGTACCGCAAGAGCGCGGGCAGGTTGCCAGTGTTTTTGTGAACCGCCTTGAGCGGGGCATGAAACTGCAGACAGACCCGACCGTGATTTACGGTGTCACCAAGGGTCAAGGTGTGCTGGGCCGTGGCTTGCGCCGTAGTGAGCTTCGTCGCTCAACCCCTTGGAATACTTATCTGATTGATGGGTTGCCGCCGACACCAATTGCCAGCCCGGGCCTTGCAAGCCTTGAGGCGGCGGTTGCGCCGGATGAGACGAATTATGTGTTCTTCGTCGCTGACGGCACGGGTGGCCATGCCTTTGCCGAAACATTGCAGGAGCACAATCGCAACGTTGCCAAGTGGCGCGAGATCGAGGCGGAGCGGAAAGCTCAGGACAACTGATAAAGCTTCCAGTTTGTACCAGTTTCCGGTGGCGTTCTGTCCGTTTTGTACAACAAAAATGCGGGCCGAAGTTAAGGTATCTTTTACGGAGATCTCAGTCTTTGGTCCGCTTGAATTCCGCGATTGAGCGCAGACAAGCCCGGATGCCTAAGCGTTGACGTTGTGCGCGCGAATGGAAAATTTCGCCAAATTGGTGTAATATTTTGGCCGAGGGGTATGCGATGCATCGACGCCTGTCAGCCATCTTGTCTTCTGATGTTGTCGGTTACAGCCGGGCGATGGAGATCGACGAATCCGCAACCCTGTCAAAGCTGAAATCCAACCGTCAAAATGTGATTGATCCTGCGGCCGAAAAATTCGGGGGCCGGACGATCAAGTTGATGGGTGATGGCGCATTGATGGAATTCGCCAGTGCAGTCGACGCGGTCGCTTTTGCTGTTACGGTGCAGACTGAAATCAGAAACAACAATGCGAAGTCACCTGATGATCTGTGTTTGCAATACCGCGTTGGCATCAATGTTGGTGACATCGTGGTCGAGGATGACGACATTTTTGGGGATGGCGTCAACATATCGGCGAGGCTGCAGTCATTGGCCGAGCCCGGCGGCATCTGTATTTCCCGTTCGGTGCATACTCAGGTCCGCAGCAAACTTGATCTGACGTTCGAGAGTTTGGGTGAACAAAAGGTCAAGAATATCGAAGAACCGGTTCCTGCCTTCAAAGTGGTTCTGGATGAACGCGCCGACAGCCTGTCGATGCCGGAAACAACCCAGTCAACCAGCCGAGAGCACGCTTCCCGGAGATTGGTCGCAATATTGGCTGTTGTTCTGCTCATGGTCGCAGGGGGCTTGTGGTGGGCTGCAAGCGTCAGGAATGCCACCAATGCGGACATTAGGTCGGGGCTGCCACGCCTTGCGGTCATGGCCTTTGATGATCTGAGTACAGGTGATGAAAGGTCGTATCTGAGTGACGCCATAGCCGAAGGTCTGATCACGGAATTGTCGCGTGTGCCGGAAGTTTCGGTTCTGGCCCGAAATACAAGCTTTTCCTACCGTGATGCTCCGGTGAATGTGGTTGAGGTCGGGCGAGAGCTGAACCTGTCTTACCTTGTCGAAGGCAGCCAGCAAAAGAACGGGGATCAGTTGCGTGTCACGGTGCAGCTAATTGATGCAACGTCCGGTGAACATGTTTGGGCGGACACATATGACCGTGAGATCGGTGACCTTTTTGTCGTGCAGGATGAGATTGTGCGCGCCATTGCCGCCGCGGTTGGCGCGCGAGTTGGATTTCGCGATCCGCCGGTGACGGGTGCGGCGTCAGTGAATGCGCTGCACTATCACCTGAAAGCAAGGCAGGAGCAGCGGAAGTTCACGAAAGAAGGCGCCTTGGCCAGTCTGGAACTGAACAAAATGGCTGTGCAGGCTGATCCGGATTCTCATTTCGGATACATCGGCCTGGCTTTTTCCTACATGGCAGGATATCGGCGCGGCTGGTCTGATGTTGATCGGGACGAGGCATTGCGGCTGGCCGAAGAAGCAGCTGAAAAAGCCCTGTCACTGGATCCAAACGCCCCGGGTGCGCAATATGCCCGCGGTTGGGTGCATTACGGAAAAGGGGAACTGGAAGAGGCTGTCGTCCATTTCAAAAAAGCCATCGAACTGTATCCCAGTTCGTCGCGATACATGAACACATTGTCATTGCCTTTGATGAGCCTTGGACGGTTGGAAGAAGCTGCCGCGGTTTTGCAGGAAGCCATGGAACTGGACCCGCATCATCCGGATCACTTCAAGGCCAACCTCGCCTGGGTGCAGTATATACTCGGAGATTGTGAAACCGCACTGGACACCTATAACGGACAGCGGAACCCTCCAAGCCTGCGCCTGCGGACATTAGCGACGATATACATTTGCCTTGGCCGCGAGGATGACGCGCAGGAGGTGATTGCCGAATTTCTTGCAGACAATCCTGATTACAGCATCACCGAAATGCGGTCCTATCTGGACAGGGAATATCAAGCGAAAGAATATCTTGAGCAGTGGTATTCGGACCTGCGTATTGCGGGAATGCCGGAATAGGTGAATACCACAGGGCGGTCAGGATGCCCGGTGGACAAGAATTTTTTAATTATTTCTGCACGTTGGGTGTTGCGCACCTGTTGCGGGAAACCTTGACTTGCCGAACTGACTCTCGTATAAGTTGTGTCATGCTAGAAGAAGTGGGCGACGGCCCCGGGGCGACCCGGTGGCCGTTTTTCATTTCTCTCGTGCGGAAAAACTCACGCATGAGGTCACAGGCAAACATGACTTTGATTACCCCGGAAGAGCGGATGTCCCAAACGGCGGAACTGTTGCAGTCGCTGGAGGCATCCATTCGCGGTCTGCGGCAAGCGGCGGAAGACCTGCGCAAGCAGATCGGGACCGGGGAGGATGCAGATCTTGCTGGTTCAGCCAGGCAACTCGGGCAGCTGGAGGGCCTGATCCGAAGTTGTCAGAAAGTGGAGACAAGCCTTGTCGAACAACATCACAGACAGATCGGAATCGCCCAGGGGGGCTATGCACTCGATCTTGAACGCGCCCGGTCTGAGATCGGGTGCAGACTGGCTCGCCTCCGCCGATGCTGCGGTGCGGGACCGATTTCTGAGTGAGATCGGGGAGGGGGGGCTTTGTGCCCTCCCTTTCCTGTTCGAGTTCTGGGCGCTGCCGCACCAGTTGCCGCCCGAGGGGGATTGGCGATCTTGGGTGATCATGGGCGGGCGCGGCGCGGGCAAGACGCGGGCCGGGGCCGAATGGGTGCGATCGATGGTCGAGGGGGCAATGCCGCTGGACCGGGGGGAGGCCAGCCGGGTGGCATTGGTCGGTGAGACCTTTGATCAGGTGCGCGACGTGATGATTTTTGGTGATAGCGGGATTTTGCGGTGTTCTCCGCCGGATCGGCGTCCGGTTTGGAAAGCATCCGAGCGAAAACTTGTCTGGCCCAACGGGGCCGAGGCGCAGGCGTTTTCGGCGCATGATCCCGAGGGGTTGCGGGGGCCGCAGTTCGATGCGGCCTGGGTGGATGAACTGGCCAAGTGGAAAAAGGCCGGAGAGACATGGGACATGCTGCAGTTTGCCCTTCGGTTGGGAGATCGACCGCGGGTCTGCGTGACGACCACGCCGCGCAATGTGAAGGTTTTGAAGGCGTTGCTGGCGTCCCCGTCCACGGTCCAGACCCATGCGCCGACCGAAGCGAACCGGGCCAATTTGGCGGAGTCCTTCTTGGAAGAGGTGCGCGCGCGATACGCCGGAACGCGGTTGGGGCGGCAGGAATTGGACGGGGTGCTGCTGTCGGACGCCGAGGGGGCGCTGTGGACGGGCTCGATGCTGGAGTCGGCGCGGGTTGACCGGGTGCCTGAACTGGACCGTATCGTGGTAGCGCTGGACCCGGCGGTGACGGCGGGATCGGACGCGGATGCCTGCGGGATCGTGGTGGTCGGTGCGCAACTGCAGGGGCCGCCTGAGGATTGGCGGGCGTTCGTGCTGGCCGACCGGACGGTGCAGGGCGTTGGCCCGGCAGGCTGGGCGCAGGCGGCGATTGACGCGATGGATGAGTTCGGGGCCGAGCGGCTGGTGGCCGAGGTTAATCAGGGCGGACAACTGGTTGAGGAGGTCGTGCGGCAGGTGGACCCTCTGGTCCCGTTCCGAGCAGTGCGTGCGTCACGTGGCAAGGTCGCGCGGGCAGAACCAGTGGCGGCCCTGTACGAACAAGAGCGGGTGGCGCATGTGGCGGGGTTGGACGCGCTGGAGGAACAGATGTGCCAGATGACGGCGCGCGGGTTCGAGGGGCAGGGCTCACCCGACCGGGTCGATGCGCTGGTCTGGGCGCTGCATGAGTTGGTTGTGGGGCCTGCGGGGGTGTATCGGCGGCCGAGGGTGCGGGTGTTGTGAGGATTGTGTTCTCTTAAGTCGCAAAAACCAATCAACTGCTTTGAGCCCTATTCAACAACGCCCAAATGACATTCGGCATTTTGCTTCGCTACTTTTGCCTGGAAAAGGACTTCAAAAGCAGAATTCGTCGGCACAATTTGACTGCTACAGAAAGGTTAGAATACGCTTCTGGAAAAGGAGGACGAAGTGTATTTTACGATTGTTCTGTCATTTGTGTTTCTTATTTTCATTTCGCCGTTAGCAAACGCTGAAGTCGGTTGGCGCGAGGGAGCTGTGTCACACCGGAAGTTGCCACCACCGGGCATTACAGAGTCTTACGTCAGATTGGATGTTCCCCATATTAGGCAAGGCGAAAATCTGTGCGTGCCAACTTCGGCGGCAATGGTTGTTCAGTATTTTGGGGGTAGAATTGATCCCGTCGAACTAAAAACCATCGCTGAAGGTCACAAGCCCAAAAACCAAAGAAATTCAAAGTTTACATATTGGAGAGATGCCAACTACGCTCTTCGCAAGTATGGGTATCGGTGGAAAATTCGCGATTACCCAAAATCATCCTCCGGCTTTAAATCTGGTCTTCGCGATATAAAGGCAAGTTTGAGAAAAGGCCGCCCAGTACTTATCGATGTCCACCAAGATGAAGGTCACACGTTTGTCGTCATGGGCTTTAATGATGAAGCACAGGTTGTCTACATTCGCGATCCAAACTTGCCAGGAAAACAGTCTCGTATTTTGAGTTATGCGGTACTGAAGGAAAATTGGCACAATCATAGGTTCGCGAACAACCGCAGTGCTTTTTTCGCGTACCCGAAATAGTCTGAGTTAAACTGCTGGCTTCGTACTGCTCATCCGGAACAGAGTTTTGAACCCGTAAAACTCAGAGTTCGTTTGAAGAAAGCGAACAGTAGCTTTTTCTGTGAAGCGGCAGTTTGAAACTATGGCTGTTATGGATCGTGGCAAAGGGCCGAGATTGCCGTTGCCCAACCCCCGTACTCCCTGTTCTCAAGCCCTAAACTTCTTTCCCTCATAACTCCTTTCAACAAGCCGGGCAGAGCGGCGGCAGAAAGGAGCACAGATGGTATTCGATTTCTTGCGTCGTGGATCGGCTGGGGAAGCACCCGAGGCAAAGGCCAGCGCGGCGGGGCCGGTGGTCGCGTGGCAGACGGGTGGGCGCGTGGCGTGGAGCCCTCGGGATGCGGTGTCGCTGACACGGACGGGGTTTTCGGGGAACCCGGTGGGGTTTCGCTCGGTCAAGCTGATTGCCGAGGCGGCGGCGGCGTTGCCGTTGGTGTTGCAGGATCAGGCGCAGCGTTATGAGACGCATCCGATTCTGAGCCTCATGCGGCGTCCGAATGCGGCGCAGGGGCGGGCGGAACTGATGGAGGCCTTGTTCGGGCAGTTGCTGTTGTCAGGCAACGCTTACGTCGAGGCGGTACAAGCCGAGGAGGGGTTGCCGGTTGAGCTGCATGTTCTGCGCTCGGATCGGATGAGCGTAGTGCCGGGGGCGGATGGCTGGCCCAGAGCGTATGATTATACGGCGGGGGGCAAGACGCACCGGTTCGCGACGGAAAATATCTGTCATATCAAATCCTTCCACCCGCAGGACGACCATTACGGGTTCTCGCCGATGCAGGCGGCGGCGATGGCGATTGATGTGCATAACAGCGCGTCCAGATGGTCGAAATCGCTGTTGGACAATGCGGCGCGGCCTTCGGGGGCGCTGGTTTGGAAGGGCGGTGATGGCCATGGGGTTATGGCCGAGGATCAGTTCCGCCGCCTGTCCGATGAGATCGAGCAGAACTATCGCGGCGCGCGCAATGCCGGGCGACCGATGGTTCTGGAAGGTGGCCTGGACTGGAAGCCGATGGGCTTCTCTCCGTCCGACATGGAGTTTCAAAAGACCAAGGAAGCCGCCGCCCGCGAGATCGCGCTGGCCTTTGGGGTCCCGCCGATGTTGCTGGGAATTCAGGGCGACGTGACCTATTCGAACTATCAGGAGGCCAACCGGGCGTTTTACCGCCTGACCGTTCTGCCCCTGGTGACGCGGGTGGCGGCGGCGGTGTCGGAGTGGTTGTCAGCCTTTACCGGCGAGGAGTTGGTGCTGAAACCCGATCTGGATCAGGTGCCAGCGCTGTCGGCAGAACGCGATGCGCAATGGGCGCGGGTCAGCGGGGCCGAGTTCCTGACGGATGCGGAAAAGAGGGCGCTGCTGGGGCTGCCGGAGCGCGCCGATGGCTGAGGGGTATCCGCCGTTCGACTGCGCGCCGGGCCTGCGTCTGGCCGCGCATGAGCGGGTGGCCGAGATCCAGCACGCGCATCTTTGTCGGCGGCTGGATCAGATCGAGGACATGATGGAGCGGCTTGAGCGGCGGTTGTGGCTGACGGTCTACGGTGTGGCGGCGGTAATTCTGGCGCAAGCGTTTCAGTCGTTCCTGGTGGTAACGCCATGAGTTCAGCGGGTTACATGGAGAAGTTGATGGATTTGGAACACAAGTTCGCGCGGTTTGGAGACGGGTTGTCTGTGAGCGAAGACGCTGTGATCGAGGGATATGCCAGCCTGTTCGGTCAGGTGGATCAGGGCAGCGACGTGGTACAGAACGGGGCCTATCGTGCGTCGCTAGCGGGGCTGGAGAAGGCAGGCCAGCGAGTCAAGATGCTGTGGCAGCACGACCCGGCGCAGCCGATCGGCGTGTGGGACGAGGTGCGTGAGGACGACAAGGGCCTGTGGGTCAAGGGACGCCTGCTGGAGGCGACGCAAAAGGGTCGTGAGGCAGCAGAGCTGATCCGGGCCGGGGCCATCGACGGGTTGTCGATTGGCTATCGCACCAAACGGGCCGTGAAGAATGACAAGGGCCAACGGGTCCTGACCGAACTGGAGCTGTGGGAGGTGTCGCTGGTGACATTCCCGATGCTTCCCAGTGCGCGGGTGGCGGCCAAGGGGACGGACCCCGAGGCCGAGAACACCTGGCGCAGTATTGCCGAGGTGTTTGATCACGCCCGGCAGGAGCTGGCGCGAACCTAGCGCGCCTCAATCCCACCCAAACAAGGAAGTGCTGATGAGCAAGACCGAGATTCCGGCCTTGACCGGAGAGGGTGCGCCCCTGGTTCAGGAGGTGAAGCAGGCGATGGCTAGCTTCGTGAATGAATTCAAGGGCTTGAAGGCTGAAGTTAAAACAAAACTGCAACAGACAGAAGAGCGACTGACCATGCTGGATCGTAAATCAACCATCGCGGCACGCCCGCATCTTGCGGCCTCGGGCACCGAAGGCGCACCGCACCAAAAGGCCTTTGATGCCTATGTGCGGTCGGGTGATGATGACGGGCTGCGCGGCCTTGAGATGGAGGCAAAATCGCTGTCCAGTGCTGTTAACAGCGATGGCGGCTATCTGGTCGATCCGCAGACTGCCGAGATCATTAAGTCGGTGCTGAAATCCACGGCCTCGATCCGTTCGATTGCGTCGGTGGTGAATGTCGAAGCGAATTCGTTTGATGTGCTGATCGACCATACAGATGTGGGCGCTGGCTGGGCGGATGAGACCTCGGTCGCGACCGAGACGGCGACGCCGTCGATTGACCGGATTTCCATCGCGCTGCACGAGCTGAGCGCGCTGCCCAAGGCTTCGCAGCGGCTGCTGGATGACAGTGCCTTTGACGTCGAGGGCTGGCTGGCCGGCCGCATCGCGGACAAGTTCGCACGCGCCGAGGCTGCAGCGTTCATCTCGGGTGATGGTGCTGACAAGCCCAAGGGTATTCTGGATCACGCCAAGGTCGACAATGACGTCTGGGCGTGGGGTAATCTTGGCTATGTGCCAACAGGGATCGACGGCGGTGTCGATGCGGATGCGATTGTCGATGTGGTCTATGCGCTGGGCGCGCAGTACCGCGTCAATGGCACCTTCGTGATGAACTCGAAAACCGCCGGTGTGATCCGCAAGCTTAAGGACGGCGATGGCCGCTTCCTGTGGTCGGATGGTCTGGCCGCGGGTGAGCCTGCGCGTCTGATGGGTTATCCGGTGCTGATCGCCGAGGATATGCCGGACGCGGGCAGCGACAGCTTCTCGATTGCGTTCGGTGACTTCCAGGCCGGTTATACCATCGCCGAGCGTCCCGATCTTCGCGTGCTGCGTGATCCGTTCAGCGCCAAGCCGCATGTCCTGTTCTACGCGACCAAGCGCGTGGGCGGCGACGTCAGCGACTTTGCCGCAATCAAGCTGGTGAAATTCGGCACCGCCTAAGCGGTGACGGATCCGGGGGGCTTTGCGCCCCCCGGGCGGCGGGCGCGGGCCGGGGTGAGATCCCCTGCGTTGTCTAGCTGCTCCCCTCCGTCCGAGCAACGTGGGGCGGCGCGTGCCCGTCATTTTCCAAGGATGCGGCCCCCGGAGGGGTCCGAGATTGCGGAGAGAATGGATGATGTTGATCGAAGAAACCGCCATCGCGGATGCGGCGCTGCCGGTGGATCAGTTCAAGGCGCATCTGCGGCTGGGCACGGGGTTTGCCGAAGGCGATGTGCAGGACGAAGTGCTAAAGGGATTCCTGCGCGCGGCGATTGCAGCGATTGAGGCGCGCACCGGCAAAGTACTGATCGAGCGCGACTTTTCGTGGAGCCTGAACAGCTGGCGCGATCACGCAGGCGAGGTGTTGCCGGTGGCTCCGGTAACTGCGGTTGACGCGGTAATGGTTACGGATGCTGCGGGTGCCGAGACTGCAGTGGCCGCGGATGCTTACAGGTTGGAGCGTGATTTGCAGCGGCCCCGGCTGCGTCCGGCAAGTTCTGGATTGCCGATGATCGCTACGGGCGGGTCGGTGAAGATCACATTTACGGCCGGGATGGCACCTGATTGGGGTGGGCTGCCTGCCGATCTGGGGCAAGCGGTGCTGTTGCTGGCGGCGCATTATTACGAATACCGCGACGAAACGGCGTTGGGTGATGGGTGCATGCCATTTGGCGTGACCAGCCTGATCCAACGCTATCGGATGGTGCGGTTCGGTGCCGGGGTGGCGCAATGAAGACGCCCAGGTTGAACAGGAAACTGGTGCTGGAGGCACCGGTGCGCGCAGCCGACGGGTCCGGTGGGTACACCGAGAGCTGGCAGGCATTGGGCACCCATTGGGCCGAGGTCACCGCGCGCAGCGGGGCCGAGCGGCAGGTTGCCGGGGTACCGGTGTCGCGGGTCAGCTATCGCATTGTTGTGCGGGGCGCGCCCGAGGGGTCGGCCATGCGGCCTGCGCCGGATCAGCGGTTTCGCGAAGGCGACCGCCACTTTGTTATCCGCGCGGTCGCTGAACGCGATGGGCGCGGCCAGTACCTGACCTGTTTCGCGGATGAGGAGGTGGCGGCATGAGCTATGGCGTATCGGCTGCTTTGCAGACGGCGGTGTTTCAGCAGCTTTTGGGGGATGCGCAGGTCAGCACTCTGTCAGGTGGCGCGATCTATGACGCGGTGCCCGCCGGATCGCTGCCGCAGACTTATGTGACGCTTGGGCCGGAGGAGGTACGAGAGGCCTCGGACCGGTCGGGCGGTGGCGCAGTGCACCGGTTCACGGTGTCGGTGGTGTCAGGGGCTGCCGGTTTCGGCGCGGCCAAGACGCTGGCCGGGGCGGTGTGTGATGCGTTGGAGGGTGCATCACTGACGCTCGACCGGGGTCGCCTGGTGGGGCTGTGGTTTGAACGTGCCTCGGCCCGGCGCACGGGAACCGGCGGCGCGATCCGCCAGATCGATCTGAGATTCCGCGCCCGCGTGGAAGACAACTAAGCAATCATTGGAGAGAGCATATGGGTGCCCAGAACGGTAAGGACCTGCTGGTCAAAGTGGACATGAACGGCACGGGTCTGTTCGAGACCATCGCGGGGCTGCGCGCCACGCGGATCAGTTTCAACGCGGAAAGCGTGGATGTGACCAGCCTGGAAAGTCAGGGCGGCTGGCGTGAGTTGTTGTCGGGGGCGGGGGTCAAGTCGGCCTCGATCTCGGGTTCGGGTGTGTTCCGGGATGAGGGAACCGATGAACGCGCGCGGCAGTTGTTTTTTGACAGCGAAACCCCGGCATTTCAGGTGATCATCCCCGATTTCGGTATCGTCGAGGGGCCGTTTCAGGTGACCGGCATCGAATATGCGGGCTCGCACAATGGCGAGGCGACCTATGAGATGAGCATGGCGAGCGCCGGCGCGCTGAGCTTTACGGCGCTCTGATGGCCAATCCGTGGACGGGCGAGGTGGCGCTGACCATCGACGGAGAGCGGCGGGTGCTCAAGCTGACACTGGGTGCTTTGGCGGAACTGGAACAGGAACTGGGCTCAGGCTCGCTGGTGGAACTGGTGCAGCGGTTCGAGGGCGGCGGCTATTCCAGCGGTGATGTGCTGGCGCTGATCGTGGCCGGGTTGCGGGGTGGCGGGGCGGATGTCACCCGCGCCGATCTGCTGAGCGCCGGGATCGAGGGTGGCCCCATGGCGGGTGCGCGGGCGGCGGCTGAACTGCTGGCGCGGGCCTTCATGGTGCCGGAACAGGCATGAGCGGGTTCGACTGGCCAGCCCTGATGCGGGCCGGGTTGATCGGGCTGCGTCTAGCACCGGATCAGTTCTGGCGTCTGACCCCGGCCGAGCTGCGGCTGATGCTGGGGCAGGGCGCGGGGATACCGGCGATGAACCGGGCCGGGCTGGATGCGCTGTTGGCGGCTTATCCGGACAAAGAACAAGGAGAGCGTGATGACGGATCGTGACGGGTTTGACGACCTGCAGGAACGTGGCGAGGCGCTGGGATATGCGCTGGGCGATGCGGCGACGATGGCGGCGGCCTTTGACACCCAGATGAAGCGGGTTCGGTCTGCCTTTGCCGAGACGGGCAAGGATGCGGCCACATTGGAGCGCGGCATGTCCAGCGGTCTGCGCAAGGCCTTTGACGGCGTGGTGCTGGATGGCATGGGCCTGTCGGACGCGCTGGATGTGCTGAAGAACTCGATGATTCAGACCGCCTATGCGGCCGCGATCAAGCCGGTGACGGATCATTTCGGCGGGATGCTGGCCAATACGGTTGGCGGTCTGGTTCAGGGCATTCTGCCTTTTGCGGATGGCGGTAGTTTTGCACGGGGCCGGGTGATGCCGTTTGCCAATGGCGGCGTGGTCAGTGGCCCCACCACCTTTCCGATGCGCGGCGGTGTCGGCCTGATGGGCGAAGCGGGGCCAGAGGCAATCATGCCGCTGGCGCGCGGACCGGATGGCAAGCTGGGCGTGCGGAATTCGGGGGCCGGGCGCGCCGTCAACGTGGTGATGAATATCACAACCCCCGACGTTCAGGGGTTTCGCCGCAGTCAGGGACAGATCGCAGCACAGATGAGCCGGGCGCTGGGGCGCGGCAATCGCAACAGGTAATTCGGGGAGCAAGGCATGAACTTTCACGAGGTAAGGTTTCCGGCCAATCTGAGCTTTGGCTCGGTTGGGGGACCGGAGCGGCGGACGGATATCGTAACGCTGGCCAATGGTTTCGAAGAACGCAACACCCCCTGGGCGCATTCGCGGCGGCGTTATGACGCCGGGGTCGGGATGCGTTCGCTTGACGATGTCGAGGCGCTGATTTCGTTCTTTGAGGCCCGGCAGGGACAGATGTTCGGATTTCGTTGGAAAGACTGGTCGGATTTCAAATCGGGCACGGCCACGGCAGATGTATCGATGCAGGATCAGGTGATCGGTAGAGGGGACGGCACGCAGACCTCCTTTCAGCTGCGCAAATCCTATGCCTCGGGCGGGTTCAGCTATGAGCGACCCATCGTCAAACCGGTTCTGGGCACCGTGCGGGTCGGACTTGAGCAGGATGAGCAGAAAGAGGGTGTGGATTTTGAGGTCGATCTGACGACCGGCGTGATCACCTTGTTCAACCCTCCTGCCGAGGATGTGCAGATCACAGCCGGGTTCGAGTTCGACGTGCCGGTGCGCTTTGATACCGACAAGATCCAGACCAGCGTCGCCAGCTTTCAGGCAGGCGATGTGCCGAATGTCCCGGTGGTGGAGGTGCGGGTCTGATGGAGTTGAAGAAAAACGCCCTTTACGCACATGTCAAAACCGGCCTGACCACGCTGTGCCGGTGCTGGTCCATCACCCGGAAGGATGGGGTGGTGCACGGTTTTACCGATCACGATCTGGAGCTGAGCTTTGCCGGAGTCACGTTCAAGGCCAATACCGGGCTAACGGCCTCGGCCGTTGAGCAGGCGACCGGGTTGTCGATTGACAATGCCGAGGCGATGGGCGCGATCTCGGACGCTGCAGTGCGTGAAGAGGATATCGAAGCCGGCAGGTTCGACGCGGCCGAAGTGCGCGCGTGGCTGGTGAATTGGGCCGATACCAATCAGCGTATTCTGCAGTTCAGGGGATCGATCGGTGAATTGCGGCGCGGCGGTGGTGCCTTTCATGCCGAGCTTCGCGGGCTGACCGATTTGCTGAACCGTCCGTTGGGGCGCGTGTATCAAAAGCCTTGTACAGCTGTGCTGGGGGACGAGAACTGCCAGATCAACGTCTCGGACCCGAAGTTTTCGGGCAAGGCCGAAATCCTTCAGGTGGCAGAAGGTGGCATTTTCCGGTTTGGGGGCATGGGCCGCTTTCAGAGCGGCTGGTTCAAACGGGGACGGCTGGAGATCATTTCGGGCAGCGCCAAGGGGCTGTGGGGGACGATCAAGCATGACAGGCTGCGCAAGGGCGCCCGGACCGTGGAACTGTGGCAGTCGATCGGCGGCGGCGTCGCTGTCGGTGATCAGGCACGGTTAATTGCCGGGTGCGACAAGCGGATGCCGACCTGTCGAACAAAATTCGAAAACATTTTGAATTTTCAGGGTTTTCCGGATTTGCCGAGCGAGGATTGGGTGATGGCGGTGCCCAAGAAGGGCCAGCCCAACAACGGGGGAAGCAGGCGGTGACAATTACACGGCAGAATATAGTAGATGAGGCGCGGACCTGGCTTGGAACCCCCTATGTGCATCAGGCGTCGGTCAAGGGTGCCGGAACGGATTGTCTGGGCCTGCTGCGCGGCGTCTGGCGGGAGCTGGTCGGGCACGAGCCCGAGGCGGTTCCGATTTACAGCACGGATTGGTCCGAGCCGCAGGGCGAAGAGCGGTTGTGGGATGCAGCCCGTCGTCATCTGGTCGAAAAACCCGGCCCTGATCTGGAGGCTGGCGATGTGCTGCTGTTCCGGATGCGCGATGTGGCCGTGGCCAAACATCTGGGGATCGTCAGCGCAACGGGTGAAGCTCCGCGCTTTATTCATGCCTATTCCGGGCATGGCGTCGTTGAAAACTCGCTGAGTGAGCCGTGGCGCCGCCGGGTGGTGGCGCGTTTCGAATTTCCCGAGGGGGTAAGCTGATGGCGACAATCATTCTATCGGCGGCGGGTGCCGCACTCGGTGGGTCAATCGGTGGAACGGTGGCCGGGTTGTCCACCGCAGTCATTGGCCGAGCGGTCGGAGCAACCGTTGGCCGCCTGATCGACCAGCGGATGATGAGCCAGAAAGTGATGGGCGGCGGCAGCGAGGTTGTCGAAACCGGCCGTCTGGACCGGTTCCGTCTGACCGAAACGGGCGAAGGCGCGCCAATGGCCACGGTCTTCGGGCGGATGCGGGTCGGCGGACAAGTGATCTGGGCATCAGAATTTCTGGAAACGCGGAGCACGACGACTGCTTCTCAGACTACCGGCGGTGGCGGGGGCAAGGGAACGCCAAAACAGCCCGAAGTCACGACGACAACCACCACGCACAATTACAGTTATTCGGTCTCGCTGGCGATTGCGGTGGGAACGGGCGAGATCGCGGATATCCCCAGAATCTGGGCGGATGGCGAGGAACTGGCCCATGACGATCTGAACATGCGGATATATCACGGGACGAAGGGCCAGTTGCCCGACCCGCTGATCGAAGCGACCGAGGGTGTCGGCAAAGTGCCTGCCTATCGCGGGACGGCGTATGTGGTGATCGAAGATCTGGCGCTGGGCCGTTTCGGCAATCGCGTTCCCCAGTTCTCGTTCGAAGTGGTCCGGCAGGAGCAAAAGGGCATGCCCGGCTACGGGGACAGGTTGGCCAGTATTATCAAGGGTGTGGCCTTGATGCCCGGCACGGGTGAATACACGCTGGCGCGTGATCAGATGAACTATACCAAAGGCAAGGGGCGGTCCTGGGCGGCCAATATGAACTCTCCGTCGGGCCTGTCGGATCTGGTTGCATCAACACGCGCCCTGCGACGCGAATTGCCGGGATGCGAGGCGGCCTCGCTGATCGTGTCATGGTTCGGCAGCGACTTGCGGTGCAACGCGTGCCAGATACGGCCCAAGGTCGTGCGGGGCGATGTCGAGGGGGATACGATGCCGTGGCAGGTCGCCGGTCAGACCCGGTCTGCTGCGCAAAAGGTCAAACTGGTCGATGAGCGTCCGGTTTATGGTGGCACGCCCGCCGATGGCTCGGTTGTTCAGGCTATTCAGCACCTCAGGAGCCAGGGCAAGCGTGTCATGTTCTATCCGTTTATCCTGATGGATCAGCTTGCGGACAACGGTTTGGCCGACCCGTGGTCGGATGCCGAACACCAGCCGCACCTGCCGTGGCGCGGGCGCATCACGCTGAGCAAGGCACCGGGCCGCGAAGGATCGCCCGACAAGACGGCTGCGGCGGATACGCAGGTGGCCAAGTTCTTTGGAACGGCGAAAGCGTCGGATTTTGTGATCGGCGATGGTGCGGTGACATATCATGGGCCACAGGAATGGGGGCTGCGTCGGTTCATTCTGCACTATGCAGCGCTGTGCGCGGCGGCTGGGGGTGTCAATTCGTTCTGCATCGGGTCCGAGATGCGGGCCCTGACCCAAATTCGGGGCGCATCGGGATTTCCTACGGTTGCGCAACTTAGATCTTTGGCAGCTGAAGTGCGGACCTTGCTGGGGCCGAACACCAAGATCGGGTATGCGGCGGACTGGTCCGAGTATTTCGGGTATCAGCCTGACGATGGCAGCGGCGACAGGTATTTCCATCTAGATCCGCTATGGGCGGACGAGAACATAGATTTTGTCGGGATCGACAATTACATGCCGCTGTCGGATTGGCGGGATGGCGACGATCATCTGGATGCCGCCGCCGGGGCCCGGTCGATCTATGATCTGAAATATCTGCAAAGCAATATCGAGGGTGGCGAAGGATACGACTGGTATTATCGGGGGTCGGATCAGTCCGATACGCAAATTCGCACGCCCATCGAGGATGCCGAACATGGGGAACCATGGGTCTGGCGCTACAAGGATCTGCGCAACTGGTGGTCGAAACCGCATCACGAGCGGATCAACGGCGTCCGGCGGCCCAACCGGACAGCATGGAAGCCGAAATCGAAACCGATCTGGTTCACCGAACTGGGATGTGCTGCCATCGACAAAGGGACGAACCAGCCGAACAAGTTCATTGATCCCAAATCATCGGAATCGAAGTATCCAAAGTACTCCAATGGTTTGCGAGACGATCTTATGCAGGTTCAATACCTGAGGGCCGTTTTGGGATATTGGAATGCGCCCGGAAAAAACCCGATGTCCGACGTCTATGGCAGGCGCATGATCGACCTGACCAACGCCTATGTCTGGGCATGGGATGCGCGGCCCTATCCGACATTTCCCAATCTGCGCGGGTTGTGGAGTGACGGTGCCAATTATGCCCGTGGTCATTGGCTGAACGGGCGGTCCGGGTCGCGGACCTTGGCATCGGTCGTGGCGGAAATCTGTTACGCGTCAGGTGTCACGCAGATTGATGTGTCCGGGTTGTGGGGCATCGTCCGGGGCTATGTAATCGAGGACGTGACCGACGCCCGCTCGGCCTTGCAGCCCCTGATGCTGCGCTACGGGTTCGATGCGATCGAGCGGGATGGCGCGCTGAGATTCCGGATGCGCGACGGAAGAAACGCCGTCGACATCGCGCCGGATGAGTTTGCGATCAGTTCGGAAATCGACGGCGATGTCGAGCATGTGCGTGAGGCCGAGGCGCAGATGACCGGACGCGTAAGGCTGCGCTTTGTCCATTCGGATGCGGATCATGACGTTATCGCCGAAGAGGTGGTTCTGCCGGATACCGAAACCCACGCTGTCGCAGTCAACGAAATGCCGTTGTCCATGACGCGCAGCGAAGGCCGGCAAACCGTGGAAAGGTGGCTCAGCGAGGCGCGCGTCTCGCGCGAGACGGCGCGGTTTGCCTTGCCGCCGTCAAAGATGGATCTGGGTGCGGGTGACGTTGTTCGCCTTCCGGGAACCAGAGAGGGAGAGCAGGGCGGGCTGTATCGGATCGACCGGATTGAGCAGGCGGAAATGCAGCTGGCTGAAGCGGTCAGAATTCAGCCCGGTGTCTATCTGACCTCGGACCTGCCCGAAGATGAGGTCGCGGCCAAGGCCTTTGTGGCGCCAACGCCGGTCTTGCCGGTATTTCTGGATCTGCCGCTGATCACGGGTAACGAGGTGCCCTATGCCCCATATCTGGCGGTGGCAGCCAATCCGTGGCCGGGTAACGTCGCCGTCTATGCATCGTCAAACGACGAGGATTATGCGCTGCGCGAGGTCATCGCCAGCCAGGCCGTGATCGGGTTTACGGAAACGCCCCTGATCCGGGCAACACCCGGGCTTTGGGATGAAGGTGCCGCGCTGCGGGTCAATCTGATTGAAGGGGTGTTGGAATCCCGCCCGCGTCCGGCCCTGCTGAACGGTGCCAATCTGGCGGCCATCGGTGACGGCAGCACCGGAAACTGGGAGGTTTTTCAGTTCAGCAACGCGATGTTGCAAGGGAAGGGCATTTACGAGCTGTCAGGCCGGTTGCGCGGGCAGTTGGGCACGGATGCGATGATGTCGAATGTCTGGCCTGTCGGGTCGATGTTCGTGTTGCTGGATGACAGGGTGTATCAGACGGGGCTGTTGCGTTCGGAACGCCGTGTGGCCAAGAACTATCGTATTGGACCGGCAAGGCGCGGATACAATAACCGGTCGTATACCCATCTGGTCGAGGCGTTCGAGGGCAATGGCCTGAGGCCCTATTCTCCGGCACATCTGTCCGCGCGGCTTACGGGCGGTGGTACCCGGTTGTCGTGGATACGGCGTACACGTGTTGACGGGGACGACTGGGCCGGGTTGGACGTGCCATTGGGTGAAGAAAGCGAATCCTATATTCTGCGTATCCGCAAGAACGGTGAAGTTCTGCGAGATATCGTCATCGGAGACCGCAACTGGTTGTACAGCTTGTCCAAACAGGCAGAAGATGGGATTTCCGGCGACTATGTGGTTGAGGTTGCACAGGTCTCGGCCACTTACGGGCCGGGAGCGTTCGCAAAACTTACGGTGAAGTAACCGGAGCATGCGACCCGTTCTTCATGGGGATATCAGCGCGGCGGCGCGGGCATTATTGTCCGTGCCGCCCGCAGAGCGCGAGGGCCTGTGTTTCCACCTGTTGCGGCAGGCCGAGATCGCAGACCGATTTGTGATGCGATACGGTAAGCTGCATCCGCGGTTCGGAAACGGGTCACTGATGGCTGTAGCGAGGTTGCGGAACCTGCCGGACGAGCCGAATTTCGACGATCTGCAATACTGCCGTTGCTTTGAAACCGTCCTGAGGTGTCTGATCCGGCATCGGGTCAGCCAGAGGCGCAGCTGACGCATTTGCTGGCCGCAAGATCCAGTTTCAGACGCCCATGCGGAATCTCTTCGCCGCAGTCTTCACAATAGCCGAATTCGCCCTCTTCAATGCGCTGAAGCGCGGCGTGCAAGCGGCTGGCCTCAACGTCGCGGCGGGCCTGTTGTGCCTTGGCCATGGCTTGATTCTGTAGGGCGTCCATCCGGCTGAGACGGCCGACGGCCTGCTGATCAAGCTGAACGACGGCCTGTGCGTCCAGCCCGGCGTCGGAATTTTGTTCCAATTCAGCCAGCTGTCTGTGGATCAGGGTTTCGAATTCTCTCAGATCTGTCTCATTCATTTCTGTTGTGACGCATATCAAGGGTTTGCGTTTGGCCTTTTTGCCCCTAGATGGCTATTCTAGGCGCAGCAAAGGACCAAAAGCCATGATTGAAACGCGCAGAAATCTGACACCTGTCGATCCGGTTTGGGATCGCATCACGACAGAAGCACATGCGGCTGTTGAGCAGGAACCGCTGATGGGCGGGCTGGTTCACGCCTGTATCCTGCATCACAAAAGCCTTGAGCGAGCGCTGTCGTATCGGATTGCGGCCAAGCTGTGTTCGAACGAGATGTCGATGATGGTGCTGCGCGAAATCGTGGACGAAGCCTATGCGGACGATCATCGCGTCGTTGATGCGGCGCGGGCCGATCTGATGGCAGTGTACGAGCGCGACCCGGCCTGCCACCGGTTGCTGCAACCGATTCTGTACTTCAAGGGATATCAGGCGATGCAAGCCTATCGCGTTGCCAATTGGCTGTGGCGCAAAGGGCGGCACGATCTGGCCTATTTCTTTCAGATGCGGTCATCGGAGATTTTCGGCATCGACATTCATCCGGCTGCGAAGATTGGCCAGGGGATCATGATCGATCATGCCCATTCCATCGTTATCGGTGAGACCGCAGTTGTGGGCAACAATGTCTCGATGCTGCATTCGGTGACGCTGGGCGGAACCGGTAAGGAAGAAGAAGACCGCCATCCCAAGATTGGTGACGGTGTTCTGATCGGTGCAGGCGCAAAGGTGCTGGGTAACATTCAGGTCGGGAATTGCAGCCGGATCGCCGCGGGTTCCGTGGTGTTGCAGGAGGTTCCGCCTTGCAAGACGGTGGCCGGAATTCCGGCCAAGATCGTGGGCGAGGCCGGATGCGATCAGCCCGCAATCTCAATGGATCACATGCTGGGCAAGGATCAGTAACTTTTTTGAAACAGAAAAAGCCGCCTCGGTGAAAGAGGCGGCTTTTTTGTTGTTTACGTGCAGGCTCAGGCCAGCATGACCATGGGATTTTCCAGATTTTCCACAATGGCCTGAAGCAGCTGGGCCCCTAGCGCCCCATCAATGACCCGGTGATCGACCGACATGGTAACCGACATTACGGTTGCGACAGTCAGTTCACCATCGTCCCTGACAACCGGTTTCTTCGCACCCGTACCGACGGCTAGAATTCCGGCGTGAGGCGGGTTCACGATGGCATCGAAATTGTCGATGCCGAACATGCCGAGGTTGGAAACCGCAAAGGTGCCACCCTGATATTCATGCGGAGCAAGCTTGCGCTCACGTGCGCGGGCGGCAAGGTCCTTCATCTCGGTCGAGAGGGCTGACAGTGATTTGGTGTCAGCATCCTGCAGGACCGGGGTGAACAGACCACCTTCGATGGCGACCGCAACGGCGACGTCCGAAGGTTTCAGTTGCAGAACCCGGTCGCCAGCCCAGACGGCGTTGCATTCGGGAACCTGTTGCAGCGCGTTGGCGACGGCCTTGATGATAAAGTCGTTGACGCTGAGCTTTACGCCGCGACCTTCCAGCTGTTTGTTCAGCTGGCCACGGAATTTCAGCAGGGCGTCCAGTTTGATCTCGCGGCGCAGATAGAAATGCGGGATCGTCTGCTTGGCTTCGCTCAGACGTGCGGCAATGGTCTTGCGCATACCGTCGAGCTTGATCTCTTCGTACTCGCGGCCTTCGTACATGCGGGCGACCATATCCACCGAAGGACCGGCCGGAGCGGCTGCAGGTGCGGGCGCCGCCGCAGCAGCTGCTGGTGCAGCGGCCGGGGCCGGAGCAGTGGCTGTTGCACCTTCGACGTCGGCCTTGACGATGCGACCGTGAGGGCCGGAACCCTTGATCTGAGCCAGATCGAGACCTTTCTGGGCCGCGATGCGCCGGGCAAGCGGCGAGGCGAAGACACGGCCACCGGCTGCAGTGGTTGGAGCTGCCGGGGCAGGGGCGGGCGCCTCGGACGCCACTGGCGCGGCGGCCTCGTTACCCGCAGCGGCTGGGGCCGCCTCGGGGGCTTTGGCCGGTGCCGCCGCAATATCATCGGCGCTTTCGCCATCTTCCAGCAGAACTGCGATGGCGGTGTTGACCTTGACCCCTTCGGTGCCTTCGGGGATCAGGATTTTGCCGATTGTGCCTTCGTCAACGGCCTCGAACTCCATCGTGGCCTTGTCGGTTTCGATCTCGGCCAGCAGGTCACCGGAGGAGACGGTGTCGCCCTCTTTGACCAGCCATTTGGCAAGGGTGCCTTCCTCCATCGTTGGGGAAAGGGCGGGCATCAGAATTTCGGTGGGCATCTGTCTGTCGCTCCTTACCGGTAGGTCACTTGTTTGACGGCTGCGATCACCTCATCGGTGGTGATCAGGGCCAGCTTTTCCAGGTTCGCGGCGTAAGGCATCGGAACATCTTTACCGGTGCAGTTGATAACCGGCGCGTCGAGGTAATCGAACGCCTCCTGCATGACCACGGAACTGATGTAGCTGCCGACGGAACCTTGCGGCCAGCCTTCTTCGACGGTCACTAGACGGTTGGTTTTCATCACCGAGTTGATGATCGCGCCGGTGTCCATCGGGCGGATGGTGCGCAGGTCGATCACCTCGGCGCTGATACCTTCCTCGGCCAGTTTGTCGGCGGCTTCCAACGCGAACTGCATGCCGATGCCAAAGCTGACGATGGTCACGTCCGAGCCTTCGCGCCAGATGCGGGCCTTGCCCAGTGGGACGGTAAGGTCGTCCACCTGCGGCACGTCAAAGGAGCGACCGTAGAGGATTTCGTTTTCAAGGAAAACCACCGGGTTGGGGTCGCGGATCGCCGATTTCAGCAGGCCTTTGGCGTCAGCCGCCGAATAGGGCATGACAACCTTGAGACCCGGGACCTGCATGTACCACGCAGCGTAGTCCTGGCTGTGCTGGGCAGCCACGCGCGCGGCGGCACCGTTGGGGCCGCGGAACACGATGGGACAGCCCATCTGACCGCCGGACATATAGAGCGTCTTGGCTGCAGAGTTGATGATCTGGTCAATCGCCTGCATGGCGAAGTTGAAGGTCATGAACTCGACAATCGGTTTCAGACCGCCAAAGGCAGAACCAACCGCGATTCCGGCGAAGCCATGTTCGGTGATCGGGGTGTCGATCACGCGTTTGCTTCCGAATTCGTCCAGCAATCCTTGCGAGATCTTGTAGGCGCCCTGATATTCGGCGACTTCCTCGCCCATCAGATAGACGTCTTCGTCACCGCGCATTTCCTCGGCCATGGCATCGCGCAGGGATTCACGGACCGTTTGCGATTTCATCTCGGCGTCTGCGGGCCAGTCGGGTGAATGGTCAACGACTGGTGCAGCAGGTGCTGCGGCAGGAGCAGGAGCAGGCGCCGGGGCCGCCGCAGGGGCGGCGTCTGCCACCGCTTCGGCTGCGGGCGCAGCCGAGGGCAGAGCGGATGCATCTTCGCCTTCTTCGACGAGGATCGCGATGGGGGTGTTCACTTTGACCCCTTCGGTGCCTTCAGCGATCAGGATCTTGCCGACGATGCCTTCGTCGACGGCTTCGAACTCCATCGTGGCCTTGTCGGTTTCGATCTCGGCCATGATGTCGCCGGACGACACAGTGTCGCCTTCCTTGACCAGCCATTTGGCCAATGTGCCTTCTTCCATCGTGGGCGAAAGGGCGGGCATGAGAATTTCGGTTGCCATGTCTTAGTCGTCCTCTCAGGCGTAGATATCGGTCCAGAGCTCATCCAGCGACGGCTCGGGGCTTTCTTTCGAGAATTCGGCGGCCTGATTGACGATCTCTTTGATTTCCTTGTCGATCGCCTTCAGATCATCCTCGGTCGCGTGTTTGCCGGACAGCAGCAACTCGCGCACATGTTCGATCGGGTCGCTTTGTTCGCGCACCTTCTGAACCTCTTCGCGGGTGCGGTACTTGGCCGGGTCGGACATCGAGTGGCCGCGATAGCGATATGTCTTGACCTCAAGGATGTACGGCCCCTTGCCGGCGCGGCAGTGGGCGACGGCCTTTTCGCTGGCCTCTTTCACGGCCAGAACATCCATGCCGTTGACGATTTCACCGGGGATGCCGAACGCCTCGCCCCGGACATAGATATCCTTGGTCGAGGTCGAGCGCGCCTGAGCGGTGCCCATGGCGTATTGGTTGTTCTCGATCACGAAGATAACCGGCAGGTCCCACAGTGCGGCCATATTGAAGGTCTCATAGACCTGACCCTGGTTTGCGGCGCCATCACCGAAATAGGTAAAGGTTACGCGGCCGTTGCCCTTGTACTTGTCCGCAAAGGCGAGACCGGCGCCTAGGGGAACCTGTGCACCAACGATGCCGTGGCCACCGTAGAAATGCTTCTCTTTCGAGAACATGTGCATTGAGCCGCCCTTGCCTTTGGACAGCCCGCCCTCGCGTCCGGTCAGTTCGGCCATCACGCCGCCCGGGTCCATACCGCAGGCCAGCATATGGCCGTGATCGCGGTACGAGGTGATGCGCTTGTCGCCTTCTTCGGCCGCAGCCTCGAGGCCGACCACAACGGCCTCCTGTCCGATGTAGAGGTGGCAGAAACCGCCGATCAGGCCCATGCCATATAGCTGGCCAGCCTTTTCCTCGAATCGGCGGATCAGCAGCATTTCGCGGTAGTAGTGTTTCAGCTCATCCGCTGAAACGTTTGGTTTCTTTGTGGTTTTTCGCGCGGCCATCGTGGCGATCTCCCCCTTACGGCAAGATAGTTTAGCGTTAAACTATCTCATAAAGCATTTCGCAGCGTCTGGCGAGGGGAAATGTGACGCAGCGTCGTCCGGGGCGGCGGGTTGCTTGCTGCGGTTAACGAAAGACCTAAAAAATCGACACCCAGATGAACTTTGCGCCTAAGACACATTGGTGATCTGGTGAGGGTCAGCTAGTTCGTGAAACGCTTTAGCGAATGACGATTTCGTCTGCGCGGATCAGGCCCAGAACCGAGCGCGCCTGCTGGTCCAGCAGGTCGAGGTCAAGGTAGGTGTCTGACAGGCGGCGGGTGAGGTTTTCTGTCCTTGCGATTTCTGCATCCAGCCGCGCAAGGTCGCGTGACAGGGCGTCCCGTTCCGCAGCGATCTCGACCCGACGGAACAGGCCATAGTCGCCCTGCACGGCAGCGAAGGTGAAATAAACACCCAGCATGAATGCCACTGCAAAGAACAACGCTGCGCCCAAACCGGGCCGATGGGAACGGGACACTCTGTTTACCGCCGTATGAAGTCTGCCTCAATAACGTGCCCTTTTCGGGCATCTGTCAGCACTATGTCACAGGTGATTCGGGTTGTGAATCCCCGAAATCGCAAAAAGATGTCAAATGATTCGAAATAGATAATTCAGGCGCCCCGGGCAGGGCGCCTGTTGGTTCGGAGTTATTGTTCCAGCGCGGCGACGCCGGGCAATGTCTTGCCTTCCATCCACTCCAGAAACGCGCCGCCAGCGGTGGAGATGTAGGAAAAATCGCCTGCCGCACCCGACGCGTTGAGGGCCGCAACTGTATCGCCACCACCGGCAACCGATATCAGCTTGCCCGCACGGGTCAGTGCCGCGGCCTTGAGTGCCGCGGCGTTTGTTGCTGCATCGAACGGCTCAAGCTCAAATGCGCCCAGCGGACCATTCCAGATCAGGGTCTGGCTTTGCTCGAAAATCTCGACGATTGCGTCGATGCTGTCCGGGCCTGCGTCCAGGATCAGCCCTTCTTCGGGGCACTGATCGGCGGGCAGAACCTGATGCGGCGCGTGGGATTCGAACTTTTCGGCCACCACGATGTCGCTGGGCAGGATGATCTTGCATCCCGATGCCTCGGCCTTGGCCAGAATTTCGGCGGCGGTATCTTTCATGATGCGTTCGGCCAAAGACTTGCCCACGTTCAGCCCCTTGGCGACGAGGAAGGTGTTGGCCATGCCGCCACCGATCACAAGGTAATCCACCTTTTCGATCAGGTTGCCCAGCAATTCCAGCTTGGTGGAAACCTTGGCGCCGCCAACAACCGCGGTGACGGGGCGGTTGGGAGCGCCGAGCGCGCTTTCCAACGCTTCCAGTTCGGCCTGCATCAAACGGCCCGCACAGGCGGGCAGAAGCCGGGCGATGGCTTCGGTCGAGCTGTGGGCCCGATGCGCGGCGGAAAAGGCGTCGTTGCAGTAAACATCGCCAAGCCGGGCCATACCAGCGGCCAGGTCGGGATCGTTCTTGGTTTCTGCTGCGTGGAAGCGGGTGTTTTCCAGCAGCAATACTTCGCCTGGCTGCAATTCCCCGGCTGCCAGTTCCGCTGCTGTTCCGACGCAATCGGCGGCAAACAGAACCTTGGTTTCGAACGCGCGTTCCAGCGTCGGGATCAGCTGGTTCAGCGACAGGTTTTCACGGCGCTCGCCGCCGGGACGGCCGAAATGCGCCAGCAGGATCGGTTTGCCACCCGCTGCGATGATGTCGCGCACAGTGGGGATGATGCGGCGGATACGGGTCGAGTCGGTCACCACGCCGTCCACGATCGGCACGTTGATATCCACGCGCACAAGCACGCGCTTGCCGTTCAGGTCCATGTCGTCCAGTGTTTTCCAGCCCATCGCGTTCACTCCGCCGCTTGCATCAGATTTGGGCGGTTCTTTTCCTGCATTTTGCCCTCAGGTCAATGCGTCACTTGGCATTCGCGCGCCCGGCGCATAGGTATTTGCGCAATACCAAACGACAGGAGGGCCAGATGGCCGAGATCAAGGATCCCGAAAACACAATCATCATCGAACTGAAGGACGGCAATGTCGTCATCGAATTGCTGCCCGATGTTGCCCCTCAGCACAGCGAGCGCATGAAGGAACTGGCGCGCGCGGGTGAATATGACAACGTGGCCTTTCACCGAGTGATCGACGGCTTTATGGCCCAGACCGGCGATGTGCAGCACGGTGATATGGAAGACGGGTTCAACCTGCGCATGGCGGGAACCGGCGGGTCGTCGCTGCCGAACGTTCCGGCCGAATTCTCGAAACTGCCGCATGACCGGGGCACGCTGGGCGCTGCGCGTTCGCAGAACCCGAACTCGGCCAATTCGCAGTTCTTCATCAATTTCAAGGACAACCACTTCCTGAACGGACAATACACCGTTTATGGCCGTGTGATTGACGGCATGGAGCACGTGGATGCCATCGTACGTGGTGAGCCGCCTGCAAGCCCCGACCGCATGATCAGCGTCAAGGTGGCTGCAGATGCATAAGCTGGCCGCCGTATTTGCCCTGATGGCCAGCCCTGCGCTGGCGACAGGGTTGCAGATCGAGGTTGAGGGTGAGGCGAATGGTACAATCACCATCGACCTGTTCGACGATGTAGCGCCCAAGCACGTGGAGCAGATCACTGCGCTGGCCAGCGAAGGCCTGTATGACGGTGTCGTGTTTCATCGCGTGATCGACGGTTTCATGGCTCAGACCGGCGATGTGGAACATGGCAAGCTGGGCAGTGACATGGGCCGCGCGGGAACCGGCGGTTCAGACCGCCCGGACCTGCCTGCCGAGTTCTCGGATATCACCTATGATCGTGGTGTCGTCGGCATGGCGCGTTCGCAGAACCCTAACAGTGCCAATTCGCAGTTCTTTATCATGTTTGCTCCTGGCCCGTTCCTTGATGGCCAATATACGGTCGTTGGTAAGGTCACGGACGGCATGGACGTGGTTGACGCAATCAAGCGCGGCACCGGTCAGAACGGGGCCGTGGTCGGCCAGCCTGACGTGATGAAAAAGGTCACTGTGACCGAATGAATCCTGATCCCGGCGCTTGCACAAGCGCCGGGTCACATCGCAGCGTTATTGGTCGATGAAGTCGCGGATCGCCTGATTGTAAGCTTCGGGCGCCTGAAACGAGGCAAAGTGACTGACATCCTTTAAGATCAGCAGATTTGCTTCTGGTATCGCTTCGGCAATCGCCTTTGAATGTGCTTCCAGAATAGCCTCGTCATGTTCGCTTTGCACAACAAGTGTTGGGATGGTCACGGATTGAAGTGAGTCCAACCCGCCGGGTTTCTCGGTACCCCACATGGTTGCGACACCGCCCATAAAATCTTCGAAACCATCAGGGGTAGGGGACATCTCTGCGTAGTCCTGCGCCATCATGCCGACATAAACCCCAAAGACTTCGTTTGTCTCGACCGACGGGTCGATGCCGTCCAGACTGACATTCCCTGCATGTGCAAAATGGCTTGCCAGTCGACCAGGAGAGGTTGTCGAGATCACGTAGCCGATATTTGCCCCGTCAGACCATCCAACCAGATGCACTTTGTCCACGCTCAGGTGATCCAAAAGCGCCAGATAGTCCTGCGCCAGAAGGTCGTAGGTATAGGCGCTGCCGTCATTGGTCGAACGCCCGTGACCACGTGTATCTGCCACGATGACCCTGTGGTCCTGCGACAGGTCCGCGACCTGTGCGGCCCAGATGTCCCCATGCGCCAAACCGCCATGGATCAGCAGAACGGGATCGCCATCGCCCTCTCCATAGGAGGCATAGTACATGTTTATACCGTTGACCTCGGCGGTGCCGCTTTCGACTGCTTCGGGCATCGCCGGTGGCTCCGGGATCGAAAGCCATTGGTCCTCGGCCAAAACCGAGGTTGCGGCCAGCCCGGCAGCAATGGTTGCAATCAGCTTGAACATCTTCATCTCCCTTTCACTGGCGCCAGATGCCCCCGGTTCATATTTCTCCCGGAATTTGTCTTTTGGGGCGTGATACGCGGGCCGAATGATAACCGAGTATCAACAAATCAAAGCGAAGAATTTTTGCCTGACCCGTTGCACAACTTGTCACGTCTGCGTGTTACGGTCTGGCTGTGGTTCGATTACTGGTTCACGATAGCCCGCGAAGTCGGAGCAAACTATGCGCATCATCTTTGCAGTCGCGCTGATCCTGTTGGCTGTGTCCGCGCAGGCCAATCCCGGGGCCTGGCGGGGTGAGTGGCCGGATACGGACTTTGGAAAGACCACCATTCATAGCTGGGCAGAGATCCAATCAGGCGGCCCGCCAAAAGATGGCATTCCTGCATTAAGCGATCCAAAGTTCGTTCGTGCCTCTGGCAAATCCGGCCTTGCAAAAGCAGAAGCGGTCATAACGGTGGAGCTGAGCGGTCAGACGCCCCGCGCTTATCCGATCCGTTATCTCATGTGGCACGAGATCGTGAACGACCGGATCGGCAACAAGCCGGTTGCCGTGACCTATTGCCCGCTGTGCAACTCGGCCATCGTATTTGACCGCCGCACGCCGCGCGGCGTTCTGACCTTTGGCGTTTCCGGCAAGCTGCGCAACTCGGACATGGTGATGTATGACCGGGAAACCCAAAGCTGGTGGCAGCAGGCAACGGGTGAGGCGATTGTGGGTCGTCTGACGGGTACGCAGTTAAAGGCATTACCGGTCTGGATGGAAAGCTGGGCCGAGTTTCGTGGCCGCAATCCCAGTGGTCTGGTGATGGCCGAGCCTGCGCACAACCGCGACTATGGCCGCAACCCGTATCGCGGTTACGATACCTCACGCCGTCCGTTCCTGTATTCGGGAGAGATGCCCCCGCACGGTGTTCATCCCCTGGAGCGTGTCGTTCGCGTGGGTGAGAGGGCGTGGCCCATGTCCCGGCTCAGCGACGTGGGAGTCGTGACAGAGGCCGGTGTGACGATCAGCTGGCTGCCGGGGCAGGCATCGGCGCTTGATGCAGGTCGCGTTGGCAAAGGGCGCGATGTGGGTTCCATCCGGGTCCGCAACGCCAAGGGCCAGAATGTCACCCACGACGTGATGTTTGCATTTGCCTTTCATGCTTTCTGGCCAGACGGGCAGTGGATGATGGGTAACTGACCCTGTCAGACCGACTTTATTGATTTTTCAGAGAAAACCGGCTCTAATTCAAAATTGCGCATATGGAGCCGAGGAAGCCATGTCGGGCCAACTCTCGCCGGAAGCCATGGAAAGATTACCGTTCTGGGTCACCGCACCGGGTGAAACAGATGGGTTCATGCTGGTTATCGGGCTGGTGCTGGCGCTTATCCTGCTGGGCTTTGGCGCGCTTTATTTCACGGTTCAGGCGATACCGGATCGGATGGCCGCAGGGGCACATAAGATCCAGATGCAGGTTGTCGGCATATTGGGGCTGATTTCATTGTTTTCGCTGAACAACGCCTTCTGGGTCGCCGCAATCCTGATCGCCGCCGTTCCGCTGCATGAGGTGTTTCCCGGGCTGAAACCTGAAATGGATACTGGGGATACCGGGGATGATTGAGCTTATCTTCTCGGCCCTAATAACCATTCTGCCTGACTATCTGTATCGCCGCTACAAGCAGGGAAAGCGGATCGGGCACGAGATCACCTTGTTCAATGTCTGGTATGAATTGCGCTGGGGTTTGACCGGGTGCGCTATTCTGGCCATTGCTCTGATCACCGTGATCTTTCTGTTCCACCCGACAACCAAGAACGTCTCGGCTGCGTTTCGCACGGTCACGGTTCTGTCCGACAGGGCCGGGCGAGTGGCCGAGGTCTATGTCGGCAACAATGATGCAGTCCGGGCAGGTGACGCGATTTTCCGGTTGGATACCTCGCGGCAGGAGGGGGCCGCCGAAACCGCACGCCGCCGCATCGCGGAAATAGATGCGGCAATTGAGCTGGGCGATGCCGAGATCGCGGGGGCAGAGGCGCAACTGGCCTCAATCGACGCCGAGTTGTCACAGGCGGTTGATGATCTGGAGCGGCGGCAGGAGATAGCTGAACGGAATTCCGCAGTCGTCAGCCAGCAGGAGCTTGAGAGATTGCGCACGGCTGTCGCCCGGGCCGAGGCGCAGCGTGAGGCGGCGCTTGCCGGGCTGGAGACGGTCAAAGCGCGGCTTTCGCGGGTGTTGCCCGCACAGCGGAGTACGGCAATGGCGGTGCTGTCCGAGGCGGAAAACGAGATCGCGAAATCCACCGTGTTCGCCAGCGTTGATGGCACGGTCAAACAGTTCCTTCTGAAACCGGGGGATATCGTCAATCCCATTCTGCGGCCCGCCGGTGTTCTTGTGCCCGAGACCACGGGCGAGGGGCGTTTTGTAGCGGCGTTTGGTCAGATCTCGGCAAACATATTGCAGACGGGCATGTTGGTAGAGATTACATGTGCATCCAAACCCCTGTCCGTGATCCCGATGGTTGTGGAAGAGTTGCAGGGCGCGATAGCTGCCGGACAATTTCGTCCGGGCGACGCATTGCTGGACCTGCAGGACAGGGTGCGCCCGGGCACCGTCACCGCATTTCTGGCTCCGATCTATCCCGAGCAGGTGGCGGATATTCCTTTAGGCAGTGCTTGCGTCGGTGTGGCCTACAGCAATCGGGCGGCGCAGCGGGAAAGCGGTGAAATCTCGGGCTTCCGGGCGTTCGTCACGCAAATCGTCGACGGAATGGGGATCGCCAATGCCATCGTCATTCGTGGCCAGGCGATTATTCTGCCGGTGAAAGTTCTGGTTTTTTCAGGCTGACCACTTGTGTGTTTCACCTGATCAGGTGTCACCGCCAGAGTCAGGCGGTGACGGTTTTCAAGGACGTTTGTCCGGGATGTTCTAGTCGTCAGGTGACAGTATTTTCCAGATCACGCCGCCAATGGCGCCCCCGATCAACGGTGCTACCCAGAAAAGCCAGAGTTGCGCTAAAGCAGGACCTTCAGCGAACAGGGCCACTCCGGTCGAGCGGGCGGGATTGACCGACGTGTTTGTCACCGGAATGGAAATCAGGTGGATCAGTGTCAGTCCCAGACCGATGGCGATCGGGGCAAAGCCAGCCGGGGCGCTGTCAGACGTTGCGCCCAGAATGATCAGGATGAAAAAGGCGGTCAGAACTATTTCAATCACCAAGGCCGATGTTAGGGAATATCCCTCGGGTGAGGCCTCGCCATATCCGTTGGTTGCAAAACTGCCCACGCTTTCAAAACTCGGTGCGCCTGACACGATCAGGTAGAGTACAGCCGCTGCGGCAATCGCCCCGATGACCTGGGCAACCCAGTAGGGTAACAGGTCCTTGGCATCGAAACGGCCGCCTATCATCAGGCCCAGACTCACCGCAGGGTTGAAATGGCCGCCCGAGATGTGGCCAACGGCGTAAGCCATTGTCAGAACGGTCAGGCCAAAGGCAAACGCCACACCCAGCCAGCCAATGCCGACATCCGCGACGCCCGCCGCCAAAACGGCGCTGCCGCAGCCGCCCAAAACCAGCCAAAAGGTGCCAAGAAACTCGGCCATTAGTCGTGATGGCATGAATAGTCCTCCCTTAAATGTGGCTTAAGTGTAAATCACAAAACATGTTTTTTGAAAGTATCGTTAACGCGGAAGGGATGGAGGCGTTGCAAATTCAACGCCGCGCCGCACAAGAAAAAAGCGCCGCAGGATCAACCTGCGGCGCCCTATCTGCCTGAGTGGTACCTGTCTTACTGGCTGACCTCGGCGGTCTGAGCGGCCGGGTTGGCCCCCGATTTACCGCTGCGCCCGGGGTTCAGCGGGTCGTCCTGACGTTGAACCGACCCCTCGAAATGCGCACCGCTTTCAATTGCGATGGTCTTGTGGATGATGTCGCCTTCGACACGTGCGGTAGAGGTCAGGCGTACCTTGAGACCACGGACACGGCCAACGACACGGCCATTTACAACCACGTCATCAGCAGTGACTTCGCCTTTGATGGTCGCGGTTTCACCGATCGTCAGCAGATGCGCGCGAATATCGCCTTCGACCGTGCCTTCAACCTGAATATCGCCGGTGGTCTTGATGTTGCCGGTGATGTGCAGATCAGACGACAGAACCGACGCCGGAGGCTTGGGCTTTGGCGGTGTGCTGGCTTTGGTTTCGGTGGGTGCAGGTGCCGCAGGTGTTGCCGGGGCGGCGGGTTTGGCCGCTTCGGGTGTCTTGGACGCGGGCTCGTTGATTTTGCTCTTAGAAAACATTTCTCGCAGCCTTAATGTATGTCATTGGATTCACTGGTTTTCCGTTCACGCGTACTTCGTAGTGCAGGTGCGTGCCGGTCGACCGTCCGGTGCTACCCATATCAGCTATATGGTCGCCGCGCGAGACCCTTTGGCCGACCTTGACCCGGATCTTGGTGTTATGAGCATAAAGTGTCTCAATCCCGAAGGCGTGCCGGATCTTGACCAGCCTGCCAAAACCCGATTGCCAGCCCGCATGAGAGACAACCCCGTCGGCGGTTGCGAAGATATCCGTTCCGTGTGCGCCTGCGAAATCCGACCCGTTATGCATACGCCGACCACCCGTTTTCGGGTCGCGCCGATAGCCGTATCCGCTGGTGTAGCGAACGGCGGAATGAACCGGGCTGGCAAACGGGGCCTTTTCCGCCGCAATGCGGTAAAGGTTCAGTTGATCCATCTGATGCAGCAGGTTGTTTGCGCGAATTTCATCCGGTGTGGGCTCATCACCGCGTGTGCTGAACGATAAAGGGGTCAGCGGACCGCCCATACCGCTATATCCGCGCCGAACCTCTTCGATGATGCGATCCGTCGGCATGCCAGCCTGACGGAACATTTTATCCAGTGGCTCGACCGAAATTGCCATGGCTTCTTCCAGCTGGCGGAAAATCTGGTCGCTGCGCTCGCGCATCAACTGGATTTCCAGCTCAAGCTCAGCGCGCTGGTCCAGAGCGTCCTGAGCGTTGGATTCGATCTGGTCCCGCTCTTTTGCGGTTCGCGCCAAGGCGTCGGTCATAAAGGCCATCTGAACCGGCGCGGTTGCTGCGGCAACCTGAATGGATGCGTCTTCCCCGGTTTCCTGCTGCAGTTGGGCCAGCGCGTCACGCGATTCTTCGCGCTGTTTCATCGTAGCGCGCAGCGTGGTCTGGATGACTTCGATCCCGGTCTCAAGCTCACGACGGCGGTTTTCCGATTTCAGCAATTCGGACTGCATCGCCGAGATTTGCTCCAAAGCGGCGTTGAATCGATCATGCGCAGCCAGAGCTTCTTCTGCACGAGCGTCCCGCTCGGCAGACAGCACGTTCAGGCGTTCCTGATAGGTGGCTTGATCGCGTTTGGCCTGTTCCCGGAAGTTTCCTGATCCGATGCTGTCCATCAGGATGATGGCGGTTGCGACAATGGTCCAGACAACCGTCAGCGCGACGCCCGCGACCGCAACAACCTGCGTTTCCGACCGTAGCCGGATGAACCGGGTGTCGGTATCAGATTTCAGGAAAACTCTACGTTCCGGAAAGTGCCGCTCGAGCAGTGAGTGTAGTTTTATTGCCAGACGTGTTCGCACGCGCCCTTCCTCTATATCCCCTGATCCGAACCGTACGAGAGTGGTGCGTCGGCTCTTGGAGCGTTTGCATAACGACGGTGCGGATTCGGGGCAAGTTTGTTGACCGAAACGCGCGCACATCGGGAAATTTCATGCGCCAGATGAGCGGGAACTTGCCGATTTCACGGGTGTGCGGCTGATAAACGGTCAATCCGCAACAGAACCGGGCGGGGGCATCTCGTCGGCCAGAGGCCAGTAGAAATCGGGCGGCAAACCCGCCTCGGCCCGCTTCTCTTCGTTGAAGGGTGGCTTGAGCGCGCCGTGAAAGTAACGCCGCACCAATTGATGAAAGGCGTCCTTGGGGTCCGTATTCTCGCGACCGCACAGAAAATGGAACCATTTTGAGCCGTAGGCGACATGCCCGACCTCTTCGGCATAGATCACTTCCAGCGCATCGACAGCCTGTTGTGCTTTGGCTTTTCGGAAGATGTCGATCATGCCGGGGGTGACGTCCAGGCCGCGTGCTTCCAGCACCATTGGCACTACTGCCAGACGGCCCATCAGGTCCTCTGACGTGTCTTCGGCCGCGCGCCACATGCCCGCATGTGCGGGCAGGGCGCCATAGTGGCTGCCCATCGCCTCCAGACAATCGCAGACCATTTCAAAATGCCGGGATTCCTCTTCGGCGCATTTGACCCAGTCGTCGTAGAATCCGATGGGCATGGGGATGTGCCCGAACCGGGCAATGATGTCCCAATGCAGGTCCACCGCATTCAGTTCGATATGCGCGACCGCGTGCAACAGGGCGATGCGCCCGGCTTCGGACCCCGGGCGACGCCTTGGAACGTCGCGGGGCGACAACAGCTCGGGACGCTCAGGGCGGGCCGGGTAAGGCGGTGGGTTCCCTGTACCGATCTCAACAGGCGGTCTGTCGCCATTGCGGGATGCAAACCAGTCGGCCGCGTGCTGCCGGGACAGGGTTGTTTTCGCACGCCCATCCCCGGTGTTCAGAACTTCGGTCGCCATTTCGGTCAGGGTTTTCGGCACAGCGCACTCCGATCCTTTTGGGTCAAACCGGGCAGATAAACTGAATCATATCGGGGGTCGAGGGTGCGTGATCAAAGCGCGCGGACGGCTTCGAGGACCTCGTCCACATGACCGGGAACCTTTACCTTGCGCCAGATCCGGGAGATGTCGCCATTGCCGTCGATCAGGAAGGTCGCGCGCTCGATCCCCATAGACTTTTTGCCATAGAGGTTCTTTTCCACCCAGACCCCATAGTCTTCGCAAACCGAGGATTCTGCGTCGGACAAGAGAGGTGTGGTAAGGCTGTGTTTGGCGACAAACTTGTCATGTTTGGCGACGGTGTCGCGTGAAATCCCGAAAACTTGAGCGCCCGCCGCTGCAAAAGCCTGAAGTTGTTCCGAGAAACCAATGGATTCCTTTGTGCAGCCCGGGGTATCATCGCGGGGATAAAAGAACAAAACGACTATGCTGCCACGCAGATCGGTAAGGGTGACTTCGCCACCACCATCGCGGGGCAGGGTAAAATTAGGGGCGGGTTCGGAAATTTCGGGCATGAGGCCTCTCCGGCGGAATGTGAGAACTGATGCCCGGCATAATATTGCGGTGCGGGCAAGTTGAAAGGCGCAAGAGGCAAATTGGCCCAACAGATCAAGGAAGATGTTGAAAAGGCAGGGGAAAAACCCCGCCCTAAGCGTTCGCGTCGCCGCAGAGCCGGGTTATGGGCCATGCGGGGGCTGTTCCTGTTGGTTCTTTTGGCTGGTTTTACCGCCCTTATGGTCGTCGGCCAGACCATGCACGCGCCGGTCTGGCTGAAGGATCGCGTTGAGGCGCGGCTTGAACGGGCGCTGGGCGGGTTGCAGATCCGGTTTGGCGACGTGAGTTTCATCATCCACGAGGGGTGGCGGCCGCGTTTGCGCCTGACGGATGTGACCGTCAGCGATGCAGACGGCCGCCAGATTGCCGAAGTGGCGGACATGCGCGCCAGCCTTGCGATGCGTCCACTGTTGCGCGGCCATGTCAGGCCCAAGCGCATCATGCTGAGGGGGGCATTGGTCAGTCTGGTGCGGGATGAGACCGGATCGCTGTCTCTGACCGTCGGATCCGAGAGTGCTCCGGTCCGGCAGGCGCCCAACCTTGCCCAGTTGATCGAACAGTCAGATCAGGTTTTTCTGTCTCCGGCACTTTCGGCCATGACCTCAGTCGAGATTAGCGGCATCACCCTAGATTATCGCGATCTTCGACAAGGGCGAAGCTGGACCTTTGACGGGGGGCATATCCAGGCAACACGCAGTGAGTATGAGGTTCGGCTGGCCACCGGCTTTTCCGTTCTGGGGGGGCGGGATTATGTCAGTTCGATCGAGGCGAACTACACCAGCACGCTTGGTTCACCTGCGGCGAAATTTGGCGTTACGGTTACCGACCTGCCAGCCGAGGATATCGCGGGACAGAGTCCGGCAATGGCATGGCTGCAGGTTCTAAGAACTCCGATTTCGGGCGCATTGCGGGGCAGCATCGACGCGCAGGGCACGTTGGGTGCGGTGTTTGCGACGCTCAATCTGGGCGCCGGTGCAGTTCAGCCCAATCCGGAAACGCGGCCAATACCGTTCGAATCCGCGCGCACCTATTTCACCTACGAACCCCGACAGCAGGCGCTGGATTTCAATGAGGTTTCGATCGTCTCGGAATGGGGAACCGTCCGTGCCGAAGGCAAAGCGTTTTTGCAGGGCGTCGAAAATGGCGCGCTTGAAAACCTGTCGGCCCAGTTCGTTCTGTCCGGCATAAAAGTGAACCCCGAGGATCTGTTCCCGCAGCCACTGGAATTATCGCGGGCAACGGTGGATTTCCAGATGAAGCTGGCTCCGTTCCGTTTGCAACTGGGCCAGATGACGGTCGAACATGGGGACACGCGATTGATGGTGTCAGGCGACATGACGGGTTCGTCCGAAGGTTGGGACGTTGCAGTGGATGCATCGATTGACAGGATGACGCCCGGGCAGTTGTTGGGTTACTGGCCTGAAGCGGTGGCTGACAAGCCGCGCGAATGGGTTACAGAGAACCTGACCGAGGGCACACTGTCCGATCTTGATCTGGCCTTCAGGGTTCAACCCGGAGAAAAGCCGGACATCTATGCTGATTTCGATTTTGACAAGGCAAAGATCAAATTTGCCAAGACATTGCCGCCGATTGAAAACGCGCAAGGACAGGCAAGCCTTGTTGGTCAGAGGTTCTCGGTGACAGCGCGGCGCGGTGTGGTCAATCCTGATGAGGGTGGGCCGGTTGACGCTTCGGGCACGTCCTTCATCATTCCAGATATTAGCATCAAGAAATCGGCGCCGGGTATCGCCCGTATCCGGGCGAACGGAAGCGCAACCGCCGCGCTGTCTTTGCTGGACAGACCCCCGTTGGAGATCATGACCAAGGCCGGGCTGCCCGTGGACCTTGCTAAGGGTAATGTGAGTTTACAGGGCACTTTGGCACTGCCGCTGAAAGACAAGGTGATGCTGGACGATATGGAGTTTCACTTTGTCGGTGATCTGAGTGATGTGAACAGCGACAAACTGGTTCCGGGCGTGAATGTCAGCGCCCAGAGGCTGAATGTCAGCGGCGACCACACGCAGGTGACGATAACAGGGGATGGTTTCTTCGGTGCCGTTCCGGTGCGGGCAACTTGGCGTCAGCCCATCGGGGGGAAAGAACCGGAACGCAGCGAGCTGACCGGGAAGATCGAGTTGTCCCGGCAGCTGATGAAGGAAATTCGCGCCGGACTGCCGGATGATGCGATATCGGGACAGGGCGAAGCGGATTTCACAGTGACATTGGGCGCAGGCGCACCACCAAAGTTGACGGCAAAATCCGATCTGGTTGGCGTGCGCCTAGCAATACCCGAGTTGGGCTGGGGAAAAAGTGCCGGGACCAGCGGCAGCCTGACGGCCGAAGCGACACTTGGCAAACAGATGCGTGTGGACGTGCTAAAGATAGACGCTGCCGGTTTGCGGGCCAATGCGACGATCTCGTTCAAGGCCAACCAGCAACTGGATCGCGTCAGTTTCAGCTCGTTTGAGCTGGGCAACTGGCTGGCGGTACCGGCGCAGTTGATTGAAAGCGGTAAGGCCATTCCGGACATACGCATCCTCGGCGGTGTATTGAACCTGCAGAAGTCGA
The DNA here is from genome assembly GCF_056537725.1 of Ruegeria sp. C11. Lineage (NCBI taxonomy): Bacteria > Pseudomonadati > Pseudomonadota > Alphaproteobacteria > Rhodobacterales > Roseobacteraceae > Ruegeria > Ruegeria sp. C11. Next base: position 306,884 of record NZ_JBQFSB010000001.1, on the reverse strand, counting down.
CCTTTGGCAGCGGTGGCGGCGGAGGCAGCGCGGGCGCTGGGCCTGCCCTGAATGTGGTTCTGGACAGGTTGCAGATAACGGAAACAATCGCCCTGACAGGATTGCGGGGCAATTTTACGACCACCGGCGGGCTGGCGGGGAATTTCACGGCATTCGTCAATGGTGGCGCTGCCGTTTCAGGGCAGGTTGTTTCGCGCGGCCCACGCAGCGGGGTGACCCTGCGCTCGGACAATGCCGGCGCGGTTTTGAAATCAGCAGGCCTGATTACGCAGGTGCGTGGCGGCACATTGCAGTTCCAGCTGGAGCCGGTGGGCTCTCCGGGGAACTACGATGCGGGTTTGAAAATTACCAATACACATGTTCGGGACGCCCCGGCGATGGCTGCCTTGCTGGACGCCATCAGTCTGGTCGGGTTGTTGGACGAGTTGTCGGGGCAGGGTATTTTCTTCAGCTCCATCGAAAGCCAGATGCGTATCTCACCAACGCAGGTAACGGTTCTGAGCGGCAGCGCCGCCGGTCCTTCGATGGGGCTGTCCTTTGACGGGCGGGTCGATACAGAACGCGGATTGCTGGATCTGCAGGGCGCGATTTCTCCGCTGTATCTGGTCAACGCTATCGGCAGTGTGTTTACCCGCAAGGGAGAGGGGATATTCGCCTTTAACTATACATTGAAGGGTCCACTCAGATCGCCCAAGGTGTCCGTGAACCCGATTTCAGGACTTGCGCCGCTGTTTCTGAGAGATCTGATGCGTTCGCCCGCGCCAAAGGTGCAGGGCGGGCAAAACATTGTGCTGCCCGAAACACCGCAGTCGCAACGGTCGTTTGAATCCGAGTCAGGCGACAGGTAATTCTGTTTATGGCCAATTCTGATCGCAGGGTGTAAGGCGCGCGCATGAAACTCAGCGATTTCGATTTTAACCTGCCGGAAGACCTGATTGCCACGCGACCGGCAAACCCGCGTTCATCCGCGCGGTTGTTGGTGGCGCAGGGCGATGCGATTTCCGATGCCCGTGTTCTTGATCTGCCGGATTGGCTGCGTCCGGGGGACAGGCTGGTTCTGAACGATACCCGCGTGATCCCTGCGCGGCTGAGTGGTCGCCGCCATAGGCAATCCGCGCAAGGGGCGGTTTCCGCCGCGATCGAGGCCACGTTGTTGGACCCGCAGGCCGATGGAACCTGGGCCGCGCTGATCAAACCGCTTAAAAAGGTAAAGCCGGGCGAGGACATTGTTTTCTCGGATCGTCTGACTGCGACGCTGGATCGGGTCGACGATGGTCAGGCATTTCTACGTTTCAATCTGACAGGTGACGATTTTGATGCGGCACTTGAGGACGCGGGGGCGATGCCGCTGCCGCCTTACATCGCTGCGAAAAGACCCGCCGACGAGCAGGATAAAACCGATTACCAGACGATTTGGGCGCGCCACTCGGGCGCCGTTGCCGCCCCCACCGCGTCGCTGCATTTTGATGATGCGCTGATGGGTGCCCTTGCCTGCAAGGGGGTGGAGTTCAGCCACGTCACGCTGCATGTCGGGGCAGGGACGTTTCTGCCGGTCAAGGTCGAAGACGTGACAACCCACAGGATGCATGCCGAATGGGGCAGGGTTAGCGATCAGGCAGTTGCTGAAATCCAAGCAACCAAAGCGGCAGGCGGGCGTGTCATTCCGGTGGGGACAACCGCCTTGCGCCTGATCGAAAGTGCGGCACGCGGGGGCGAAATTGCCCCTTGGGAGGGGGAGACTGATATTTTCATCTACCCCGGGTTCGAATTTCAGGTCGCCGACGCGCTAATGACGAATTTCCATCTACCCAAATCGACGCTTCTGATGCTGGTTTCGGCACTGATGGGACAGACGCGAGTGCGCGATATCTATGCCCACGCAGTCGCTGAAAGGTATCGTTTCTTTTCATATGGTGACGCGTCGCTTTTGATCCCCTGAGTGGCGCGTTTTCCTGACCGAATCCTTTCAATGTCGTAGACAAGCGCGATCAGGACATTATTTGATCGCAGAAATACACACACCTCGACGGCTTACGGAGGCCCCCGATGCTTCAGGTTCTATCCAGCGCATGGGCGCTTCTGCTCGGTATGGGTTTGCTGATGGTCGGCAACGGTCTTCAGGGCACACTGTTGGGCGTCCGGGGTGAGATCGAGGGTTTTTCGACCTTTCAGATGTCTTTTGTGATGTCGGCCTATTTTGTCGGCTTCCTCGGCGGGTCCCGTCTGGCGCCCGAGATGATCCGGCGGGTCGGCCATGTGCGGGTCTTTGCTGCGCTGGCCTCGTTCATTTCCGCCGTGATGATCATGTATCCGATGCTGACCGATCCGATTGCCTGGTCCCTCGGGCGTGTGATCATCGGGTTCTGCTTTTCCGGCGTTTATGTGACGGCCGAAAGTTGGCTGAACAACGCGGCCAGCAATGAAAATCGTGGTCAGGCGCTTTCGCTCTATATGATCGTGCAGATGACCGGGATTGTCAGCGCGCAGGCATTGCTGCTGGTCGGAGATCCAGCTGGCTATGAGACCTTCGTGATCGCTTCGATCCTTGTTTCCGTATCTTTTGCGCCAATTCTTCTATCGATTTCTCCGACGCCTGCATTCGATACGACAAAGCCAATGACATTGCGCAAGCTGATGGAAACGTCGCCGTTGGGATGTGTTGGCATGTTTTTGTTGGGGGGCGTCTTCTCTGCCCAGTTCGGCATGGCGGCGGTTTACGGCGCCCGGACAGGATTGTCGCTGGCGGAGATCTCGATGTTTGTTGCGTCCTTCTATGTCGGCGCGGTCATACTGCAATACCCTCTGGGCTGGTTTTCCGACCGGATGGATCGGCGTTTTCTGATCATGTTTGTTGCCGTGGTGGGCGGGCTTGGTGCCTTCGCGGGAATGGCATTTGGCGTCACATTTCCGGTTCTGCTGATGTCTGCCTTTGCCATTGGAGGCATGTCGAACCCTTTGTATTCACTGCTGATTGCCTATACTAACGACTATTTGGATCACGAGGACATGGCCGCCGCGTCCGGAGGGCTGGTGTTCATCAACGGGTTGGGCGCGATCGCCGGCCCGGTGATTACCGGTTGGCTGATGGGCGATGCAGTGTTCGGCCCGCAGGGTTTCTTTCTGTTTATTGCGGCGCTTTTGTTCCTGATGGCCGTCTATGCGCTATACCGGATGACACAGCGTGCGTCGGTGCCTGTGGATGAGACCGGTACCATGGCACCTGTCTATCCAACCGCCTCACCGGTTGCCCTTGAAGTGGCCCAGGAAGTAGCCATCGAGGCCGATCAGGAAGAGAAGGATGCGCAAGAAGTCGCGTAATACTTGGATTTGTGTCGCAAATGTTGCAATATGTTACTGTAACAATTCTGTAAAACAGATTTAAATGACCTTACGTCCCTGGGGAGGGCAAATTACGGAGCAAGGGCAATGGTTGGTCCTGAAGAAGTACTTAGTTTTTGGTTAGATGAAGTTGGTCCCGAGGGGTGGTATCTGGAAGATGAAGCGCTTGATGCGCAGATCCGGGATCGTTTCCTCACAACATGGCAAGCCGCTTGCGAGGGCAGATTTTCGCTCTGGCTGACGTATCCCAGCGGCGCTCTGGCATATATCATTCTTATGGATCAGTTGCCCCGCAACATGTTCCGGGGTAGCAGCCAAGCGTTTGCGTCGGATCGTGCAGCACTGGCAGCAGCAAAATGTGCTGTCGACAAGGGTTGGGATCTGAGGATCGATGAACCGGCGCGGCAGTTCTTTTATCTGCCGATGATGCATTCAGAAAGCCTGTGTGATCAGGAACGCTGTGTGCGGCTGATGTGCCAGCGGATGCCGGAGTTTGGTGCAAGCAACCTTTTGCACGCCCGTGCGCATCGTGAGATCATTCGTCAGTTCGGGCGGTTCCCATACCGGAACGAGGCGCTGCATCGTGAGAACACGGCGCAGGAAGCGGCGTATGTCAGCAGCGGCGGCTATGGCCAGACCATGCGCGAGTTGCAGGCGGTTCTTTAGGTTTCGGGCACACAACCCCGGATGGCAGTGATGCGGTCAGTAACCGTGTCTGCAGTCTTGTCGATGGCGTGGTTGATCAGTGTTTCCGGCGAGTCTGCAAGTTCGCCCAATCTGGTCTGAGTTGTCGCAAGCCTCTGTTCGATGCCATCAAGCTTGTCGATCAATGCGTTTATTCGCTGTATCTCGGCGGTATCGAGTGTGCCGTCACCACTGCTCAGCGTGGTTAAAGAACTTCTCAAGGCCGTCAGTTCCCCGCGAATGCCCTGGGCTTCTTCGCGAAGCGGGGCAACCAGTTGCAGGTTGTCCGCGAATTTAGTCGTGATTCCTTCGACTGTCGTAGCAAGTTTCCACCCCAGAAACAGACAAACTGCCAACAGGATCAGCGTCGCATTCAGCAGGGCGAGTATCAGGTCCTTAAGAGTCTTGGCCATGACAAGCCTTTCAAATCACTTCCAGATAAATGTATTTCCGCACATAGGGCGCGGCCACCACATACGTTCTAGCCAATGACCCGGGCCGCGTATAGGCTGAAACATGCGCAATATATCCCACTTGACCCAGCGTCGCTTTTGTCGCGGGCCAAGTGTATTGATGCGTTTTAGAAAGTAGTTTAATGGTAAACTAGTTTTTTCAACCGATCTGCGCCGCGAGGTATACATGGCTGCACAATCCTTTGATCTGATCGTAATCGGCGCAGGGCCGGGCGGCTATGTGGCGGCCATTCGCGGTGCGCAGCTGGGCCTTAAGACGGCCGTGGTCGAGCGTGAGCATCTGGGCGGCATCTGTCTGAACTGGGGCTGCATCCCGACCAAAGCGCTTTTGCGCTCGTCCGAGGTTTTTCATCTGATGGAACGCGCCAAGGATTTTGGCCTGAAGGCGGACAAGGTCGGTTATGATCTGGACGCGGTGGTAAAGCGTTCTCGCGGGGTCGCGGCCCAGCTGTCCGGCGGTATCGGTCACCTTCTGAAAAAGAACAAGGTTACCGTCTTTATGGGGGAGGCAACGATCCCCGCCAAAGGCAAGGTCAGCGTCAAGACAGACAAGGGCGCCGAAGAGTTGACGGCAAAGAACATCATCGTCGCCACAGGGGCCCGCGCCCGTGAACTTCCGGGGCTTGAGGCTGACGGCGATCTGGTCTGGACCTACAAGCATGCGCTGCAACCGCCTCGTATGCCCAAGAAACTGCTGGTTATCGGTTCGGGCGCGATCGGCATCGAATTCGCCAGCTTTTACAATACTCTGGGTGCGGATACGACCGTGGTCGAAGTGATGGACCGCGTTCTGCCGGTCGAAGACGCCGAGATCAGTGCCTTCGCCAAAAAAGCGTTCACCAAACAGGGTATGACCATCATGGAAAAGGCGATGGTCAAGCAACTGGATCGCGGTAAGGGCAAGGTAACCGCCCATATTGAGGTCAAGGGCAAAGTGGAAAAGCACGACTTTGACACGGTGATTTCCGCGGTTGGTATTGTGGGCAATGTCGAAAACCTTGGGCTCGAGGCGCTCGGTGTCAAAATCGACCGGACCCATGTTGTGACTGATGAGTTCTGCCGCACCGGTGTCGAAGGCGTCTATGCCATCGGCGATATCGCCGGAGCGCCGTGGCTGGCGCACAAGGCGTCACATGAAGGTGTGATGGTGGCCGACCTGATCGCCGGCAAACATGCGCATCCCGTAAAACCGGAAAGCATTGCGGGATGTACATACTGCCAGCCTCAGGTGGCGTCGGTGGGCTATTCCGAGGCCAAAGCCAAGGAGCTGGGCTATGACGTCAAGGTGGGTCGTTTCCCCTTTATCGGGAATGGCAAGGCGATTGCGCTGGGTGAGCCCGAAGGGCTGGTCAAAACTGTCTTCGACGCCAAGACCGGAGAGTTGTTGGGCGCGCATATGATCGGCGCCGAAGTTACTGAGTTGATTCAGGGCTATGTGGTTGGGCGTCAGCTGGAAACCACCGAGGAAGATCTGATGAACACGGTCTTCCCGCACCCGACACTGTCCGAAATGATGCATGAAAGCGTTCTGGATGCCTATGGGCGTGTAATCCACATGTGATTTTCAGGCTCGAACAACAGCGAGGGGGGCGCTGCCCCCGTCGCCTTCGGCGCCTCCTCGCAAAATCCAGTCAAATCCTCAGGAGTTAAGCGCGTTTAGAATGCGCGCCCAGGAACGAATTCCCTTGTGGAAGCTTTTGACGTCGTATTTTTCGTTCGGCGAATGGATTGCATCATCGTCGTTGGCATAGCCGACCAACATCGAATCCAGGCCCAGAATCGAGTCGAAATATCCGACCACCGGGATTGATCCTCCCATGCCGGTAAACACCGCCTCGCGATCCCACTCGTCTGACAGCGCGTTGCGTGCTGCTTCGAATTCGGGGCGGTTGATGTTCATGACAGAAGCGGGCGAGCCCTCAAGGTCATTGTCCCAGACGACACTGGCGTCAGGGGAGAGGCGATCCTGAACGTGTTTGCGGATCTTGTCGCGCAACGCGTCAGGATCCATGTCGCCCACCAGTCGGCAGGTGATCTTGCAGTGGGCTTCGGATGGGATCACGGTTTTCGATCCGGCACCGTTGTAGCCACCCCAAAGTCCGTTTACCTCCAGCGTTGGGCGCGCCCATTGCTGTTCCAGAGTGGAATATTCTTTTTCGCCATGTGCCTGGGTGTAGCCGACTGAATTCAGGTACTCTGCTTCGTCAAAGCCACAGTTTTCCCATTGCCGCAACTGCTCGGCTGGAACCTCATGAACGCCTTCATAGAAACCTTCGACGGCCACACGGCCGGTTTCCTCGTCGTAGAAAGAGTCAACGATACGAGAGATTTCGCGCAGGGGATTCAGGCCCGGTCCGCCATAGTGGCCCGAATGCAGATCAATCCGGGGACCCACGATGGTGAACTCATCCTTGAGCATTCCCCGCAATTGTGCCGCAATCGACGGAACACCACGCGAGACCATCGATGTATCGCAAACAAGCGCTAAATCAGCCTTCAGCTCTGCCGCGTTTTCTTCAAGGAACGGCACCAGTGATGGCGAGCCGGACTCCTCTTCGCCCTCGAAAAAGAACGTGATGCGGCAGGGTAATTTACCGTGGACGGCCTTCCAAGCGCGGCAGGCCTCGACAAAGGTCATCAACTGGCCTTTGTCGTCAGAGGACCCGCGTCCACGGATGACCTGACCGTTTGCGGTGTCTTCCAGGGCAGGATCGAAAGGGTCGCGGTTCCATAGTTCAAGCGGGTCGACCGGCTGGACGTCATAGTGGCCATAGAACAGGACATGCGGTCCGTCGCCATCCTCACCCACATGCCCAACGACCATCGGGTGACCGGGCGTGTCGCGCTTTTCCGCTGCGATTCCGATGGATTTCAGATCCGCCACAAGCCAGTCCGCAGCCTTGTCGCAATGTTCTTTGAAGGCGGGGTCGGTTGAAATGGATGGGATTCGCAGTAACTCCATAAGGCGATCCATGGAGGATGACAGATCCGAGTCGATTTGGGTCAATACAGCGTCAAGCGACATGATGTACTCCTGAAAGGTTCATATCCTGGCGCGGACCCTAGCAGGGCATTCGGTGCCGTCTAGCCCGGGCAGGCCGGAATGGTGTATATTATCGGAAACCAGAGGCTGTTGCCTGTGGACACCTGCGTCGTTTCCTCGCGTCCTTTGGCCGTAACTTTACTTGAGAGTGCAGGTTCAAAGAGATATTTGATGCAAATCAATGCCTCGACGTCGTACCCGGATGTAGTCAGGCGACCTGAAGGTGAATGATAGACTTATGTACAGTCGCGCAAGCCGATTGCGATGCTGAACATGGTTTGGCCGCCAAAGTGAAATATTGTCGGTCGAACGACCAAGGAGGAATCGGTGAACTACACAGCTCAGCTCGATAGTGCGATCGCCAAGCTACATGAAGAAGGCCGGTACCGGACTTTCATCGATATCGAACGCCGCAACGGCAATTTCCCTCATGCGGTCTGGACGCGTCCGGATGGGTCCGAACAGGACATCACCGTGTGGTGCGGAAATGACTATCTGGGCATGGGCCAGCACCCGGTGGTGCTTGAGGCGATGCACGATGCAATCGATGCCACCGGCGCAGGGTCGGGCGGAACCCGGAACATTTCGGGCACCACTGTGTATCACAAGCGGCTCGAGGCCGAGTTGGCGGATCTGCACGGCAAAGAAGCCGCGCTGTTGTTCACCAGCGCCTACATCGCCAATGACGCCACGCTGTCAACTTTGCCCAAGCTGTTTCCCGGCCTGATCATTTATTCTGATGCGCTGAACCATGCCTCGATGATCGAAGGTGTGCGTCGTAACGGCGGGGCCAAGCGCATCTTCCGTCACAACGATGTCGCCCATCTGCGCGAGTTGCTTGAGGCGGACGATCCGTCCGCGCCTAAGCTGATCGCCTTTGAATCGATTTATTCGATGGACGGCGATTTTGGCCCAATCGAAGAGATTTGCGATCTGGCCGATGAATTCGGTGCTTTGACGTATATCGACGAAGTTCATGCGGTTGGCATGTACGGACCGCGCGGTGGCGGCGTTACCGAGCGTGACCGGCTGGCCCATCGCATCGACATCATCAACGGTACACTGGCCAAGGCATATGGCGTGATGGGTGGCTATATTGCGGCAAGCGCCAAGATGTGCGATGCGGTGCGTTCCTATGCGCCCGGCTTTATCTTTACCACGTCGCTGACGCCTTCGGTTGCGGCAGGTGCAGCGGCTTCGGTTGCCTTTCTCAAGCGCGCGCCCGAGCTGCGCGAGCGGCACCAGACGCAGGCCAAGATTCTGAAACTACGTCTGAAGGGGCTGGGATTGCCGTTGATCGATCACGGCAGCCACATTGTTCCGGTCATGGTTGGCAACCCAGTTCACACCAAAAAGTTGAGTGACATGCTGTTGGAGAGCTTTGGAATCTACGTGCAGCCTATCAACTTTCCTACCGTTCCACGCGGAACCGAACGGTTGCGATTCACGCCGTCCCCGGTGCATGGCCCGGACGAAATGAACCGATTGGTGAATGCTTTGGACGAACTTTGGTCACATTGTGCGCTAAATCGCGCCGAACTTGCCGGTTAACCTCACGCTATAGTGTGCAACTCGCTTGCAGCGTGTTACTCTTGAAGTAACAAAAGAGTTGGTCGAATCGTTTTGGGGACGAATCGCCATCCGGCGTGAAACACGCGACAGGCAAAATGGGGCAGCAAGAATGATAGGGCGCAGGACACAGCGCGAATCCGACGACACCGAAAACGTCAAGCCAAAGGGCTTTGATGATTTTGAGTTGCGGCTTGGCGATGTCATGCGAGGCGAGCGTGCAACGATGGGAAAATCGTTGCTTGATGTTCAGCGAGAATTGCGGATCAAGGCCAACTACATCGCTGCCATAGAAAACTCCGACCCCGACGCATTTGATACACCCGGCTTTATCGCCGGGTATGTGCGTTCTTACGCCCGTTATCTGGGAATGAACCCGGACGAAACGTTCGCGACATTTTGCAAGGAAAGCGGATTTGAAGTGGCGCATGGCATGTCCGCCGAAGCGTCTGTTGTCAGAAAATCCAGCGACAGCCTGCCGTCGCGCGGCCCAATGGGGCGCGACCCGTTCATTTCTCCGAACACTCCGTTCGTGCCCGGCAAGGAATCCTTTTTTAACCAGATCGAACCAAGGGCCGTGGGGTCCTCACTGGTGCTTTTGGCCCTGATCGCGGGCATGGGATATGGCGGATGGGCCGTGTTGAAAGAAGTTCAGCAGGTTCAGGTCGCGCCTGTTGAGCAGGCGCCTGTCGTGTTGTCGGATCTTGATCCGCTGGATGAGGCGCGCAACCGGTCCGATGAAATTCAGACGGCGGGCCCGATAGCCCCGGCAAGCGACGCACTGGATCGGCTTTATCGCCCGCAGGCGCTGGATGTCCCGGTTCTGGTAGCCCGTGACGCACCGATTTCGACGCTTGATCCGCGCACCGTTGGCACGTTCCGCTCGCCGGAACTGCCTCAGGTACAACAGGTACAGACAGCAGCGATCGAAATTGTTGAAGAAAACGTCCTTCCGCAGGTTGTGGAGGAACTCGAGCCGTCGTTGAAGATTGTTGCCGTTAACCCTGCCTGGATGCGGGTGAGCAGCGCAGATGGCAGCATCTTGTTTGAGGGCACATTGGGCACCGTCGAGCAAGGCAATGTCTTTGAGGTGCCGTTGACCGAAGAGGCGCCGCAACTGCGCGCCGGGGCCGCCGGCTCGGTGTATTTCGCTGTGAACGGTCAACACTATGGCCCGGTCGGTGCGCCGGGGACAGTTGCCAAAGGCGTTGTCCTGACACCTGACTCTGTAACCGAGGTATTCGCTGAGGCAGATATGAGCTCGGACGATAACAGCGCCCTCAGGCAACTGGTTGCCGAGTTGCAGACCAAAGCGACCGAAGCGCCCACCGAGTAATCTTGTCATTGCGGTGACCCGGTCGCCGAACTATCTAAAGTGCAACCGGAGCAGACGCGGACCCGTTCCCATGTCCATCAATCACGTGCGCCCTTGGCGCGATATCTATCGTCGCAAATCCCGCCAAATCATGGTCGGAAATGTGGCCGTTGGCGGCGATGCACCCATTGCGGTGCAGACGATGACCAACACTCTGACCACGGATGTTGCGGCAACGGTCGCTCAGGTTCAGGCCGCTGCCGAGGCGGGCGCCGATATTGTGCGGATCTCCGTCCCGGACGAAGCGTCGTCGAAAGCGCTGAAAGAGATCGTGCGCGAAAGCCCGGTGCCCATCGTGGCGGACATTCACTTCCATTACCGCCGAGGGATCGAAGCGGCTGAAGCTGGCGCTGCCTGCCTGCGGATCAATCCGGGCAACATCGGTGACGAAAAGCGTGTGAAAGAGGTCATCAAGGCCGCGCGCGACCACAATTGCTCGATCCGGATTGGCGTAAACGCGGGCAGTCTGGAAAAGCATCTGCTTGAGAAATATGGCGAACCGTGCCCCGAAGCGATGGTTGAAAGCGGATTGGAGCATATCCGTATTTTGCAGGACAACGATTTTCACGAATTCAAGATCAGCGTGAAAGCCAGTGACGTATTCCTGTCCGCCGCTGCCTATCAGGGTATTGCCGAAGCCACAGACGCCCCGATCCATCTGGGTATCACCGAGGCCGGGGGGCTGGTGTCCGGCACCATCAAATCCGCAATCGGTCTGGGCAACCTCCTGTGGATGGGCATCGGTGACACGATCCGCGTCAGCCTGTCCGCTGATCCGGTCGAAGAGGTCAAGGTTGGCTTTGAGATTCTGAAATCCCTTGGCCTGCGTCATCGCGGCGTCAACATCATCTCGTGTCCGTCCTGTGCGCGGCAGGGTTTTAACGTCATCAAGACCGTGGAAACACTGGAAAAACGGCTGGAACACATCAAAACACCGATGAGCCTGTCGATCATCGGCTGCGTAGTGAACGGTCCGGGTGAGGCGCTGATGACCGATGTAGGCTTTACCGGTGGCGGGGCAGGGTCGGGCATGGTCTATCTGGCCGGAAAGGCCAGCCACAAGATGTCGAACGATAAGATGATTGATCACATCGTCGAAGAAGTTGAAAAGAAGGCGGCAGAGATCGACGCAACGCGGGAAGCTGCCGAATAGAGAAATGGAAGGTCTGACCATATCGCATGCGACGCCCGAGGATTTACCCGTGGTGCAAAAGATCGCGCGCGAAACTTTGCGTCAGACCGCCTCGGTCTTTCTGGGGGAAGAAACCGTTATCGGGTTCATCGATAGTGGACAGTCGGACGCCGAAATCGCCGCTCATCTACCCAACCTGTACATCGCGCGTGTATACAGCCGGACTGCGGGATTTGTGATCTACTGGGAAGGTTTCATTCACCTGATGATGGTGGATGTCAGGCTGCATCGAACAGGCGTCGGAACGGCGATCCTTGCGTGGTGCGAGGCACAGATGCGTGCCGCAGGGCATGATCGCGCGCAATTGGAAACCTTTGTCGGCAACGCTCAGGCGATTGGGTTTTATCTGCGAAACGGGTGGGCCGAGACAGGTCGCGACGGCCCGGAGGCCGGTGATTTTGCTAAAGCAACGTTCGAGAAGTTTCTGAAATCATAGACATTTCAAAGCTGGTCTGATGCGGGTGGACCGGACGCCGGGCAATTAACTATCGATTTCCAAAAATTTATAATATTATTGGAATTTGTTTATGTCTGTGGGGGAAATCTTATGAAACTACCCGAATGGAGCAATTATTCCGCTTTTATCGCAAGCTTGCTTTTGATCGCCGGTACGATCCCGACCGAGCCCTTGCACGCTCAGGAAGCTGAGGCTGAGGTATCTCCGATAAATGTCAGAGATCGACCGAGGGACACGTATTACCCCAATACAGAAGATCTGATGTCCGACGAAATGCGAGTTATCGCCTGCGGTACCGGGATGCCCACAACGCGGGCGGCACAGGCGGCAGCCTGCTTTCTTGTCGAACTGGGAAATGGCGACAAGTTCTTGTTCGACATCGGTTCGGGCTCGGCAGAGCGCATCTCGTCGTTACAGATACCTTATAACTATCTAGACAAAGTGTTCATCGGGCACCTCCACACCGATCACTTCGGTGCGCTGCATGATCTGTTTGTTGGTGGTGCCTTAATGGGGCGCAACGTGCCTCTTCGTGTTTGGGGACCAAGTGGTGCAGTGCCGGAACTCGGGACCGCGTACGCCCTGGACGGTATGCAGCGAATGTTGACCTGGGATCTGGCCGGGCGGGCGGGCGCCACCGATCCACGAGGGTATTTTCTGGAGGTCAACGAATTTGACTATACCGGTGAAAACCAGATCGTTTTTGAAGAAAACGGGGTTGTTATTCGTTCCTTCCCGGCGATCCACTCCATAGACGGCTCAGTCAGTTATGCCTTGGAGTGGAACGATCTGAAATTCGTATTCAGCTCTGACACTTACCCGAACAAGTGGTTTATCGAATATGCCAAAGACGCCGATATCGTCATTCATGAGTGTTTTGTGGCGGTTCCGGATATCGTGAACAAGATGCGGTTTACACCAGAGTCCGCGCTGATCGTTGGCACGCAAATTCACACGGCCCCGGAAGCGTTCGGAAAAGTCATGTCAGAGATTCAGCCCCGTATGGCCGTCGCCTATCACTTTTTCAATGATTGGGACACAACGACCGCCGTTTATGAGCGTGTGCGTTCCACGTATGACGGGCCACTAAGCCTGGCGAACGATTTCATGGTCTGGAATGTGACCAAGGATGACATCAGGGTTCGCATGGCCCACACCGAAGAACAGACCTGGTCGCCGCCTCTTGCTGCGTCGGCCCAACCGCCGCAACCTGAAGATCGTGAAACCTTTGCTACAAACCGGGGTTTGCCGGTCGAGGCCGTCGGTTACACGGACTTCATTGCCGAAGGTGTCTGGGACGTCGATGATGTTCTGCGCCCGATATTCGAGGAAGCGTCAGAGGCATTGGGCCGCGACTTTCCTTATCCCGGCGACGAATAGCATACAGGCAGACCACTTCAGACGCTGTTGAGGGACAATCGGTAACGTACCCGTGGCAGGCCGGTCTGAACCAATGTGTGAAAAATACAGCTAAGCCACGGTGTGTTTCGGGGAAAACCCGATACACCAAGGCCCTGTCAGGCTTTGCAGTCTCAGAACACTAGTGATCGGGTATGTCTGCGCTATTTCCCATTACGCATTGAACACGGGAAGGGCAGTAAATGCGGCCAGAACACACGCAATTTTTCGGAATCCTTGCCGCATCGTCTTTCGCATAGGAAAACACCGGAAATCTGGGTATCTCCACGAAACGTAGGTATTCGTTACCGGCGATGGATGAATTCTGACAAACAAGGAAAAAGACATTCATGGGGCAGTTCCGGCAGGAAATCCACGGGTTGCGGGCGCTGGCAGTCATGCTGGTTGTCGTTTTTCATGTCTGGCCCGAGGTCTTGCCCGGCGGGTTTGTCGGTGTGGACGTTTTCTTTGTGATCTCAGGGTTTCTAATAACCGGCCAGCTGCTGCGCGAACATTCTGACACAGGTTCTGTTGATCTGGCACGGTTCTGGCAGCGGCGGATCAGGCGTCTTTTGCCCGCCGCGTCCCTTGTGCTTTGTGCATGTGTACTGCTGACTGTCAGCTTTTTGCCGAAAGCACTTTGGAAACAGACGGTTTCGGAAATTATTGCCAGCGCGTTTTATGTGCAGAACTGGTGGCTCGGATTTGAACAGGTCAGCTATTTCGCGGCGGAAAACCAGCCAACAATGGTTCAGCACTATTGGTCGCTTTCGATTGAAGAACAGTTTTACCTGCTGTGGCCGATCATTCTGATCGCTTCCTTTCGTATTTTTCGAAACGCCAATGGTGCAGCAGCGCAGACCCGGGTGTTTTTCTGGACGGCACTGGCAGTACTTGTCCTGTCGCTGGCCTATTCCGTTTCGGCCACGGCGAATTCGCCCGGGCTGGCATATTTCTCGACCGGGACCAGAGCGTGGGAGTTCGCATTGGGTGCATTGCTTCACGCGCTTCCCCGCGCCTCGAGCGCTGAAGGCAGGTACCGATCGGTCCCGTTTGTCACCACGTGGTTCGGAATTGGCTTGATCGTTGTCAGCGCCATATCTTTTTCGGGTTCAACTCCATTTCCTGGGGTGATCGCCCTGATCCCAGTTGCAGGTACTGTGCTGGTCATCTGGTCGGGCAGTCAGCCGGGTGCCTGGTCCTGGTCCTCCATCAGCAGTTTGGGTTTGATCCGCTTTCTGGGAAATACTTCGTATTCGGGGTATCTGTGGCATTGGCCGATCATCGTGGTATTCCCCTTTGTTTTTCATAGAAATTACGAACCGCTGGAGGGGGTGGCCATCGTTGCAACGACGTTCTTGCTGGCGTGGCTGACACTGATCTTCGTAGAAAACCCGCTGCGCCGGAAAAAGGCGGCACCGGGCAGGATGGTACTCGTGTTTGGATTAGCCGCGGTTGCGATGCTCGTCCCGACAGTTGGCGGCATTCTGGCCCAACAGTACGTTCGTCGTCAGTTGGAAGCCGTCCCGTTTCTGGACAGGCCGTACTCTGTCGTAAGCGACATTCAGCACGATCTTGGCGTTACACTTGAGAAACGGGCGTGGCCTCTGACGGATCAGCCCGCAGGCAAGGATGCATTGCCTTCGGAATGGGTCGTTGACGGGTGCCTGAATGTTCTATCCAAGGCAAAGCGTGAGACCTGCCAATATGGAAACGCGTCGTCTGACAGGAAACTGGCGCTGATCGGAGATTCCTGGGCCATACATCTGCTGCCCGCGATCCGCGAAGCCTATGGCGAAGACTGGAAAATACTTGTGCTCACTCTGGGCCAATGCCCGTTGGCGGATGTAAGCGTTCACACCTGGAGCGAGACAGCAGAATTCGAGAGGTGCGAAGAACACCGCGGGCGGGTTCTGGACATGCTCAGGACTGCCGAGCCTGAGCTTGTGATAGCGGCCGATTCCTCGATCAGCGCCTATCAACGGCTCATGTCCAAGAACGTGGATGAAGAAGGGCTTGCGGAAATGCGCGAGGGCACCGTGTCATTTTATTCAGAGCTCGTGAAAGTGGATTTTCCGCTGGTTGTTGTTGAATCGCCGCCACGGGCAAATTGCATGATTCAAAATCATGCGGTTCCCAACAAATGCGAACCGACGAAGGACACGCAGTTCGAAAGAAAGCTGGCGCTGATGAAAGTAGATGCGGCGGAAAATGCAGGTTTGCCGTTCCTAGATCTGACGTTCTGGGTTTGCTCAACCGAATTGGTTTGCCCGCAACAGATCGGAAACCACTTGGTAAAAGCGGATGGTGGTCATTTTTCGGAAAGCTTCTCGCGCAGACTGGGTCCCGTTCTTCAGCAGGCGATCGAAGTAAAATTGCAGTAATCAACGCGCCCCGGCTGAACACTGTGTGTTCTTCGGCGCCCATGAAACAGCCCGGTTGAGTGGTCAGGTCAACCGGGCGTTCCGATAACGTCAGCTTTTGTCAGCGCGGACGCCGTTGGCGATGTTTTGCATCTGATCCGCCGTCAGATACCCGCGCAGCATTTCCGTCTCGAGCACGAAAGTCGGCGTTCCCGAGATTTGCAGCCGTTGCGCCAAAGCACGGGTTTTCGAGATTTCTTCTGTCACCTTGTCGCTGTTCATGGCGGTCATGATCGCATCGGTGTCCAGCCCAAGACCGTCCGAGATGCGGCGCAGGGTGACCTCGCTGATATCGCCACCAAATTCCAGCAATGCGTCATGAACCTGCTTGTAGGCGTCATCACCTGCGACGTGTTTTGTCGCCACCGCAAAGCGCGAGGATGTGACTGACGCCTCTCCGAGGATCGGGAATTCTTTGATGACCAACCGGATGTTGCCGTCTTCTTTCAGCAGGTTGGCGACCTCGGGCACGGCGCGGCGGCAGTAGCCGCAGCGATAGTCCATGAATTCGACCAGAGTTATATCACCTTCGGGATTGCCGCCGACCCAGCTGAACCCGTCGTTGAACAATTCATCCGCGTTGCTGGCAACCAGTTCCTTGTCCGCCAATGCCTCAGAGGCGGCCTGACGCTCTTCGAGGATATTGATCGCCTCGATGATGACTTCGGGGTTTTCAAGCAGATACTCGCGCACCTGCGCGCCGAATTCGGCCTTTTCGGCATCGCTCATCGAATTCAGGTCCAGAGACAGCGCGGGGCCTGACAGCATGGAAAGGCCCAGAAGGGCGGGGGCGGCAAGTCTGATCATCATTTTCGTTTCTTCCTTTTCTGCGCGCGTTCCGATGCAATCAACACATCCTGAGCTCGTTGCCAACCCGGTGATCCTTCGGGCAACTGTCCTATGGCGCGCCTTGCGTGAATTCCGGCATCTATCAGGCGGCCTTGCAAGGCGAATCTTTCTGCCGTCACCGTCGATGCCATGCCGTTGTTTCCCAATTGTGAATAAGTAACCGCCAGATCCTGCATCAAGCGGCCGTTTCGATAGTCTCTTGCGCGAGCCTTTTCAAGTACTTGTATGGCGTCCTTGAACTGCCCGGTGCCCAACAGAGCCCGACCATACCCGGCCAGAATCAGCGCATTGTTCGGTGCCAGTTCCTGAGCTTTCCGATAGGCGGCGATGGCCTCGTTAACCCGGCGGTTTTCCAGCAGGATTTGCCCTTTCAACTCGTAATAATAAGGATCGTCAGGCCGGATGGCCAAGGCACCGTCGATTGCCGCCAGTGATTTTGACAGATTTCGGTTCTGATGATGCGCCGATGCCTCGCGCATCAGACGGATATCGTCTTCTGTCTCTTCTTGGGCGCGGCGCAGCGTCCATGACGGAGAGCGCGTGAATGCCGAAAGCTTGCCTTTGACCCGTGCAAACCAATAGTCGGCGTTCGGATTTGCGGGGGCTTTGTCGCCGAATTCGTCCAGAAAGGCCTCGGCTGCGCGCAATCGGTCCCGGCTCATGGGGTGTGATCTGAAATAGGGGTCCTGATTGGCGGAGGTCAGCAATTCCTGACCTGCAAACTTACGCTGAAGCTCGACCATACCTTTGGGTGAGATGTCAGCCCAACGCAGATAACTGGCCGCAGAACGGTCAGCGGCGGATTCTTCGGCGCGTGTGTGGCTTAGGAAACCCCGCAGCGCAGAGCTTGCGGTTCCTGCCGCGATACCACCTGCGGCTTCACCACCCCCAGCTGCAGCGGCGACCAGAGCAAGTGCCGTGCCCAAGGTTGCATAACGCTGCGCGGCCTGCAGGTTGGCAGAGCGTCGGGCCAGATGGCCATTGGCGATGTGCGCTGCTTCGTGGGCGATCACGGCCTGCAGCATATCGGCCCTTTCAACGCTTAGGATAAGGCCGGTATTCACGAAGATCGTGTTGTGATCGATCACGAACGCATTGAAACGCAGGTCGTTCACGACCAGAACGCGGACCCGGTTTGTATTCAGGCCAGCCGCGCGCAGAACCGGGAATGCCAGTTCTTGCAGACCGTGTTCGATATCCGGATCGCGAATAAGACCCTGCGCGCTTACCTGAATTGCACTCAAAAGCCATGCGGCGAGTGCCATAGCAAGGGCCGGGATTGACGCCAGCCGGGATAAGCGTTCAAAAGCCATGGCTGCAACATGGGAGAAGGGCATGAGAAACTCAAGCCGGTCCAGGGTCGATCCCTTTATCGTGATGGATGTGATGGAGGCCGCAAGAAAGGCCGAAGAAGCCGGCCGCCACATTATCCACATGGAAGTTGGCCAACCCGGAACCGGCGCGCCCAAAGGGGCGGTGCAGGCATTGGCGAAGGCCATGGAGGATTCTCCTTTGGGATACACCGTTTCGCTGGGCATTCCCGAGCTGCGGCAACGGATCGCAAAGCTTTACGGACAGTGGTACGATGTGGATCTTAACCCTGAACGCGTGATCGCCACGCCCGGGTCATCCGGTGGATTTCTGCTGGCGTTTACCGCGCTTTTTGACAGTGGCGACCGAGTGGGCATCGGCGCGCCCGGCTACCCGTCGTACCGCCAGATATTAAGCGCGTTGGGCTTGGTTCCGGTGGATATTCCGACGGCGCCGGAAAACCGGCTGCAACCTGTTCCGGCGGATTTGGCGGGGCTTGATCTTGCAGGTCTCATGGTGGCGTCGCCCGCAAATCCCACCGGCACGATGCTGGATCACGCGGCGATGGCGGCGCTGATCGAAGCGGCGCAGGGGCAGGGTGCTTCATTCATCAGTGACGAGATTTATCATGGGCTGGAATACGAGGCCAAGGCTGTTACCGCGCTGGAACTGACGGACGAATGTTATGTCATAAATTCGTTCTCCAAGTATTTCTCGATGACAGGTTGGCGCGTCGGATGGATGGTCGTACCCGAGGATCAGGTTCGCGTTGTCGAACGCATTGCGCAAAACATGTTCATCTGCGCCCCTCATGCCAGTCAGGTGGCGGCTCTGGCTGCAATGGAATGCGAGGACGAGTTGCAGGCCAATCTGGATGTCTATCGACAGAACCGTAAACTGATGTTGGAGGGGCTGCCGAAAGCCGGGTTTACCAACATCGCACCGCCGGATGGTGCTTTCTACGTTTACGCGGATGTCTCGGATCTGACTGATGACAGCCGCGCCTTTGCGGCGGAAATACTGGAAAAGGCGGGTGTCGCCGTGACACCGGGGCTGGATTTTGATCCTGTGCGGGGCAATACAACGTTGCGCTTTTCCTACGCCCGGTCCACCGTGGATATCGAAGAGGGGCTTGAGCGGTTGCGAACCTTCATGACGGCGCGCGGTGTGATCTCAGCAGAGTCGGTCGAAGTCTAAGGCGTTCACAAGGGCAGCTGTGTGCTGTAGGATCTACGACAAACGATCTCGGACCAAGCTGAGGCCATGAGCAGAATTCTTATTATCTTTGCGCTCTGGTGGGCGCTTGTTGGCGTGGCGTACGCGCAGAATTTTAGCGCGCTGGCCCGCGTCGAACCTGCTGATAGCCGGATTGCCGAGGCCGGTTCTTCGGGCGTGCTGATGCAACTGGGCCTCAGCCAGGGCGTGCCATACCGTGTGTTCACACTGGACGAGCCATACAGACTGGTTCTGGATTTTCAGGAAGTCGACTGGTCCGGTCTGAATCCAGAGGAATTTCTGCAGACGAACCGTATCGAAGGGGTGCGCTTCGGCACCTACGTGCCGGGCTGGTCGCGCATGGTGCTGGATCTGGGGAAACCGCTTGCAGTCGGGCAGGTCGAGTTGCGCGTCGATACCGTGACTGGCTCGGCGGCCCTGACGCTGGAGTTGCAAAAGACAGACGCCAACGAATTTGCGGCTGGCTCCGGTGCGCCCAACGATCCCAGATGGGACTTGCCGGAACCCGCTCAGGTCGGGGGGATTATCGGAGACCCTGCTGACCGCCCCCTGCGTGTGATGCTCGATCCGGGGCACGGCGGCATTGATCCGGGGGCCGAAGCGGGTGAAACCGATGAAAAGACGCTGATGCTGACATTTGCCCGCGAGTTGCGGGAAATACTGCTGCGCGCTGATGGGTTCGAGGTCGTGATGACCCGCGCGGATGATCAGTTTGTATCACTGGAACGCCGGATCGCGCTGGCGCACCGCGCCGGGGCGGACGTATTCATATCGCTTCATGCAGACGCCCTGTCCGAGGGGCTGGCGCATGGCGCGACGGTTTATACGCTGGACGAAGCTGCATCGGATATTGCCAGTTCCAAACTGGCCGAAAGGCATGACCGGGGCGATCTGATTTCAGGGGTCGATCTGAGTGGTGCGGACGATCAGGTTGCCGATATATTGCTGGACCTGGCGCGGCTGGAAACGCTGCCGCGGACCCGGTCTCTTGCACAGGCTTTGGCGGATGGGATGGGGCAGCAGGGCGGTCCGATGAACCGGCGGCCAATCCGAAAGGCGTCTTTCTCGGTGCTCAAGGCGGCGGACATCCCGTCGGTTCTTGTCGAGCTTGGGTTTCTATCCAGCCCCAGAGACGTGAAGAACATTAAGAATCCGGAATGGCGCGCGTCGATGGCTAAAGGAATACATCTGGGGCTGGAAAAATGGCGTCAGGAGGATCTGGCCAAGAGATCATTGATTGGCCAGTGACCCTGCGGCGCAAAATGGCTAAAAAGCGCCTTCGTGTTTTGACCCTTGGGCGGGGCGGCACTATATAGGCGGCACCGCGGAAAAAAGGCAGCAACGTGATCCGGTTCATTCTTTCGTTCTTCGGGGCAATTTTCAGCCTCGTGACATTGGGTATTTTTATGGCCGCCCTGACCATCGGGGCGGTGTTCTGGATGTATGGGCGCGACCTTCCCAGCCATGAATCGCTGGCGCAGTACAAGCCGCCGACGATCAGCCGAATTTATTCGGGCGAAGGCAATCTGATTGACGAATTTGCGCAGGAACGCCGCCTTTTCACCCCGTCCGAGGAAATTCCGGATCTGGTGAAGCAGGCCTTTATTTCAGCCGAGGACAAGAATTTCTATTCCCATCAAGGCTATGACATTCGCGGGATTGTCGCAGCCGGTGTCGAAGCTGTGAAAACCAAGGGCGAAACCGTTCGCGGCGCGTCGACCATCACACAGCAGGTCATGAAGAACTTTCTGCTGTCCGGCGACCGTCGGGCCGAGCGCAAAATCAAGGAAATCATCCTTGCGACCCGGCTTGAGGACACGCTGGACAAGGAGCAGATCCTCGAACTCTACATGAACGAGATTTTTCTGGGTCAGAACTCCTATGGGGTGACGGCCGCGGCGCAGACCTATTTCAACAAGACACTACAGGAACTGGCGCCGCATGAGGCCGCCATGTTGGCCGCGATGCCCAAGGCGCCGTCGGATTACCATCCGGTAAGACAGAAAGAGCGGCTGCTGGCCCGTCGAAACTATGTCCTGCGCGAGATGCGCGAAAATGGCTATATCGATCAAGTGACCTATGAGGTCGAGGTTGATATGCCGCTGCGGTCCGTTCAGAACGGCGACTTCGAAAGCTTCCGCACCGCTTTGCCACCGCGTGACTATTTCACTGATGAAATCCGGCGGCAGTTGAGTGAGGATTTTGGTGAAGGTGAATTCTTTACCGGCGGATTTAGCGTACGCGCCTCGATTGATGAGGAAATGCAGGTGGAAGCCGCGCGTGCATTGCGGGAAGCATTGCAGAAATACGACCGCTCTCGCGGCAGATGGCGCGGTACGGGCGAGGTGATCCCCGAAGAGAAACTGGCCGATGAAACGCAGTGGCGCGAGGCGCTGGCGATCATGGAAATCCCGCGTGATGTGGTGCTGCCGACGCGCTGGTATCCCGCAGTAGTACTGAACGTTGCCGAACAATCCCTGACCGTAGGGATCGAAGATGGCCCTGCTGATGGTGTCATCCCGCGTTCGGACATCAAATGGATGCAGGGTGATTTCGGTGCCAACTTCAAACGTGGCGACGTTATTTTGGTGGTTGCCGGGGAAGAGGGCCAATGGTCGGCCCGTCAGGTACCAGAGGTGCAGGGCGGCTTTGTGGCGATGGACGTGAACTCGGGCCGCGTTTTGTCGATGCAGGGCGGGTTCTCGTATCAGGACACGGTCTTTAACCGCGCGACGCAGGCACAACGGCAGCCGGGCTCCAGTTTCAAACCGTTTGTCTATGCGGCGGCTTTGGACAGCGGGTATAGCCCGGCAACCATCGTGGTGGATGCACCGATCGAGGTGAACACCCCACAGGGACTGTGGCGGCCCAAGAACGCATCGAACAAGTTCTACGGCCCAACGCCTCTGCGTACCGGGATCGAACGCTCGCGGAACTTGATGACGGTTCGACTGGCGCAGGAGGTCACGATGCCTGTGGTTGCAGGTTACGCCGAAAAGTTCGGCGTCTATGACCATATGGGCGCCTATCTGGCCAACGCGCTTGGGGCCGAGGAAACCACGCTTTACAAGATGGTTGCCGCCTATGCGATGTTCGCCAACGGCGGTGAGCGGGTCGAACCGACGCTGGTAGACCGTATTCAGGACCGGTTCGGCAAGACGATCTATCGCCATGACGACCGCGAATGTGTGGACTGTAACTCGGACCAGATCAGGCCCAATGCCTCGCCGCGTATTGTGGATGACCGCGAGCAGGTGATGGACGCGATCACCGCCTATCAGCTGACGTCTATGATGAAAGGCGTGGTGGATCGGGGCACGGCGGCAAGTGTTGTGAACCTGCCTGTTCCGACGGCTGGCAAGACCGGTACGACCAACGACGCCAAGGACGTCTGGTTCATCGGGTTTACGTCCAATATCGTTGCCGGTTGTTATATCGGATATGACCGTCCCCGTCCGATGGGGCGTGGAGCCTATGGCGGTTCGATGTGCGGACCCGTATTCCAGAGCTTCATGGAAAAGGCAGTCGAGAAATATGGCGGTGGACCGTTCGAGGTGCCGGCGGGTGGTCATTTCATCAAGATCGACCGCATCACCGGCGCCCGGCTGCCGGAAGACGCCAGCGGTGAATATGTTGTGGCCGAATATTTCCGCGATGGCGTGGATGCCATTTTCGACCGTGTTTACGATGGCGGTTTTGCCATCGGGTCGGAACTGCCGCTGTTCGAAGAGGCGCAGCGCGCCGGACGGCAGGTCAAGACCTCGACAGGCAAGGTCATCATTATCGGACCGAAGGCAAATCAGGGTGATTTGACCACGGGCGGCGTTTATTGACGAGCTGCCGCGCGTGTCATGTACAAAAGGCTGATCGCGGAACTGCGTGCGTCTAATGACGAAAGACTGAAAGCGCGTATTCGCTTGCCACTCATCTTGTGGCGGGTCGCGCCTCTTGCTATCACGCAGGCCTGATTGAGCAAGTTGGGACGAAACCATGCGCGCCGAAACCCAGAACATCGTGGCGGAAATACAAAAGTCTCTGGAGCTGCTGGCGCAGCGCATGGACTATGAGACCGCGCCGCACCGGTTGGAGGAATTCAACGCGCGTGTCGAAGACCCGAACCTGTGGGACAATCCCGAGAACGCACAGAAACTTATGCGCGATCGCCAGTTGCTGGTCGATGCCATCGAGACCTATGAGTCCATCAAGACCGATCTCAACGATAATATCGAGTTGATCGAACTGGGCGAGATGGAAGAGGACGAAGAAGTCGTTCAGGACGCCGAGGAGTCGATCAAAAAGCTGCAGGGAAAAGCCGCCAAGAAAGAGCTTGAGGCGCTGCTGGATGGCGAGGCCGACGGAAACGACACCTTCCTTGAAATCAACTCGGGCGCGGGCGGCACTGAAAGCTGCGATTGGGCCTCAATGCTGGCGCGGATGTATGTCCGCTGGGCCGAGAAAAAGGGCTATACGGTCGAATTGCAATCCGAAACGGCCGGTGAAGAGGCAGGCATCAAATCCGCCGCCTACAAGATTTCCGGGCATAACGCCTATGGCTGGCTGAAATCCGAAAGCGGCGTGCATCGTCTGGTGCGGATTTCACCGTTTGATGCGGCGGCCAAACGGCATACTTCGTTCAGTTCGGTCTGGGTGTATCCCGTCGTTGACGACAACATCGAGATCGAGGTGAATCCGTCGGAAATCCGTGTCGATACGTATCGGTCCTCGGGGGCGGGCGGTCAGCACGTGAACACCACCGACTCGGCGGTACGGATTACCCACATCCCGACCGGGATCGTTGTGACAAGCTCGGAAAAGTCGCAGCACCAGAACCGCGATATCGCCATGAAAGCGCTGAAATCGCGCCTGTATCAACAAGAGCTGGACCGCCGCAACGCCGAGATCAACGCGGCGCACGAGGCCAAGGGTGATGCGGGGTGGGGGAACCAAATCCGGTCCTATGTTCTGCAGCCGTATCAGATGGTCAAGGACCTGCGCACCAACTTTGAAACTTCGGATACCAAAGGTGTGCTGGACGGCGATCTGGACGGATTCATGGCTGCCACGCTGGCCTTGGATGTCGCGGGCAAAAGCCGCTCCGAGGCCCAGTCCGAGGGCTAAGGCCGGGTTGGCGGCGCTTTTGAAATGCAAGTTCTCAGGGGCCACTGGCAGCTCATTCTGATCACGGTGCTTGTGTTTGCCTTTTGGGACACGCCCGTCGTGTTGCCGCTGAAGATCCTGGTCGTCTTTATGCACGAGCTGTCACACGGGCTTGCCGCCATCCTGACGGGTGGTGCGGTCGAGGATATTTCGCTGTCGGTCCAGCAGGGTGGCCACGCGATCACACGCGGTGGCAACGCGTTTTTCATTCTGACTGCCGGGTATCTCGGGTCGTTGCTTTTGGGAATGGGACTGTTGATCGTCGCGCTGCGAACGCGTGCTGACCGCGCCGTGCTCGGCCTGTTCGGAGGTGTCATGCTGCTGGTGACGCTTCTGTATATTCGTGATCCGTTCCCGATGCTCTTTTGCGCGGCTATGGGCGTATCGATGCTGGCCATGGCGCGTTATCTGGACAGGCGGGTCTGCGACATGGTTCTGCGGGTGATCGGCCTGACCAGCATAATCTACGTTCCATATGATATTTTCGACGATACCATCCGTCGCCCGGGCATCCGGTCGGACGCAAGTATGCTGGCGGACCAGTTCGGTGGAACCACGATGCTGTGGGGTGGTTTGTGGCTGGTGCTGAGTTTCATTGTGATTTTGTTTTGCATGAAACGCTGGCTGGGGCGGGATAGCAATCTGCGCTTCAGCGTCAAGGTAAGATGAGCTGGGCGCTTTGCCTTTGGCAAGCTGGAAAACATACATCAAAACAGTGGGTTTAAATGGCTTGGATGCACCGCTAGGCTGACCGCACGCAGCCCCGGGAACCTATGCCTATGGATTTGAACACAACTTCCGCCGCTGACCTTCTGGCCGACCTGTCAAACCAGCGTCTGTCAGCGACAAGCCTTATGCGCCAGACGCTTGATCGCATCGCGGCGGTCAATGGCGGGGTCAATGCCATCGTCGCGCTGCGGGACGAGGGGGAATTGATGGATGAAGCAGCAGCGCTGGATTCGGGTCCGAACAGAGGCGCGCTGCATGGATTGCCGATTGCGGTGAAGGAACTGGTCAACGTTGCGGGGATTGCAACAACGCAAGGGTCTCCGATCTTTCGCGACCACGTTCCGAAATCGGACGATCTGATCACCGGAAGACTTCGTGCTGCCGGTGCAATTCTGATCGGCAAGACGAATGTTCCCGAATTTGGTCTTGGGTCTCACACCTTCAATCCGGTTTATGGCACAACGGTCAATCCATACGACTCCACCCGGTCATGCGGGGGATCATCGGGCGGGGCGGCGGTTGCGCTGGCAACGGGTATGGTGGCGCTTGCGGACGGTTCCGACGCGATGGGCAGCCTGCGCAATCCGGCGGCGTGGAACAACGTCTACGGCTTTCGACCGACCTGGGGACGTGTCCCCTCCGAACCCGTCGGCGATACGTTCCTGCACCAGCTTTTGACTCTGGGTCCGATGGCGCGCAGCCCTGCCGATCTGGGCATTCTTCTGGATGTCATGTCCGGCCCGGACCCGCGGCAACCGCATACGTTCTGCAGCACGCCAGTGTCGCCCTTGGCCACCCGCGACGTCAAAGGGTTGCGACTGGGCTGGTTGGGTGACTGGGACGGAGCCTTTCCGATGGAAGACGGCGTTCTGGAGACCTGCGAAGCCGCCCTGAAAGTGTTCGAAGACCTGGGTTGCACGGTCGAGGCTGCGGCGCCACCATTCGAGGCCGAACAGATATGGGATAGCTGGATCACCCTGCGTTCATGGAGCGTTGCGAGTGGTCTGGAGGCTTTGGCCGAGAGGCGCGCCCATCTGAAAGACAGTGCGCAGTGGGAACTGGATCGCGGGCTGGAAATGAGCGCCATGGATGTCCAGCGCGCCAGTGTCATACGTTCCGCCTGGTTCAGGCGGGCCGCGTCCTTGTTCGAGGAATACGATGCACTGATCCTGCCGGCCGCGCAGGTCTGGCCCTTTGATGCAAAGCTGCCTTATCCGACCGAGATCGCAGGCAAAGCGATGGATACCTATCACAGGTGGATGCAGGTGGTGACACCAGTCAGCCTTTTAGGGCTGCCCTGTGTTGCGGCACCAGCGGGGTTTGGCGATGCGGGCCTGCCAATGGGTGTGCAGATTTTCGGCAAAAGGGGAGCGGACGCTGATCTGTTGTCGTTGGCGGCAGCATATCATGCCGCAACAGAATGGCCGCAGCAAAGACCGGCGATCTGAGAACGGGGGAGGAAAGAGTGACGATGGAAAAACCATTTGGCGTTCCCAAGCTGAAGCCGGTCGATTTCGACATGCTGCGCGAGGCGTTGGGCAAGGGGTGGCGTGATTTCAAGCGGGCGCCCTTGTTCGGGTTGCTGTTTGCCGGGTTCTACGTTTTGGCGGGTTGGGCAATGGCCTGGATCACCATCCGCACCGGAACAACCTATTGGCTGGTCCTTGCTGCCATCGGATTTCCATTGATCGGACCATTCGCCGCCGTAGGCCTGTACGAAGTGTCACACAGGCTTGAGCAGGGCGAGCCGCTTGATTTCGGAGCCGTTTTTGGCGTCGTTGTTCAGCAAAGCCGCAGACAGTTGCCATCTATCTGCGCCATAATCGTGGTGATGTTCTTGTTCTGGTTCTTTCTGGGACACATGATATTTGCCCTGTTCATGGGGCTGTCCACCATGACAAACGTGTCCTCGTCGCTAGAGGTTTTTCAAACCCTCAATGGCCTTACTATGCTGGCTGTCGGATCGGTGGTGGGGGCGGTTTTTGCCACGCTGCTTTACATGCTTACCGTTCTGTCGATCCCGATGCTGCTGGACCGGGAACTTGATTTCGTAACCGCCATGATCTCAAGCTACGCCTATGTAAGCACCAATGCCAAAGTCATGCTTGTCTGGGGCGTGTTCATCGCCATTTTGACGTTTCTGGCCATGGCGCCATGGTTTCTGGGGTTGTTCCTTGTTCTGCCCTTGCTGGGCCATGCCAGCTGGCATCTGTACCGCCAGATTACCGATGTGGACGACGATTAAGACCAACAACAATCAGGGCACACCGTATGCGCTCGTTGTTGTGCTTACGAAGGAACCTCACGGCCCATTGCAATCAGGCGCTGGTGAAGGTGTTCAACCTCGGGCGCGCCAGATTCGAGCGCGTAGATATAGGCGTGTGTCAGGTAAAAACCCCGCGCAGCATCATCGGAAGCCGCGTTTGCGGCTTCCTCGTAAAGCCTGACCAAGGCTGCCTTATCGGCGGCCTCATGCGCACGTAGCAACCGCGCGTCCAGATCGCTCATTCAGCCGCCTGTGGCGTTCGATGGCTCTGCAGTTTCCCGGCAATCCAATCATGAAACAGGTGTGTCGGTCCGTCCATCACCGGCGAGAACCGGCCGCCATCAAAGCCTGGAGCGGCGCGCCCTCGCTGCATGCCCTCGACCACAAAAACGTCTTCTTCAAAGACCAGCTTCCACTGTGCCGCGTTCTGCTGGCGCAGTTCCTCGTCGGTGTCGGCGGTCGCGTAGAACAGGTGAATATGTTCGGATGTTCGATCCTGTGCCTCGGGAACAAGTATGATCGCAAACGCATGATCGCGATGGACGCCCAGCAAGACATTTGGGAACACCGAGATATATTCGGCAGCAGTGTCCCAATGGTCGCTCAGATTTTCGAAGTCGGGGAACACATTGCCATCTTCTGATTTCAATTGTCGGTAGACCAGCGTTCCCTGACCAGAATACAGGCCCCGCTCTTCAATGTGGTAATGATCTTCCAGCCGGGAATAGCTGTTCAGACCAGGATGGACCCAGGGCAGGTGATAGCTTTCGCAGTAGTTCTCCACCGCCAGTTTCCAGTTGCAGTTCACGTCTAACCGAAAGGCGCTTTCAGGACCACCGTGATACAGTGGCTTGTCAAACTCGGCCCAACGCTTGATCAGATGCTCGTTCTCCTGCTCAAATTCCGGTGCAGTGCCCGAGATGTTGACCCATACGACCTCGCGCCAGATATGGCTGCGCACCTCGATCAGTCCAAGTTCCGAGCGCTTGATTCCCTCATGTGAGTTCTGCCCCGGTCCGCCCACATGCGGTGTCGCGACCAGTTTGCCTTCGGTTGAATAACACCAGCTGTGATATGGACAACGGATTGCACCTTCGATCTTGCGCGGTTCCTCGACCAGTATCATGCCTCGGTGGCGACAGATGTTCTGGAATACCCGCACCTGACCCTGACGATCTCGAAGCAACAACAGGGGAATGCCAAGAAATTCAATGGGTTTAGCATCGCCCGGTTCGGGCACATCCGCTGTCACCGCCAATCCGGCCCAGCCATCTTTCAGCAATACCTGACATTCCTCGGAATGAACGGCTGCGTCGGTATAGTGTTCATTCGGTAGCCCATGAGCGTTCTCGATTGGCTGCCGGACATCTGACAAACTGGTGGTGCTATCGGACAATGCTCTCTCCTCCATTCGAAGGATGCTAGCCACATCTGACAACCCGGCGCTTGGATTTCCGCGACTTCGACATTTCTCACAGCGACAAAATTGTTTGGGGCGTTCGGTTTGTCTGGTGATGGCTGGCCACCCCGGTCATGGGTGGATACGCACGCCAATTGCCGAGTATTTTCCGAAACCAAAATAGATGGCGCCACAAATTAGGGTTCACCGGCTAAGCACTATCAGTGCCGCTGAGGCGCCGGGAAACCGCGGTGGCCCGGCGCCGCAAAGCGGCAGCCAGGCGTGTAATGTCTGGCTATTCGCCGCGCAACAGTGCCGCCACGCCAGTGCGTGCGATTTCCACCAATCCAAGGGGGCGCATCAAGTCGGCGAATGCATCAATCTTGTCCGGTGCACCGGTGATTTCAAAGATGAAGGAGTTCAACGTGCTGTCCACAACGTTAGCACGGAAGATATCGGCCAGACGCAGCGCCTCGACCCGTTTGTCTCCTGCGCCGACAACCTTGATAATGGCCAGTTCGCGTTCGACCGAAGGGCCTTCGACGGTCAGGTCATGCACGTCATGGACGGTTACAATTCGACCCAACTGGGCCTTGATCTGTTCGATAACCTGCGGTGTGCCTTTGGTAACAATAGTGATGCGGCTGAGGTGGCCGGTATGGTCAACCTCGGCCACGGTCAGGCTTTCGATGTTGTAACCGCGGCCGGAAAACAGGCCAATTACACGCGCCAGAACACCCGGTTCGTTTTCTACCAGAACGGCAATCGTATGTTGTTCCTGCACATCGGAAAACGTTGGACGTAGGTTATAGGCGGAATGGCGGGTGGAGCCTTTTTTGATATGTAGGGCAGACATTTATGTCCCTTTCATCATCCTGAGAGTGTCGGGCGCACCGGGCGCCCGACAAAATTCGTCGAATTTTGTTAAACCAGAACCGCGCCGCCGGACTGAATCACGCCCTGCGTTTCGGCTTCGCCCAGCAGCATCTCGTTGTGGGCTTTGCCTGACGGGATCATCGGGAAGCAGTTTTCATGCTTTTCAACCAGACAGTCGAAAATGACCGGACCGTCATAGTTGATCATTTCCATGATGGCGTCGTCTAGATCGGCCGGATCGCTGATGCAGATACCCTTGGCGCCAAACGCTTCGGCGAGTTTAACGAAATCCGGCAAGGCTTCGGACCATGAATGCGAATAGCGCTCGCCATGCAGCAGTTCCTGCCACTGGCGCACCATGCCAAGGCGTTCGTTGTTCAGAATGAATTGCTTCACGGGCAGGCGGTACTGAACGGCGGTGCCCATTTCCTGCATGTTCATCAACCACGAAGCTTCACCAGCGACGTTGATCACCAGCGCATCCGGATGTGCCATCTGCACACCAATCGAGGCCGGAAAGCCGTAGCCCATGGTGCCCAATCCGCCCGATGTCATCCAGCGGTTCGGATCCTCGAAACCCAGAAACTGCGCCGCCCACATCTGATGCTGCCCAACCTCGGTCGTGACATAGCGGTCATGACCTTTGGTCAGCTCTTCCAGCCGCTGCAACGCATATTGCGGTTTGATGGACTTTTCGCTGTTGGTGTAGGCAAGGCAGTTCACCTTGCGCCAGTCCGCGATTTGCGCCTGCCATTCCTTGACGCTGGCCGCGTCGGTCTTGCGTCCGCGCGATTTCCAGACCTTCAGAATGTCCTCAAGCACATGTGCAACGTCGCCGACAATCGGGATATCCACACGGATCACCTTGTTGAGCGAGGACGGATCGATGTCGATATGCGCCTTCTTCGAGTTGGGTGAAAAGGCGTCGATCCGGCCGGTGATCCGGTCGTCGAAGCGGGCGCCGACGTTGATCAGCAAATCGCAGTCGTGCATCGCCATATTGGCCTCATACAGGCCATGCATTCCCAGCATACCAAGCCAGTTTTCGCCCGATGCCGGATATGCCCCAAGCCCCATCAGGGTTGATGTGACCGGAAAACCGGTTGAGTCTACCAGCTCACGCAGAAGCTGGCTGGCGGCCTTACCGGAATTGATCACGCCACCACCAGTGTAGAAAACGGGCTTCTTTGCCGTTTCCATGGCCGCGACAAGTTCGGTGATCTCTTCCAGGTCACCTTTGACGACTGGCTGGTAGTGCGAAACCGACGGCTTCGGAGAGGAGTATTCGCCGGTCGCGAATTGTACATCCTTGGGAATGTCGATCAGAACCGGGCCGGGTCGACCCGCGGTCGCCACGTGGAAGGCCTCGTGCAGCGTCTCGGCCAGAGAGTCGGTGTCCTTAACCAGCCAGTTGTGCTTGGTGCAGGGGCGGGTAATGCCAACGGTGTCCGCCTCCTGAAAGGCGTCGGACCCGATCATGAATGTCGGAACCTGACCGGTCAGAACCACGATCGGGATCGAATCCATCAACGCGTCGGTCAATCCGGTCACCGCATTCGTCGCGCCGGGGCCGGATGTCACAAGCGCCACACCGGGTTTGCCTGTTGAGCGGGCATAACCCTCGGCCGCGTGTACCGCACCCTGTTCGTGGCGTACCAGAATGTGACGGATGTCGTTTTGCAGAAAGATTTCATCATAGATCGGCAGCACGGCGCCACCGGGGTACCCGAATACCGTGTCCACGCCCTGATCCTTGAGGGCCTGAACCACCATCTTTGCGCCGGTCATCTCACGTGTCATCTGCTTTGCTCCGTTCGCGACATGTGTCTTGCATTCAGCATAAAAAAAGCCCCCGATTTTTCGGAGGCGCATGGGTTCGATTATGGTTCACCGTCACCGGCCCATGCGCGAGGTTCCTACGATTACGACTAGCGTGTTCATCGCCAGAGGCTCCTTTTTGCTGGAGGGGACATTATGAGCGGGGGCAGGGGGCGTCAACCGTCAATCGTGTAAATTTCCTGTCCGGAGTGATGGATTTTGCGACATTTTATTGCGCAGATTGCCGCATGCTGG
Organism: Ruegeria sp. C11; assembly: GCF_056537725.1. Classification (NCBI taxonomy): domain Bacteria; kingdom Pseudomonadati; phylum Pseudomonadota; class Alphaproteobacteria; order Rhodobacterales; family Roseobacteraceae; genus Ruegeria; species Ruegeria sp. C11. The sequence continues at coordinate 275,035 of NZ_JBQFSB010000001.1, read as the reverse complement.
GAATATCCGGGAAGTGACCCCTCGTAAATTTGATCCGGGATAGCCGCGATGGTTCAAAACCGTCAGCGCAATGTCCGAAATTGGCCTGAAGTTACCGCTCACACAGTCCACGCTGATCCGAGATTGGTTGAATATGGAGTGCGGATTATGATGCAGGACCTTATTGATTTGGGGCGTTATCCAATCGACAGGCCAGGTTCGCCGGCCTATGACAGGCTGATCGCTGACCTGAGACGCGAACTAGAAGATGATGGTTGTGCCGTATTGCCCGGTTTCGTGCATGAAACAGGTGTCGCGCAGCTGGTCAAAGAAGCCGACGCTGTCGCGTCCAAGGCGCACCGCTCCTTCAACCGGACCAACGCATATTTCAGCAAAGATAATCCGACACTTGCGCCATCCCATCCGGTGCGCCAGTTCTTTGACCGTTCAAATGCCTTTGTTCCCGCAGACAATTTCCCGAAGTCCAGTCCGTTGCGGCGAATCTATGAATACGAAGGCTTCATGCCATTCATCCGCACCGCGCTGGATGAACCCGAAGACCGGTTCTTTCGATATGATGACCCGTTGGCGGATGTCATTATCAATGTCGTGGAAGAGGGGCAGGGGTTTCCCTGGCATTTTGATACCAACAACTTCACCGTGACACTGGCTATCCAAAACGGAGAGGAGGGGGGAGAGTTCGAATATGCCTCAAACCTGCGCAGTTCCGAGGACGAGAATTTTCCTGGGGTGACCTCGATCCTGCAGGGAAGCATGGCAAAGGTGCGCCAGTTGACCCTGAATCCCGGCGATCTGCAGATTTTCAAGGGCCGCTACGCACTGCACCGGGTCAAGCCGGTTTCCGGTGCCCAAAAGCGCTATGTTGGTATTTTCTCGTTTGTTGAGACCGAAGGCATGTGTGGCGGGGTCGAGAGAACCAAGCAGCTTTATGGTCGCGTGCTGCCACGTCATTATGAGCGTGAAGGGTTGCGGGGTGATCAACTGTTGGATTGAGCCGCATCAGCCCGTCACTGACCGTTGCTGTGAAGTGCCGGCGAAGGTCTCGCTGTTGAACGCTAAACGAATGGGCGGATCAGAACCCAACGCCGGTTCCCTGAAGCATTCCGTGTTCCATCGCATAGCGGGTCAGACCGGCCGTCGAAGAGATGCCTAGCTTCCGCTTGATGTTCTTGCGGTGGGTTTCGACGGTACGCACCGAGATATCGAGCGCATTCGCCACTTCCTTGTTTGATTTGCCCTGTGCCAGTTGCAGCAGGATCGTCTGTTCGCGGCCCGTCAATGCCTCGCGTGTGCTGTCGCCTTTGGGTTCAAGTGATCCGCTGGCCCCCGTGCACAGGTACCGCTCGCCCTGCATCACCGCATCGATGGCCTGTTTGATTTCCTCGGTTGGAACGTCCTTGAGCACATAACCTTTGGCGCCATGGCTGAGCGCGGTCGAGATATATTCGGGACTGTCGTGCATTGACAAAATCAGGATGCGCGTGTCGGGCAGACGTTCAAGGATGATCTCTGTCGCGCTAAGGCCGCCAAGGCCGGGCATGTTCAGATCCATCAGAATGACGTCCGGGCGCAGCGCCTCGACCTGATCCACCGCTTCCTGACCGGTGCCAAGGGTTCCGACGACCCGGATGTCATCATAGCTTTCCAGTATCGACTGAATACCCTCGGCCACCATCGGGTGGTCATCAACGATAAGGACACGAACCGTATCGGACATCATGAACCGGCCTTTCCTTTGGGTGTGGCATCTTCCTGCGGCGGCAGAAGGCGGCTTAGCGGCAGGCTGGCCTCGATTACCGTACCACTTTGCGCGCCGCGTGATGACAGAATGCGCAGCGATCCGTCAAGCTGTTCGATCCTTTCCTGCATGTTGCGCAGACCGATCCCCGGAGTGATTTCTCCCAGCCTTCGGCGTAACCCGCGGCCGTTATCGGTGATCCGCATGGTTGCACCCCTTTTGTGGCCGCGAAGATCGATCGTGACACGGGTGGCGCCAGAGTGGCGCTCGATATTCGTCAGCGCCTCTTGTGCGATGCGGTAGAGTGCGATCTTGGCGTCTTGATCCAGCCGGTTGCGGAATACGACGGTAGTGAATTCGGTTTCGATCCCGGTGCGTTCGCGAAAATCGTCGGTCAGCGCCTTCAACGCAGGACCCAGTCCCAGATCGTCCAGAACGCCGGGGCGCAGATCGCGGCTGATGCGGCGCACCTCGGTGATGGCCGAGCCCAGATTGTCGATCCCCTTGTCCAGAGGGTCACGCGCACCACCATCATCCCCGCGCTGCAGCCTGCGGCGGGCATTGTCCAGCGCATAGCGTACGCCAACCAGAATCTGGCTGATGCCGTCATGCAGTTCACGGGCAACGCGGCCCCGCTCTTCTTCCTGCGCATCAAATACGCGCTGGGTCAGTTCCTTGAGTTTGGCGTCGGCCAGCCGGCGCTCGCGGAAATTCAATAGCATTCCCGAAACGAACACGATTAGCAGCGCGGCCAGAACGATGCCGCCGATATAAAGGAACGTACGCCGCACCCGCGCCTCGACCTCGGCGCGGGCATTGGCCACGGTGGCCACGATGTCGTCGATGAAAACGCCCGTCCCGACCGCCCATCGCCAATCCTGCAAACCCACCACATAGGCAATCATCATCGCCTCATCCCCGGTCGAGGGCTTTTGCCACATGAAGCTATGCCAGCCTGCGCCTTGCCGTGCCAGACGAAGAAACTCATCCACGACCGGGGTGCCGTTGCTGTCGGTCAATCCTTCCCAGTTGCGGTTGATGAATTCGGTCTGGCGGGGGCTGACAAGGTTGGTGCCGTCATAGTCGTAGACAAAAAAGAACCCATCCTTGCCATAGATCATCGCCGAAAGGATTTGCGTGACAAGGTTCTTGGCGATCTCATCATCTGGCGCGGCGCGCCCATAAATATAGGCAAATCCGTTGCGGGCCTGGGTTACGTAGTTTCGTAACTCTTCTTTCTTGGCTTCGATCAGTCTGCGCTCCAGCGCCTTGATTTCGCGGTCAGCAGTGGCGCGGGCTTCGTAGGTCACCATTACAGCGATGGCAGCCACAGCGGCCACCAGCGGAATAGCAGCCACAAGCGACAGCTTCTGGGCGTATGTGAGTGAAATCATATCGCGGAGTGGACGCATGTCCGAATCGTTACGCAAGCCGGGACGAAATTGCAAAAGGAATAGATCACGGCGACCATTCCACGTGAGTGTCGCATCGTAAGTCCGGGAAAAATGGACGTGGTTCATTCGTTTCTGTCAAAAAACCGATCCGTCTACGCAGTACTTGGTATTCACATTCACGACTCCGTCATTAGGCTGGCGCGCACTGGAAACGACTGACCCGGAGCACATCCGGGCAATAGAATTGTGTAGGGGAGGATCACTCACATGGATCGTCGTTCATTTTTGAAAACATCCGCAATCGGCGGCTCGGCTGCTGCGGCGACCTCGCTGGCCGCTCCGGCGTATGCGCAGGGTAAGCGCACGCTGACCATGGTTACGTCCTGGGGTCGTGGTCTGGCCGGGGTGTTCGACAGCGCACAGCGTTGCGCCGACAGCATCACCACCATGTCGGACGGCAACCTGACCGTTGATATCAAGGCCGCAGGCGAACTGGTTGGCGCGTTCGAAGTGTTTGACGCGGTGTCGTCGGGCCAGGCGGATATGTATCACGCGGCCGACTACTACTTTGTTGGTCAGCACCCGGGCTATGCCTTCTTCACTGCTGTTCCGTTCGGCATGACCGCGCAGGAAATGGTCAACTGGTACTATCATGCCGGCGGTGCCGAACTGCATGACGAACTGGGTCAGATCTTTGGCCTGAAGTCGTTCCTGGCCGGTAACACCGGTGCGCAGGCTGGCGGCTGGTACTCGAAAGAGATCAATGGACCCGAAGACTTCAACGGTCTGAAGTTCCGTATGCCGGGTCTGGGCGGCAAGGCGCTGGGCAAACTGGGCGCGTCGGTTCAGAACATTCCGGGTTCGGAAGTGTATCAGGCGCTGTCGTCCGGCGCGATCGACGGAACAGAGTGGATCGGTCCGTGGGCCGACGAAAAGGCTGGCTTCCAGGAAATCACCAAGACCTACTACACCGCTGGCTTCCACGAGCCGGGTGCGGGTCTGTCGCTGGCGACCAACCGAGAAGTATTCGAAAGCCTGACACCTGCTCAGCAGAAGATCATCGAGATCGCGGCTGGCGAATGCCACCAGTGGAACCTGGCACAGTTCCTTGCCAACAACGGTGCAGCCCTGCAGCGTCTGCAGGCGGGCGGCGTCAAGGTTCTGGAATTCCCGGACAGCGTCTGGGATGCGTTCGGCAAGGCCAGCCAGGAAGTTCTGGACGAGAACATGGGCGACGAGCTGTTCAAGAAGATCAACGACAGCGCCATGGAATCGATGGCCGCGTCGTCTGCTTGGCTGAACATGTCGTCGGGTGTTTACACCGGACAGCGCGACCGCGTTCGCGGCTGATCGCCGATCTTGTAGCACTTTGGTTCCCCCGCAACCGCGGGGGAGCTTTTCCTGTTGCACATGCACGGATTGGAAAAGTCCGCTAACATAAGCATAGCAACTGACGAACCGGGGACAAAATGCAGGACGATAACGGTATCTCCTTCTTCGGCGCCCTATGGAACGGACTGATCTGGTTCGTTCAGAACATCGCCGAGGCCTTCTATAATTTCGGATACGCCATCACGCATCCGCAGCTCTGGCTGAACTGGTCGGACAAAGAGGCGATCATGCGCTTTGTCTACTATGGCGGATCGGTCGAGTTCTTCTTTGTGGTCTTCACCCTGTTTCTGGTTCTGACGGCCATCGGCCTTTACTATCGGAATTTCATGTGGGGCATGGTCCGCGGGCTGGAAGGATTTGCCAACACCACCGGCCGCTTTTTCGCATGGGCGGGCCTGTTGATGGTGATCCAGCAAATCGTCATCGTTTTCATGCAGCGCGTTTTTGCGCGGCCCGATATGGCATTTGGTCTGGGTATTCCGTTCCAAATGGACATCAGCTGGTATGCCGAAGAACTGAAGCTGTACAATGCCATGGTCGTTTGCCTGTGCGTCACCTACACCTTTGTTCAGGGCGGCCATGTTCGCGTCGACCTGATCTATGCGGGGCTCAGCCACCGGGGCAAACGGGTGGTCGACATGCTGGGGTCGGTGTTCTTCATGATGCCCATGGCTGTGCTGACATGGATGTATGGTTGGTACTTCATGTGGCGGCACCTGATTGTGCCGAAACCATCCGCAAGCGATACCCTGGACCGGCTGGTTATGAAGTCCCGCGCATTGCGCTGGAACGTCGAAACCATCGGGTTCAGCCCCAACGGCTTTAACGGCTACTTCCTATTCAAGATCCTGCTGGTGGCCTTCGCCGGTATGGTGTTCCTGCACGCGATTGCGTTCCTGTACCGGTCGTATCTGGAATATGTGGAAGGGCCCGAAAGTGCCGGTAAATACCTCGACAAGGACAGCCTTGGCGAGGGCGAAGAAGCCTATGAAGGCGCACATTAAGGACGGAGACCAAGACAATGCTATTCGGACTTGATGGCGTCGAAATCGGCCTCATTATCGTATTTTTCTGCCTTTTCGGCGGTATCCTATCCGGGTTCCCGGTGGCTTTCGCCATCGGCGGTGCCGGGATCATCTCGTTCGGGATTATCGCTGCACTGGATAGCGCCGGGCTGCTTATACATCAGGCGATTGACACGAGTTCTCAGGCCTATCGGGACGTTGTGAATTCGGGCGTCAAACCAGATGTCATATCCGTGTTCCGATACCCGGATTTGCCCAGGATAGCGGAACCGGTATTCGTGTCGGGATGGGAAACCGCGCTGGACCGCAACGTATCGTTCATCGTGAACCGTATGAACGAACGGGTGCTGGCGGGGCAATCCATCGAGACGCTTTTGGCGGTTCTGATGTTTGTTCTGATGGGCATCACGTTGGAACGGTCCAAGATCGCCAATGATCTGCTGACGACAATGGCGCGGGTATTTGGCCCGCTGCCGGGTGGTCTGGCTGTTTCAATCGTGGTCGTGGGAGCGTTCCTCGCGGCATCGACTGGGATCGTGGGTGCGACGGTTGTCACGATGGGTCTGTTGGCCTTGCCGACGATGTTGCGCAACAACTACTCACCGGAACTGGCGACCGGAGTCATTGCTGCGTCAGGTACGCTGGGGCAGATCATTCCTCCGTCCATCGTTATCGTTCTGCTGGGAACGCTTGCGGGCGATCTGTATTCGACGGCGCAGGAAACCCGCGCGGTCGAGGCCGGGTGTTCGGATGCGCTGACCTATCTGGGTGAGCCTGCGGTTGTGTCCGTGGGTACACTGTTTCAGGCAGCGCTGTTGCCGGGGATCATGCTGGCGCTGCTTTATGCGCTTTACGCATTTGGCTATGCGATGCTGAACCCGGATAAGGCCCCGGCTGTTGCCATGTCCGGCGGCAGTGGTGAGCCAATCACCCGCGCCGAGGGACTGACATGGTTGCTGGCTGCGCCCGTGGGTCTGATCGTTGGCGCAGTTCTGATGGGCAGTGTCGGTCTGATCGGCAGTCAGGACGTCTCGGTTTCGGGGTTCTCGGACATTTCCGAAGGGGCATCCCTGCGCACGAATGTATCCGCTGAATGTCAGGCGTCCATGATCGAACTGCACGGTCAGACGGCCTGGGATCAGGCGGTAGCCGAGCAGGAACAGATCGACGCGGCGGGTGGAGTTTCGCAATCGCAAAGACTTAGCGAGGAAGAAATCACGGCAGCCCGTGAGGCAAAGATTGCCGGAGCCGCACCGATTGGCACAGGCGTTGCAGTCTTTGTCGTGCTGCTGGGTCTGACGCTGGTTCTTGGCCGTGGCATCGCCCCCTCGCGTTCGCCGCAACCGCTTATCTTGGGCGGTATTGGATTGTTGCTGATCCTGCTGGCCGACATTCTGCTGTTGACACCGCTGACATCCTCGGGTGCTACGTTCGTTATCCTGGCATTGCCGGCCCTGCTGGCGCTTTATGGCTGCAGGGAAGCCGCAGCCCGTTGTGCAACGAATGATCTGATCCGTGTCGTCTTTCCGCCACTGGTACTGATCATTGCCGTTCTGGGGTCGATCCTGGGCGGTATCACCAATCCGACGCCTGCAGCGGCGCTTGGGGCAGGTGGGGCCATCATGCTGGCAGCGTATCGCAAGCTTCAGGATCAGGGGCGCTCGGGCAAGGTCATCATCTGGTCTACGTTCGCTATCATCATCTGCTTGCTGATCGGGGTGAACTTTGACCTGCGGATCAATCAGGGCGGCGTCACGGTCGAAACGTGGATCGCGTTCGTACTGGCCTATGCCACATATCTGTACGCTTTGTTCGGGCTGATCTTCGGGTGCTGGGTGCTGTTTGCAAGCGGTGTTCTGACACCGGTCGTACGTGAAACCGCCAAGGTCACGTCGATGGTCTTTACCATTCTGATCGGGTCGCAGCTATTGAACCTGGTGGTGATCTCGTTCGGAGGCGAGCATTACATCCAGCAATTCCTGAAAAGCTTTGACAACGAGTTCACGGTCTTCCTGATCGTGATGCTGGTGCTTTTTGTCCTTGGCTTCGTGCTGGATTTCCTCGAGATCATCTACATCGTGATCCCCATCGTGGGCCCGGTGATCTATGGCGGGTCGTTCGATCCGAAATGGGTGACGATCATGGTTGCGGTGAACCTGCAGACCTCGTTCCTGACACCACCGTTCGGGTTTGCGCTGTTCTATCTGCGCGGTGTGGCACCCAAAGAGGTCACGACCGGGCATATCTATCGCGGGATCATTCCTTTCGTGATCATTCAGGTGGTCGGGATCGCGATCCTGTGGTTGTTCCCGACAATCGTGACGATCGTTCCCGAGTTGATTCCGAACTGATTTGGGATCGCTAATATCAAATTGAAAAGGGGGCCGGATGGCCCCCTTTGCTTATTCCGTTTGGGCGTGAAAGGGCGCTGCCTCTTATTGACCTGATGGCCAATTCATCCCTGGGATATTTTGAGTCCGAGGAAGGGTTTCAGGTAAACTGGATCAAATCCCAGCGGTTACCGAAAGGGTCGCGCCAGACTGCGACTGTGCCATAGGGCTCGTGGCGCGGTTCTTCTTCGAACTGAACACCCTTGGCCAGCATCGCAGAATGATCGCGGGCGAAATCGTCGGTGGACAGGAAAAACCCTACGCGCCCTCCGGTTTGATTGCCGATGGCTGCCTGCTGATCCGAGCCGTCAGCCAGTGCCAGGATCAACGAGCCATTGCTTGACCCCGGCGGTGTCACGCGGACCCAGCGTTTACCGCCGCCAAGGTCCAGATCCTGATCCAGTGAGAAATTCAGTGTCCCGACATAGAACGAGATCGCGTCGTCATAGTCCGGCACCACCAGAGTGACGGCGTGAAGGCTTTGCTGCATATGGGGTCAGCCTTTGGTTGGGTGTCTGTCTGGGAGTTGTATGTTGGCGACCTGCTCGGCAATTGGTGCCGTCGAGAGCGGGTGGCTGGAGGTGCGGGAAAACCTTTCGGGATTCGGGACGCTTTGCCAGCTGTTGTTCATGTAGACTTCGAGCCCGGCGAACTTTGCCTTGTAACCCATTTTTGGGCTGCCGGGCACCCAGTAACCCAGATAGACGTATGGCAGTCCGGCCTCGCGCGCGATGTCGATGTGGTCTAGGATCATGTAGGTGCCGAGTGAATTCTGCGGCTGTAGCGGGTCGTAGAAGGAATAAACCATGCTCAAGCCGTCCTCGAGCACATCGGTCAGACTGACGGCGATCAGGTCGCCGGTGCGGGTGTCGGAATACTCCACGACGCGACTGCGGATTGGTGTTTCTTCGATCATTGCAGCGAACTCGAACACGTCCATATCCGCCATTCCTCCGTCAGCGTGGCGGACATCCAGATAGCGACGGAACAATTCGAACTGATCATCGGTGGCCCAAGGCGATGTTGCGCGCCGTTCCAGATATGCGTTGCGTCTGGCTGCGCGTTTCTGGCTTTTGGTGGGGCGGAATTTGGACACGTCAATCCGGGCGGACAGGCACGCCGCGCAATCTGCGCAGGACGGGCGGTAGAGAACATTCTGAGATCGGCGAAACCCTTGTTGCGACAAAGAGTTGTTCAGTCGTTCCGCGCCTTCGCCCTGTAGTGCCGTGAACAGCTTTCTTTCCATCCGGCCCTCAAGATAGGGGCAGGGCTGTGGGGCCGTCACATAGAATTGTGGCGCTATTGGCAGCGTGTGTCGCATGCAGATCCCGTGTTTCCTGTCAGGATGATAACAACGGTTTCGGGACCCGCCAAGTGATTCAAATGCCGATTCAGGCTATAGCGCGTTGATTTAACATGACGGTACCAAGGAAGGCGTCTGTCAGCCCCTGGCATCGCGCGCTGGTCATCATCATGATCACCGAGACCACCTGAATGACGGGAAACGCCATGCTGATAAAATACCCGGCAGTGTGAGCGATGGCCTTGCCAGTGTCCATGCGAGCACCAAAGGCGTCGCGGAGTTCGATCCCCATGAACCGCATGCCAAGCGTTGCCGAGCCATTGGCAATGGTAACTACGCGATAGGTGAAACTGACCACCATATAGATGAGGGCTACGAAAAACAGGCCCAGTCCTACGGTCATGATGACGGCCACCACACAGAGCAATGAGATGAACGCGACATCGAAAATCCAGGCGAAGAAGCGTTTGAACGCGACAGACTGGTAGAATTCGGGCTGGCGATCGGGGTCGGGCAAATGCCTCATGTCAGATAGTCCGGTTCTGTATTTGGGAGATGCCCTGCACCGGAGACGGGGCAGGGCGACTGTTTATCAGGCGTCGTCTTTGCGCTCACCTTCATCTTCGTGGTTCGCACGCGCACGCTCTTCCATGAATTCGTCGAATTCGGCCTTGTCCTTGGCTTCACGCAGACGGCGCAGGAACGCTTCGAACTCCTGTTGTTCGCGCTCTAGCCGGGCCAGAGTATCCGACTTGTAGGCGTCAAATGCGCTGTTGCCGGATGGCTTCATAGCGCTCATGTGGCTTTGCCAGGATTTGCGGCGGCTGCAGGACTTGCTGAACATACGTTTGCTCCAGATCATATAGGCAAGAAGGGCCAGACCAACGGGCCAGAAGAATACAAAGCCGAGGACCATCGCGGCGATCCATGCGCCTTTGCCCTTGCTGTCAAGCCAGGCTTCGGAACGATAAAGCCATCCCGGATTTGCAGGAGTGGCAGGTTCGGACAGTGCGGTCATTGGGTTTCTCCAGGTTGATGTAAATGCCTTTCACATTGATCTAGATGGGGCGCGTGGTTTCAGGTTGCAAGGGGTAATGTGAAAAAGATTTACATTGTGGAGTGGCGCAGCTTTGACCAGAGCTGGCGGGGATCTGGTGCATTTTTCCCGAAAGTAGCGCGCTGGGGATTCTTTTTGAATCTGATGCCGATGTTTGCAGCCAGCCAGTTCAGAATTCGAATTTAGTCTGAACAGGTGGTGTATATTGTTCCAGCAATTCCTGACCTTCGGCACCCGATTTGATCGGCTTTACAGTATGATACTCGAACCGGCCTTCGTATTTCGTTCCAAGTGTTTCCTGCGCTTCCGTTGGGGTTGTGACGCCTTTTAGCCAATTTTCTATCTCTTCCGGCGTCAAAATGACCGGCATCCGGCTGTGGATGTGAGAGATCTGCGAACTGGGCTTGCGGGTCATAATGCTGCAACTGTGGCTGCCGTCCTTCGTCCGATAGAATCCCGCAAAGAACATCGTAGGGGAATTGCGCTTTACTGTTACGAACACAGGGCAATCGTGGCCCTGATTCTTTGGCCATTCATAATAACCAATTGCAGGGATGAGGCAGCGACCGTTGTCCCAGTAGTCACGCCAAAATTCAACGTTCTCGATTTTGGAGTTGATCAGGGGCTTCTTGCTACGAGGGTCTCTGATTTGCCAGCGGGCGGATGTAAGCTCGGCGCTATTGCCATCCCAGCGGACCATACTGACCTGATTGGTGGGCGAAACATTGTATCCTCCTGAAGGAGGGGGATTGGGCAGATGAGGAGAGATTTTCCCGTCCAGAAAATACTCCAAAATCGCCAGCATCTCGCGCTGTGTCAGGTGTCCGGCTGCATACTTTCCACACATGAACAAAGCCTATGCAGATTGGGGTGGTTGAACAAGAAGCAGGCAGAACATTAACAGACAAATGGAACGCACTTTGGCGATTTGCCATGTTGCTGGAAAGGACGCCCTGCCCATCGCATATAGCGTTGTAGCCAAAAGACGGCGCGAGGTCTTCAAGCAAACTCTGCTGTAGTTTCCTCAATGATCTGATTGTTCCGGGATTTGTATTGTTCGGACCCATAGATATTCCGATATTCCCGATAACGCCGGTTTAAAGGCCATTTGAAACGCAATAGGTTGAATGAGGCTCGAATCGCAGGAGTTTCCGTTGAAGCCTTATCGTAAACACCCGACTGCGTGCTTCCTACATCATCCGGCCTGTTCAGGGTTACTGTAACAATAGGTGTCAAACGACAATGGACGTCAGTGACTACAAAACCGCCCCGTCAAACGACGAAATCCTCAAGCTTGAAAAGCGGGTGTGGAGGGCGCTGGTCGAAGGGGATGCGACCACCGATCGTGCCTTGCTTAGCCCTGATTTTCTGGGTGTCTACCCCAGCGGGTTCGCCAACAGGGACGAACATGTAGGGCAGTTTGCCGACGCGCCTACAATGGCCGAATTCCGGTTAAGCGAGACAAAACTAAGGGTTCTGTCCGCGGATGTCGTACTATTGTCTTACCGGGCGGACTATCTGCGCCCGGGTGCGAGTGAGTGGGAAACCATGCTCATTTCCTCGCTTTGGGAACGACGCGGAGAGCATTGGCTAAATACCTTCAGTCAGGATACACCTGTTACCGAAGGATGACAGGTTTGCCCCATTGACGTTGCAGTCTGGCAATGCACAACCTGCGGGCATGACCGGATCTCTTGCCATTTCCCGACTGCCGCGCCCCTTTGATGTCTCGCTGGGTGAAGATGCGCGCAAATTGGTCCCGAATCTGACACCCGAGCAGGGTGAGCTGATAGCTGGTGCAGCTGGATCAAGCCCATACCTCAAAGGTCTGATCGAGCACGAGGCGGCGTGGCTGCCCGAAGCTTTGGCGCAGTCGGACCTGGCCATGGCGGCCGTTATGGAAGCGGCCCGGGTGTTGCCGCCGGATCAATTGAAACCGGGGCTGCGTCAGGCCAAACGTCGGATCGCATTGCTGACGGCATTGGCGGATCTGGCGGGTGCATGGCCGCTGGAGAAAGTGACAGCGATCCTGACGGATTTCGGTGCCTTAGCGGCGGATGTGGCAGCCAAATCCGAGATTGCGAACCTGATCCGGCGCCGCAAGTTGCCCGGTTTGACCGAAGAAGATGTCGATACTGCGGGCGGCATGGTGATCCTTGCCATGGGCAAGATGGGCGCGCATGAGTTGAACTACAGCTCGGACATCGATTTGATCGTGCTGTTCGACGAGACCCGGTTCGACCCCGATGACTTTTACGAAGCGCGGCAGGGCATGGTGCGGGCGACGCGCAATTTCTGCGCAACGCTAAGCGACAAAACGGCTGATGGTTATGTATTCCGCACTGATCTGCGGCTGCGCCCCGATCCGGCTGTAACACCGGTCTGCCTGGCGACAGAAGCGGCGGAACGTTACTATGAAAGTCTTGGGCGAACATGGGAACGTGCCGCCTATATCAAGGCACGCCCCTGCGCGGGTGACCTTGCGGCCGGGGCGCGTTTTCTTGAGGCGCTGCGCCCGTTCGTATGGCGTCGGCATCTGGACTTCGCGGCCATTCAGGATGCTCATGACATGCGTCTGCGCATTCGCGAGAACAAGGGAACCGGCGGGGCGTTGTCGATACCGGGCCACGACATGAAGCTGGGGCAGGGCGGGATACGTGAGATCGAGTTCTTTACCCAGACCCGCCAGTTGATCGCAGGAGGCCGCGACCCTGATCTGCGCGTCCGGGGGACCGTGGAAGGGCTGGCAGCGCTGGCCGGAAAGGGGTGGGTGCCGGAAGACGTTGCATCAAAGCTGACCGATCATTACCGCGCTCATCGCGAGGTCGAACACCGTATTCAGATGGTGCACGACGCGCAGACGCACAAGGTTCCACAGTCCGAAGACGGGATCGAACGGATCGCGTGTTTGATGGGCACCGACCGGGAAAAGCTGATAACCGATCTCAAGCATCGTTTGACCGAAGTTCATGAGCTGACAGAAGGCTTTTTTGCCCCCGGTCCGGGGCCGACACCCGTTCCAGCGCAAGAGGTAACCTTTGATGCAAGCGTTCTTGCGCGTTGGCCAACATATCCGGCCCTGCGTTCGCAGCGTGGCGCGCGGATATTCGAGCGTCTGAAACCAGAGTTGCTGTCCAGGCTGGCAAAAACCGCAAAGCCAGACGAGGCATTGCTGGCCCTTGATGGCTTCCTTGCGGGGTTGCCTGCGGGGGTGCAGCTGTTTTCACTGTTCGAGGCCAACACGCAACTTATCGACCTGCTGGTCGACATCGTGGGAACCTCGCACGCATTGGCGGCACATTTGTCACGCAACTCGTCCGTCTTTGATGCAGTGATCGGCGGTGGATTTTTTGCCGATTGGCCGGGGCAGGTGACCTTGCAGTCCGAGTTGTCCGAGGCACTTGCCGCGGAACAGGACTACGAAACCCAGCTGGATATGGCCCGGCGCTGGTGCAAGGAATGGCACTTTCGCATCGGTGTGCACCACTTGCGCGGGCTTATCGACGGGGCCGAGGCCGGCAGACAATATGCCGAGCTTGCACAGGCCGTTATTGCTGCTGTTCTGCCCTGTGTGGTTGCCCAATTTGCTCGCAAACACGGGCCAATGCCTGGTCGCGGGGCCGCGGTTCTGGGAATGGGATCGCTCGGGGCCGGGCGGATCAACTCGCAGTCCGATCTGGACATGATCGTGATTTATGATCCGCTGGATCAGGATATGTCGGACGGTCCACGCCCGCTTGCAACACGAACCTACTATGCACGATTCACCCAAGCCCTGATCACAGCGCTTTCGGCGCCTATGTCTCAGGGGCGGCTGTACGAAGTCGATATGCGGCTTCGCCCGTCCGGTAATCAGGGGCCAGTTGCAACCAGCTGGGCCAGCTTTACCCATTACCAGCAGGAAGAAGCCTGGGTTTGGGAACATCTGGCCCTGACGCGGGCGCATGTGGTCGCCGGGGATGAGGGGCTTGCATCGGATATCGAAGAGTTCCGAGTCAGCTTCCTTTCGCGCACGCGGGACAAGCATAAGGTTCTGCGCGAAGTGGCCGAGATGCGCGACCGTCTGGCCGCCGCAAAATCACCGGCAGGGGTTTGGGATGCCAAAACCGGCTCTGGCCGCTTGCTGGACATCGAATTGATCGCCGAAACCGGAGCCCTGTTGGCTGGCCGACCCGAACGTGACGTCCATTCCGGTCTGGATGGTGCAGTCGCAGCCGGGCTGTTTGACGTCGCACAGGCTCAAACCCTCAAAGACTGCTATGATCTATGTTGGTCTGTGCAAAGCGCGGCACGGCTTTTGTCCGGCAAGGTGATCGAGGCGGACAAGATCGGCGATGGGGGGGCGGCCTTTTTGTGCAGGGCCACCGGTTTCGAACGTATCGAAGAGCTTCAAGTTGCGCTGCAGGACAATTATACCACGGCGGCCTCACTGATTGAGGCAGCGGTTGAGGAGGGCAGAAATGGCGCGCAGCAATGATCCCAACGATCCCAAAGGGTTGATCCGCGAGGCCTATCGCATCGAAGGTATCGGCCCACCCGAGTGCCGCAGCATTTTTCTGGACTGGGCGCTCAGCCTGCCGGATGACCGGGATCAGTCCTCTGCCCTGAAGGATCTGCATCTGGCCTATTCCGCAGAGGCGCCGGACCATCCGATGACGCAGGTTCTGAGTGATGGAATGCAATCGGCCAAGGCCCCAAAACGTCGGGGTGGATGGCGGTCGCGCCCGCGTAGTTAGTAGCGTGACCCAAGCAGGGGGTTTCGCATCGGCTGCATCAGGACTATGAGAGCGGCCATGACCGAAGCACCTTCCATCGAACGACCCCGAGTCCGCCTGAAACCCAAGGCCAACGCGCGCGGTGTGCGCCATGGCTTTCCGTGGGTTTATGCAAACGACATTGTGACGGATCGTCGAACGCGCAAAATTCCGGCGGGTGCGTTGGCTGTGCTCGAGGACGACAATCGCAATCCCGTTGCGCTCGTTGCCGTGAATCCGACATCCAAAATCATGTGCCGCGTTCTGGACCGTGATCCGGCCGCAATCCTTGATGCCGACTGGTTCGAAGCCAGGCTGGCGCGGGCTCTGGAAATGCGTGAGCGCTTGTTCGACGCGCCATACTATCGCTTGGTACATGCCGAGGCAGATGGCTTTCCGGGCGTCATCATCGACCGCTTTGGGCACGCTTGCGTAATACAGCCCAATGCCGCATGGGCCGAAACACATCTTGAACAGATCGTAAACGCACTGGTGAAGGTCACCGGGGTGACCGTCGTCCTGAAAAACGCATCGGGGCGAACTCGCAGCTTGGAAGGGCTCGATGATCTGAGTTTGACCCTGCATGGGCAGGCACCACAAGAGCCGCTGCCAGTCCCAATGAACAGAGCGACATATTTGGCCGATCTGACAGGCGGCCAAAAGACAGGTTTGTTCTACGACCAGCGTCCCAACCACGCCTTTGCCGCAAGGTTGGTGCAGCCGGGTGCGCGGGTGCTGGATGTTTTCAGCCATGTTGGCGGGTTTGCCTTGGCCATGCTGGCAGGCGGCGCAGGGCAGGCGATCTCGGTAGATGGATCTGCCGCCGCACTGGAACTGGCAAACAAAGGTGCCCAGGAATCTGGTTTTGCCGATCGTTTCTCCACCCGGCAGGGCGACGCGTTTGATGTGCTTGCGGCATTGGCAGACGAGGGCGAGACATTCGATGTCGTAATTTGCGACCCGCCTGCTTTTGCGCCATCTAGACAAGCACTGGACGCTGGCCTGCGCGCGTACGAACGGATCGCGCGACTCGCCACGCCACTGGTCAAGCCCGGTGGATATCTGGGGTTGTGTTCCTGCTCGCACGCCGCGGATCTGGGGCGCTTTCGCGATGCTTCGTCCCGGGGCATCGGCCGGGCCGGGCGCCAGGCGCAACTCCTCCATACCGGGTTTGCCGGACCTGACCACCCGCAACTGCCGCAGCTGGCGGAAAGCGGTTACCTCAAAGCGGTGTTCTTCCGCCTGTGAAAGCTGTTCTGGATACCTGTGTCATCTATCCGACTGTCATGCGGGAAATGCTGCTGGGTGCGGCGCGACAGGGCTGTTTCACCCCCATCTGGTCTGCGCGCATCCTTGAGGAGTGGGCGCGCGCAGCTATCAAACTTGGGCCCCAGGGCGAGGCGCAGGCACGGGCCGAAATTGCTCTGATCCGCGCAAACTGGCCTGGGTCCGAAGCTAAACCCAACCAGGGTGCCGAGGCGCGCCTTTGGTTGCCCGATCCCGCCGATATCCACGTTCTGGCAACAGCCGTTGCAACTTCGGCAGATACGATCGTCACAGTGAACGCCAAGGATTTTCCACGCCAGATCTTAGCCGAAGAAGGGCTGACGCGGATCGACCCGGATACGTTGCTTCACGGCTTTTGGCTGCAAGAGCCCACAAAAATTGCAGACCTGGCCGATCAGGTCCTGTCCGAAGCCAACCGTTTTTCCGGCGATCAATGGACCATGCGCGCCTTACTCAAAAAGGCCCGCCTGCCGCGACTGGCCAAGGCACTATCTGCCTGACCCATTTTTCCTCTTGCTGAAATTATGCCGGGGAGTGCGAGGGGCTGGCCGCTCGCCACGCGCTTTCAGACCTTGCTCCAACGCTGCTCAAGCTTTTCCAACGCGGCGATCCGCTCATCCGTTTTCGGGTGGCTCATCAGCCAGGCGGGGACGACGCCCGCGCGCTGTTGAGTCAGGTCTTCGAGCTTGTGAAACAACGACTTCTGCGGGCCGACGCCAATTCCGGCTTTGGTCAGCAAGGCGGCGGCATATTCGTCGGCCTCATACTCATCCGCCCGCGACAGGCGCGAGGCAAGCAGCGCTGTCAAACCATTGGCAATCCAGACGCCGATCAGCGGTATGAACCGGTTCAACAGGATAATAAGCGCTGTTCGCAAGGCATTCTGACCGGAAAAATCAATCATCCGACGGCGCGCGTGACCCAGTGCAACATGCCCAAGCTCATGCGCGATGACCGATGCCATTTCCTCGGCCGACACCTCACCACTTCTGAATTTGCGATAGAAACCACGGGTGATGAAAATCCGGCCATCCGGGGCCGCCAATCCGTTCACCGGATCAATCTCATAGATGAATACGGGTATCCGGGCGACATCCAAGGCCGCCGCAAGACGGTCAGTCATGCGTTTCAAGGCGGGATCGGCAAGCTCGGTCGACTTGGCGTCCAGTTCCCTGTGGGTGCGCCAGACGGAAATCCGGTACATCACCACAGCATAAAGAACCGCCAGAAGTATCGGAGTAATGCGCAACATAAGACAGATATGGGGCGCATCAGATGGAAGGGCAACCCATGTCACGCGCCACGTGTCTTTGAACCAAGATATGGCGTCATTTTCTTGACAAATCGTTGGGCCACTTCAAAAATTGAAGCAGAGGTTTTTCGGGGTTTTGGAATGAATTTTGTTTTCAGGGGTACAGCTTCGGTTTTTGTACTTACCAGTACCGCTTTCAGCACTTCTGCACAGGAGCGCATTGAAATTTCCGAAGGAGGGATGACGATTTCGGCGCCGTCCTCTGTGTCCTGCGAAAACCCACCCGAATTCACGCTAGAAGGCGCCGGAGGAGCGCTGTTCTCCAGCGAACGTTCGGCCGTGAACTCCATCGTTTCTCGAATGGCAAAGGGGTTGGCACAAAGCTGCCCTGACGTTGATACGCTTATGGTTTCCGGCGAAGAACAGGGCATTCGCTTTTCTTTTGAAATTCTGCGCGACAACGAGTGGATGCTGGATGCACCATCGGAACCGCCAAAAGAGCCCGCGAAGACAGAAGAAGTTTCTCAGGATCAGGTAGCCGCGAAAAACCCGGCGCCAACGCCGCCTCCGCCGGAACCGCCAAAGCCCGAAATTAAACCCGGCATACCGATTGAACAGTTCATGCAGATTTTCGGGCCGGTTGCCACCGTGCGCGGGTACCTTCCATTGGACAATCGCGAACTCTGGCCACGGGTACTTGCGGCGCGCGCATTTGCCGAACGTCCGGAACTGCTGCAGGACGATGCCATCGCGCTTGAGCTTGTCGAACAGTTGCTGACGCCGGTGGAAATGCAGCAACTCAAGGGACCACTGGCCGGTAAACACATGAATCAGTGGTCGGTGTTCGAACGCAGGGACCTTGCCAACCGAATTCGCACACAGCTTGCGCCCGGACTAGAGGGGCGCCGCCAGACCGGGCCCATCAACGTGTATCATTCCGTTCCGATCCAGCTTGGTGAATATGACTTCAGCACAAGTTCCTTTCCGCTGGATTCGGAAAGAGTGCGCCAACATCCGTCGCCGCGATGGAAAAACGTTCAGATCACAAATGCATTTGACTCGATCGTGCTTCCTACGAGTCTTGCGGCCAGTGTCGAACAGGCCAGACAACTGGATAATTATCTGAGGCAGCGAAACGACAACAGATTGTATCTTGCCGTTTTTGCTGAGATTGATCCGGGTGTTCCGCCATCGATCACGCATCATTCCAATCAGGGAAAGATGAACGGACGTCCCAAGGTGAAGCAGATCGCGCTTTTTGCTGATCAGGGGTTAACGCAGATACTGTTCGACTACACCCCGGTTCTGGCCGATCTTCAGGCCGAGGCTGATCTGGCGTTCGACTACTTGCAGAGCCCGATTTCCGGAGGCGAGGATTTCGTGCGCGCAATCGGTACTCTGAATGACAGCGACGCAGCCGCGGTTGCGATGGCATTGGCTTACGAGCGTAGTGGGCATCATCCTCCAAAACCGGCGGCTCAGGTGCTGGCTGAATTTGGTGAAGTTAAAGGGCCGACACGGCTGAAGTTTGGGGGTAACGCCAGTTTCGGAACCTATGATCCTGTCCGAAAGGTCCTGCCGATACAGAACTATTACCCTCAACACGGGCAGTTTCAGACCATGGATATGGGGTTTAGCGCCGAGGCCGGATTTTTCCCGCAAGTGACGGAAATACCTATGTCTCAGGAACAGGCCAATGCGATTCAGCAGGCGGCGGCGCAGTATCACCAGTTGGAGCTTCGGCTGGAGGCGGACATGACCTCGGGCAGTCACATGCCTCAGTCTGTCGACTACCTGCAGCTCAATACGACGTTCCGCCCGCATCGCATCGTTGTTTTCTCGGGTCGCCGTGGAGAGCCATCGGCCAAAAGACTGGTATTGGCCGACATCGTTCTGCCCGAGACCAGTGGGGCGGTTCCATCACTGATCGAGAGTCTGAGAATCGACCAGTGATGGAATAAAGGCCTGAGGGCTTAGCCTTCAGGCGCGTACCATATCGGTGAAGTATAGGCGCGCTCCTGTCCGGTCAGGGTAGCACCTTCGGGGATTTCGGCACCCAGACGCAGTTTGTCATAGAGAACCCAGCGCGGTGTTGGGATCTCCAGAATCCGTGCGTAATAAAAGGCCTGCTGGTTGGCATCAAAGGCAGGGTCGCTCCAGACAGCGGCCAACTCGGATGCGCCGATTGTGTTCGTATAGTTGGCAGCGTCCAGGTCTACCGTGTTGCCAACCGCAGGTATCTTGCCGTCAGCATCCGGTTCGCGTGCGTCTGACCACGCAACGTCGAAAACCTTTTCCTGCAGGTTGCCATCGCCATCGACCCAGCCTTTGACGATCTGGATGCGGTCCAGATTGGCGCCAATTGGATCGCGCAGAGCATAGACCATGAACGTGGGTGCGTCTGACGCAGCGCCACCAAGATCGCCACCCATCGGCACACCCTTTTCATAACCCACGAATGCAGGCTGGCGGGATCTCAGATCGTTTTCGTCAAACTCCCAGCCGCCAAAAAACCGCACGGCAATGCGCGGGCCGGTTGTGGCGTAAACCTCGCGCCGCACCATGGCGTCCCACAGTGCCTCGCGCGTGTTTTCCTTGGCCCACACGCCTGTGTATCCTGATGCAACCAACGCCCATCCGGGAAATTCGCCCTGATCGGTTTTTGTAAAGGGATGGGTTGCACGGGTTTGAGAAGGCTCTGCATTCGAGGCTTTGCCAAAATAGTTGTCGCTGTCAGCGGTGGCCAGCGACGTGTGACTGTCCGTGGCACCGGAAAATCCGAATTTATACGGGTTTACGCCAAACTTCTGTTCCAGCAGCATACCTTGCTTCAACGCCTCGCGGGCGTATTCGCCCTTGAGCATGTCGTCCGTTTTGGCGGCTGTCAGATCAAGGTTCCCGGCGTCCCAGTTTTCGTAATCGGCAAATTCGTCATCTGGGGAAAGCAGGGGATGTGCCTCGCCATCGCCCTTGATCTGGGTGATTTCGTACAGCGGTTCCCACTTCGCCCGCGCCATCACATAGTCTTCGTCGACGGGGTCGCCGGTAAAGCGGGTCTGGGTGGGAAACATGACCCCGTTGGAAAGATTACCGTTATGGGCCAGTGCAAACACCTGACCGCCGGTGGTGTCCTCGTAGTTCTGCATCCATTCGTACAGCTTCATCGGATCGTTGCTGCCGACAGGCGGCTGCGTGACCATCGGCTGAACCTGCAAGGCGCGATCGGCATTGTCACGGAAAACCACGTTGCGGTGCAGGTTGTTGCCTTTCTCCAGCGAGGTCCATTCGTAACCGATAAATGCAGTAAAGCGCCCCGGCTCGTTGAAAGTCTCGGCAGCATCGACCAGATCCTCCCAAACCGAACCGTAAATCGGTGAACCTGGCGAATAATCCTTGATCAGGTCGGGGTCCATCGTGCCTTGCGAGAAATTGGTGATCAGGTCCAATGCCGCCTCAGCCGACGCGTCGCCCCCTTGATTGATCGCCTCACTCCAACGCTTGCCCTGTTCGGATTTCAGGATGTTGGGTGCACCATCTTTAAGGTCGAAAATCATGCCCATACCATCGGAATGCTCGGTCAGGACAAGCCAGTCCAGTGGGCGGGCCAGTTTGACAGGTTGGCCCGTGGCCGATGTCACTTCTTCGCCGCGTGCGAATTTATACGCGATATCCGGGCCTGTCGTATTACCGAACAGCCCTGCGTCCATGGAGTATCCGGTGTGCAAATGAGTATCGCCCCAGAATACCTGACTGGGAAACGCGCGTTGAGCGTAGGGCGAATACGCCTTGCCGGGGTACAGCCCGCTAAGGGATTCACTGGACGGGACAAACTGTGCAAGTGCAGGAGAGGCAAGGGAAGCAGTAAGCGCAACAAAGGATACCGTGCGTAGCATGAGGGTGACTCCGAAATTTATTGCAAAAATTCGAATTCACTATTGCATCATGAAACGGTTCACCAAAGTGAATTTTTTCAGCGCGTAAGCTCTCGCATGCCCTGTTCCAAACCCGCCAACGTCATGGGAACCATGCGGTTCTCGAATATTTCGCGGATCATGCCGACCGAGTGCGTGTAATCCCAGTATTTTTCCGGCACCGGATTGATCCACAAGTTCGACGACCATTGCTCACGCGCGCGCTGCAGCCAGACCTGACCGGCCTCCTGGTTCCAGTGCTCGTTTGCTCCGCCGGGATAGGCGATCTCATAAGGGCTCATCGACGCATCGCCCACGAAGATACATTTGTAGTCGGGGCCATAGGTACGCAGCACTTCGTGTGTTGGCGTTTGCTGGTCCCACCGTCGCAGGTTGTCGCGCCAGACGCCTTCGTACAGGCAGTTGTGGAAGTAATAGTATTCCAGATGTTTGAATTCGGCGCGTGCTGCGGAAAACAGCTCCTCGACAACCTTGATATGCGGGTCCATTGACCCGCCGACGTCCAGAAACAACAATACTTTCACGGCGTTATGACGTTCGGGCCGTGTCTTGACGTCCAGATAGCCATGTTCGGCAGTTGCGCGGATCGTGCCGTCCAGATCCAGTTCTTCTGCCGCACCTTCGCGCGCCCAACGGCGCAGACGCTTCAGCGCCACCTTGATGTTTCGGGTGCCCAGTTCGACCGTGTCATCCAGATTCTTGAATTCGCGCTTGTCCCAGACTTTGGTAGCGCGCTGGTGGCGGCTTTCCTTTTGCCCGATCCGTACACCCTCGGGATTATATCCGTATGCGCCGAAGGGCGAGGTTCCGGCGGTTCCGATCCACTTGTTTCCACCCTGATGGCGGCCTTGCTGCTCTTGCAGGCGTTCGCGCAATGTCTCCATCAGCTTTTCAAAGCCGCCAAGCGCCTCAATCTCGGCTTTTTCCTCATCCGACAGGTGTTTTTCCGCCATTTTCGCCAACCAGTCGGCAGGGATATCCACGGCTTCGAGAACCTGTTCAAAACTGATCTCTTCCAGTCCTTTGAAACTGGCGGCAAAGGCGCGATCAAACTTGTCGATGTTGCGTTCGTCCTTCACCATCGAAACGCGGGCGAGGTAATAGAACGCTTCGACGTCATAGGTGGCCAACCCCTTCTTCATCCCTTCCAGAAAGGTCAGGTATTCGCGCAGCGAAACCGGAATGCCTGATTTTCTGAGGTTTTCGAAGAAGGGTAGAAACATGACGTCACACCATCGTTCTGTGCAGCAACAACGTCGCGATCATGCCAAGCAACCCGAAAGCGATTGCATATACCACCGCGTACTGAGCGATATCAGCGCCCGAGCCCTTTCTTTTACGCGCAGTCAATCCGCCCAAAATTGCGCCCAACAGAGCCATCGCCACAACTATCATTCCTACGTCATCCGCCTGTTCTGTTGCGGGGGTTCAGTAAGGCAATGTCCTGCATTACCGATCGAACCGCCCAGTCCGATCCGAACCCGTAGCGCGCCCATCCGATACTGTCCAGCCTGACCGAACGTGCCTGTTCGGGGCGTCCGGTCAGCTCCAGCGCCTCGGCCTTGAGCAGCATCAAAGTGGACAGCATGGCCGCATTTTCTGCGCGCGTCATCGCGTCGATGGCGGGATTGATCTGTCTGAGCGCCGAGGCCCCGTCACCACGCGCTACAGCGTAGGCTGCGGTTTGCGTGGTGACATAGGCGCGATGCAGCTCGGTTCCGGGTGTGCGGGACAGATAGTGCAGGGCAGTACCGAAATGCTTCTGAGCTTCTTCCGGGTCCTCAAACTGCGTCATGCGGCCGATAAGATAGTGGGGGAAGGCACGGCGCTGGTCCGTCCATCCATGGCTTTCCCCGATGCGGGCGGCCTTTTGGACAGCCCGCTGGCGCTGAGCCACGTCCGCGCTTGGCCCCAGAGATCTCTGGATGGCATCAATCCAGTTGCGAGGAGTCTCGGATACAGGCTGCGCTGCGATCGCATTGCCCCGCGGATTGTATCGGCTGAGAATACCGGGAATCACGGCAGCCACCTGTGGCCGCGTCATGCCGTTTCGAAGCTCTGGCGAGTAGGTTGCACGCAAGATCAGCATGTCGAACCCGGTCAGAACGGTGTGCACATTATCATCGTTGAACACCGAATCCGGCAGACGATACAGATCGTTGAGAGGCCCCAGCGCCTGCGCCAGTTCCTCGTGCAGACAATCCCGGATTTCCTGTGGGCTTACGTCATAGGGAATGAAAATTCCCAACCGTTCACGGCTGCGCAAAAGCGACCAGTTGCTTTTGCTTTTGCGTCTGTCACGACGGTACTCGGCCAGACTCGAGGCATTGGGGACCACAAAACAAGCGGCCTGTGGCAGAGTGCGGCGAATTTGATCGCGGCTGACTGCTTCGATGGTAATGTTTGCGTTGTCGGTCGAGACCTGCTGAATGTCGATACCAGCCTCGCGCCGCAACCTTGACAGCAACCGGCTCAGGTCCGCCTGCATCGTGGGCGGCGGTGTGCCGGTCAGCCGTACGGTGATCGGCATTTCGAACCGGGTGAACACCTGCAACTCGCGGCCGCTTTCCAGTTCGAAATGCAGCGACAGGAAATCCGCAGCGATATTGGCATTCGACCGAACCGGCGGCGAGGGCCGGGCAGTGGTGAAGGTTTTCATCGGTGGCAGCGCAGTTTCGGAAAACTGCGCGCGCGTTGGCACTTCGACCGTTTCAACGGTTGTGCAGCCAGCCAATGCAAATGCGAGTATCAGCGCGCCTATTCTGATCATGGCCTGTTGTACCTGATGAATGGCGTCAACTTTCCGATGCGATCATAAAGCTTACGCGCCGTATGATTGAAATCCTGCGTCAGCCAATAAACACCCGGTGCGCCCATGCGATCAGCCTCGGCATAGACCGCCTCGATTAGTGCGCGACCAACGCCTGTTCCGCGCGCTTCGGGGCGGGCAAACAGGTCCTGCAGATAACAGACGTTTTCAACTTTCCATGCGTGACGATGAAACAAGTAGTGCGTCAGCCCGATCAGTTTGCCTTCCAGTTCGGCCACGAAGCACGAAAAATTCTGCGGATCGTCGCCCAACAGGCGGTCAAAGAGGGTGTCATAAACCTCATCCGTGACGGAGGTTTCATAAAACGCCAGATAGTCCCGCCACATCTCGGCCCATTCGGGCCTGTCCTCTGGGCGCAAACCCCGGATGACAACCTTGTCACTCAACTGACTATCTCCTGTTGCGGCAATCGTACATGCGGGTTGGCGAGCAATCGAACATTGCCCGCATGGTTACACTCAGACCTGATCAAAGCAAGCCGCGAGCCGTCCGTAACTGAAGACCGTTTGTGTCACCTCAGCGTTTGCCGCGTGCCATGAAGGCAAGTCTTTCGAACAGATGCACGTCCTGTTCGTTCTTCAACAGTGCCCCATGCAGTTTCGGCAATGCGGATGAACCATCACGCTTGAGGTCCTCGGCCGTCAAGTCTTCTGCAAGAAGAAGCTTGAGCCAATCCAGGACTTCGGATGTGGACGGTTTCTTTTTCAGCCCCGAAGTTTCGCGGATTTCATAGAACTGGGTCAGGGCGGTTGTCAGCAGTGCTTCCTTGATGCCCGGATGGTGGACGTCAACGATTCTGCGCATCGTCGCCTCATCCGGGAAGCGGATGTAGTGAAAAAAACAGCGGCGCAGGAATGCGTCCGGCAGTTCCTTTTCGTTGTTCGAGGTGATGATAACGATGGGGCGGTGTTTGGCACGGATCGTTTCGCCGGTTTCGTAGACGTGGAACTCCATCTTATCAAGCTCCTGCAGCAGATCGTTGGGAAACTCGATATCAGCCTTGTCGATCTCGTCAATCAGCAGAACGACCTTTTCGTCCGCTTCAAACGCCTGCCACAGCTTGCCCTTCCGGATGTAGTTCGACACGTCGTGCACGCGTTCGTCACCCAGTTGGCTGTCGCGCAGACGGCTGACGGCATCATATTCGTACAGACCCTGCTGTGCGCGGGTCGTGGATTTGATGTTCCACTCGATCATGGTCAGGCCCAGCGCACCGGCTACCTGTTTGGCAAGCTCGGTTTTACCTGTGCCGGGTTCACCCTTGACCAGCAGAGGCCGTTCCAGCGTCACCGCCGCATTCACTGCAATGGTCAGGTCGTCTGTTGCGACATATTCGGCGGTACCTTGAAAACGTGCGGTCATATGAGTCTCGGGCCATGGTGTTGTCGTTGAAGCTGTGCAGACGGGTTACATATGGGGCAAATAAATGGCAAGTAAGCCGCTGCGTCGTCCGATTTTGAAATTATTCAATGACAACAACCGGCTTGGCATGATTCGCGTCTGTGGCACTCTTCTATTGGTTGCGCACTGCCTTAAAATGGCCCGGTGAATTTCACAGAAAAACAAGGTTTTGCTGAATAAAGTCTCTTATTTAGACTAGTTAGAGCTTTGATCTGTCGGGGCTACGTTTGTGTAGTGACATTCCCGGTCCCGTCGGATAAACGCTCCGCAGAAGGGGGTGCCGAATGTCAGGTGAAACAAGTGCGACCGACGTTTCAGGCCATACCGAGGGAGCAAATATGAAGCAGGAAGTTTTTCTGCCGGAGGATTACCGCCCGGCCGAAGATGAACCTTTCATGAATGAACGACAGCTTGAGTATTTCCGCCGCAAGCTGATTGATTGGAAAAATGAACTTTTGGCGGGAAGCCGCGATACGATCGAAGGGCTTCAGGACAATACCCGCAACATTCCCGATGTCGCCGACCGCGCGAGCGAGGAAACCGACCGGGCGCTTGAATTGCGTACGCGGGATCGTCAACGCAAACTGGTCGCCAAGATCGACTCGGCGCTGCGTCGGATCGATGAGGGCGAGTACGGGTATTGCGAAATGACGGGTGATCCTATTTCGCTGAGACGTCTGGACGCCCGCCCGATCGCGACCATGACGCTTGAGGCGCAGGAACGTCACGAACGCCGCGAAAAGGTTCACCGCGACGATTGATCGCTGGATCAAATGAAGAAATTGGAAACGCCGGGCCTGTTGTCCCGGCGTTTTTACGTTAAGCCGTTCTCATGAATATCGATGGTCTGAAGTTCTGCGTAATTGGCGCGGGTATCGGTGGTTTGGCGGCGGCATTGGCGCTGCGCCTGAAGGGGGCGCAGGTCACACTGCTGGAACAGGCGCCGGAAATCACCGAGGTTGGCGCCGGATTGCAAATCAGCGCCAACGGGATATCCGTATTAAGTGCGCTTGGTGTGATCGGTGATGTGCCCGAAGCGGGGCAAAGGTCATACGGCACCGTTTTGCGAGACTACAGAAACGGACGGTTCATCAGCCGTATTTCCGAGCCCGCCGCGGGGCCGACCTACTATTATCACAGGGCTGATCTGATCGACCTGCTGCACAAGGCTGCCATTCGGCAAGCCGTCGACATTCGTCTGGGCGCGCAGGTACAATCAGTAGCGGATAAAGCCGATTGCGCGGTTGTTGATCTGAGCAATGGCGAAACCTTGATTGCAGATTGTGTTGTCGCGGCAGATGGCGGGCGCAGCAACACGCGTCCACAGTTGAACGGGGAAGAACTGCTTGGCTTCACCCATCAGGTCGCCTGGCGGGCAACAATTCCCTGGACCCGCAAATCCGACGAGCCGAAGGCGCATTTGACAATGGGGCCGGGGCGGCATGTCGTGACCTATCCGCTGCGCGACCAAAGCCTTCTGAACATCGTCGCAATCGAAGAACGCTCGGACTGGCAGCAAGAGGGGTGGCGTCTGAAGGGCGATCCCAACGATCTGCGCGCGCGGTTCGCGGATTTTGGCGGTAAGACTGCGGAGGTTCTGCAGGATGTGACTGAAACACATCTCTGGGCCCTGTTCTTGCGCCCGGTGGCGCGCAAATGGCAAAACGGCCGGATTGCGTTGTTGGGGGACGCGGCGCACCCGACCTTACCTTATATGGCGCAAGGGGCCTGTCTGGCGCTTGAGGATGCATGGATTTTGGCGCGATCCTTTGCGGAACCGGATGTTCACAGCGCGCTGAGTGCGTACGAAGCGGACCGGCTCCCTCGTGCAGGTCGTGTCGTCGCCGCCGCTTCTGCCAATGCACGCAATTTCCATTTACGCGGACCGATGCGGATTGCCGCTCAGATGGCGCTTACGGCAATCGGGCCGAGGCTGGGCCGCAGATACGAATGGATTTACAGCTATGATGCAACTGCCGAAGACTGATTAAACGTCCAGCTCAACCCAGACCGGGACGTGATCTGAGGGCTTTTCAAGGCCGCGCACGTCGGCATCAATCCGGCAATCCCGCATCAGATCGGCGGCCTGCGGCGACAGCAGGAAATGGTCGATGCGAATGCCGTCATTCCTGTTCCATGCACCAGCTTGATAATCCCAGAACGAATAATGTCCTGCCCCCTGGGTTTGCGCCCAAAAGGCTTCGGTAAAACCCAGGTTGAGGATTTTCCGGAATGCCGCACGGCTTTCCGGGCGAAACAGCGCATCTTCCCGCCATGCATCTGGCCTTTTGGCATCTTCAGCCTGCGGAATGATATTATAGTCTCCGGCCATGAGTGCGGGCTCTTCCGTCGCCAGCAACGCCCGCGCGCGATCGTACAGACGCTCCATCCAGGCCAGCTTATAGTCGTATTTCGGACCGGGAACCGGGTTTCCGTTGGGCAGATAGAGGCCACAGACGCGCAAGGCCTTTTTGCCGACGACAGTCGCCTCGATCCAGCGCGCCTGTTCATCACTGTCGTCCCCGGGAAGGCCACGTGTCACGTCTTCAAGCGGCAGCTTCGACAGGATGGCAACGCCGTTAAAGCTCTTTTGTCCATGGGTTTCGACATTGTATCCACGTTCCTCGAAAATCTCGCGCGGGAACAGTTCGTCCACAGATTTGATTTCCTGCAGCATCACCAAATCGGGTTGTGCATCATCCAGCCAGCGGGGCAGGGCTTCGGCTCGCGCCTTGATGCCATTGATGTTGAACGTGGCGATTTTCATGCGCGGCCCTCCGAACTTCTTGTGAGAACCTATCGCCTAGATTCCAACGTGCAGCAAGAGGAGCAGTTCAGGATATGCGAGGCTTTACCTCGCGCTCCGGAGTATTAGCGGCCAGATGAACAAGGAATCCTTTATTCATCTGGCAAAAAACTCTGGGGGAAGGCACGGCTTGCTGCACCAGGGACAAAGCCCTAAAAATGTAAGGCGCCGTTGGGGGTTACATCGAAAATGAGGTACCGCAGCCGCAGGACGACGTCGCATTCGGATTTTCAATCACGAAACGCGCACCGATCAGTTCTTCGGTGAAGTCTATCGTCGCATTCTCCAGAAAGGGCAGTGAAATTGAATCCACAACGACTTTCTGGCCTTTTCCTTCAAGAACAAGGTCATCGTCTTTCGGGGCGTCCAGCGCGATTTCGTATTGAAATCCGGAACATCCACCACCCTCAACAGCGACACGCAGGGCCTGACCCTGATCCGATGCACCTATTTCGGCAAGGCGGTCAAAAGCGCGGTCGGTGACTTTTGGAGGCAGGTTCATGCCGTACTCCGATGGTTTCTTTCCAAAGCATTATACCATATAGAAAAGACAAGGACAGGCGACAAGGACAAGACCTTTGGAAAGAGCGGGTTTTGCCTCGGACCCAGGCCGCGCAAGGGGGCGGCTTGTGCCAGAGGAGGAAAGCAGTTTCCGGTCATGCTTTCAGCGCGACCGTGACCGGATCATCCATGCCAGTGCGTTCCGGCGTCTCAAGCACAAAACGCAGGTGTTTGTCGAACATGAAGGTGACAGTTACCGCACACGCCTGACACATTCGATCGAGGTGGCTCAGGTGGCGCGAACGATCGCGGGTGCGCTTGGCTTGAACGGCGAACTGACCGAGGCGGTGGCGTTGGCCCACGATCTGGGTCACACGCCATTTGGTCATACCGGAGAAGATGCGCTGCATGAGCTTATGCACCCCTATGGCGGCTTTGATCATAACGCGCAGGCGATTCGCATCGTGACCAAGCTGGAGCGGCACTATGCCGAATTCGATGGTTGCAACCTGACGTGGGAAACACTGGAAGGGATCGCCAAGCATAACGGTCCGGTGGTGGGAGAGCTGCCCTGGGCGTTGTCCGAATGCAATGAAGCGTTCGATCTTGAGCTTCACACACATGCGAGCGCCGAGGCCCAGGTGGCCGCTTTGTCGGACGATATCGCGTATAACAACCACGATTTGCACGACGGATTGCGGGCCGGGTTGTTCACGGATGACGAGATCGCGCAACTTCCCATTGTTGGTGATTGCTATGCAGAGGTAGACCGCACCTATCCGGATATTGATCCCTACCGTCGCAGGCACGAGGCGTTGCGGCGGGTTTTCGGTGTCATGGTGTCTGATGTGATCGAGACTTCGCGCACTTTGTTGCGTCAATCGGGTGCGCAGTCGGTCGAAGATGTGCGTGCAATCGGCTACCCAGTCATTCAATTTTCAACAGATCTTTGGGCCAGCCTGAAGGAAATCCGCGCTTTCCTGTTTACGCGAATGTACCGCGCACCATCGGTGATGGCAGTCCGAGAGCAAGTTGCAAAGGTGGTGGAGGAGTTGTTTCCGATCTACCTGAGCGATCCCAAACAAATGCCTGCGCATTGGCATGCCGATATCGAGGCTGCGCCGGACGAAACTGCGCTGGCGCGGATCGTTTCGGATTATGTTTCGGGCATGACCGACCGGTTTGCGTTGCAGGATCACGCCCGATTGACAGGTGTTGGCCAAAAAAGGGCCTGACTATTCAATCCCGATGTAGGCCAGCGCCCAGACCTGCTGGCTGGACTGAGTCTGTCGCAGTTCATCGTCATCAGTTGGCGGGAACACGATCATGGTCGGACCATACGCGCCTATCCCCATCGGTTGACCATCCGCATGGGTTGCCAGAATGGGATTGTGGTCCGAGATTTCCTGCCACGAAATCTCGGCCTGATAACCGTCCATGGCCATTGGTCTGGCGGTTTTACCCACTGCGCCCGCCATCTCCATAACGGCGGCCAGATGAGGGCCGGAGAACGTAGTCGTCTGCTCCTTTCCCTCAGGGCCGTATGGAATAGTGATTTCCACCTGTGGCAAAGCATCCAGCATGGCGGCATCGAAACCGGCTGCGGCTGGGTGGTCAACTTCGAGGAAGCTGAAAAGTCCGCCGTCATCAAGACTCCTGGCGGGCAAGTTCGCTTCGGTTACCGCGCCGCCGAGTGTGATGAGCACATGACCCTTTGGCGAGGCGATTTCTGCAGATACGGGCAAAGGAGCGAGTAGGGCAAGGCAAAGGGGTAGGGCGAGGCGCATCAATATCTCCGGGTACCAGTGGTTCGCCCAACCCTACACAGGACAAGCGACCAGCCAACCCCTAACTGACGGGCTGCATTGACCTTACCGTCTTGCGTGATAAACCGCCGGGCAAGCAAAAGGACGCCAAGATGAACCTGTTTTCCGAGATCCGCAGCCTTGTTCTGGATGCACTGGGGCAAATGCAAGCCGAAGGGGCCCTGCCTGAAGGGCTGAGCTTTGATAACGTTGCGGTTGAGCCGCCGCGTGACCCCGCCCATGGTGACATGGCGACCAATGCGGCGATGGTTCTTGCGAAACCGGCCAAAATGAAGCCACGCGATATTGCCGAAGTGCTGGCTGAGAAGCTGGCGACCGATGCCAGGGTGACCAGTGCCGAGGTGGCGGGGCCGGGATTTCTGAACCTAAGGCTTGCGAATTCGGTCTGGCAGGGCGTTCTGGCGACCGTTCTGGAAAACGGCACGGAGTTCGGTCGCTCGGCGATGGGGCAGGGGCGGAAGGTCAATGTTGAGTACGTCTCGGCCAATCCCACCGGTCCGTTACATGTCGGACATACACGGGGCGCGGTTTTTGGCGACGCACTGGCAAGCCTGCTGGCCTATGCCGGATATGATGTGACCCGTGAATATTACATCAACGACGGTGGCGCGCAGGTCGATGTACTGGCCCGGTCCGCTTATGAGCGGTACCGCGAAGCAAACGGGCTGAGCCCCGAGATTGCCGAAGGGCTTTATCCCGGTGACTACCTGATCCCGATCGGTGAGGCGCTGAAGGAAAAGTATGGCGATAGCTTGATCGACCAGCCGGAAAGTGTGTGGCTGGAAGATCTGCGGAACATTGCGACCGACGCGATGATGGATTTGATCCGCGCCGACCTGAAAGAGCTGGGCGTCGAGATGGACGTTTTCTTTTCCGAGAAATCGCTCTACGGAACCGGACGGATCGAGGCTGCGTTACAGTCGCTGACCGACAAAGGTCTGATCTACGAAGGCGTTCTGGAACCACCCAAGGGCAAGAAGCCCGAGGATTGGGAACCGCGCCAGCAGACGTTGTTCAAATCGACCGAGCATGGCGATGACGTGGACCGCCCGGTCAAGAAGTCAGACGGCAGCTGGACCTACTTCGCGCCTGATATTGCCTATCATTATGACAAGGTGACCCGTGGGTTTGACGAGCTGATCGATGTGTTTGGCGCAGATCATGGCGGTTACGTCAAACGGATGAAGGCGGCGGTCTCGGCGCTTTCTGACGGCAAGGTGCCGCTGGATATCAAGCTGACGCAGTTGGTGAAGCTCTGGAAAAACGGCGAGCCGTTCAAAATGTCCAAACGGGCGGGGAACTTTGTCACCCTGCGCGACGTGGTCGATCAGGTTGGTCCGGATGTGACCCGTTTTGTCATGCTGACTCGCAAGAACGACGCATCGTTGGACTTCGACTTCGACAAGGTGCTTGAGCAAAGCCGCGAGAACCCTGTGTTCTATGTGCAATACGCCCATGCGCGTGTCATGAGCGTTTTGCGGAAGGCCGCGGAAGCGGGAATTGCGGCTGACGACGAGACCCTTGGCAAAGTGGATTTGAGCAATATCAGCCACGAAACTGAGATGGTCGTTGCCAAGAAATTGGCCGAGTGGCCCCGTCTGGTCGAGATTGCGGCCCGCACCAACGAACCGCATCGTGTGGCCTTCTACCTCTATGAATTGGCAGGAGATTTCCACGCGCTTTGGAACAAAGGCAACGATGAAACATCGCTGCGTTTCCTTCAGGATGGCGATGCTGCCACAAGCCAGTCGAAAATCGCATTGGCCCGGTCCGTTTCTGTTGTGATTTCCGCGGGCTTGGGTATTCTTGGCGTCACTCCGGCGCAGGAGCTGCGTTAACAAGACAGCCAAATCGCCGGTCCGAGGCAGACAAGAAATGACCCGCGCGTCAATTGTTTAGGCGCAAACGGGCAGTGAGGCGGATATGGCGAGTTATAATTACTCGGGGCACACAGGCCCCGGGGATGCGCATTACCAGAATCAGATGCATCCACAGGATGCCTATGAGTTTCAGAACGATCCTGAAGGATATGACGACCTGCCGCCACGCAGTGCGGGCGGGTTCGGTCGAATAGTCAATGTTCTGGGTGCGGCGGCTTCGCTTGCACTGGTCGCCGGTGTCGGCGTCTGGGGTTTTAAACTGGTGATGCGTGATGTCAGCGGAGTGCCGGTGGTGCGGGCCGTAGAAGGGCCGATGCGTATTCAGCCGGAAAGCCCCGGTGGAACGCCAGCCGACCATCAGGGACTGGCCGTAAACGCCGTCGCCGCCAAAGGCACAGCTGCACCGCCAGCCGATCGCCTGATTCTGGCGCCAAAACCCGTGTCACTGACCGACGAAGACACGCCGATGTCCGCGCTGAAGCCCACAAAGGCCGTGCACGTGGTCGAAGAAGAAATCTCGAACCAGGAAGCAGCGGATTTACGGCAAAATGCGGTTGATGCGCTGGTTGCAGAGTTGGCGGGTGAGAGCATCACGGACAGGGGCGAACAGGCTGAAGGCGTGCAACTGGCCTCGCTTACCACGCCCGAGGAAGAACCGGCGATTGATCCCGCCGACCTGATGGCGCAATTGCCTGACCCGGCCTTGCTTGAGGCACCCGGTGTCCGCCGTTCGCTGCGCCCAATTGATCGGCCCGCTCGTGCAACGCCGGCCAAGGTTTCCGAAGATGCAATCAATGCGGCCGTGAAAGCTGCCGCCGGACTTGATGTCGACCCAGATACACTGCCTGTTGGAACAAGGCTGGCGCAGCTTGGCGCCTTTGAAAGTGCCGAAGTTGCTCAGGCTGAATGGGGTCGGATCAATGGTCAGTTTGGTGAATATCTGGATGGAAAGCAACGGGTTATCCAAAAAACCTCAAGCGGCGGGCGAACCTTTTACCGCCTTCGTGCCCTTGGGTTCGAAGACCTGAGCGACTCGCGCCAGTTTTGTGCCGCTCTGGTGGCGCGTGGGGCTGATTGTATCCCGGTAACTGTCCGGTGAAGTTCGGCGCAGTCATTACTGACGCCGCAGGATTGCGGCTGACATCCGAAGAAAAAGCGCTGTTTCGCGATATGAACCCGTTCGGGTTCATTCTTTTTGCGCGAAATGTTGAATCCGCGGATCAGGTGAGCGCTTTGTGTGATGACTTCCGCGAGGCCGTCGGGCGCGATTGTCCTATCACCATCGATCAGGAAGGCGGGCGCGTGCAGCGTCTGCGTGCGCCACTTGCTAGGAACTGGCTGCCTCCGCTGGATCATGTGGAGCGGGCGGGGGAGAACGCCGAACGATCCATGTACCTGCGTTATCGGCTGATTGCGCATGAGTTGCATGCATTGGGGATCGACAGCAATTGCGCGCCAATGGTTGATGTCGCGCAAGAGGGAACGCATCCGTTCCTCCTCAACCGTTGTTATGGCCGCGATACCGAGACGGTTGGACGGATTGGCCGGTCCGTGGCGCAGGGGCTTCTGGATGGCGGCGTGTTGCCGGTTATTAAGCATATGCCGGGACATGGACGTTCAACGCTCGATACACATTTTGATCTGCCGCATGTTGATTTGCCTCTGTCCGAGCTAGAGCAAAGCGATTTTGCAACTTTCCGAGCGCTGAACGACCTGCCGATGGGGATGAGCGCGCATTTGGTCTTTGACCAGATTGACAGTTTGCCCGCGACAATTTCGGCCCTGGTGATGACAGTGATCCGGGAAAACATCGGCTTTGATGGTTTGATCATGACCGATGACATTTCAATGAAGGCGTTGAGCGGCACAGCGAGCGAACTTTCACGGAAAGCACTGGATGCCGGTTGTGACGTGGCTCTGCATTGCAACGGCTCATTTGCTGATCGCAAAGAGGTCTTGGAGGTTGCCGGTGAGATGACGGACGTTGCACAACAACGTGCCGAGCGTGCACTTGCCATGCGGAAAGCGCCGCAGGAACTTGACATCCCCGCCGCCGAAGCGGAACTATCTCGCCTGATGGGCGGGCAGGTGTATGACGGATAACCTTTTCAGCGAAGATCCCATTTCGGTCGCTGATCGCCTTGCGGCTGAGGCGCTGATTGTCGATGTGGACGGCTTTGAAGGTCCACTTGATGTTCTGTTGACTTTGTCCCGGACCCAAAAGGTCGATCTACGCAAAATCTCGGTTCTGGCTTTGGCCCAGCAATATCTGGCTTTTGTTGAAAAGGCGCGGGCGTTGCGGATCGAACTGGCCGCCGACTATCTGGTGATGGCGGCCTGGCTGGCATTCCTGAAATCCCGTTTATTGCTACCGCCTGATCCCGATGAAGAAGGGCCAACAGGTGAAGAACTAGCCGCGCACCTGGCGTTTCAGCTTGAGCGTCTGCAGGCGATGCGCGATGCCGCTGCACGGTTGATGGCGCGTGACCAGTTGGGGCGCGATTTCTTCAAACGGGGGCAGGCCGAGGATGTCACCCGCATCAGAACCGTTACCTATTCGGCCACGCTACTGGATCTTATGCAAGGCTACGCGCGCATCCGCACACGGGACGAATTCCGCCCCTTTGTGATGGACCGCGACGCAGTATTCACGATGGAGCAGGCACTGGACCGGATGCGGCCCCTGATCGGGTTTGCCGGGACGTGGACCGACATGGAAAGCTATCTTCCGGATGGCTGGCATGCCGACCCCATGCGGCGGCGCTCGGCCACGGCTGCAACTTTTGCCGCCTCGCTGGAACTGGTAAAAGAGGGACACATGGAGATCAGGCAGAGCGATACCTTTGCGCCGATCCATTTGCGCAAGAGGACCGAAAAACGTGACTGACGCCACCCAAGACGACGGCACCGGCACTCTGTTCGAGGCGCCACCTCTGGCCGAACAGGAACGAATGGTCGAGGCAGTCCTGTTTGCCAGTGCAGAGCCCGTGAGTGTTGCCGACCTCGAAGCGCGTATGCCGCATGGTAGCGATGCCGGGCAAGCGCTTGAATTGCTTAGGAAACGGTATGAGGGACGCGGTGTTCGCGTTGTTCAGGTTGGTGAGGCATGGGCCATTCGGACGGCCCCTGATCTGGGGTTTCTGATGCAGAAGGAAACCGTCGAAACCCGCAAGTTGAGCCGGGCGGCCATCGAAACATTGGCCATTGTGTCCTACCATCAGCCCTGCACGCGGGCCGAGATCGAGGAAATCCGCGGTGTCTCCGTTTCGCGCGGCACAATCGACCAGTTGTTGGAAATGGAGTGGATACGCCTTGGCCGCCGCCGCATGACGCCGGGCCGTCCAGTGACCTTTGTCGTGACACCACAGTTTCTGGATCATTTCGGTCTGGAAAGCGCGCGCGACTTGCCGGGGCTCAAGGAACTGCGCGCGGCCGGTCTGTTGGAAAACCGCCCACCGCCGGGCGCGATGCCATTGGCCGAGGGGCGTGACGAAGGCGAAGACAGTGATGATCAATCGGAACTTTTTGAAGAAGAGTGATCGGTGATGCCTTATTATTTCCCTTTCCATCGTCCATATGACTGTGAGCAACCTGGAGGCTGAAATGAACGCAAACCGGATCATCGACATAATCGTACGTCAGGTCATGCGCCGACTTGTGACTCGAGGTGTCGACAAAGGATTTGAAGTCGCAGGCCGCATGTCACAAAAAGACGATGGTAGCCCAAGCAACAAAAAGCCTGTGGCTACTTCTGGCCAACAGAAAAACACCCGGCAAGCGCAGCGGGTGGCTCGCCAAATGCGCCGATTTATTCGATTTTAATTCAGCGGGTTACGAGGGTACTCTGAAGTGTTTGGACAGTTTCAAACCCTGTCCCTGATAGTTCGAGGCAATGCCCGCACCATATAGCTGTGTCGGCATTTCTGCCATTCTTTCATAGACCAGCCGGCCTACGACCTGCCCGTGTTCAAGGACAAACGGCGCTTCGTGGCACCGCACTTCCAGAACGCCACGGGATCCGGCACCACCAGCTGCGGCGTGGCCGAAACCGGGATCAAAAAAGCCTGCGTAGTGAACACGAAACTCACCTACCATGGCCAGATAAGGGGCCATTTCGGCTGCATACATGGGCGGAATGTGCACGGCCTCTCGGCTGACAAGAATGTAAAACGCACCGGGGTCCAGAATGATGCGCCCGTCGCGGGTTCGCACTTCCTCCCAGTATTCCTGTGGGTCGTAGGCACCAATGCGATCCAGATCAATCACCCCGGTATGCGGCTTGGCGCGATATCCGACCAGATCGGTATTGGGAAGGCGCAGATCGACGGAAAAGCCCAGCCCGTCCTGAATGACCGCCGGCCCGTCAACCAGTGGCATTTCCTGATGCAGGGCAGTCAGTTCAGAATCGCTCAGCACAGCTTGTCCCTGACGAAAGCGAATCTGATTCAGACGCATTCCGGGGCGCACCAGAACTGAAAAGGACCTTGGACAGATCTCGGCATATAGCGGGCCGGAATATCCTGCGGGAATGCGATCGAACTCGGCCCCGCCATCGGTGATCGTCCTTGTCAACAGGTCCAGCCTGCCGGTCGAACTTTTTGCGTTTGCCACTGCGCTTGTGTTCTGCGGCAGGGCCAGCGATTCCATCAACGGAACCAGATAGACGCAGCCTTTTTCCAGTACAGCGCCATCGCTGATGTCGATCCGATGCATCTCGAACTCGGAAAGCCGGTCGGATACAGAACGCCCTTCACCCGCCAAAAATGAGGCGCGCACACGGTAAGCTACTGTTCCAAGGCGTAAATCCAAGCTGGCAGGTTGTACCTGCGCGTCAAGTATATCGGGGCTCGCAGTGATCTCACCACGCCCAATCATCGCTTCGATCTGCTGGTTCGGACACACGCCTGTCATTCTGATCCCCCTCCGCGCCAGAGGATCTGGCCTGTCTTCCGGATACGTCGGTGTGATTTGGTCGGGCTAGCAGGACTCGAACCTGCGACCTTCCGTCCCCCAGACGGACGCGCTACCAGGCTGCGCCATAGCCCGACGTTGGGCTGTTCATAAAGGTTTTCCCGGCAGGGGCAAGAGGAAAACATTGCCTTTTTTCTTATCCCGCCGGTCGATTTTCGACCCGGTTCAACCAAGCCCGCAAGTCCTTGGCGATCGGCTCGATTTTTCGCAGAACCTCGTCGTCGAAATCCGTTGTTTGCCATGCTTGTGAAGCGATTCCGCCAAATAATGGCGCGGTGCTAATCTCTTTCAGCTCGGGCGTTTCCTCGGCCGGATGATCATTCGATTCACTTGCGGCGCCTGCGCCGTTCGCTTTCTGTGCGGGCGGTACATGCAGATCCATGTCGAACTGCCCGCTGTCAGCAGATACAGGTTTGGGCGAGAAGGGTACTACCGTCTCGTCCACCACCGGCTGGACGGCAGAGGTTTCATCAAGGCTCTGGGACAGGGACGACACGTGGCCGACACCCTGTTCTCGCAGAATACGCTGCACGCCTTTTATGGTTATGCCGTCGTCGTGCAGCAGCTTTTTAATGCCACCCAGCAGACGCATATCATTCGGGCGGTAATAACGGCGCCCGCCCGCGCGTTTGACTGGTTTTACCTGATTGAATCGGCTTTCCCAGAAGCGCAGGACATGGGCCTGAACACCGAGCCAATCCGCAACTTCACTGATTGTGCGAAACGCGTCGGGGGACTTGCTCATATCCGCGCGACCTCAGACTTACTTGCGATTCCCGGCGGCAACACGATCCTTCATCAGATGCGAAGGACGGAAGGTCAGCACGCGACGCGGCTGAATGGGAACCTCTTCTCCGGTTTTGGGGTTGCGGCCGATACGGGCTGTTTTGTCCCGAACGCTGAACGTACCGAAAGAAGATATCTTTACCTGCTCGCCACGCACCAAGGCGTCGGACATGTGGTTCAGAACGCTTTCGACCAGTTGCGCGCTTTCGTTGCGTGACAGACCAACCTCACGAAAGACGGCCTCGCTCAGATCCATTCGGGTCAGTGTTTTTTCGCCCATACCATTTCCCCTGTTGATATCAGAGCATAGGGTGAGGGGAAATTCACTGTCAATATCAATGAATTGCAGTCGCCTTTGTAAGCTGGAATGCGCCAGTTACCAGCGTAGGACAACCGCGCCCCAGGCCAGGCCACCACCAATTGCCTCGGTTACGATCAAATCGCCGTCCTTGATCTGACCACGCTGCTTGCCCACCGACAGGGCGAGTGGAATCGATGCCGCCGAGGTATTGCCGTGATCCTGAACCGTCACGACAACCTGTTCCATCGGCAGGCCCATTTTCTTTGCTGTGCCCTGAATAATGCGGATATTGGCCTGATGCGGTACGATCCAATCCACGTCCGATGCGCCCAGCCCGGCCTTATCCAGCGCGGTTTCGGCCGTTTTGGTCAGTTTTTCTACGGCGTGACGGAATACCTGATTGCCTTGCATACGCAGATGTCCCGTTGACTGAGTCGAGACACCGCCGTCAACGTACAACAAATCCTTGTATCGCCCATCTGAGTTGAGATCAGTGGACAGGATACCGCGATCTTCCGAGGTACCATTGCCTTCCTGCGCTTCGAGAATCAGCGCACCTGCGCCATCGCCGAACAGAACGCAGGTTGAACGGTCGCTCCAATCCATGATCCGGGAAAAGGTTTCAGCCCCAATCACCAGTACTCGATTAGCCTGACCAGACAGAATCAGCGCGTTTGCATTGCTCAGCGCATAGACGAATCCTGCACACACGGCCTGAACGTCAAAAGCAAAGCCCTTGGTCATGCCCAGTTGCGCCTGAACCATCGTCGCTGCCGAAGGAAAGGTCAGATCGGCAGTCGATGTCGCCAGCACGATTGCGTCGATGTCATCGGCTGTCAGGCCGGCATCTTCAAGTGCCGCCTCGGCGGCTTTGGTGGCCAGATCCGATGTTGTTTCATCATCGGCCGCAAAATGGCGGCGTTCGATTCCCGAACGCGAGCGTATCCATTCATCGGATGTTTCGAGTGTTGCCTCGAATTCGGCATTCGGGACTATGCGCTTTGGCAAATAGTGTCCAACACCTACAACGACTGAGCGGCCTGCCATTTTTGGTACTGCCTTTATTGTTATTTTTCGGTCTGCGACGCAGCTTGCGCGGCATCTTGGGCAAGCTCGGTCGTGGATGCAACCCGTGCGGCCAATTTTTCGGCAAAGCCGGACTGCGCCAGCGTGAACGCAAGCTTGACCGCAGCACTGACGCCCGTCTCGTCGGCGCCGCCGTGGGATTTGACCACTGTTCCGTTGAGGCCAAGGAAAACACCGCCGTTCACACGGCGGGGGTCAATACGTTTTCTGAGCCGCTGCAACGACGTAATCGCCAGCACGGACGCCAGGCGGGAAAGCGGAGAGTATTTGAACGCCTCACGCAGCAGATCGCCAATCAGACTGGCAGTCCCTTCTCCGGTTTTGATTGCCACGTTTCCGGTAAAACCGTCGGTTACAATCACGTCAGCCTTGTCGCCGGGGATGTCACTGCCTTCCACAAAGCCGACAAACTCGAAATTTGCTGTGCTTGCAAATTCCGCGATCATGCCATGTGCTTCCTTAAGCTCGGCGCGGCCCTTGTGTTCTTCTGTGCCGACATTCAGCAGGCCGATCCGAGGCCTTGCAAGCGCCAGACCATTGCGCGCGTAGGATGCCCCCATCAGCGCGAATTGCAGAAGATCCTTGGCATCGGCGCGGACGTCGGCGCCCACATCGAGCATGACGTTGAAGCCATGCGGGTTACGGGACGGCCAGAGGATGGCAATAGCTGGCCGGTTCACGCCCGGCAGTTTGCGCAGGCGCATCATCGACAATGCCATCAGCGCGCCGGTATTGCCGCAGGATACAGCACCATGGGCCTCACCCGCGCGCACTGATTCCAGTGCCGACCACATAGAGGTCTCTTTACCGTTGCGAACCACCTGGCTGGGCTTGTCCTCCATCGTGACGACGTCAGGAGAATCGCGAAAAACGACGCGTCCGTCCAGGACACGCCGTTTTGCTACAAGCTTGCGAAGCACATCTTCCTTGCCGTGAAGAATGAACCCGATTTCCGGGTTCTTCTTCGCGGATTGCGCAATGCCAGCCACAACGACCGAGGGACCCGCGTCCCCGCCCATGGCGTCAACCGAGATGACAATCTGTCCGGTCTGATCGGGCTGTGCCGTCATGCCGTGGCCTGCGCTCGAATGGGCTTAGGCCGCGTCTTCGTCCAGGTCGATTTCGTCGGCCTGTGCGACGACTTCGCGATCATCATAGTGGCCGCAGGACGCGCATACGTGATGCGGGCGCTTCAGCTCACCGCAGTTCGCACACTCGTTCGGGTTTGCAGCAACCAGAGCGTCGTGCGCGCGGCGGTTGTTGCGGCGCGACTTGGAAACTTTGTTCTGTTGGACAGCCATTGTCTCAACCTTTGTCTGACTGGGGCCTGCGGATTCGCCGCCGGGCCGGGTTACATTCTTCGTTTTTCTCGTGGCGTGACGCGCGTTTAGGGCACCGCCCACGCTATGTCCAACCTAAAATCCGATGAGCGCGCGAAAATACTGCGATTCTCGACAGGTTCAAGAGATTTTTCTGAAGGCGTGCTATGACAGGAAATCAGGTCTCTGTCACTCGTCTTTTTTCAGGGTATCGCGCAATCCCGCCAACCCGGCGAAGGGTTTGGTTTCCTCATCCGTCATCGGCTGTTTTCCGGGTTCGGTATAGATCGCCTGACCCAGATCCGCGCCGTCCTTGCGCGGGTACTGTGGCAGAGCCAGTGACAGAGCTTCGGCCATAACTGCACCGGGGTCGATTTCCGGGCCCAGGGCTTCGGTTTCCTCATCGTCCGGCATTTCCACCTCGGCCTCGTCCGGCTCGGTCCATTTTTTGAGGTAGACCCTGCGAACCTGTGTGTCGATGCGGGTAGTGACCGGTTCCAGCGTGACGACACAGGGCTGAATCACTGTCGCGCCCAACCTGCCGGTCAAAACCCAGTCCTGTTTACCCTGTCCGGTGACCTCGCCCACAAAGCTGACCTTTCGTAAGCCCAGCAGATCGAGTTCTTGCCTGAGCGTGTTCAATTGATCAGTATTTGGGCGCAAATCAAAGGTGGTCGGCGTGTTTTGGGGCAGATCGGCCACCCGGAACGCGGAACTGAGTGTCATGCGGGGTCTTTCGTGTGTTGAACCAAAGCGGCGGTTTCTATAATCGGATAGAAGCCGATTGGCGGCAACGCAAGAGGATGTAGATGTTGAAGATCGAAGACAAGTTGAAACCGGCGGTCAGAATCATTGCGTTCGGCACATGTCTTGCGGCTGCGGCGGCCTGCACTCCGATCTACAGAAACCATGGATATGTTCCGACATCGGAAGAACTGGCCGAAGTGAAGGTTGGTGTGGATACCCGCGACAGCGTGATCGAAACGATTGGAGCGCCGAGTTCTTCGGGTGTCCTGAAGGATTCGGGATACTATTATGTCGCATCCCGGATGCGCCACTATGGCCCGAAAGAGCCTCAGGTTGTCTCGCGTGAGCTTGTGGCAATCAGCTTTGACCAGCGCGGGGTGGTTCGCAACGTCGAGCGCTATGGGCTGGAAGACGGAATCGTCGTGCCGCTTGAGCGTCGTGTGACCAGCTCCAGCGTTCAGGACAAGACGTTCCTGCGTCAGCTTCTGGGCAACATCGGTACGTTTAACCCGGCGACGGTCACCGGCAACTGATACCGCATTCTCCTACGGCTCGTCACACGCTGGTCACATCTTGTATGCTAGGCGTGCGGTCACAAGGGTACCGGATGCAATCTGCGGAGGATCAGACCTTGGCAGGAACAGTGTTGCTGAAAAAGGGTCGGTATCGCGCCCGAGTGGCGCATACTGCAAAGGATGTAGAGGCGGCTCAGGCGCTGCGTACATTGGCCTTCGGAACACCTGATACTGATCGGGACAGGTTCGATGATCTGTGCGCACATGTGCTTGTCGAAGACCTGCAGCAGGGGCGGCCGGTGTGCTGTTTCCGGATGCTGACCCTGACGGATGGCGGCGACATTCAGCGCAGTTATTCCGCGCAGTATTATGACCTGTCGGCAATGGCGGATTACCAAGGTCCCATGGTCGAGATGGGGCGTTTCTGCATTCATCCGGAATGGAAGGACCCTGACATCCTGCGTGTCGCTTGGGGGGCAATGACGGCTTATGTGGATCGCAACGGGATCAGGATGCTGTTTGGCTGCTCTTCCTTTGCCGGGACCGAGACCGGTGAATACCTGGATGCCTTTGCCGTGCTCAAAGACCGGCATTTGGGGCCAAAGCAGTGGTTGCCGCGGGTGAAGGCGCCGGATGTTTTCCGTTTTGCGGCGCGTCTGCGCCGCCGGCCGGATATGAAAAAGGCGATGTTGCGGATGCCACCATTGCTGCGGACCTATCTGTTGATGGGGGGCTGGGTCAGCGACCATGCGGTTGTGGACCGGCACTTGAACACGCTTCACGTGTTCACCGGGCTTGAAATCGGGGCAATCCCCCCGGCACGCAAGCGTTTGCTGCGTTCAGTGGCCGGGTAGAGCCTGTATTTGGAACGAGAAGAAGATCAGGGCGTTGACGCTTCGTCCCAGCCGGTTTAGCTGGCGGGCATGGCTCGAATTCCTTTGCTACAGATGTCCGGCATTTCCCTGACTTTCGGGGGTGATCCGGTGTTTTCCGAACTTGAACTGGTGGTCCAGCCCGGTGACCGGGTGGCGCTGGTTGGTCGAAACGGATCGGGAAAATCCACCCTGATGAAGGTTATGGCCGGATTGGTCGAACCTGATAAGGGCGATATTGTCATTCCACCTGGAAAGTCAGTGGGATACATGGAGCAGGACCCCGGAATGGAGGGGTTTGCGACGCTGGGCGACTACGCCTCCAGCGGTCTGGAGCCGGGCGAGCTTTACAAGGTTGAACGCGCTGGAGAGGGGCTGAAGTTTGACCCTTCGCGCGCGGTCGGGACAGCCTCGGGTGGAGAGCGGCGTCGCGCGGCATTGGCCAAGCTGATGGCCGAAGCACCCGATCTGATGCTGCTGGACGAACCCACCAACCACCTTGATATCGAAGCGATTTCTTGGCTGGAAAGGGAATTGGGCGCCACCCGGGCGGCCTTTGTTCTGATCTCACACGACCGTGCCTTTCTGCGGGCGCTAACCCGTGCGACCTTGTGGATCGACCGTGGTGTGGTGCGGCGGCAGGAGAAGGGCTTTGAGGCCTTTGAAGCGTGGCGTGACAAGGTTTGGGAAGACGAGGATATGCAGCGGCACAAGCTGGATCGTCTGATCAAATCCGAGGGACGATGGGCGGTTGAAGGCATCAGTGCGCGGCGCAAGCGAAATCAGGGGCGGGTTCGGGCGTTGCAAGCGCTTCGGGCCGAGAGGGCCTCGCAGATAAAACGGCAGGGTTCTGCCGCCATGTCATTGGAATCCGGTCCGAAATCCGGCCGAAAGGTGATCGAGGCGAAAGGTCTGGCCAAGAGTTTCGATGGCAAACAGATTGTTCGGAATTTCGATCTGCTGGTGCAGCGTGGTGACCGTGTGGCGTTTGTCGGGCCCAACGGAGTGGGTAAGACGACGCTGTTGAAAATGCTTCTGGGTGAGGTGGCGCCGGATGAGGGTTCAGTGGCGCTGGGAACGAACCTCGAGACGGTGGTGTTCGATCAGGCGCGCGCTCAGTTGGACCCCG
This sequence comes from Ruegeria sp. C11, assembly GCF_056537725.1. Classification (NCBI taxonomy): domain Bacteria; kingdom Pseudomonadati; phylum Pseudomonadota; class Alphaproteobacteria; order Rhodobacterales; family Roseobacteraceae; genus Ruegeria; species Ruegeria sp. C11. The sequence continues at coordinate 230,541 of NZ_JBQFSB010000001.1, read as the reverse complement.
AGATGAGCCTTTGGGACAGCCTGACCGGTGATCCCACAATGCGGGTGTCAGGCAAGGCCGATCAGGTTATGGTGCGCGGCCAACCCAAGCATGTCGTTGGTTATCTTAAAGAATTTCTGTTTGATGAGCGGCAGGCGCGGGCGCCGGTGCGGTCTCTTTCAGGGGGTGAAAAGGCGCGTTTGCTGTTGGCAAAGCTGATGGCGCGCAGTTCGAACCTGCTGGTTCTGGATGAACCTACGAACGATCTGGATGTCGAGACGCTGGACCTGTTGCAGGAATTGCTGGACGACTATGACGGTAGTGTTCTGCTGGTCAGCCACGACCGGGATTTTCTGGACCGCGTGGCAACGACCACCATCGCCATGGAAGGCAACGGGCGTGCTACGGTCTATGCGGGTGGATGGTCCGACTACATCGCGCAGCGCGGCGACGTGACCGATAAAAAAGACGAAAAAACAAAGCAATCAAAGCCGAAGGTAAAGCAGGAAGCGAAGCCGAAAACTGGTTTGTCCTTTTCGGAAAAGCACCGGCTGGAAAAGCTGCCTGCCGAGATTGCACGACTGGAGGCCGAGATCGGTAAACTCGAAGAGCTCATGTCCGATCCTGAATTGTTCACCCGCGAGCCGGTCAAGTTTCAGAAGGCAACCGACGCGTTGGTAGAACGGCAGGAAAAACTGGCCGCCGCCGAAGAGGAGTGGCTGACGCTGGAAGAGAAGGCTGAGGCCGAAAAGTTATGATTTGTACATCCCGAATGGGGGTGTTTGTCTGGATTGTACAAAACCCAGGACCCTTCGGGCGCGACGTGTAACTGTCCAAAGCGCGGATATGAACCCGCCCGACCGGCTGCCATCTGTGGTCACGATGCCAGCCGGAATCGGTGATGGAATTACCGCATCCGCAATGCGCCGTCGATGCGGATGACCTCGCCGTTCAGGTATCCCATTTCGACGATGAATCCGGCCAGACGGCCGTACTCGCGCGGATCACCAAGGCGGGCGGGGTTCGGTACGTCGGCTGCAAGTTGTTGCTGAACCTCTTCGGGCAGACCGGCCAGCATCGGCGTCATGAAGATACCGGGCGCAATGGTCATCACCCGAATACCGCTTGAGGCCAGATCGCGGGACATCGGAAGGGTCATGCCGACGACACCGCCTTTTGAGGCAGCATAGGCTGCTTGTCCTTTTTGACCGTCGAAGGCGGCGATCGAGGCGGTGTTGATGATGACCCCGCGTGCGCCGTCCGCTTCGGGTTCGTTCTTTGCCATTTCGACAGACGCAAGGCGCGAGACGTTGAAGGTGCCGACAAGGTTGATGTCGATTGTGCGCTGAAAGGCGTCCAGAGGATGGGGGCCGTCCTTGCCGACAGTCTTGATGCCATAGGCGATCCCGGCGCAGTTCACGGTTGCGGTGATCTTGCCCATCTTTTCGCTGGCCAGCGCGACTGCGGCAGCAACCGAGGCTTCATCCGTCACGTCGGTTTGCGCGAAATGTCCGCCGATTTCCTTGGCAACCGCGGGGCCGCGTTCGGCATCACGGTCAAGGATTGTGACCTGTGCGCCGTTTTCGGCAAAGTAGCGGGCGGTGGCCTCACCCAGCCCCGAAGCGCCGCCGGTGATGATCGCGGCTGTAGTGGACAATTGCATGGCGGGTTCCTCTCCCATAATATGAACATGTGTTCAAATAATATATTGCCGGTGCGTATGTCCAGCCGTGTGAAGAGAGGGCCATCCTCTGAGTGTTTGCTTTCCGCCAATAGTGACGGATGGTCTCGCCGCGAAAATGCGACTTACCCTCCTCGCAAGGCTGCATCATTGCCCCTGTCAGGGGTGCTGAATCCTACACACGCTGAACTAGCCGTGCCGGATGTCCCCCCATGCCTTGTCCCAACGGCCATTGGCCAAGTCTGCAGGTGAAATGAACACGCCGAGACTTGAGACGTCACCCCACATCCAGCCCACAAGATCACTGCTGGGAACTTCCAACAGAAACACCGGGTCCGTAAGGCTTGAGGAAGAGAATCCGCCATCCAGATTGCCCCCCATCGTGAGATATTCGCTCGTCTGATCTGAACGCCACACCGCCTCATAGAGGTCGCGAGTGGCTTCAGGAACACTGCCCGGGTCATTGACCATTGCGTCTTTGGCCAGCATCTCGAACGCCACCATAGCCTCGGAAGCGAACCAATAATCGTCAAACACCGGACGCGGCGCGCCCAGCTTTTTTTGTCCGTCGCCTTCACCGGTGAATTCGCTGTCCTGGAACCTTATGTTGTCGAGCTCGGCCAAAAGGTCGTCCACTTCGGACGGACCAAAAATCATGTCCGGCTCAGACGCCAGCCGCGCCGCGATTGGTTCAAGCAGGCTTATGGCAGCCAGGCGCGAGTCCTTCACTTTCTGGGCAAGCGCCATGCGCGCAGGGGCTGCCGCTAAGGCCCCGCTGGTTTCGGGAGCCTTCAGCACGCGTTCGCAGTTCGAGATTGTACTTTCCTGAGATTCTATCCCACGCGCCTGCGCTGCAATAAGAGCAGACACAAGAGCCCGTGCGCCAGACCGATTGAAGGGACGGAATTCTGGCGATCTGGGATCATAGTCGTTATAGATCGTCGCCCGCGGGCGCTCAGCGGGCACACTGGGTTTCTGAGACTCGCCCGACTTGTCATGGGGCTGAACTTTCAGAGAAAATCGGGGTGGATGCGGTGCCACAGAAAGGCCAGCCCGGGTCAGTACCTTTCTTGCCCCGTCACCAGTGGTACCAAAGTAGAATGTGCGATCAACTTCTGGCCAGGGGCGCGTGGCGACAGGGCCGCTGAAATGAAAGACCTGAAAATTATTGTCGATCCCCCCTTCGGTCGGAACGAAGAAAGCCAGCCAGCCTTCGCGCGGCCCGAGGCCACCCCAAATGCCTGCCGGTAGTTCCTCCAACGCAATCTGGGCGATGAACCAACTTGGTGATCCATTGACCTGAGGCCAGCCCATGACCGAAGGCAGCATGGGGGCCCCTCCAATCCAGCTGCGTCCGCTGCCGGATTGCCCGGGCAGGAGCGGCACCAACTTAACCTGATCAGCATGGTAGTCTACGGATCCCGCGCCGTCGAATTCGGGCGTTTGGTCCTGTGGCGCAGGTTCACCGTACGAGGAGATAGGTGTGGACAGCGGATCGTTGCGGTTTGTTCCGGAGCGTGAGGTTGAGCGGCGGCGGTCCATCCCCATCAGCTTTGCCATGGGGTGATCCTTACGCGGTTTGAAGATGAACGACAGGATCACAAGCGGAATACTCTGCTGAATCAGTGTCCAGTTCACCGGATCCGATTTTGCTCCGATGACGATCATGATGAGGCCTGCAATTCCGACAACGGGTGCAAGGTATTGGGCAATGTTAAATAATTGGCGCATTAACTCTGGCTGCTCTTCCAGTTAGGCAAAATGTGATGCGAATGTATTGGCCGCTAGACCGTTGTTTCTGCACCAAAACAGACCTTTCAGCGAGGTGCAACGAAAGTTCGCAAAGTCCGCTGGGCAGACGATTGCTTTAGCAAAAAAAATGTTGAATTAGCAGCGATCAAAGGGAGGGAGATCACCTGTCCAGTCTTGGGCGTGCATGTGGTGCGTAGAGCGTTTCAGGATTTAGCGGCCAGTGTGTTTTCCGGGGTGGGCGTGTATTCCTCGCCACGCAGCAGGTTGCCGGTTTCTCCCTTAATATACCGTATCCAATCCCCGGAACTGACCCATCGGTTCCATTCAGGGGTATGGTCACGGGGTGTTTGTTCGCGCAGGGCTTCCACGTCAGCTGCCGGACCGCAATACGCGACCAGTGTTTTGTGCTGGTTTCTCCAGACGGCGCAATCCCTGTCGGGCCCGCGTGCATTTTGCAGGAAAACCTCGAGCCCTTGGATGTGGGCAACGTCGAAATACCACATCGAAAACACCAGCCACAATTTGTCGTGCTGTGCTATAGCCGCGGATGCTGATCGGTAATATTGGGGCAGCATACCCGTGTCGTCCTCGACCCGCGCGGGGAGGACCCAGCGCCGGTTGCTGCTTTCATGCGGCAAAAGCCCGTGAATAGGGACTTCGTCACGGTCCATCCAGCCCGGGCGAAGTGTGCGAAGGATCGGTTGCGCCCCGTAATAAGCCCAGACCGGGTCGCCGGATTCTTCGATTTTGTCAGCCAGTCGTGCAACGGCGCTGTCCCCGCGCAGAGAGCCAAAGAGCGATAAAAGGACTGCCGTAACCACAAGCCCGGATATTAGGGCATTTGCAGCATTTGGAACCGATAGTTTGCTGGCGATCCACTGAACGCTGCTTGTAAATCCGATGACAACCACGGGCACGACAAGGGGCGCTGCAAACAAGTGCTGGCGCACACCCGAAAACGGGAAGACCTGAGCGAGATTGAGTGCCAGCGTTAACAGCGGCGCGGCGATGGCGGCGGTGACCCAGAACGGCGATCTTTGCCATAGGCTGCCAATGCCGATGACATAGAAAATCATGACAGGGATGGTGAAGGGCAAATAGTCTCTGAGCCATGGAGACTCGAACTCTATTACATTTATCTCGACGAGTTTGAACAGGTAGGTTGAATACTCCAACGCGTTTCGAACCGATTGCGGGGAGAGCAAGTTGTTTATCTCAATGTATTTTTTTGCATCCCGCTCCGAATAGGCCGCTAGATCATTCACTGTGACGATACTGGTGTAGCCAAAGTAAAATACGGCGGAAATCAGGATCAGGACCGCGCCTACGGCCAGCGTGCCTGCCACGTGCCTCCATACCTGCTGCGGGGAAGTCCGGTGAGTATTGAACTGAATGGTTTGGGCAGTCAGGGTGGCAATTCCAACCGACGCAATGATGATCGGCGTAACAAAGGCGAACAAGGCCGCGAACGTGCCGGCGGCAATCACGCCCATCCCGCTTTGCAATCCCGGTCGTCGGAGATAGTGAAACGCAGCCGCAATCATCATGATGGTTGCGGCGAACTCGAACGCGTAGTGCTTGGAGTTTACCGCAAAGGTCAGAGCGGTGGGCGAACTGCCGATGACGGCAACAGACAGCAAAGCCTCAAGCGTGGTCACAAATCGACGAAGCAGAAAATAGAGCCAGAACAGCGAGGCCGAGAAGACAAGGATGGTCAGCAGCCGGATCGCATGGACGCGTGCCATGTCTTCGGGACCGAACATCTTTGCCAGCGCATCCATGAGCACGCCGTGGCCAAGTGTTGTGGTCTGTTCGAAATAGGGAAGCGGTCTGAACACGTCAGTCGGATGTTCAAGAGGGAAATTGGACAAAAGCATCGACTGGTCGTAGGCCGGATCAAAGCCCGTTGCGAGCAGGGTCAATCGCGCTGCTACCATGGCGAGAGTAATGCACAAAAGGAATACGAGTTCCTTCCTTCTGGAAATTACCTGCCCCATCGTACTTGCTGAACCACCTGGTGATTATGGTTTGTAACTAAAATTCAATCGTCCTGATCCGTCAGGATTAAACATCAGGATGGGCAAGTTACCCCGATTTCGGCAAAGGTTTGCAGGAGTGAACGGCTAAACGCGCATAGGTTGTGTCTAATTTGTAACTATGTATCGCATTGTTGAGAGTTCGGAAACAAACGTGAGTAAGGGTGGCTTTGGCTGTTTGCCCACTATGGGTTGCATTGCAGCGCAATAGCCAACCATGAAACAACGGATGCCCCATGATTCAATCAGTCTGACAGCGCCTGCGCCCACCTGTTTGCAAAGTCAGGCGGATGCAGGCACGTGGCCGGTGGCCGACTGATCGAATATCCGGGTACGCTCCGTTAGCCCAGTTGTACCAGCGCGTGGCGCTTTTTGCCCGCGCTCAGCTTGATCGGCGAGGACAGCGCGCCCGCGTCCAGCATCAGGCCCGCGTCGGTTAGCGGGGCGTCGTCCAGTCTGGCGCCGTTTTCTGCGATCAGGCGTTTTGCCTCTTTGCCCGATTTGGCGAGGCCGGATTTGACCAGAACCTGAACGATAGAAATCGGCAGATCATCCGCACTGAGTGTCAGGGTGGGCAGGTCGCCACCGATACCGCCTTTTTCGAACACTTCGCGGGCTGTGGCCTCGGCATTTGCCGCAGCTTCGGCCCCGTGCAGCAGGGTGGTGACTTCGTTGGCGAGGCGGATTTTGGCCTCGTTGATCTCGGACCCTTGCAGCGCGCCGAGGCGGTCGCATTCGTCCACCGGCAGTTCGGTGTAGAGTTTCAGGAACCGACCGACATCGGCGTCCGTGGTGTTGCGCCAGAACTGCCAGAATTCATAGGGCGAGCGCATGTCGGCGTTCAGCCAGACCGCGCCGTCCTGCGATTTGCCCATCTTCTTGCCGTCCGATGTGGTCAGCAGGGGGGATGTCAGGCCATAGATTTCGTGATCCAGCACACGGCGGGTCAGGTCGATACCGTTGACGATATTGCCCCACTGGTCGCTGCCGCCCATCTGCAGGATGCAGCCATAGCGGCGATTCAGTTCGAGAAAGTCATAGGCCTGCAGGATCATGTAGTTGAATTCGAGGAATGACAGCGACTGTTCGCGGTCCAGCCGCGATTTCACCGATTCAAAGGCAAGCATCCGGTTGACCGAAAAATGCCGCCCGATATCGCGCAGGAAATCGAGGTAGTTCAGGCCGTCCAGCCATTCGGCATTGTTAAGCATCAGCGCCGCGTTTTCGGCACCGCTGTCATAGTCGATATAGGCGGCGAAGACCTTTTTGATGCCCGCGATGTTGGCGTCGATCTGTTCCGGCCCCAGCAGGGGGCGTTCGTCGGCGCGAAAGGACGGGTCGCCCACTTTGGTGGTGCCGCCGCCCATCAGGGTGATCGGCTTGTGACCGGTCTTTTGCAGCCAGCGCAGCATCATGATCTGAATAAGGCTGCCGACGTGTAGCGATTTGGCGGTTGCGTCAAAGCCGATATAACCCGGCTGGCACCCTTTGATCAGCGCCTCGTCGAGGCCCTGATAATCGGTGCAGTCGGCGAGAAAGCCGCGCTCCATCATCACTGCGATGAAATCCGATTTGGGATGGTAAGCCATGGTTGATGCTGTCCGTCTGTCAGGTGCCCTTGCCGGAAGGGGAATTGATGTTTTGGGCGTTTCGGGATCTGCAGTTGCGACCCGGCGCACGGACAGAGGGACTGTCGCAAAACGGGCGGAAAGTCCAGAGGTTCCTTTGACTACAGGAGCTTTAGCCGGTGGCAGGGGTGGAATTGCCGGATCGGGGCAGCCTGAGGCCAGCCAGAACCGCAAACCCGTTCAGCGCAACCAGAACGAACAGGGGCGTGACCGGGTCGTGCAGGTGGGCAAGCAGGCTGAGCACTGCGGCAAAGGCCATGCCGACCATCCCGGCGGTGACATCGCCCATAGCGACAAGATAGGGGCGTTCGGACTTGTTCGTCATCTCGATCAGATAAAGGTAGCGGCCATAGATGACACCGTTGCTGCCAAAGGACAGCAGCAGGATGACCAGCGCATAGGACCAGACCTCTTGCGCCATTCCGGTGAACGTGAAGGCTAGTGCCAGAACCGCTGAAGCAGCTGAAACGATGCAGCCCAGAACCATTGACAGGTTCACCGAGTAGCGGCCGCTGATCCAGTTCCAGACGAGCGATCCAATCACGATCCCCGCGCTTGAGGCCATCACGAAATAGCTGAGCGCGTTGTGGGTGCCGATGTGAAACGTCGCGGCGTGAATGGTGTAGAATGGCATGGCCAGTTCGACGGATATGAACGCGACCCGGGTGAGCAGGAACCGTCGGAACCAGCCATAGGCCATGCCGGTTTTGAAGCCCCTTGCAAGCGCGGCGAGAGGGCGGGCTGGTGCCTCGGCCGCAGGTGAGGACAATCGGCCTTCCAGAAGTTTCACGCCGACAAAGCTGAGCCCGGCAACTGTCAGCGCCAGTATACCGCACCACAGCACGACGATATGCTGCTGCATTGGCTTGTCCGAGGCCATCAGGTCCCGGGTCAGCCAGACGACGAGAATTGCCAGTATGCCGGATATCGTGGCTTGGGCGAAAACCATTCGATTGCGGATGTTTTCGGCCACGGTGGTTCCGTAGACTTGGTTGGTTCCGATCGTGTTGACGCCCTGACACAGGCCCATGACGATTGCGGTGATCAGAAACAGCAGGATGAGCAGCACCTGCGTCAGGCTGGTTGCGAAGATGGCAACAAGCGCCAGAGCCAACGCTGTCAGAATGTCCGTTGCATAGACGGCCACCTTGGCGCGGACGATGTTGTTGACGAACGGAGAGACGAAGATTTCAGAGATAAGGCGCGAGCCGGTGACGAAGGGAAGCAACAGCCCGGCGATGACGGTCGGTGCACCAAGCGCCAGATAGAGGAACGGCAAAACGATTGTCGGATTGGCCAGTTGCCCCCCGATGGTCGAAAGCGCACCCGACAGAAAGATCAGCCGGTGGTTTCGCCTCTGGTGGGTCTCGGGCGGGGTCTGTGAGTCAGATCGTTCCATAGCGTTATTGCATCCTGGCCCGTCGGGTGCGGTGTCACTTTCGGAAAAGATAGGTGAAACTGCCGGCGGATGGCAAAGGCAATTGAGGTCCGGGTCGGCTTGAGTGCTGACAGAACACGCTGCGCGATTGTCACTTTGGGAAAAATCCTGTCCACGGGAAGGATACGGCCTTGCGTCGGGGCGGCAAGTTCGCAAGATTTGGCCACCCAAGAGCGATAAAGAGAAACCGAAGGTACGGGCATGGCGGCAGGTATCAGAAAAACCGGACCGATCCGGGCCCTTGGGGCCATGTCGGGCACATCTCTGGATGGAGTTGATGCGGCAGTGGTCGTGACCGACGGTGAGCGCATTCAGGAGTTTGGCGAAACCGGGTATCGCGGATATTCGGGTGACGAAAGGGACACTCTGCGCGCAGCACTGGGGCATTGGAACGGTGATGCGGTTGCCGTCGCGGGCGATCTGATCACACAAGCACATGCCGAGGCTTTGTCCGGGTTCGATGGGGCCGAGCTGATCGGCTTTCACGGGCAGACACTGGCACATGAGCCACGCGGTCGAGGGACCTTGCAGGTGGGCGACGGAGCCCGGCTTGCCCGGGAGTTGCATGTGCCGGTGGTTTGGGATTTCAGATCGGATGACGTGTCGATGGGGGGTGAGGGTGCGCCTTTGGCCCCGTTTTTTCACTTTGCCTGTGCGGAGTGGATCGGCGCGGAAGAGCCTTTGTGTTTTCTGAATCTGGGCGGAGTGGGCAACCTGACCTATGTCGATCCGTCATTTGCGCGCCCTGAAGACCCAGGTGCGCTGCTGGCGTTTGACACCGGGCCAGCCAATGCACCGGTGGATGATCTGATGCAGGCGCGCTTGGGCAAGTCCATGGATCGGGACGGAGCGGTCGCCAGGGGTGGTACGGTAGAAAGCGGGGCGCTGGAGTTGTTTCTGGCCGAGCCGTTTTTCAACCGGATGCCGCCCAAATCGCTGGATCGCAACGATTTCGCCGAGATGATCGGTTTGGTGCAGGAGCTGAATGACTCGGATGCTGTTGCCACGCTGACCGGGATGTGCGCCGCCGGGGTTGCGCAGGGGATGGAACACTGCCCCAAGCCGCCTTCGCGGGTGCTGGTGACCGGAGGGGGACGGCACAATCCGGTGTTGATGGAGATGCTGCGGGTCTCGCTGGATTGTCCGGTGGAGCCTGTTGAAAGTGTCGGTCTGGATGGCGACATGCTGGAGGCGCAGGCCTTTGCGTATCTCGCGGTGCGGGTCGCGCGGGGATTGCCGACCTCATGCCCCGGCACGACCGGAGTGCGGGCGCTGGTGGGGGGCGGGATCATCAGTGTGCCGGCGCCGGATGGCGCGGTGGCCGGGTAGGGGGGGGCGCCCCCTCGGCCTTACGGCCTCACCTCCAGAGTATTTGGGCCAGATGGAGAGAAAACCTCAGCGCGTGAGGGAGCGGGCATAGTCCGCGGTGAATTTTGCGTAGCCGTTCGAGGTGGATTTCAAGTGCTTCTGGGTCCAGTCGTGAAAGGCGGGCAACTGGTGGAAGGGGACGTTCGGAAAGGCGTGGTGTTCCGCGTGGTAGGGCATGTTCCATGCCAGAAAGCGAACGATCCGGTTGGTGAACGTGGTGCGGGAATTTTCCAGCATGTTCGCAACAGGCGGGCAGAGGCCGTGTTCGGCAAGCAGGTAGAGCCTGAGAAACGGTTGGCCGACGAGAAGGGGCAGCAGCCAGACCCAGAACATCACTGGTGAGAAGAACAGGCTTATGACAGCGAGGGCGTAGAGGGCGAGCAGCACGCGCGCCTCGGTTTTCATGGCGCCGTGTTGGCGTTCGGGCAGGTAAGGGGCGTCGATGCGGCCCATGGCGTTGTCGACAAGTACCCGCGCCATCCCGGTCCAGTAGAACCAGCCTGTCAGGTAGATCGCGACGGAAATCCAGCTGTCGGGCCGCGGCTTTCCGGCCAGTTCGGGATCGCGTTCGGGATCGTTCGTCCATTTGTGGTGGGCCAGATGAAAATACCGAAACCACGTGAAGGGAAGCAGGATCAGCAGGCCGACCAGATGTCCGACCCCTTCGTTCAGCCAACTGGTTCGGAACGGTGTCTTATGCGTGCATTCGTGGCTGAGCGTGAACAGGAACACCAGCAAGAGGCCCTGTGGCAGGATCAACGCTTGCCAGAACGGGACCTGCATCAGGATGCCGGTTGTCGTCAGCGTCAGGGCGGCGAAGTAACCAATCAGGTGCTTCAGGCCAGCCGCGTCCGACCGTGCCAGCAGGCTGGCCTTGGTCTGGGGCGGCAGCGAGGAGATGAGCGCGCGGTGATCCATGCGCTCACCCTACGCAGGAAAGGCCGTCGATCAAGCCCTTGGGATGTCGAAATCCGGTTCAGCGAGTTCAAATCCTTCGAACTGGAACCCCGGCGAAACGGTGCAGCTGACCAGAGTGTAAGCGCCGGTGGTGTGCGCGGCCTGCCAATGGCCCTTGGGAACGATCAGTTGCGGCGCACCTTTGGTCAGGTCCGGCGCCAGCAGGTGATCGGTGGCAGGCCCGGTATCTGAACCGCTTAGCGACAGGATCAGCGGCGCACCGGCGTGATAGTGCCAAATCTCGGTGGCATCTACCCGGTGCCAGTGGCTGCGCTCGGTTTCCTGTAGCAGGAAGTAGATGCAGGTGCCGGTGGCGCGGCCCTGATTTTCGGCGCGCCAGGTTTCCTTGAACCAGCCGCCTTCGGGGTGTCGTTCCAGTTTCAGGTGATCGATGATCTGTTGGGGTGTCATGTCTGCCTCATTCGTTTGGCGCGATTATGCACGAGGTGCCGCATTCCGCTATGGCAATCATGGGTTTGGGTTTTATCTTTGTCCCATGACCATGATGATCCCCTTTGATAATTCGTTTGCCCGTCTGCCAAGCGGGTTTTTCGCGCGCCAGAACCCCGAACCGGTGAGTGCGCCGCGGATGATCGCCTTTAACTCCGATTTGGCCCGTGTGCTGGGGATTACCGAGGGCGATGTTCAGGATATGGCAAACACCTTTGCCGGTAATGCAGTACCCGACGGGGCCGAGCCGTTGGCGCAGCTGTATTCGGGGCATCAGTTTGGCCACTATAACCCTCAGCTTGGGGACGGGCGCGCAATTCTGCTGGGTGAAACCGTTGGGACGGACGGTGTGCGGCGCGACATACAGCTTAAGGGCTCTGGCCGGACGCCGTTTTCGCGGCAGGGGGATGGCCGGGCCTGGCTGGGGCCGGTGCTGCGGGAATACGTGATTTCCGAGGCGATGCATGCGCTGGGCATTCCGACAACGCGGGCGTTGGCTGCCGTGGAAACCGGCGAGATCGTTCTGCGTGAAGCGCCAATGCCCGGAGCGGTGCTGACACGGGTGGCACAAAGCCATCTGCGGGTCGGTACGTTTCAGGTGTTCGCCGCGCGGGGTGAGATAGCCAACCTGAAACAGCTTACGGATTACGCCATCCAGCGGCACTATCCCGAGGTCGAAGGGCCGATGGGTCTGTTGCGGGCGGTGCGGGATGCACAAGCTCGGCTGATTGCCCAGTGGATGAGCGTCGGGTTCATCCATGGTGTGATGAACACGGACAATTGCTCGATCGCGGGAGAGACCATCGACTATGGCCCCTGCGCGTTCATGGACACGTATCATCCGAACACGGTCTACAGTTCGATCGACCGGATGGGGCGTTATGCCTATTCCAACCAGCCGGACATCGCGGTCTGGAATGTCGCGCAACTGGCGACATCTTTGATCCAGCAGATCGAGGACAAAGAAGCCGCCGTCGAGGAGGCAACGGAAATCGTTCACGCGATGCCCGGGCTTTTGCAGGACGAATGGTTGAGGCGGTTTCAGGCCAAGATCGGTCTGAGCCGGGCGGAGGAGGGCGATCTTGAACTGATCACCGACCTTTTGACGCGCATGGCGCAAAATCAGGCGGATTTTACCAATACGTTCCATGCGCTGGGCGCGGGCAAGGCGAGGGATCAGTTCACGGACCCCACAGCCTATGATGCGTGGGCAGAGAAATGGCAGGTGCGCACCGGGCGTGAGGCGAATGCTGTTGAAACGATGGTGTCTGCAAACCCGGCCTTTATTCCGCGCAATCATCGGGTGGAGCAGATGATTCAGGCTGCCGTGCAGGGGGATTATGCACCCTTCAACAGGCTGAACGCGGTCCTGTCTGCGCCATATGTGTGGGCAGAAGAAAACTCGGACCTTGCCCGGCCTCCGACCGAAGGTGAAGTCGTTCATGCCACGTTTTGCGGGACGTGAGTGTGGAGCGTTTTCGGCGAATGGCAGGGTTTAACGGACTGAGCTGAAAGTTGGCTATTGTTTCACTGCCAGCTCATTGTTTCACACGCCATTGAAATACCAGAGCCAACTTGCCTGCGGGTTAGATGTAAAGGGTAAGATACGGACCGGGCAGACGCGTCATACGCGGGATGTCGGAAAACCGGGATATACTCGAAAACCCCTTCTTCCCAACGCCCGCCAGCAATGCTATGCCCCCGGTCAGGCACTCTGGCGATGGCGTCGCCGGGGGTAGTTATCGTACAACACAGATCCTGTACGCCGGGACTTTCAATCGGGAGATTGAGGGCCCTGCCTTGTCTCCCTCGCAACAGGAGACGGCCATGGCCTGGTCACCGGATAAAACCGAAGTCAAAAGCTGGAACGAATGGGACACCCTGCGCCACGTGATCGTGGGCCGCGCGGATGATTGTCATATTCCGCCGGAAGAGCCTGCGCTGGACGCGAAGGTGCCGGAAGACAGCGATATGCGCGGCCAGTGGGGCAGGCGGCCTCAGGAAACCATCGACCGGGCCAATGAATTGCTCGACAATTTCGCCGATCAGCTGCGCAAGCGCGGTATTCGCGTGGATCGCCCGACATCCATTGATCACTCGCAACCGGCCACCACTCCGGATTTTCATACCGAAAGTCAGTTTGGCTGCATGCCGCCGCGGGATGTTCTGCTGACCGTCGGGCACGAGATGCTTGAGGCGACGATGTCGTACCGCTGTCGCTGGTTCGAATACCTGAACTATCGCCCTCTGATGCAGCAGTACTGGGACGAAGACCCCAATTTCCGCCACGAGGCCGCGCCCAAGCCGCGCCTGACCGATGCGGACTATCATCCCGATTATCTCAGCGACAAGATCGGCGTCGAGAAACGCCTGCAATGGGCGGCAGAGAAGTTCTTTGTCACCACCGAGGAAGAGCCGCTGTTCGATGCTGCAGACGTGCTGCGCTTTGGCCGTGATCTAGTGGTGCAGCATGGGTTTACCACCAACCTCAAGGGGATCGAGTGGCTGCGGCGTCACTTCCCGGATCACCGCGTTCACACGGTGAACTTTCCGGGTGATCCCTATCCGATCCATATCGACGCCACCTTTACCCCTCTGCGTCCCGGCCTGATCCTGAACAATCCGCAACGGCGGTTGCCGCAGGAACAGCGCGGCATGTTCGAGCGGAACGGATGGGAGATCGTGGATGCGGCACAGCCCGCCCACAACACGCCGCCGCCGCTGTGCTATTCGTCGACCTGGCTGTCGATGAATGTGCTGGTGCTGGACCCGAAAACCGTCTGTGTGGAAAAATCCGAAGTCTATCAGGCCGAACAGATGGACAAGCTGGGCATGGAAGTGGTCGAGGTTGAATTGCGCGACGCATATGCCTTTGGCGGCGGGTTGCATTGCTGCACCGCGGATGTCTATCGCGATGGGGACTGCGAGGACTATTTCCCGAACCTCTAAGCGCCGATTAGTTCCAAGGCCGATCCGATTGGGTCGGCCTTTTTTGACATGTAAAAGGTATCAGGGGCTTACACCGAGGTGCTGATGTTTTCCGGAACGTCTGTCTTGCAACTGATACCTTTCGCCCGATCCGGTTCACCCCGAAATGAATATTCGGGCTTGAATGCGGCGTGTGGCGTGGCAATCTAGGGTATTCCTCAGAGAGCCAAGTTGATCCCGGAACCCATGCTTCAGCCTTTGTCCCTGCGCATTGCCAGCTACAACATTCAGAAATGTGTGGGGCTGGATCTGCGCAGGCAGCCGCAGCGCATTTTGCAGGTGCTGGACCGGATGGGCGCGGAAATCGTCGTGCTGCAGGAAGCGGACAAGCGTCTGCCGCCACGTCCCGCCGCCTTGCCGCATTTCATGCTGGAAGAGGCCGGGTGGAAGGTTGCGAACCTTGGCGGCGCGGGCAGTCTTGGATGGCATGGAAATGCCGTGATCTGGCGCGGGGATCATATCTCGGTCCGGCAGACCGAGCATCACGATCTGCCGGGTTTTGAGCCGCGGGGCGCGGTGCGGGTGGAGTTTGACACTCCGATCGGCCCTCTTCGTATTCTTGGCATGCATCTGGGATTGCTGACCCATTCACGCCACCGGCAGATCAGGCACATGCGGCAGGACAGCCGGGACCTGAACTTGATGCCGACGGTCTGGGCCGGGGATTTCAACGAGTGGTCCCGCCAGCCCGTTCTGGACCGGCTGGCGCCTGACATGCGGTTTCTGCCGCCGATACCCAGCTTTCCGGCCGCCCAGCCGTTGGGGGCGCTGGACCGGATCGCGCTGAGCGACGGGCTGGAGGCGCTTGCCCACGGCGTTCACGCCGAACGTCCGGCGCATATCGCCTCGGATCACCTGCCTGTCTGGGCTGATCTTCGCGCTTCAGCCTGAGCAAATTTTGACGCATCCTGAACTTGCCCCGGCGCGATTCACGGTGGCAGGCGGTAAAAAGACGTACTAAGACAGAGGTCCTGAAAGGATTTGGGGGTCATCATGTCGGATACCATCATCGCCCGGTGCGAAGCCAAAGGGCTGCGCATGACCGGCCAGCGCCGGACGATTGCCCGTGTGCTGCAGCAGAGCGATGACCATCCGGATGTTGAGGAGCTGTATTCGCGAGCCTCGGCGCTGGACGAAGGTATCTCGATCGCGACAGTGTACCGGACGGTCAAACTGTTCGAAGAGGCCGGAATTCTTGAGCGGCTGGAATTCGGCGACGGGCGCGCGCGCTATGAAGATGCCGAGCGGGACCATCACGACCATCTGATCGACATCAACTCGGGCGAGGTGATCGAATTCGTCGATCCGGATATCGAGGCGCTGCAGGAAAAGATCGCCGCCAAGCTGGGATATGAACTGCGCGGTCACAAGTTGGAGCTTTACGGGGTTCCGATCCGCAAGCGTTAATCCTTGATCGTCCGGTCAAAGCAGAAGGCCTGAGCCTGGGCGGCGCTCATGCCGTTTCCGACGATATCAACTGAAATAGATTGGCTTTCGACAGCGCCACTGGCTGGCGGACTGAATGTGAATTGCACCGCTTGCTTGTCGCCCTTCTTCACACTGGGGCCTCGGCCGCGTGTGACGTAAATGCGCTGTGTCGCACCTTTACCAAGATCCGCGAGTGCATATTGCGCCGCGCCGCACCAAAAATCCCCTGAGGCAGGGCCTTGGGTTGCGATCACTTCGAAAGCGTCTCCGCCCAACGGATGAACTTCGTAAAGAACTGCATAACCGGCTGAAACTGGAGCCGGTGAAAACAAGACTGCGGCAAAGATTGCGTGTTTCATTCTCTCCTCCAAACTCATGGAGGGGTACGTCGATCTTGGGGAAAAGGATCAAAGAACTTGCCGAAAATCTTCAGGCTGCACGTTGCGCCTGCGTGGGAAGTATCACGAAACGCGATGGGTGGGGTCACGTCTATTCATCGAAGTTAATGCGAAAGTCCTTGCCGTAGCCGCGATCATGCGATTTTGCTGATCGCATTGGCCGTACCGATGGTGGACGGCAGAGATTGGATACGCGCATGAACAACGTCAACGGCATCCTGATGATCATTGCCTCGATGGCGGCCTTTACGCTTGAGGACATGTTCATCAAACAATTGTCGGTCGATGTTTCGACCGGACAGATTCTGACGGTGCTGGGCACATTCTGCTCGGCCATCTTTCTGATTCTGGCAGTTGCAACACGTAAACCCATTTTTCTGCCGCAGGCCTGGGCGCCACTGCCACTGATCCGGGCGGGGCTAGAGGCTGTGGGCGCGCTGACCTTTGTGACCGCGCTGTCGCTGGTTGATCTGTCCACTGTTGCGGCGGTGTTTCAGGCGCTGCCGCTGACGATCACCATGGGTGCGGCGCTGTTCATGGGGGAGCAGGTCGGCTGGCGCCGGTGGAGTGCGATTCTTGTGGGCTTTGCCGGTGTGCTGATGATCATCCGGCCCGGAACGGATGCGTTCCAGCCGGAATCGCTGTTTGTGGTGGCAACCGTGGTTGCGATTGCGGCACGGGATCTGCTGACGCGGGTCATCGATCACCGCGTACCGTCGGTCGTTGTTGCGTCGCAGGCCTATCTTGCGCTGATCCCGACCGGTCTTGTGCTTATGACCGTGACCGCTGCGCCGGTTGCCACGTTGCAGGCACCGCAGATCGGGATTTATGTAGGGGCCATCGGGTTCGGTGTTCTGGGGTACTATGGCATCGTGACCGCCATGCGTATCGGCGAGGCATCGGCCATCACCCCGTTTCGCTATACCAGACTGTTATTCTCAATACTGGCAGGCATGCTGGTGTTCGAGGAACGCCCCGATTTGCCGACCCTGATGGGGGCGTCCCTGATCATCGGATCCGGACTGTATACTTTCGTGCGTGAGCGGCGGCTTGCGCGCGAGATGGCTGCCGTCGCGGCCTGAGGCGCGGCCTGCTGTCTCAGGTCTAAGAAAATCCCTGCGAATGTTCGCGCAAACACCGCAATGTTAGCCCTAAAGTCGTAAAAACAGGTACGTTAGCGGTAACGGTGCCGGTTTACTTTTTTCCGGGTGCTGATAAGACGCCTGCAACCGAAAGCATCTTCAGGGACGGGCCTCATGAGCACCATCATCGACATTCACGCGCGCGAAATTCTGGACAGCCGGGGCAATCCCACCGTCGAGGTGGACGTGATTCTGGAAGACGGAACAATGGGCCGCGCCGCGGTTCCTTCGGGTGCGTCAACCGGGGCCTATGAGGCGGTTGAAAAGCGCGATGGCGACAAGGATCGGTATCTGGGCAAAGGCGTACTGGAGGCCGTGGCCGCCGTGAACGGTGAGATCGCCGAGGAACTGGTAGGCTTTGACGCGACCGAGCAGGTGGCCATCGACGGCGCCATGATCGAATTGGACGGGACCGAGAACAAGGGCCGTCTGGGTGCCAACGCCATTCTGGGTGTTTCGCTGGCAACTGCCAAGGCGGCGGCGGATTTCACCACGCAGCCGCTGTACCGCTATGTGGGCGGCACCTCGGCCCGTGTTCTGCCGGTGCCTATGATGAACATCATCAATGGCGGCGAACACGCGGACAACCCGATCGACATTCAGGAATTCATGATCATGCCCGTCTCGGCCAGCAACATCCGCGAAGCGGTGCGCATGGGGGCGGAGGTGTTCCACACGCTGAAAAAAGAGTTGTCGGCGGCAGGTCTGGCCACCGGGGTGGGTGACGAAGGCGGTTTTGCGCCCAACATCGCCTCGACCCGCGAGGCGCTGGATTTCGTTCTGAAGTCGATTGAAAAAGCGGGCTACAAGCCGGGCGAAGACATTCATCTGGCGCTCGATTGTGCGGCGACCGAATACTACAAGGACGGAAAATACGTTCTGTCGGGTGAGGGCACGACCCTGACGTCCGAGGAAAACGCGGCCTATCTGGCGGCGCTGGTTGCCGACTATCCAATCATCTCGATCGAGGATGGCATGTCCGAGGATGACTGGGACGGCTGGAAGGCACTGACCGACGCCATTGGTGACAAGGTGCAGCTGGTGGGTGACGATCTGTTCGTGACCAACCCGGCGCGTCTGGCCGAGGGGATCGAGCGGGGCTGCGCCAACTCGATGCTGGTCAAGGTGAACCAGATCGGTTCGCTGACCGAAACGCTGAAGGCCGTCGATATGGCCCACCGTGCGCGTTACACCAACGTCATGTCGCACCGTTCGGGCGAAACAGAGGATGCAACGATTGCCGATCTGGCGGTTGCCACCAACTGTGGTCAGATCAAAACCGGATCGCTGGCGCGCTCGGACCGGCTGGCCAAGTACAACCAGTTGATCCGCATCGAAGAATCGCTGGGTGAAGTCGCGGAATACGCGGGACGTTCGATCCTGCGTTGATTGGCAACGCCTGACAAATACCGCCCGGTCCTGTTATTCGAATGGGGCCGGGTGCAGTGCCATTCCATCGGAATGCGCTACAAGGTTCGGCTCATGAGCATGTAGCGTTCTCGCGCCCTGAATCCGGTGCGCGCATACAGTCGCTGAACGGTTTCGTTGTCGCGATCCACCTCCAGATGGATGGCGCGGATACCGGCCTGTGCAAGTGCCTTGGGCAATTCCAACAGAACCTCGGTGGCGATGCCGCGGCCGCGCACAGCGGGGCGGATGTAGATTTCATCGGCAAAGGCGTCCATGCCTCCGAACTCGACCGACCAGCCAAAGGTTATGACGATATATCCAAGCGGGGCGCGAGAGGGGCCGATCAGGTAAACGCAACCATGCGGGATGCCCTCAAGCAGCGGGAGGAGGGCATCGCGGCGCTGATCGTGATCCTGCTCGATACCGGCCTCGGTATGAAAGGCGGCGACCAGCGCCATCAACCGGTCCAGATCGTCGGGGCGGGCAAGGCGAAGGGCAGCGGTCATAGCCGGGCCAGCCGTTCGGTAAGCAGGGCGAAAAAGCCGTCCGCATCCAGATCACCCATGAACGTGGCGTTGGGTGGTCGGTCGGTGACGCCCCACCAGTCTGCGACGGTCATGCCGAGGGTCAGATCGGATTGGGTTTCGATCTCGACATTGACATGACGGCCTGAGAACAGCTCGGGCTTGATCAACCAGGCGGTAACGCAGGGGTCATGCAGGGGGGCGCCTTCGCTGCCGTATTTGTTCTTGTCGAACCGTTCGAAGAAATCGGTCATTTCCGCCACGGCCACACCAACCTTGTTTCCAAGCGCGCGGAAAGCGTCGTTGCGGGGTTTGGTGACAAGTGCCTTGTGGGTCACGTCCAGCGACATGACGACAATGGGTCTGCCGGATTTAAATACGATATCAGCGGCTTCTGGATCGACGTGAATGTTGAACTCTGCCGTTGGCGTGATGTTCCCAACCTCAAAATACGCGCCACCCATCAATACGATTTCCTGAACACGATCAACGATATCGGGGGCTTTCTGAAAAGCTGTCGCGATGTTGGTCAGCGGGCCAAGTGGGCAGAGGGTAACGGTGCCGGCTTCATGCGCGCGCAGGGTGTCGATGATGAAATCGACGGCGTGGCCTTCTGTCAGAGGCATCTGCGGGTCGGGCAGAACAGGCCCGTCCAGACCGGTTTTGCCGTGTACATGTTCAGCGGTGATCAGGGGGCGGTTCAGCGGGCGGTCGCAACCGGCATAGACGGGCACTTCGGTATGGCCTGCCAGCTCACAGACGATGCGCGCATTTTTTGCGGTCAGTTCCAGCGGCACATTTCCGGCGACCGCCGTGATGCCCAGAACCTCGATCTCTTCGGGGCTGGCCAGCGCCAGAAGGATGGCGACGGCGTCATCCTGTCCGGGGTCGGTGTCGATGATGATCTTGCGCGCTGTCATGGACGGCCTCCGAAGTGTTGAAGGGCGGAGACTGGCAAGCGCTGCCTCACTTGTCCAGCGGTTTCAGGCGTCGGTCGGCGCATCCACCGGCGGGAGTTTGCCATTGGCGCGGTGTTCCTCGGTTTTGACCTCGTCCCAAAGCGCGTCCATCTCGGCCAGATCGCTTTGCGACGGGGTTTTGCCGCGCGCGGCAAGACGCGCCTCGACCTGTTCAAAACGTCGGGTGAACTTGGCGTTGGTTCGGCGCAGCGCGGCCTCGGGCTCGATCCCCAGATGACGCCCCAGATTAACGATGACAAACAGCAGATCGCCAAATTCATCCTCTAGCGCGTCGGCATCCATGCTGTCGCACGCCTCTTCCAGCTCTGCGGCTTCTTCGGTGATTTTGGAAAGGACATGGCTGGCGTCGGGCCAGTCGAAGCCTACGCGGGCTGCGCGTTTCTGCAACTTGTGAGCGCGCAGCAGGGCGGGCAGGTTGGCCGCCACACCGTCCAGCGCGCCTTTCTGTTCCTTGCCTGCGCGTTCTGCCGCTTTGATGGTTTCCCAGTCCAGCGTCTGCTGTTCGGCGGACTTGTCGCGGGATTCATCGCCAAACACGTGCGGGTGCCGGTCCACCATCTTGTCCGACATGGTGCGCACCACGTCCTGAAACGTGAAATGCCCGGCCTCCTGCGCCATCTGCGCGTGGAACACGGATTGGAACAGCAGGTCGCCCAGTTCGCCCTTCAGTTCATCATACGCCTCGCGTTCGATGGCGTCGGCGACCTCATAGGCTTCTTCGATCGTGTAGGGAGCGATGGTTGAGAAATCCTGTTCGATATCCCACGGACAGCCCGTCTGCGGGTCGCGCAGGCGGCGCATAATCTCCAACAGGCGCTCAATCCCTGCGTCAGAGTCGTGGATCAGCGGATTTTCAGCCATTGCGAAGCCCCTTGTTCCGGTGTCAGATGCATCCATCCCGCAGCTTGGATCAGGAGTCCACCCCAGATGCCCGTCGTGAACCGAATTGCCGACTTTGCCGCCGATATGACCACGTGGCGCCAGCACCTGCATACGATCCCTGAACTTGAGTTCGAATGTCATGAAACCGCTGCGTTTGTGGCCGAGCGTCTGCGCGAGTTTGGTGTGGATGAACTGCACGAAGGGATCGCCACCACGGGCATCGTCGCAATTATCAACGGGCAGGGCGAAGGGCCTACGATTGGCCTGCGCGCCGATATGGATGCGCTGCCGATTCCTGAGGAGACCGGTGTGGAGTATGCCTCCACAAACCCCGGAAAGATGCACGCCTGCGGGCATGACGGGCATACAACGATGTTGCTGGGCGCGGCACGCTATCTGGCCGAGACGCGCAATTTCCGGGGACGGGTTGCGTTGATCTTTCAGCCCGCTGAGGAAGAGGGCGGCGGGGCTGGTGTGATGGTCGAAGAAGGCATCATGGACCGGTTCGATATCTCTCAGGTCTATGCGCTGCACAATGCGCCCGGGTTTTCGGAGGGGTCGTTTTATACCACACCCGGTCCGATCATGGCGGCGGTGGACACGTTCGAGGTGCATATTCAGGGTGTCGGCGGGCATGGGGCCATGCCGCACGAAACCCGCGATCCGGTCATGGCGGCCTGCGGCATTGCGCAGGCGATCCAGACCATCGTCAGCCGCAATCACTATGCGCTGGACGATCTGGTTGTCTCGGTCACGCAGATTCACACCGGCACGGTGAACAACGTGATCCCCGACACGGCCTATATCAACGGTACCGTGCGCACCTTTGATCCGAATGTGCAGAAAATGGTGATGCAGCGCATGGAGCAGATCGTGCAGGGGCAGGCGGCATCCTATGGGGTCGAGGCGCGTCTGGATTATCACGTCAGCTATCCGGCCACGATCAACGATGCCAACAAAGTGGCCTTTGCGGCAGACGTGGCACGGGAGGTTTCCGGCCCTGAACGCGTGATCGCCAATACGGGGCGCGAGATGGGGGCCGAGGATTTTTCATACATGCTGCAGGAACGGCCCGGTGCCTATCTGTTTCTGGGACAGGGCGAGGGTGCGGGCCTGCACCATCCGAAGTACAACTTTAACGATGACATCGCGCCGGTGGGTGCATCCTTTTTTGCGAGGATCGTGGAAAAGGCGCTGCCTGTGGCTTGACGTTAGTGCGCGTCGCCAACCCCCCGGGGAACTTTGGGAGGAAGATGACCTAAAATGTCGTTGGAAAATGCAAAGACACAGGTGGACGAGGCGTTCACCAATCCTGACCTCAAGGGGTTGTCCTTTGAGAATACATTTGGCGGGGCGACATCGTTTCTGCGCCGCTTGTACACCAAGGAGCTGAAGGGCGTGGATATTGCCGTGACCGGCGTGCCCTTTGATCAGTCGGTCACCAACCGGCCCGGCACCCGTCTGGGGCCCCGCGCGATCCGTGAGGCCAGCGCCCTGCAATCGCCCGATGCGCCCTATGGCTGGCCTTTCGATGCGCTGAGCGAGTTGGCGATCATCGATTATGGCGACATGGCCTATGACTATGCCAACATCCCGGCATTTCCTGACACGCTGACCGAGCATATCCGTACCATTCTGGCGGCTGATGTGGCCTCGGTCACGCTGGGTGGGGATCACTACATCAGCTTTCCGATACTGAAAGCCTATGCCGAAAAATTCGGACCGATGTCGCTGCTGCAATTCGATGCGCATACGGATACGTGGGCTGACGATGACATGTCCCGCGTGGATCACGGCACCATGTTCTACAAGGCGGTGAAGCTGGGGCTTGTGGACCCGAAGCGATCCGTTCAGGTGGGGATACGCACCAGCAACGAGGATACGCTGGGCGTCAATATCATCGACGCACGTGAAGTGTACGAGGCCGGACCGGCCGCCGTGGCGCAGAAAATCAAAAGTATTCTGGGCGACAGCCCGGTTTATCTGAGCTTTGACATTGATGGTCTTGACCCGGCGTTTGCACCGGGTACCGGGACACCCGTATGGGGAGGTCTGACCTCGATCCAGACGCAGATTATTCTACGCGACATTGCCGGGATCAACATCAAGGGCGGTGACGTGGTCGAGGTGTCGCCGCCATTTGATACTTCGGGCGCGACGGCCATTGCAGGGGCACATGTGGCGACGCAGATCATTTGTCTGTTGGGGTGGAACAAGCTAGTCCCAGCTTAACGATTGGTTAGCCATATCGTCGATATGTGCTTGGTCAAATGGCGGGACGGGAGAGGCGACGGGAATGACAGATTTTAACCAACCGATCAGCGGCAACGATCTGGCTCGATTTTCCGGGCCTAATACATTCATGCGGCTGCCGCAGGCGGCCTCGCTTGCGGGGCTGGATGTGGCGGTGCTGGGCATCCCGATGGATATCGGCACCTCATGGCGATCCGGGACGCGGTTCGGGCCGAAACAGATCCGTGCCGAAAGTGCAATGATCCGGCCCTATAACATGGCCACAGGCGCGGCCCCTTTTGACAGCCTTCAGATCGCAGATATCGGTGATCTGGCGATCAATACGTTCTCTCTGGCCGATAGTCTGAAGATCATCAAAGAAAGCTATGACGGTATTTTGGCGCAGAACGTGATCCCGGTGGCGATGGGGGGCGATCATTCGATCACCCTGCCGATCCTGCGGGCGATTGCTGCGAAACACGGGCCTGTCGCGCTGGTCCATGTGGATGCCCATGCCGACGTCAACGACGAGATGTTCGGCGAGCGTGAGACGCACGGAACCGTCTTTCGTCGCGCCTATGAAGAAGGGGCGATTATCGCGGACAAGACCTTTCAGATCGGCATTCGCGGCTCGGGCTATGCGGCCACTGATTTTACCGAGGCACAGGGTTGGGGATTTCGTCATTTCCCTGCGTGGGAGTTGTGGCACCAGAACCTGACATCCATCGGAGATGAGATCCGGCGCGTGGTGGGGGATCATCCGGTTTATGTCACCTATGACATCGACAGCCTGGACCCGGCCTATGCGCCGGGCACGGGCACGCCCGAGATCGGGGGCCTGACCACTCCGCAGGCGCTACAGATTATTCAGGCGCTGAAGGGGCTGAACATCGTGGGATGTGATCTGGTTGAAGTTTCCCCGCCATACGACCCGTCCGGGAATACGGCACTGACAGGGGCGAACTTGCTGTATGAACTTCTGTGCGTTCTGCCGGGTGTGACGTCACGGTAACCGGGCCCTGCGTGGCTTGCGTGGGTGACGGTGCGGGTTAGGGTCGGGATCAGGCTGTTATGGGATGGAAAATGACCCTTCTTCTGGTGCTGATTGTTCTGGTCGCTGGCCTTGCAGGTTATGTTCGGCTGGCGCCATCCGATACGGCGCGCTGGCACATAGCGCCCAGAGGTGATGAAAGTCGGGATTTCAAGGCGGGTGTTCTGCGTGTGATCGATACCGGGCCGGACGGTCTGGCGCGACTGGATGCCATTGCCCGCAATGCCCCGCGCACCACGGTTCTGGCAGGATCGGTGGACGAGGGGATGATCACTTATGTCACCCGCACCAAAGTGATCGGATTCCCCGACTACACAACGGTGCAGCAGGACGGCGACACGTTGCGTATCTATGGGCGGTTGCGTTTTGGCCGGTCAGATTTCGGGGTAAACAAGCAGAGGGTTGATGGGTGGATCGCCCTCATGCAGCCTTGAGGATAGGCACCCTTCCTGCACTTCGCGCCACATCGGGACGTTCAGCGACATCTGGCATTGTGCCATGAACATGCGGCCATCGACCTGCAGGCAGATCATTTCCCCCAACTCGACGCGGGTGCCTGATTTATCGGTGCAATAACAGTCCTGCACCTTGCCGCCGGGACCGGTGACGTCCGAAAATGCAGGCGAGGCGCAGAGGATCAGGACAAGAACAAGCCGTTTCATGGGATCAGCTTAGCACGAGGCGGCCCTTGACCAAAGCCTCGGGATGATAGACACCGCGCGGATGGTCCCTGAAGAACGTCTTGAACAGATCACTCAACGATTCCAATACCTCGAAGCTGCCATGGCTGATGGCGCATCGGGCGGGGATATTGCGGCTTTGGCCAAGGAATATTCCGAGCTCAAGCCCGTGGTTGAACAAATCCAGCACTGGCGGCAGTTGGTGGCCGATCTGTCCGAAGCGCAGGCGATGCTGGACGACCCGGACATGAAGGAACTGGCCGAGGAGGAAATCCCCGAGCTTGAGGCTCGCATTCCCGAGGCCGAGCATGCGCTGCAGCTGTCGCTGCTGCCACGGGACAAGGCAGATGCCCGCCCGGCAATGCTGGAGATCAGGCCGGGGACCGGAGGGGACGAAGCGGCGTTGTTTGCCGGTGATCTGCTGCGGATGTACCAGCGTTATGCTGAAACGCGGGGCTGGCAGTTCGAGATTATCGAGGAGCAGGCCTCGGATCTGGGCGGCATCAAGGAAGTGGTGGCCCATATCAAGGGTGACAACGTGTTTGCCCGGATGAAATACGAATCTGGTGTTCACCGCGTCCAGCGGGTGCCGGAAACGGAAAGCGGCGGGCGTATTCACACGTCGGCGGCCACAGTGGCGGTTCTACCCGAGGCCGAGGACGTGGATATTCAGATAGACGCCAATGACCTGCGCATCGACACGATGCGCAGTTCGGGCGCGGGCGGTCAGCACGTGAACACGACCGATTCGGCGGTACGGATCACGCATGTTCCCAGTGGTATCGTGGTGACCAGCTCCGAAAAGTCGCAGCACCGCAACCGCGAGATCGCGATGCAGGTTCTGAAAACGCGCCTCTACGATCTTGAGCGGCAGCGGATCGACAGTGAACGGTCGGCGGATCGGGCCAGTCAGGTGGGTTCGGGTGACCGATCGGAACGCATCCGCACCTACAATTTCCCGCAAGGCCGCATGACGGATCACCGGATCAACCTGACGCTTTATAAGCTGGATCAGGTGATGCAGGGCGATCTGGACGAAGTAATCGACGCACTGACTGCGGATGACCAGGCCCGGCTGCTGGCCGATATGGCACAATGACCGGGGCTTTGACAGCGGCGCAAGCCATGGTTGCGGCAACCGCGCGGTTGCGGGCAGCAGGGGTTGATGACCCGGCGCGTGATGCGCGCCTGCTGCTGGCGCACGCGGCGCGGATCGAGGCCAGCCGCGTCACCCTGATCGCCCCGGACGAGTTGTCGGCGGAAATCGTGGAACGCTATGACCAGTTGATTTCACTGCGCGCGATCCGGGTGCCGGTATCGCACTTGCTGGGCGAGCGAGAGTTTTACGGCCGCCGTTTCCGTGTCAGCCGCGATGTACTGGACCCGCGCCCGGAAACGGAAACGTTGATCGAGGCGGCGCTAAGCCATCCCTTTGACCACGTGCTGGATCTGGGGCTGGGGTCGGGGTGTATCCTGATCACACTATTGGCAGAACGGACCAGCGCCACCGGGGTCGGCGTGGACCTGAGTGAGGCAGCCTGTCTGCAGGCCAGTGCCAATGCCGTTCAGAATCAGGTGCAGGACCGGCTGGAGATCGTGCAGTCGGACTGGTTTGAAAATGTCGAAGGCCAGTTTGATCTGATTGTGTCGAACCCGCCCTACATATCGGCGAACGAAATGGAAAGCCTGTCGCGGGAAGTGCGCGAGCACGAACCGCGCATGGCATTGACGGATGAGGGCGACGGGCTGGGCGCCTATCGGCGCATTGCCGCCGAAGCACCGGATTTTCTTATGCCGGGTGGGCGGTTGCTGGTGGAAATCGGCCCGACACAGGCACGAAAGGTCGCTGCGTTGTTTGACGCATCCGGTTTGTCGGGAATCCGCGTTATCGCCGATCTTGATGGTCGCGACCGGGTTGTTGGCGCCTGTATGCCGGGGTGAGGGGATGGATTGAGGCCGAAAAACGCCAATTCAGGTAAAAAAGCTGCGAAATTTTCGGCAACCCTCTTGTCTGCGTCGTCAGGACGTGCTTACTCAGAGTAGTCGGTGAGGGCGACGCTTTAACAGCGAACCTCCGACGCCAAGCCCAAAAAAGTCGACAACGAGTCACGAAATCGGCCTCGAAATGGCGCAATGTACGGGTTGATCGACAGTGAATTACAAGGCTGACGTTAAATAAGATGAGATCTTCCAAATCCCGCTCGCGGGCAAAGAACAACCGCAATCGTCCTTCTGGCGGCAACGTCGTAAACAGGGTCTTCGACAGCTCGGGACCCGAAGGTAAGGTGCGCGGCACGCCCCAGCAGATCATAGACAAATACAATCAACTGGCGCGCGACGCACAGCTGTCGAACGACCGTGTGGCCGCAGAGAATTTTCAGCAACATGCTGAGCATTACCTGCGTATGCTAAGCGAAGCTCAGCGCGAGATTGATGCGCGCCGGGAAGAACAGGAACGGCAGAACCGTGAACGGCAGGCCGAGCGTGACCGTGAACGGGCCGAAAAGCAGGAGCGCGAGTCGGCGGCCACGGCTGCACGGCAGGCCGATCCTTCGGAAGCGCCGCAACCTGACGTTCTTGGCTTTGCCGATCAGCCCAGCGGGGCAGATACGGGGCTGGTCGAAACCCCCGAGAGCAAAAGCCCGGAGCCAGAGGCGGCTGAACCCAAAGAGCGCAAGGAAAAACCTGCGCGCCGTCCGCGCACGCGCAAGCCCAAAGCCGCGCCGGAACCTTCGGAAAAGGCTGAGGTTTCGGGCGACGGTGATGCACCTGAAGCGGCTGAATAACCGCTAGCAGACCCTCTTGCGAAACATGTGAAGTCCCGGTCTTTTGGCCGGGATTTTTCGTGCCGATTGCCGGGAATGCGTTTCGGGCGTTATGGCTTTTGAATTTCCCTGGCCAGAGCGCAAAACCCCTCCAGTGGAATTTGCTCGGCCCGGTCTGTAGGGGTAATACCGGCGGCGCGCAGGCGGTCTTCGATATCGGGTGCGATACCCTTGAGTGAGGCACGCAGCATTTTTCGCCTTTGGTTAAAGGCGGCCGCCACGACCCGCGAGAGTGTGGCTGCATCCGCCGGAAAGCGGGGTTCAGGCAGGGCAGTCAGGTGTACAACCGCGCTGGACACCTTGGGTGGCGGGGTAAACGCCCCAGGTGGCAATGACATGGCGATGCGCGCCTCGCTGCGCCACTGAGCGAGGATCGCAAGGCGGCCATAGGCCTTGGAGCCGGGTCTGGCCACGACACGCTCGGCCACCTCACGCTGGAACATCAGGGTCAGGCTTTGCCAGAACGGCGGCCATTGCGGCGGCGTGAGCCAGCGCACCAGAAGTTCGGTCCCCACATTGTAGGGCAGGTTTGCGGCGATCCGGACAGGCGGCGTCAGGTGTTGTGATGGGTCGATTTCGAGGGCGTCGCCGTTGATGACCTCAAGCCGCCCGGGGTAAGCGGCGGTGATATCTTCAAGAGCGGCAATGCAGCGGGTATCTTTTTCGACCGCAACCACCTTGCGCGCGCCTTCGGCCAGAAGGCCACGAGTCAGACCACCGGGACCGGGACCGATCTCCAGCACGTCGCAGTCAGTCAGGTCGCCAGCCTGTCTGGCGATTTTGGCGGTCAGGTTGAGGTCCAACAGGAAATTCTGCCCAAGCGACTTGCGCGCGGAAAGTTGGTGGGTCGCGATCACTTCGCGAAGGGGGGGAAGGTTGTCTATTGCGCTCATGGTCTGATCATCGTGGTGTGGAACGGCAGGGGGGCGCCATAGATTTTTTGCCTCTGGCGGGGATATTTCCGGCAAGAGGAAGGATCAAGCCCTTTGCGCCATCTGTTGGGCCAGTTTCAGCGCCTCGATCAGGCTGGTAGGGTTGGCGATGTTCTGTCCTGCGATATCGAGGGCTGTGCCGTGATCAGGCGAGGTGCGGATGAAGGGCAATCCTAGTGTCACGTTTACCCCCCGGTCGAAATCCAGCGTTTTGATCGGGATCAGTGCCTGATCGTGGTACATCGCAATTGCTGCGTCGTATCGCGCCCGGGCTGCCGCGTGAAACATGGTGTCGGCGGGATGAGGGCCGGTCACGGACAGTCCTTCGGCCCGCATGTTTTCAAGCAGGGGGGCGATCCAGTCGATTTCTTCGCTCCCCATCTTGCCGCCTTCACCTGCATGGGGGTTGAGACCGGCAACGGCAATTCGGGGTGTGGAAATGCCGAATTGTTCCTGAAGTCCGCGTATCGTGATTTCTGTGGTTTCGCGCAACAGTTCCGGTGTCAGGACAGATGGGACGTCGGACAGGGCGATGTGAATGGTGGCGGGGACGACGCGCAGCTGGTCACTTGCCAGCATCATGACCACGCGCTTTTTCCCGGCCAGAAAGGCAAGGAATTCGGTATGCCCCGGGTGCGGGAAGCCTGCGCCGTCGATCAGCGCTTTCTTGTGAATTGGCGCGGTACACACAGCCGAGGCTTTGCCGGACTGAACCAGCGCCACCGCTTTTTCGATGGCCTCTATGACAAAGGGGGCGTTTGCCTGGTCTGGCTGACCGGGTTGTGCCGGTGCTGAGAAGGTCAACGGCAGTACGGGCATCGCATTGGCGCAGTGCGCGGTGGCCTCGGCAGGGTCGTTCACAATTGCGATCGGCGTCGCTGCGGGCAGATGCCGCGGATCGCCAATCCAGACGAAGGGGCAGGTGTCCCGCAACTGCTCCCATGCTTTTGCCGCGATTTCCGGGCCGACGCCTGAGGGCTCACCGCAGCTCAGTGCGATAGGCGGGGTCATTGTTCGACGATGTGGGCATCCGCGCGCAGCTGTTCCAGCTGGCTTTCGGCGAAGGCTTGCAGGCGCTGCTGAGTCAGGGCGTTGGCGATATCCTGGCGCGATGTTTCCTCGCCCAGATCGCGGGTTCGGTTGCACAGCATCAGAAGAACCAGTGTCTGACCGTTGTTGCGGGTCAGAGTGGTCGAGATTTCGCCCGGATCGAGCTTGCCCAGTTCCAGCGCGATATCGCGGGGAATTTCCGACGGGCTGGCTGAGACCCGGTCGAGAACCTCGGCGGGTTGTTCCTTGGCTACGCCGTAAAGGTCGTCGCAAGTATCAACGGTCGCCATGATTTCGGCGGCTTGCTTGAGCGTTTCCGGGCTGCGACCGCCTGCCATATAGTAGGTTGCGTAGTCGATTTTCGAAAAATTTGGAGCCCCGGTCGAGACTTCGCGCAGGCCACGCATTTGAAACAGCGCCACGGCATTGGGCAGGGTCAGCGGCGACGTGATCTCACCTTTGTTGAGGCCAAGGATCACAGGCTGTAGGGCCGGGGGCAAATTGCTGAGCGGCAGCCAGTCCAGCCGACCGCCATTGGCCCGGGTGTCGGCCGCGGAATATTGCGCGGCGGCAGCAGAAAACGAGTCGTAATCGGGCAAAAGCGCGATTTCTTCCGCCAGCGCCTCGGCCTGACCCAGCGTTTGTGGGGTAACCGGAATGATGATTTCAGACAGCAGCACCTGCAGGCCGCCACCGCCCGCCTGGCCCATAGCGCGGTCGACTTCGGCCTCGGTCGGTCGGGCTTGTGAAATGAAGCGCGCGCTTACGTAGTCGCGCCAAGCCATCTGAATTTTGACGAAATCCCGAACAGTTTCCGTTGCGATGCCTTCATTGTTCAGAAGCCTCAGGAAGTCCTCGGTCGACAACTGACCACGGGCGGCAAAGTCGTCGATTCCGACCTGAACGTCTTCGGGCGGGATTTCGATACCGGCATCGCGGATTGCCTGCTGCCGCAGGCGGTCGTCGATCAGCGCCTGACGCACCTCGGCCTCGGAACCGCCGGGTATGCGCAGTATCTGCATGAACTGCAGACGCTGGTCCAGTTCATACCATGTCACGATATCCTGATTGACCCGGATTGCCGGTGAAAACAGGCTTTGAGCGGTGGCAGGCAATGATGTGCACGCAAAAAGAGCTGCGGTCAGCACAGGCATTGCCGGTTTCAGCCAGCGGGAAAGAGTGATCTTTGAGAGTCCTGAGATTAGCTGCATGATTTTTTATACTTCTTGCCACCACCGTTAACGGCATATCCAGTCAGGGCAATGGTAAAGCCGAATTCCGTTGTCGGCTCAATACTCGAGTTGGACGTATAGCGCCGATTCACGTTCATGTTTACTGCTACGCATTCATTTTGATAGGTCAAACCGAATCCAAGCCTGATCGGTTCGGATTCGCTGAGATCGTAGCGTGCACTTGCTCTGGTTAGCCAGTTTTGATTGATCTGATATCGTCCGGCCACGCGGACTTCGGAAATCTCATCCGTAAGGGCCTCATCCGGGTCTTCCTCGAGCCAGACATAGCTGCCTGACAGGCGCACTACTTCGTTCCCCCAGGTACTGCGTACTTCTGCCTTGGTAAAGTTCATGTCACCGTTGAGGATGCCACGGGCGGCCAGCGAGAATTTTCTGTTCAGTTTTAGCTGACCGGCCAGCAACAGGTCAGAAGATGTGCCCTGAAGGCCGGATGTCAGTGTGAATTCGGGGTCCGCCTTGTTTCGAAAAACCTGACCGATTGTGGCGAATGCCTCCCAGCCATCGGGATTGTAGCGCGCCCAGTTCAGGCCGACGACGGCCGTCGAACCGTCTTCGCGATGGTCCTCGGCCGGAAAACGCGAAAGGGACAGCAGGTTGCCCTGATCGAACTCCTGAAAGTTGCTTTCGTCATTGGGCACATCCGTGTTTGTCACATGTGTCCAGCCGACTTGCGCAATTGGTTCGAGGTGCTGCGTGGCCCCGGACTTTTCGCGTTTCACCATCGGGTATCGGAGCGTGAAGGCCGTTCTTGGAGTTGACCGGGTAATGCGATCCGGAAACTGGCTGTCGTCGCGAATATTGAATGTGTCGACCGAGGCGCCGATCCGCCAGTCTGCACGCAGTCCCGAGTTCCAGATCCAGCTTTTTAGCCATTCCGCGTCAAAGGTTGCCCGCGCGACGTCGCGTCCGATGATGTCCTGATCGCTGGTGCGTTCATGATTGTGCGCGATAAAGCCCAGTCGAACTTCTCCGCCTAACTGACTGGGAAAATAGCGTTTCCGATAGTCCAGGTCGAATACCCGGGACGGGATCAGATCCTGTGGTTCGCGATCGCGCAGGGATTTGTAGTGGATGAATCTGGTGCGGAATGCGGTATCACGTTTGATCCGCTCCAGAGAGATTTCGCTGCGCAGGCGGTCCAAGTCGGGAAGCCCGTAGTCAGCCAGATACGAGTCGTCGGACGTGGCTCGCAGGTCGAACCGCAGTTTGAAGTCGTTCTTCAGGTTGAACCGTCCACGCGCAAACAGGTAACCACGATCCTGACCGGGCAGCAGGTCATCCTGAGTATAGGCGCCTTCGACGTCGATCCGGCCGTTTCGAAAGGCCTGTCTGTATCGAAAGCCCAATGTCGTTGTTTTGTCAGAGACATAGGGCGTCAGCGTCAGGTCCTTGTGATCGCCAATCTTGAAGAAGTAGGGCACCTGAACGCCGGTTCCCAGCTGCGATGTGGTTCGGATCGACGGAACCAGAAACCCGGTGGCGCGGTCCAGCGTCGGGTCCGGCAAACGCAAAACTGGAAAGTAAAACAGCGGTACGTCCAGAACGCGAAATTGAGCACCTTCGAAATAAAGTTGCTGTTTGACCTGATCGTGGGTGACCTTGCGGGCACGGATCTGCCAAAGGGGTGGTTTGCCGTTTTCACAGACATGGCAGGATGTGGCCGACACTTTGCTGAATTGCGTATAGCGCCCGCTGGCCCGTGTGGCCTGAACGGATGCGATCTGAACTTGCTGTTCAAAAACCAACCGTGCGCTTTTCAGGATGCCGTTCTGAAACCCTGAATCCAGTTCTGCGGAATCCGCGAGTAGGGTCGACGTACCACGTTCGTCAATGCGGATCGGCCCTTCGATCGTCAGTTGGCCGGTTTCTCTGTCATAGGTGATTTTACGAGCCGTCAGTTTTGTTTCGCCCTGATAGGCCTCGACGTTGCCTTCGGCGATCAGCTTGCGCTCTCTGGTGATAAAAACCTTGTCGGCCACCAGCAGGGCCGGTGGGTCTGCTGGTTGTTCGGTTTCGTCACCAGCTGCGCTGCGCGGATTGGCATTCTGCGCGAGGGCAGAAGAGATCGGGGTCACAAACACGACCCCCGATAGCAATAGGGATACCAGCCGCCGCATCATCCATCCTCCGCATGAAGCAGCAGGCCCAGTGATAGCAGGATGGCCGCAACCGGAGGTGCCCAAGCGGCAACCAGAACAGGAAGCTGGCCGTTTTCCCCCAGTATTTGCGCGAAGTTGCGGACGAAATAGATCGCGAAACCCAAAAGAACGGCGGTCAGAACGGCAATGCCGGTGCCCCCGAATCTGACGTGGCGCATGGTAAATACCGCTCCGATCAGAACCATTGAAACCAGAAAGAGCGGTCTGGCCAGCTGTACCTGCAGCCATACCTCATACTGCTTGGTGGTGAACCCGGCCTGCCGCAGATCCTTGATGAGTTGTGGTAGGTCGTAGACTGACACCGCGTCTTGCTGTCCCAGTGAATCCAGAATTCTGTCACGTGTCAGCGACGTGGGCAGCTCCAGTTGTTTGTATCGCGTGGCGTTGGCCTCGGGGTTGAGACCATCCTGCAGCGGCCAGGACTTGGCATTCGTCAGAATCCACACGCCATCACCAAGGCGCGCCCGGCTCGCGGCGATCTGGCGGGTCGGTTTGCCGTCTGGCGAGAAGGCGGTGATGGTTACCCCGTGCAGTTCGAATTCACCCTGATCGCCGGTTCCGGTTGCATGAATCACCGACTGGCCGGATTCGGTTCCCTGCCGCAGCCACAAACCTTCGCGGCTGATAGACAGCGTGGAGCCACCGCCGTTCAGGTACCCCTCGGAAAGCTTTCGGAATTCTTCAGAGGTGGCCGCCACGATCGGGTTCAGAAGCGCGACGGACAGCGCCCCGATGATCAGAGATACCACAACAGGCGCAATCAGGGCGCGGATACCAGAGCGCCCGATGGCCCGGGTCACTACCAGTTCCGAGCTGCGGGCCAAACCGATGAACAAGGCGATGGTGGACAGGATCATTAGCAACGGCAGCATTTCGCTGACTGCTGCTGGCGTATTCAGAAGGGTCAGTTGGACCAACTGCCCAAAGCCGAGGTCGGCCTCGTTGAATCGGCGCACCTGTTCGATCAGGTCGATCAGCATGATGAGGGTCAGGAAAACGCCGCCGATCATCAGAAAACTCTGTATGAATCTGCGGGCGAAGTAGCGGTCGAGGATCACCGGGCGACCTCCGCCACATTGCAGTTCGCGGGAATCACAGAACAATCGCTACAGCGGCAAATACTGCGCGACGGCATATGCCTGCCGTATGGTGCCAATGCGATCTCCCCGGAGCCTGCCAGTTATTTTGCGGCGACCATAATCGAATTGTCTGGCGGGGAAAACTGCTATCTGGTCAAGTCGGGCGGGGCAGGCTACCTCTGGTGCAAACAACATTTCTGGAGCAAGCGATGAGCAGTTCGATCCCGATCCGTTTTCAACCGACAGACCTTGATCAGATGGCCACTGCCGAGGGGCGCGTTGCCATTGTGATACCGCCCGAGGGCAAGATGGATCCCGGTGCGCGCAGGGCCAACAGGTTGACACGGGGTGCAGTGGCAAGGCTGCTGGAGAGCGAGCGGTTTGGAAAGGCCAAGGCGGGGCAGGTGATCTCGTTGGCGTGGCCAGGTGGGATGGCGGCCGAGGCGTTGGACGTTCTGGTTCTGCCGCGTCGTGCCGATAGCGAAGAATGCCGCAAGGCCGGTGCGGCGCTTGCCAAGGCTGCGGGCGCCAAGCCGCTTTTGGTCATGGCGGGCAATCAGCCCCGGATCGAAGATCTGGCTGCCGGTATCGCGCTACGCACCTATGACTTTGATGCGCACAAGACCAAAGAACCGGAAGAGCGTGGCGTGGTGACAATCTGTCATACCAAGCCGGATGACGCCGAGGCGGCCTTTGCCCCGCTGCAGGCGGTGGCCGAAGGTGTCCACATGACGCGCGATCTGGTCAACGAGCCTGCAAATGTTCTGACCACAACCGAATTCGCCGACCGACTGAAAGAGATGGAAGCGCTTGGGCTGAAGGTCGAGGTGCTGGAAGAGGATAAGTTGGCCGAACTGGGCATGCGCACATTGCTGAGCGTCGGGCAGGGGTCCGAGAGCCCCTCGAAGGTTGTGGTGATGCACTGGAACGGTGGTGACAAGGATGATGCACCGCTGGCGCTGGTCGGCAAGGGCGTGGTGTTCGATACGGGCGGCATATCCCTGAAACCATCGGCCGGTATGGAAGACATGACCATGGATATGGGCGGTGCGGGCGTTGTGGCCGGTACAATGCGGGCGCTGGCGCTGCGCAAGGCCAAGGCAAATGTCGTTGGCCTTGTCGGGCTGGTAGAAAACATGCCGTCAGGAACTGCGACCCGTCCCGGGGATGTGGTGAAGTCGATGAAGGGCGACACCGTCGAGATCATCAACACCGACGCCGAGGGCCGTTTGGTTTTGTGCGACGTCATGTGGTACGCGCAGGAGCGGTTTAACCCCGTCGGTATGATCGATCTGGCAACCCTGACCGGTGCGGTCATCATCGGGCTGGGGCATGAGAACGCTGGCGTATTCTCGAACAACGACACCTTTTGCGATGCATTCCTCAGTGCGGCAAAGACCGAAGGGGAAGGTGCGTGGCGGATGCCGTTGGGCAAGGCCTATGACGATATGCTGAAATCGCGGATTGCCGACATGAAGAATGTGGGCGGGCGACCGGCCGGGTCGATCACCGCCGCGCAGTTTCTGCAGCGTTTCGTCAAGGAAGAAACCCCGTGGATTCACCTGGACATCGCCGGCGTCGCCTCGGTCTCGTCCGAAACCGCCTATGCACCCAAGGGCGCCACGGGCTGGGGTGTTCGCGCACTCAGCCGCATGGTGCAGGATAACTTCGAGCAATAACCATGGGGGCCGTCTATTTCTACCATCTGACCCAACGACCGCTGGAGCAGACCCTGCCGGTCCTGCTGGACAAGGCGCGGCAGGCCGGGTGGCGGATTGCAGTCCGGGGCGTCGATCCCGGGCGGCTGGACTGGCTGGACGAAAAGCTGTGGCTGGGACTCGAGGAAGGGTTCCTGCCGCATGGCCGGGCGGGCGGGCCGCATGACCAAATGCAGCCCGTCTTGCTGACGACCGACAAGCAGGCGGCCAATTCGCCCTCGTGCGTGATGGCCATTGATGGTGCCGGGGTCGATCCGGAAGAAGTCACCGCGATGGAGCGGGTCTGCATTCTGTTCGATGGTACCGACGCGCAGGCCGTGCAACACGCGCGAGGCCAGTGGAAGGCGCTGACAGGCGCGGGATGCGCGGCGCAATACTGGTCCGAGGAATCGGGGCGTTGGGAGAAGAAGGCTGAGGCCTGAAAATTTAAACCCGACAAAGACTTGCAGGAGAAACCTGATATGAAGATGAAGCCTTTGGGCCGCAGCGACATGATGGTGTCCGATTTGTGTTTGGGCACGATGACATTCGGCACGCAGACATCAGAGCCGGTGGCCCATGCGCAGATGGATCTGGCGCTGTCCGCTGGTATCAACTTTGTCGATGCGGCCGAGATGTACCCGGTAAATCCGATTTCGAAAGAGACTATTGGCCGGACCGAGGAAATTCTGGGCAACTGGAATGCGGCAAACCCTTCCCGCCGAGGTGACTATGTTCTGGCGACCAAGCATTCTGGTGCCGGGTTCATGCATGCACGCGATGGGGCGCCGATTTCGGCAGAGACGATTCCGCAGGCGATTGAGGGCTCTCTGCAGCGGTTGAAGACAGATTACATTGATCTGTACCAGTTCCATTGGCCCAATCGTGGCAGCTATATGTTCCGACAGAACTGGACCTATGATCCGTCGCGGCAGGATCGGGCGGACACTTTGGCGAATATGGAGGAGTGCCTGGAGGCCCTTCAGCATCAGGTGGACAAGGGCAACATTCGCGCGTTCGGATTGTCGAATGAAAGCGCATGGGGAACGGCGCAATGGTTGCGGATAGCGGAAGCAAACGGATGGCCGCGCGTTGCGTCGGTGCAGAACGAATACTCGCTGCTGTGCCGGTTCTTTGACACCGACATGGCCGAGCTGAGCGTGCACGAGGATGTGGGCCTGATGGCCTTTTCACCTTTGGCGGCGGGATTTCTGACGGGCAAATACCAGAATGATGTGGTGCCTGACGGATCGCGAATGTCACTGGTGCCTGAAATGGGCGGTCGCAAATCCTATCGTGTTTTCAGCGCTGTTTCGGCTTATCTTGAAGTTGCTGAGCGTCACGGGCTGGACCCGGTTCACATGGCATTGGCGTGGTGCCGTACACGGCCCTTTATGATGTCGGCAATCTTTGGTGCGACAACGCTTGCGCAATTGGAGCACGTTCTGGAGGGAGCCGGAATGGAGCTGTCCGAGGACGTACTGGCCGAGATCACTGCAGCCCATCGGGCACATCCAATGCCCTTTTGAGGGCATCGCGGCAAGCCGCGATTCCCCCAAGTATTTGCAAACGGTAAAAGTGTCAGTGGTGTGTGGGTTGCCGGCGATCCTGTCGCAAGTCGCGGGCCGACAGACCATGAGTGGTGCGGAAAGCGCGGGCAAAGCTGGACTGTGAAGTGAAGCCCGTGGCCAGCGCGACCTCCATTAGCGGCATGTCGGTGTCGGCAACAAGGCGGCGGGCCTCGGCCAGACGCAGTTGCAGATAGTGATCCTGTGGTGTGGTGTCGAGGCGCAGGCGGAATTGCTGTTGCAGAGTTCGGGGGCTGGTGCCCAAAGTGTTGGCAATTTCCGCAAGCGGCATAGGATCGTCCAGCGCCGCCTCCATCAGTTTGTTTGCCTTTGCCGTCAGTGCGTTGTGACGGTGCGGAGCACCGGTGCGGCTTTGCGGTTTTGTGGGCTCGGGCGCGCCGTCATACAGGAAAAGGCCGGATACGCGGGCGGCAAAGCCTGCTCCGTGGCGGGCGGCAATGATGTGCAGCATCATTTCAATCGCCGGTATCGCACCGCCGGAGGTCAGCCGGTTTTCAGAGACGGTGAAACGGTCGGGCAGGACGGTGACATCGGGAAAGCGGCCGGCGAAGTTGTCCAGATCCTCCCAGTGGGTGGTCGCTGTATGGCCGTTCAGCAGCCCTGCCTCGGCCAGCAGCCAGGGGCCGCCGTCTATTCCAGCCATCGTGGCGCCCGTGGCGGCGATGCGGCGCAGTCCGGCAAGCAGACTGGGGGTGGCGTGGCGGGCCAGGTGAAACCCCGCAACAACGATCATGAGTTCACAGGAATCAACCCGTGCCAGCGGAATGCCCGGAACGGTCAGGGCGCTGGTCAGTTGCGCGGGCTCCGCGGTGGCGGTCACATAGTCCCAATCAAATGCGGGGCGGTCCGCCAGACGGTTCGCCGCACGCATGGGGTCAACGGCGGACGCGAAGCTGAGCGTGTTGCAATCGTCCAGCACCAGCACCGCGGTTTTAAGGGCGCGGTGTTCCGGCTGGAGTATGTTTTTTGCGGATTTCATCAAGTTCGATTCGCATTCTGACAAGTTGTTTCCCTAAGGCTGCGCCAGAGTCGATCGCGAAGCAAATCGGAATCCGGGGAGAAGCCTGGGGAAAACTCTGGGCGAATCCGGGTATAACTTGGGGAAAACGTCATGCCTCTGGAAATGAACCGCGAAGTCTTTATCACCTGCGCCGTCACCGGCTCGGGCGGAACGCAGGATCGCAGCCCGCATGTGCCGCGCTCGCCCCAGCAGATCGCCGACAGCGCGATTGCTGCCGCCAAAGCCGGCGCGGCGGTGGTGCATTGCCATGTGCGCGACCCGGAAACCGGTGCGCCCAGCCGTCGGCTGGACCTGTATCGCGAGGTGACCGACCGTATCCGCGATGCGGAGGTCGATGTGGTGTTGAACCTGACCGCGGGAATGGGCGGCGACATCGTATTTGGAGGCGTCGAGAGCCCGTTCCCGGTGAATGAAGCGGCTACCGACATGATCGGTGCCTCCGAGCGCGTCGCGCATATCGCGGAATGCCTGCCCGAGATCTGTACGCTTGACTGCGGCACCATGAACTTTGCCGAGGCCGACTATGTAATGACCAACACGCCCGGCGCGTTGCGGGCGATGGGGCAGATGATGACCGATCTTGGCGTGAAGCCCGAGATCGAGGCGTTCGATACCGGCCATCTGTGGTTTGCAAAGCAACTGGTGAAAGAGGGCATTCTGGAGCCCAACGCACTGGTGCAGCTTTGCATGGGTGTGCCGTGGGGGGCGCCGGATGATCTGAACACCTTCATGGCGATGGTGAACAACGTGCCCGATGACTGGACTTTCAGCGCGTTTGCGTTGGGGCGCAACCAGATGGCATTTGCCGCGGCATCGGTTCTGGCTGGCGGCAACGTACGTGTGGGGCTGGAAGACAATCTGTGGCTGGACAAGGGCGTTCTGGCCGAGAACTGGCAACTGGTCGAGCGGGCGAACACCGTGGTTTCGAACATGGGCGCGCGGGTGATCGGCCCGCAGGAAGTCCGCGAGAAACTGGGTCTGACCAAGCGGGCACCGGTGGCGAAATAAACCAATCCCACGGGGGAAATTGGGGGTCAGCCCCCAAACCCCCGGGATATTTTGGGCAAGAGGAAGAACCGGGCGGTTCTCAGAGGAATTCGGATGCAAACAGCAGCAATCATCGGTGGTGGTGTGATCGGCGGCGGGTGGGCCGCGCGGTTTTTGCTAAGTGGCTGGGATGTACGGGTTTTTGACCCGGACCCGGAGGCCGAGCGCAAGATTGGCGAGGTTCTGGACAATGCACGCCGGTCGCTGCCGGGGCTGAGCGACGTCCCGCTGCCGCCGGAAGGCACGCTGAGCTTTCATGACGATATGGCGGATGCGGTGCGGGGCGCTGTCTGGATTCAGGAGAGCGTGCCGGAACGGCTGGATCTGAAGCTGAAGGTTTACAAGGGCTTGCAGGAAGCTTGTGAACCGGATGCGATCATTGGTTCCTCCACCAGTGGGTTCAAGCCGTCGGAGTTGCAGGAAGGCGCGCTGCGCCCGGAACAGATTGTGGTGACGCACCCGTTCAACCCGGTTTACCTGTTGCCACTGATCGAACTGGTGCCAACCGACAGGAATGCACCCGAGTTGGTTGAACGCGCCAAGGAACTGCTAACCTCGGTCGGATTCTTCCCGCTGCATATCAAGAAAGAAATCGACGCACATATTGCCGACCGGTTCCTCGAGGCGGTCTGGCGCGAGGCGTTGTGGCTGGTAAGTGACGGCATTGCCACGACCGAAGAGGTGGATGAGGCAATCCGCATGGGATTCGGCATCCGTTGGGCGCAGATGGGTCTGTTTGAAACCTATCGCGTCGCCGGGGGCGAGGCCGGGATGCGACACTTCATGGCGCAGTTTGGCCCGGCGCTGAAATGGCCCTGGACCAAGCTAATGGATGTGCCCGAGTTCACCGACGAGTTGGTAGACCTGATTGCGGACCAGTCGGACGCGCAATCCGGGATGCATTCGATCCGCGAGTTGGAGCGAATTCGCGACAACAACCTGGTCGGAATGATGCGCGCGCTCAAGAAGCAGGATTATGGCGCGGGTGCTGTGCTGAACCAGCATGATACGCGGTTGCGCTCCGGCGCATTGCCCACACTTGACGAGGCGGATCTGAGCCAGCCGATCCTGACGCTTGCTCGTGCCGTGCCGCTGGATTGGACCGATTACAACGGGCATATGAACGAGGCCAAATATCTGGAAGCCTTTTCGCTGGCCACGGACCGGTTCATGGAAATCATCGGATGTGATGCGGAGTATATCGCGTCGGGCGGCAGTTACTTTACCGCCGAAAACCATATTCGCTATCTGGATGAAGCCCATGCCGGGTCGAAAATCGAAGTGCGGACCCAAATGCTGTTGGGTGAAGGTAAAAAACTGCACCTTTTCCACAGCATGTTTGAGGGCGACAAGCTGCTGGCCACGACCGAGAGCTTTTTGTTGCATGTCAGTCTGGAAACCCGCCAGTCCAGCCCGCCTTCGGCAGACATCCTGACCACATTGGCGCGGATCACCGAAGCGCAGGCCGCGTTGCCTTATCCAGAAGGGGCGGGCCGCGCGATCCGGAAGCCGGCGTGAACCAGCGCGTACTGATCACCGCCGGTGCTTCGGGTGTCGGCCGGGCGATGGCCGAAGCCTTTGATGCGTCAGGGGCCTCGGTCTGGGTCGCAGACGTGGACAAAGAGGCGCTGAAAGCGTGCCCCGGACACTGGCAGCAGTCCATTGCAGATGTCTCGGACGAAGCACAGGTTGCAGCGTTGTTTGCCGAGGTTGAGGCGGCATGGGGTGGGTTGGATGCACTCTGCGCCAATGCCGGGGTCGCGGGGCCCACGGCACAGGTTGAGGATGTGGAACTGGACGATTGGCGGTCCTGCCTGTCGGTCAATCTGGAAGGTGCATTTCTGTGCTCGAAATACGCGGTCCGGATATTGAAGCGCCAGGGCAGTGGAAGTGTGATCATCACCTCCTCTACCGCCGGTCAGTACGGGTATCCCAATCGGTCGCCTTATGCGGCGGCTAAATGGGGGATGGTTGGGCTAGGAAAAACTCTGGCAATGGAATTGGGACCGCATGGCGTCCGGTGCAACGTGATTTGCCCCGGAGCTGTGGAAGGCCCCCGCATGGAGGGCGTCCTGCAGCGGGAAGCGGCAGCGAAGGGTATGACCCGTGATCAGGTCTATGACGGCTATGCATCCGGCACGTCGATGGGGCGTTTCGTCGAGGGGCGGGACATTGCCAATATGGCCGTGTTCCTTGCATCTGACGCGGCGCGTCTGGTGTCAGGGCAGGTAATCGCGGTGGACGGGCATACGGTGAACCCCGACCCGAAAGTTTAGATTGAGCGACCCGGCCCGTTCAGGGGCCGGGTGTGCGGATCATCCCTGATTGGGGCCGCGAATCTGGCGGATTGCGCGGCGCACCGCTTCCCAGTCCTGTGCTTGGCTCGCGTTTCCGGCAGCCTCGCATTCGCGCATTTTCTGGGCCGCTTCAGCCTCGGCCTTGTCGCCGTGTGCGGTATAGAGCGCCCGCGCATACTCTGCGGTCTTGAGTGCGTCCATTCCTTTGATCCTCCGTTTCTGTTCCGAGTGGATGGATGTGGCAAGGGTTCGCGCCCGAGGACTATACTACAAGACCGTTCACTCTGCACGTCAGACGGTATCAGGGTTGGGTTATGGCTGCCCGAAGCTGTGTCAGGTGGGCGGGTAAATGTCTGGCTGTCAGATCAGCTTCGCGTACTAACGTATCGAAATGACGGGTAAAAACCTCGACCCGATCCCGGTCCCTGAACGCCATATAGTGGCTGCCTGCGTAAAAGACGCACAGCAACGGCCCAAAGATCGTGACCGGGGCCGAATACAGGCGCTTGGCGTCGAACAGATATATGCGCAGGCGTGGATAAAGCTGTTCGCACAGGGCCAGCAGGTGATCGATCTGTTCCAGCCGTACATCCAGCGGAAGGCCATGGTAATAGCCGGTCGCGTTGGCAAAACTGTCGAGTTCGAACAAGGGCATGGCAATCTCGTAATCAGATTGTGCGCTGCGCATCCATGCAAGCCGGTCTTCTGATGCCCTGATTGCCTGATCGGCGGTTCTGCCCAGATGCGGAGTGTACTCCCATTCCAGAACCGCGCGTGTCTTGAGCATGTCGGGCAGGGTGGCCGGGACATAACGTATCTTGTAGCCCGCGGCCTGCTGGTGCCATTCGAATATCTTTTCATCGACCAGAGCGCGTGGCGCTTCGGTCATGGTCAGCGAACTGGCCAAGAGTTCCGCCGCACTTTCCGGACGATCCGAGATGCTAAGCAGCCAGTCGGCAGATACGCCAAGCGTTTCTGCACAACTGCCGATCACATGCGCATTCGGCAGACGCGCACCGTCGTCTGTCAGCAATTGGGAAACCGTTGATCGGTCAACCCCGATACTGCGGGCAAGGGCGCTTTGGCTGACATGCCGTTCTTCCATTGCGCGCGCCAGTCGCAGGCGAAATTGTGCCGCGCGGACACGTTTGTCGATT
Source organism: Ruegeria sp. C11 (assembly GCF_056537725.1). Taxonomy (NCBI): domain Bacteria; kingdom Pseudomonadati; phylum Pseudomonadota; class Alphaproteobacteria; order Rhodobacterales; family Roseobacteraceae; genus Ruegeria; species Ruegeria sp. C11. The sequence goes on along the minus strand of NZ_JBQFSB010000001.1, from coordinate 187,431 downwards.
CTGTCCAACATATGGTGATAAATATCACCTTTGCTGAATTTTGTTAATCATATTCAGAATTCTCAACGCCCCGGTTGCCGCGTAACACTTGTTTTACAACAAAAAAAATAGGGGTCCGGAATGGAAACGCGGCAAAGATCAGTCGTGAAAGCAATCGTTTGGAATGTGATGGGCTTGGCAACGATGACCCTTGTGGGTCTGGTAGCCACTGGTTCCGCTGCAGTGGGCGGAACGCTGGCCATAGTAAATACAGCCATCGGCCTGACCATGTACATCGTGTACGAGCGTGTCTGGGCAAGCATCAACTGGGGGCGCAATGTCTGAGCGCCCCGTGCATAACAACCCAGAGTGGGGCACCCTTCTGCTGATCATTGCCTGCTATGCTGCGTGGTTGCTGGTGGCCTTCTGGCTGTCGGCCATCGGATTGTGGCTGGCCATTCCCGTCATGGGGTTGGTTGCGGCCTTGCATTCGTCGCTGACGCATGAGGCGCTGCATGGGCATCCGTTTCGCACCAGATGGATCAACGAAGCGTTGATGGCTTTGCCGCTGACACTTTGCATTCCCTACAACCGTTTTCGTGACCTGCATCTGGCCCACCACCGGGATTCCAACCTGACCGATCCTTATGACGATCCCGAGTCGAACTATCTTGATCCGGTGGTCTGGAATACTCTGCCAGGGTGGAAGAAAGCACTGTATGCCGCCAATAACACTCTGCTGGGGCGCATGGTACTTGGGCCGGCCATTGGGCAAGTGGCGTTTTTCAGGGACGAATGGCGCGGTGCGATCCGCGGGGACCGTGACATCCTGCTTGCTTGGGCATTGCACATACCGGGCGTGGCGGTGGTGTTGTGGATCGTCGTACAAACAGCCATGCCGATCTGGGCGTTTGTCGTATCCGCTTATATCGGTCTTGGTCTGGTCAAGATCCGCACCTTTCTTGAACATCGCGCGCATGAAAAGGTGCGCGGTCGCACGGTTGTTGTCGAAGATCGTGGCCTGCTGGCTTTTCTGTTTTTGAACAACAACCTGCACGTCGTTCATCACATGAATCCCAACGCCCCGTGGTACCGGTTGCCTGCACTTTATCGCGAAGGTAAGGAACGCTACCTGACCTGCAACGAGGCCTATGTCTATCGCTCATATGGCGAGATTTTCCGCCGCTATTTCTGGCGGGCCAAGGACCCGGTTGCACATCCTCTCTGGCCAAAGGGTTGATTTGACGACAAAAGGGAAGCCATGAGTTTATGGATTCCCGTCACCATTGCAGCCGCACTGTTTCAAACGGTGCGGTTTATGCTTCAGAAATCGCTAAGTACCGTCAAACTGTCCGCCGCCGGTGCAACCTTTGCGCGGTTTGCCTATTCAGCACCGCTGGCGATGCTGGGGCTAATAGTGGTTCTGAGCACAGGTGATATGGATTTGCCGCCGCTGTCTGCGCGGTTCTGGCTGTTTGTGGCGATCGGCGGTACAGCACAGATACTTGCCACCATCTGTGTGGTTGCCCTGTTCAAACAGCGTAACTTTGCGGTCGGTATCACCTTTAAGAAAACCGAAGTCATCCAGACCGCCATAGTCGGCTTTCTGATTTTGGGCGACAGCATTTCGCTGGGGGCATTTGCCGCCATTCTTCTTGGCCTATTGGCCGTTTTGCTCTTGTCGAAAACGCCCGGAGGTGACGGTGCCTGGTGGCGGCACCTGACCAATCGCGCCTCGCAACTGGGGCTAGGTTCGGGCGTCCTGTTCGCTTTCTCTGCGGTCAGCTATCGTGGGGCGTCCCTGCAACTGGGTGATATCGATGCGTGGTTCCGGGCATTGGTGACCCTAGCGGCGGTGACCTCTTTCCAGTTGCTCAGCATGGGGCTGTGGTTGCTGTGGCGGGATCGCGCTGAATTGCGCGCGGTCTGGGATACGCGCCGCACCGGGGTCTTTGTCGGCCTGACCAGTCTTGGCGGGTCCTTCTGCTGGTTTCTGGCGTTCACCTTGCAGAATGCAGCTTATGTCAAGGCGATGGGGCAGGTGGAGTTGATCTTCAGCCTCATGGCCTCGACCCTGGTGTTCAGGGAATCCATCACCCGGCGCGAGATCGCCGGGATCGCGCTGCTGGGCCTGTCTATCCTGGTGCTTGTTCTGGCGATTTAACCCGCGCGGCGCTCATCAAAGCTGAGGGCGATAAAGCTGGGCAAATGATCACCCATGCCGACCACACCGCCGCCACCGTTATCGTTTCGATCCCGGTTGCGGCCTCTGGGCTCCTTGCCTTTGCTGCCTTCGGCGGTCTTTCGGGACCTCGGTGCTTTTTCCGGCTTGGTGGCTTTGTCAGACTTGGACGTGCCAGATTTGGGCGCGTCAGCCTTCTTTTCTTCTTCCTTAACCGGGTTTTCCAGACGTGGGATGACCTTCTGGATCAGCTTTTCAATCGCGTCCAGTGCCTTTTCATCCCGCGGCGAGCAGATGGTGATGGCCTTGCCCTCACGTCCGGCTCGACCTGTGCGGCCAATGCGATGCACGTAATCCTCGGCGTGGCCTGGAACGTCGAAGTTGAAGACGTGGCTGACAGACGGGATGTCCAGACCGCGCGCTGCGACGTCCGAAGCGACCAGCAGGCGCAATGTTCCGTCGCGGAATCCATCCAACGTTTTCATGCGCTGCGACTGATCAAGATCGCCATGGATCGCAGCGGCGTTGTAGCCATATTTCTTCAGCGACTTCATGCAGATATCGACATCGCTTTTGCGATTGCAAAAGATGATGGCGTTGGTGCACTTGTCGCCTTCGGCATCAATCAGTGCCCGCAATGCCTTGCGCTTGAGGCTGGCCTCACGATCACGGCGTCCGGCTTTGAACATCACGACACCCTGTTCGATGGTTTCCGAGGCAGTCGCCTGACGCGCAACCTCGATCCGTTCCGGGGCGGACAGGAATGTGTCGGTGATCCTTTCGATCTCGGGCGCCATGGTGGCCGAGAAGAACAGGGTTTGACGTGTAAACGGCGTAAGTGAGAAGATGCGTTCGATATCTGGGATGAAACCCATGTCGAGCATGCGGTCGGCTTCGTCCACCACCATGATCTGAACACCTGTCAGCAGCAGCTTACCGCGTTCGAAGTGATCCAGCAGGCGACCCGGCGTGGCGATCAGGACGTCAACGCCGCGATCGATCAGCGCGTCTTGTTCCTTGAAACTGACGCCACCGATCAGCAGCGCCTTTGTCAGTTTCAGATGCTTGGCGTAGGTGTCGAAGTTTTCCGCCACCTGTGCCGCCAGTTCCCGTGTCGGGCACAGTACCAGCGAGCGTGGCATGCGTGCCCGCGCGCGTCCCCGTGCCAGCAGGGTGATCATTGGCAGCGTAAAGCTGGCAGTCTTGCCCGTTCCGGTCTGAGCAATCCCCAGAACATCGCGCCCTTCAAGGGCCGGAGGGATTGCGCCTTCCTGAATCGGGGTGGGTGTTTCGTAGCCGGATTCCTCAATGGCTTTGAGGACCTTCGGGTTCAGGTTCAGTTCGTTAAATTTTGTCATGTATGTCCGGTTCATGCGGACACTGACCTGGCCCGCGCGTCTGAAAAGTGCCGGGCCCGGATGGCCATGCGCCCCATGCGCGTTTCGGCTTGGGCGGGACATAACAAAAACGTGGGGCAGGGTCAAATGAAGACCACTTAACCTGATTGGCATCGTCTCTGTTTGCGATTTTTCGCAACAATTCAGACGCTTTCGGGAAAGTGTTTCGCCAATTTCCGATCCAGATTCAGCGGCCTGTGCCGGATCATGCCGAGGTCCTCAAGCCGTGTGCGGACGTCTGGATTTGCACCGCTGATCTCATCGTAAAATTTGCGCAAACCCGCCTCACCGCCGTCTTCTTCGATCCCGTTGAGAAGTTCGTGCATGTTCAGACCGCCGGATTCGCGCGGGACATTGGGGGCCATATCAGCCTGATAGGATCCGCGCGCCAGACGGAACCGGTAATGCGCTAGCCAGTGGTCCCAGTCAGGGGCGTGCCTATGGCACAGGTCTACCTGCGGCAATTCGGTGTCGCAGGGCAAGGGCTGTCTGAACTGGTACAGATTGTGGATGCGAAAGCTCAGCTTCGGCAATCCGGTTCGAGCGAACAGTTTGCCCTGAAGGTGGCTGAAAAAACCGCCCCGAACGAACTCACCGTAATTTGGATAGATCGACTGAACCAACGCCGCACGTTCGGGTCCGGCCGGAATGAAGGCTTTGTACAGATCCTCACCGCCCGCCAGGGCTTCTAGCGGACGAGCCCGAACGGCGGGGACTTCGGGAGGCACGGCGGCCAGCAGGTCGGCTATGGGTGTCAGCGGCCACAGAAATTCGTCGATGTCGATATGGGCCAGCCAGTCCAGATCGGTGTTCCGATAGGTGAACGTGGCGTTATCGGTCTGCCGAACCTGATGTTTTTCCGGACGTTTGCGTCGTCGGCTGTCCCAATAGGCATCGTCGCAGACACGCGCCTTGATTTTGGGATGCTGGCGCAGAGAACTGAGAGCAGTATCGTTGGGTTCGTCGAGAAACAGGTAGAGAGTATCCGCCCCGAGGTCGAGGTGATAGGCCGCAAAGCGCAGGATTTCCTGTGCTGACCCCCGAACGGTTGAAACGATGCCCCACGTGGTCATACGCTGCGCCGCTGCGTTGTGTGCTTTGTGGTTGCAAGCGTTTGCAGTGATCTCGCGGCTGAAACTGGCTGCCCGCCCTTGCGAACAGGGGCAAAGGCCAGCCCGCCGGGATAGGTGAGGTCATTGTCGCTCATGTGCGCAGGATTGCACGGTCAAGATTGTCCGTGCAATCAGGCAGTTGCGTCACGTCATCATCTCTTTGGTCGCGGTCAGGTTCAGGTCCGGATAGTCGCGGACGACCCGGTCGATGTCCCACTGAAGGCGGGTCAGATAGACGATGTCGCCGTCATGGTCATGGGCGATGTGCTGCTTGTTGGCGTTGACGAACTTTTCGACCTCGGCCTTTTCTCCGCTGACCCAGCGGGCCGAGGTGAATTGAGATGCTTCAAACCGCACCGGCAGGCCGTATTCCATCTCGATCCGGCTGGCGAGCACTTCGAATTGCAGCGCGCCAACGACGCCAACGATAAAGCCCGAACCGATTGAGGGTTTGAACACTTTGGCAGCACCTTCTTCGGCAAACTGCATCAGGGCCTTTTCCAGATGCTTGGCCTTCATCGGATCGCCCGCGCGAACACCCTGCAGCAGTTCTGGCGCAAAGGACGGGATGCCCGAGACGCGCAGCGCTTCGCCCTCGGTCAGGGTGTCGCCAATACGCAGCTGGCCGTGGTTGGGGATGCCGATGATGTCACCGGCCCATGCCTCATCCGCCAGTTCCCTGTCAGAGGCGAGGAACAGCACCGGGTTCGAAATCGCCATCGGCTTCTTCGACCGCACATGTGTCAGCTTCATGCCGCGCTTGAAATGGCCGCTTGCCATCCGCACGAAAGCCACACGGTCGCGGTGCTTGGGGTCCATGTTGGCCTGCACCTTGAAAACAAAGCCTGCAACTTTCTTTTCGTCAGGTGAAATCTGACGCGGTTCAGCGGACTGAACTTGTGGTTGCGGGCCATAGGCGCCGATACCCTCCATCAGTTCCTTGACTCCGAACGAGTTGATGGCCGATCCGAACCAGATCGGGGTCATGTGCCCCTCAAGCACCGCTTGCGGGTCGAGCTTGGGCAGCAGTTCGCGCGCCATCTCGACCTCTTCCAGCAGTTTCTCCAACAGATGCTCGGGTACGTGCTCGGCCAGTTTGGGATCGTCCAACCCGTTGATTTCGATGCTTTCCGCCACTTTGTTGCGGTCGGCGCGGTCCATCAGCTCCAACCGGTCGCGCAACATGTCATAGCAGCCGATGAAATCGCGACCCACGCCGATGGGCCACGCGGCTGGTGTGACGTCGATGGCAAGCATTTCCTGAATTTCGTCGATGATTTCGAACGTATCGCGGCTTTCGCGGTCCATCTTGTTACAGAAAGTCAGGATCGGCAGGTCACGCAGGCGGCAGACTTCGAACAGTTTCTGCGTCTGGCTTTCCACACCTTTCGCGCCGTCGATTACCATCACCGCCGCGTCCACCGCCGTCAGGGTGCGATAGGTATCCTCGGAAAAGTCCGAGTGACCGGGCGTATCCACCAGATTGAACCGGAAGTTGTCATAGTCGAACGACATTGCCGAAGCCGAGACCGAGATACCGCGATCTTTTTCCATCTGCATGAAGTCCGAACGCGTCCGCCGTGCCTCGCCCTTGGCGCGCACCTGGCCGGCCATCTGGATGGCGCCGCCGTACAGCAGGAACTTTTCGGTCAGCGTCGTCTTGCCCGCATCCGGGTGCGAGATGATGGCGAATGTTCTGCGCCGCGCAATCTCGGGCGGCAATACGGGTTGGTTCGTGGCGGTATCAAGCATGTGCGCGCGTATAGGCGTGGAATCCTGCCGAGGCAAGACAAAGGGGGGTGGTTCGAATCATGTGGCTATGGCAATAAGAACATATAGTGAACAAATGATGGAGTGGACCAATGAATTTGAAAGAAATCGCTGACGAGCTGGTGGCTGGTTGCCGCGAAAACCGGGCCAAGGAGAATCTGGAAAAGCTCTATGCGCCGGATGCGGTCTCGGTCGAGGCGATGGACATGGAAGGCATGGGGCGCGAAACTCATGGGCGCGATGCTATTCGTGGCAAGCACGAGTGGTGGGAAAGCGCGCATGAGGTGTCGGGCGCATCGGTCAGCGATCCGTTTCCCCATGGCGATGACCGCTTTGCCGTGATCTTTGAAGTGCAGGGAAAGGTTAAGGAAACCGGCGAGGCATTCGATATGCGTGAAGTGGGCGTTTATCACGTCGCTGATGGCAAGATTGTCCGGGAAGAGTTCTTTTATTAAGAGCTGACTGCAATTCTGGCCTTCTTTGACGGGGCGGTGTTAGACATGCGGGCAACGACTGTCAGGGAGGGTCAGATGGACCTAGGAATTCAGGGAAAACGTGCGCTGGTCAGTGCCAGCAGCAAGGGGTTGGGTCTTGGCTGCGCCGAGGCGCTTGCGGGTGCTGGAGTCAATCTTGTGTTGAACGCGCGCGGCGCCGAGGCGCTGGAGGCCGAAGCGGCGCGGTTGCGGTCCGAGCACGGGGTTGAGGTGCAGACCGTCGCTTGCGACGTAACTTCGGCCGAAGGTCAGGCGCAGGTGATCGAAGCCGCACAGGGCGTTGATATTCTGGTCACAAATGCCGGTGGCCCACCGCCCGGGCTGTGGTCGGACTGGGATCGGGACGATTTCATCAAGGCGCTGGATGCCAACATGCTGACACCGATTGCATTCATGAAGGCATTGTTGCCGGGGATGATCGACAAGGGCTGGGGTAGGGTGGTGAATATCACCTCGCAATCCGTGCGCGCGCCGATTGCCGCGCTTGGCCTGTCCAATGCGGCACGCACGGGGCTGACCGGGTATGTCGCGGGTACTTCGCGGCAGGTGGCGCCGCATGGAGTGACGATTAACAATCTGCTGCCGGGCATTCACGCCACGGACCGGGCGGATTCGTTGGACGGTGGCGTAGCGGCGCAAAAGGGGATTTCCGTGGACGAGGCGCGCGCGGAACGTGCCGCGACAATCCCTGCGCGCCGCTATGGCACGCGGCAGGAATTTGGTGCGGCCTGCGCGTTCCTGTGTTCGCAACATGCCGGTTTCATCGTTGGGCAGAACATTCTGTTGGATGGTGGCGGTACCAACCTGACGATGTGACGATGGCGCAAAAGTTTTCACTGAAAGATCAATTGTTTAATTCCGAAAAGACCCGCTATCTGGCGGGGCTTTTCGCCGAAGCTGAGCCTGGGTTTGATGCCGCGGTGTTTCAGGCGCAGGTCATGGATCGCCTGCCGGAGCTTGAGCTGAAGGAACGGATGGCGTGGATCGCCACCTGTCTGCAGGCGGCAGTTCCGGGTGAATTGCCAGAGGTTGCCCCGGTGATCCTGCGCGCCCTGCCGCCGCCACTGGACCCAAACAAGACGGATGATGATTTCGGTGATTTTATTTTTGCGCCGCTGGGTGATTGGGTTGCAGCGGTTGGTCTTGAGCATCCTGCGCTGGCGCTGGATGTGATCGAAGAGCTGACCCAGAGATTTTCGATGGAATGGACGATCCGTCCGTTTCTGAACCAATGGCCGGATGTAGTGATGGAACGGATGCAGGAATGGTGCCTGCATTCCAGTTACCATGTGCGCAGGCTGGTCAGCGAAGGTACCCGGCCGCGCCTGCCCTGGGGAATGGCGGTTGGATTGGAACTGAACGATCCGCTGCCGTTGCTGGACCGGTTGCACGGAGATGGGACGCGATATGTCACGCGGTCCATTGCAAACCACTTGAACGACATCGCAAAGAAAGACCCAGATATTGTTCTGGATCGTCTGAAGGGATGGCGCGACGAAAATCGCCAGCGCCCTGACGAATTGCAATGGATGACCTCCCATGCATTGCGCGGGTTGGTGAAGGCCGGCCACCCCGAAGCGATGAAGTTGCTTGGTTTTGACCCTGATGCTGATTTTACAGTTTCGATCAGTCTGGACGGAGAGGCCCGGATCGGTGATGCGCTGGAATTTTCAGTCGACATCGAGGGGCAGGACGAACAGCCGGTTCTGGTCGATTATATTATTCATTTTCAGCGCCCTGGCGGCAAAACCTCAGCCAAGGTTCACAAGCTGAAGCAAGCCAAGGTAAAGGGCGGCGGCCTGAGGTTGGAAAAACGGCACAAGCTGAAGGGTGATGCGACGACGTTCAGGCTGGTGCCGGGGGCGCACAGGCTTGAGATACAGGTGAACGGACGGTTACGTGCAGGCCTGGATTTCGAACTTTTGGAATGATCCGATCCGAAATTGCACGACGGGTGTTTCTGTGAAGTCGACAAGTTTCTACTCGGGTGAGACTAACGGGGTCGTCGTTGCACATCCGCGATCTGGTGGCGCACCGTGGTTCGGTTGCTGCTGACGCCTTGCGCCTGAGGGGATGGGTTGTTATCCCCGCGCAAGCCCGATGGATTTGATCGGGAAAGGCAATGGGGTCCATCGGTGACGGATAAGGCAATTCCTCCGCGTCTGGAAATCCGCAATCTTGTGTGCCGTTTTGGCGGGCGCACAGTCGTTGACGACGTTTCGCTGAGTATTCAGGCCGGTCAGGTAACCTGTCTTTTGGGGCCGTCCGGGTGCGGCAAATCTACGACGCTGCGGATGATCGCCGGGGTCGAGATGCAGGATTCCGGCGAAATCTATGTGGACGGCAAGCTGGTCTGCGACACGGTGTTTCGTGTGCCGCCCGAGCGGCGCGAAATTGGCCTGATGTTTCAGGACTTTGCCCTGTTTCCTCATCTGAGTGTTGCCGACAACGTGGCCTTTGGCCTCAAAGGCGCCAAGGATGAAAAACGTGCGCGGGTCGAAGAACTGTTGGCCAAGGTCGATCTGATGCGCTTTGTCGACGGGTTTCCACATCAGTTGTCGGGAGGGGAACAACAGCGGGTTGCCCTTGCGCGTGCTCTGGCGCCACGCCCGCGGATCATGTTGATGGACGAGCCGTTTTCGGGCCTCGACAACCGTTTGCGTGATGGCATTCGGGATGAAACGCTGGCCATTCTAAAAGAAGAGGATGCCGCTGTTCTACTGGTCACGCATGAACCGGAAGAGGCCATGCGCATGGCTGACGAGGTCGCGTTGATGCGGCGTGGCAAGATCGTTCAGCAGGGCGCGCCCTACAACGTCTATACTCGTCCTGTAGACAAGGAAGCGGTCGCTTTTTTCAGTGATCTTAATATCTTGCAGGCGCAAGTTAACGGAGCTTTGGCGGACACGCCGTTTGGACAGTTTTTAGCACCGGGCATTCCGGACGGCACAGATGTCGAAATCGTTTTTCGCCCTCAGCATGTGAAACTGGATTTCGACAGAAACGGTAAGGGCCCGATGCCCACGCCGAGCGATGGTGTGCCTGCACGGGGTGTTGTCGAGCGCGCTCGGTTTCTTGGCAACGAAAGCCTTGTGGAATTCCGTATGGATTTCGACGGCTCGGTCCTGAAAGCCACTGTGCCGAACGTCTTTGTGCCACAGCCGGGGCGGGTGATGTGGCTGACGGTGCGGCGCAACCGTTGTTTCGTGTTTCCGGCCTGAGGCGGCGCATTATGTAGTTTCCCGGCAAGTGGTGCGCGAATGCCGCATATTGCGCGCAGGGTCAGCTTGCCGCGACGCGGGGGCGGGTCTATCAAGGGCGAAACCGCGGGTGGAGCAGGCTTTATGCGAATTCTTCTGACAAATGATGATGGTATCAACGCACCGGGGCTGGCTGCGCTGGAAGGCATTGCGCGTGATCTGGCAGGTCCGGACGGCGAAGTCTGGATCGTTGCGCCTGCGTTCGAACAATCCGGTGTGGGGCATTGCATCAGCTATACCCATCCGATGATGATCGCCAAGCTGGGTGAACGCCGCTATGCCGCCGAAGGGTCTCCGGCTGACTGCGTTTTGGCGGGGCTGCATGACGTGATGAAAGACAATCCACCGGATCTGGTTCTTTCCGGCGTCAACCGGGGCAATAACTCGGCCGAGAACACGCTGTATTCCGGTACGATCGGCGGCGCGATGGAGGCGGCGTTGCAAGGGTTGCCCGCGATCGCGCTTTCGCAATATTTCGGCCCACGCAATCTGGGGTTGGAAGACCCGTTCGAAACCGCGACGAGGTATGCGGCGGATCTGATCCGGCGCATTCTGGATACGACACCCGAGGAGCAATCGGATTACCGGTTGTTTTATAACGTCAATTTCCCGCCGGTTCCTGCTGGTGAGGTTCTGGGAACGCGTGTTGTTCCGCAGGGCTTCCGCCGGGACACGCATTTCGGGGTTGAACCACACAGCTCGCCATCGGGCCGTCGTTTCCTGTGGATCAAGGGTGGTTATCAGCACAACCCGACTGCGCCGGGAACAGACGCCGCAGTCAACCTTGAAGGCTATATCTCGGTGACGCCGATGCGGGCGGATCTGACCGCGTATGACGCGCTGGAGACACTGAAGACGATCGAATGAGCGGACCAAGCCCTGAAACAAAAATGCAGTTTCTGTTTGCCCTGCGGTCGCGTGGGGTGACTGACGCGCGCGTGTTGGCCGCAATGGAGCAGGTCGACCGCGGTCAGTTCGTCAAAGGGCTGTTTTCCGAACGCGCCTATGAGGACACGCCTTTGCCCATCGCCTGCGGGCAAACGATCAGCCAGCCGTCTGTGGTGGGACTGATGACGCAGGCTCTGGAAGTGCGCCCAAGAGATACGGTTCTGGAGATTGGCACGGGCTCGGGTTATCAGGCAGCAATTCTGTCGAAACTGGCGCGCCGGGTCTATACGGTCGAGCGCCACAAGCGGCTGGTGCGCGAAACCGGTCAGCTGTTCCGGGACCTTGGGATGACGAATATTACGGCAATGTTGTCCGACGGCTCACATGGTTTGCCTGAACAGGCGCCGTTTGACCGTATCATCGTGACTGCGGCCGCCGAAGATCCGCCCGGGCCGCTCTTGGCGCAGCTGAAAATCGGCGGTATCATGGTCTTGCCCGTGGGCCAGTCGGATGCGGTGCAGACCCTGATCAGGGTCAGACGCACTGAAACCGGTCTGGACTATGACGAATTGTTGCCCGTCCGCTTTGTTCCCCTGATCGAGGGGCTGGGTAAGGACGAGGCTTAGAAAGTTTCTGCTTTATGTGCCGAAACCCCGGCCAACAGGGGCGGCCTTTGAGGATAGAGAGATGAGAGCAGTTTCAAAATCAGGTATTTTTCGCCCTGCGACCACGGTCGCGGCCTTGATGGTTCTGGCTGCTTGCGAGGGGCCGCTGGACTACGACCTGCGCGGTCAGCTGGGTGGTTTTTCCACCACCAACGCTGCGCAGACCGCCAGCACATCCAGCCGACCGGCACCGGATGCGCGTGGTGTGATAACGTATCCGAACTATCAGGTTGCGGTCGCAAAAAGCGGTGACACCGTCAGAGACGTCGCGGCGCGTGTAGGTCTGCCCGAAGGGGAACTGGCGCGATTCAACGGGTTGTCCACAGACGATGCGTTGCGAGAGGGCGAAGTGCTTGCCTTGCCGCGCTCGGTCGGCGGGGCGGCAGGCACTGTCGATATTGAGACTATCGCTACGACAGCCATCGATTCCGCTCCGGGCACGGAAGCGGTGCAGACGACAACGCTGGAACCGGCCAAACCTGCGCCTGCGCCGGTTGCGTCCGGCCCGGAACCCGTTCGACACAAGGTCAAGCGCGGAGAGACGGCCTATACCATTGCGCGCCTTTATCAGGTGCCGGTCGAATCCCTGGCGGAATGGAACGGGCTGAGCTCGGATTTCATGGTACGCGAAGGGCAGTTCCTTCTGATCCCGGTCAAGAATCAGGCCGCGCCGCAAGCAACCGTGGCCCCGACGGTAGTCGAACCGACGTCGCAGCCGGGGCAGGGGTCTCAGACGCCAACGCCACCCAGTGCGACGCAACCATTGCCCGATGAAAATATCGCGCCGCTTACACCTGCGCCCGATGTGACGGCAGAGGCGCCCAGTGGCGCGGCAAATTCGGCGCTGGCGCTTCCGGTGTCCGGCAAGATCGTTCGGCCCTACAACAAGGGTAAGAACGAAGGCATCGATATCGCGGCAGCGCCGGGTACCGCAGTGACTGCAGCTGAAGCGGGGACCGTGGCGGCAATCACTGCTGATGCGGATCAGGTGCCGATCGTCGTGGTGAGGCACAAGAACGACCTGCTGACGGTTTATGCCAACGTCGATGCGATCTCGGTCAAAAAGGGCGATCGGGTCAAGCGCGGGCAAAAGATCGCGTCGCTGCGCGGCGGTGACAACGCCTATGTGCATTTCGAAGTGCGTCAGGGGTTCGAGTCGGTCGATCCCGAGCCCTATCTGAAATAACGCATATGGGAGTCATTGTTCCCGCGAAGGTGTGCCGGGATCAAAATCCGTCAGGCGTCTGGATCATAGTCGGCCAGACGTTTGCCGGGTTCATCGGCAAAGACTTCAGGCAATGGTGCGACGGCCTCGATCAGATCAATCCGGAACACGCGGAACGCGTCACGCAACTCGCACCACGCGGTCAGTGTCCAGACGCGGCCCCAATATTCCATGTGCAGCGGGCGGATGATCCGGTCTGTGGAAACCCCGTCGATCCGGCGGTAGGACAGACGCAATTTCTGGCGTGATTTGATTGCGGCCCGGATCGGAGCCATATGGGCCAACCCACGCGCGGCATCGGCAAAGGGGTAGACCGCGAATTTCCAGGCATCAGCTTCGGCGACAACTTGTGTCGGCAGGACGGTATCAATCTTGTCGGCCAGAGATTCCGCTGCAGCTTTGAGGTCGGGATCGGCGGCCTCGGCCACAATGGCCATCCCGAGGTTCAGCGCCTCTAACTCGGCCGGAGTCAGGTTGAGCGGGGGCAGGGTGATCTGTTCGCGCACCATGTAGCCCACACCGCGTTCGCCCTCGACCGGAACGCCCGAAGCGACAAGTGTGTCCATGTCGCGATAGATCGTGCGGACCGACACCTCAAGCCGGTCCGCGATATCCTGCGCGCGGTGCAATTTGCCGTCGCGCAGAATCTGGATGATATCGAACAGACGGTCAGTGCGGCGCATGAAACGCCGTCCGGACCGTCTTTAGGCGGTCATGTTCCATAGCACGTTCTCATGACGCATCTGGACGCTGTCGGGGTTGATTACCGCCATCAGAGCCGGGGCAAAGTCCTGTTGCGGGAATTGCGCGGCGGCATCTTGCGCGGCCTTCATGTCTTTCCAGATGACATAATCGGTCCAGCGGCCATCCTCACCCTGACTCAACTGGCGATGGGCAAAGCCGGGGGCGGCGCGGACAAAGGCCTCGGACGCCTGGCTGAGTTTTACAAACTCTTCCGGGGTGGTCCCATTTGCGAGGGTAAAGGTGACGATTTCTGCGACGTGGGTCATTTGAGTCTCCGTTGACCAGGTTTCGATGCCTCTTCCTAGTCACCTTCAACTGACATAAACCTGTCAGTTGAAGAAAGCGAGTCCCCAAAAATCGCGCGATCACATCAATTTTGAACGCCAATTTGATCTGCTTCCCTTTTGTGGGCGGCCATGGGGGCGTAAACACAGGTCGAAATCGAATTCCCGGCGCGCACAGCGCCGACGCAAAAGGAGAAAAGACATGCTCAACAATATCGGTCTTCCCGGTCTTCTGCTGATCGCCGTTGTGGTGCTGGTTCTGTTTGGTCGTGGCAAAATCAGTTCGCTGATGGGCGAAGTGGGCAAGGGCATCACCTCGTTCAAAAAAGGCGTCAAAGAAGGCGCGGACGAGCTGGAGCAGGATGCTTCGGAACTGGCCAAGGACGTTACGCCCGAGACCGACAAGGACAAGGTCTGATCCGGCATGTTTGATCTGGGCTGGACCGAACTTCTGGTCATTGGCGTCGTCGCCCTGATTGTGGTGGGGCCAAAGGACTTGCCGGTGCTGTTCCGCAACGTCGGCCGCTGGGTAGGCAAAGCCCGGGGTATGGCGCGCGAGTTCAGCAACGCGATGAACGAAGCGGCGGACGAGGCTGGCGTGAACGAGATCCGCAAGGGTCTGAACGCCGCGACGAATCCGGTCGGTACTGCAATGGACAGCGTCAAGGAAGCGGCGCAGGACATGGCGAAAAGCATTGATCCAACCAAGTTCGACTCAGAAAGCGAAACCGGCAAGCTGGCCGCTGAACGGGCCGAGCAAGCCAAGAAAATTCAGGCCACCACTGCCCGCGCCGCTGCGGAACGGAAAGCCCAGGAAGCCGCTGATGCGCTGGCCAAGGCCGAAGAAGCCGAGGCTGCACTGAACACTGAAAGCAAGACATGACCAACACCGACGAGATCGAGGATTCCTCGGCCCCATTGATTGAGCATCTGGCCGAGTTACGCACGCGGCTGATCCGCGCGGTCATTGCGTTTATTGTCGGCATTGTTGTGGCGTTCACAGTTGCCGAGCCGATCCTGCAGTTTTTGGTGCAGCCAATCGAAGCAACTTTGCGCGAACTGGGTGATCCATCACCGACACTGCAATACACCTCGCCGCAGGAATACCTGTTTACGCTGTTCCGGATTTCCATGGTTTTCGGGTTTGCATTGGCGTTTCCGGTGATTTCGTATCAGCTTTGGCGTTTTGTGGCGCCGGGGTTGTATCGATCTGAAAAGGGTGCGTTCCTGCCGTTTCTGATCGCGTCACCGTTCATGTTCCTGCTGGGCGCGGCCTTTGCTCAGTTTGTGGTCACGCCATTGGCGATGCAGTTCTTTCTGGGCTTTGCGGACGTCAGTTCGATTTTTGCCAACCTTCTGTCGGCGACAACCGGTGATGTTCCGGAAGAGATCGTGGTCGTTCCGGAAACCACTGAAGGTGTGAAGATCACGTTCTTCGGCAAGGTCAACGAGTCGCTCGATATTACGCTGAAGTTCATCCTTGCCTTTGGCTTGTGTTTTCAGTTGCCTGTTTTGCTGACGCTTATGGGCAAGGCCGGGCTGGTCAGCGCCGAGGGGCTGGGCAGTGTTCGAAAATACGCGATGGTGGGCATTCTGGTCTTGGCCGCGCTTGTCACGCCGCCGGATGTGATCACTCAGATCATCCTGTTTGTTGTCGTCTATGGCCTTTACGAAGTATCGATCTTCCTTGTCGCGCGGGTCGAAAAGAAGCGCGAGGCGCAATTGCGGGCCGACGGCTACTACGACGATGAAGAGGCCGAGGATGAGGCCATGATGGCAGAGTCCGAATCTGACAAGTAATCAATTCGGACAATCAGAAAGCAGGCGCACCGTTCCCGGTGCGCCTTTTTCTTTTGAGCCCTTGTTGTGAGCGGCGGAACATGGTTTGAAACCGGCCAGTCAGACCGGAGGAGCGCATGGACGACCAATCCCTGAACCGTATCGCAGAAGCACTGGAACGGATGGTCCCGGCGCCGCTGGCCGCGCCTGATTTCAATTCCGCCCCGGCATTCGTGTGGCATGTTGAACCGGATCGGCTGGAACCGGTGGTGCAGGTCAACCGGGTAGATCTGGACCTGCTGGTGGGCATCAACCGGTCCCGCGATACTCTGTTGGACAACACCCGCCGGTTTGCAGCCGGGTTCAAGGCCAACAACGCACTGCTCTGGGGAGCGCGCGGCATGGGGAAATCCAGTCTGGTCAAATCCGTGCACGGAACACTTCAGGCTGAACATCCCAATCTGAAGCTGGTCGAGCTTCAGCGCGAGGATATGGGTTCGGTCGCGCGTCTGCTGAACCATCTGCGCGCCGCGCCCTACCGATTTATCCTGTTCTGCGATGACCTTTCATTCAGTCACGACGATCAGCATTACAAGTCACTGAAGGCCGTGCTGGACGGGGGCATCGAAGGAAGGCCCGAAAACGTGGTGTTTTATGCCACCTCAAACCGTCGCCACCTGATGCCGCGCGACATGATCGAAAACGAACGTTCCAGCGCCATCAACCCCTCTGAGGCGGTTGAAGAGAAGGTGTCGCTATCGGACAGGTTTGGCCTGTGGTTGGGTTTTCACCCCTGCGATCAGGATGAATATCTGGCAATGATTGACCGGTATTGCGCGGCGTACGGGGTGCAAGCCGAACCCGAAACCCTCCGCGCGGAGGCCATCGAATGGCAGGCAACGCGCGGCGCCCGTTCAGGACGTGTTGCCTGGCAGTTCTTTGTCGATCTGGCAGGGCGCAACGGCGTTCATATCCAATAAAAACAGTCGAACAGGCTGCGCGAACCGCAACTTCTTGTCGTTCCAGTTATGGCTGCCAGAGGCATGGCCCGGAACGGGCCATCCTACAACAGTGCAAGAATGCGCTGTGCCTCGTCTGCCGGTTTGGCGAGAACCGATCGGTCTTCACCGGGATGGAAACGGGCCCGCAAAGCGGTCGCCATGGGCTCTGGTTCGACGATTTTCACGCGCGGGCCGGTGCGTACCGTTTCGGCGGCCCAGCTGCGTGCCAGCGCCATCTGCGACGCCTTGGTTGCGCCATAGGTGCTAAAGAATTTCTCGCCCGCCTTCGGGTCGTCAAAAAACACAGCCTGTCCCGTTTCGCCCAAAAGCGGCGCAACATAAGGGATCAGAACCGAAGTGGCCGTCGCGTTCACGTCCACCGACTTTTTCCAGTCCTTGGGGTCGATAAACGGCGCAGGGGTCAGGGGGGCGGTGTGGATAGCCGTGTGCAGCCACAGATCCAGTTTGCCCCACCGATCATGAATACCACGGCACAGCGTGGCCATCGCGTTGGGATCAGTGATGTCCATCGGTGCCAGTGTCGCGGATCCGCCTTTCGCCTGAATGCGATCGTCCAGTTCCTCCAGCCCGCCGGTGGTGCGGGCAACGGCGATGATATGGTATTGGGGTGCCAGCGCCTCGGCCAGGGCTGCGCCCAATCCGCGTGAGGCCCCGGTGATGAGGGCAAGTTTGGTCTGATCGGTCATAGGCGGGGTTTGAACCGATGTGCGCGAAGCGTCAAGTCAGGATCAGCGTCCCGGGATGGCGATCCGCCTTGTCTGGCCGCTTTGTCGCAGCATGACGCCGTGCTCGTCGATCGCAACGACTGTGCCCGAAGCCACGCGGCTGCCCGGTTTAACCTCTTTTACTCGGCCAGATGACAGGCGCATCAGCGCCCGCATGTTGGTTTTTGAGCCAAAGACTCCCAAAACGGAAACCGAGCTCTTCTTGAGCGCGCCCTTTTGTGTGGCCGCGCTTTTGACGGTGGCGTTTGACATGGTTCGTGGCCCGAACAGCATTCGGACCCCTTGTTTTATGAGTGGTGTTAGCCGGCGGTTACCAAATCGGGCAGGGGAACAAAAGCCTTGTCGGGGGCGGTAATACACCAGGCGGTGAGCGCGCAGGGAAGTCTTTGCAAATGCAATCTGTTCATCGATGAGTTGTAGGCGGGAATGTACCGAAAGGTACTCAACAGGTATTACAGATAACGGGCGTCAGAGTGTTCCAACGCCCGTTCGGGATGTCGATTCGCCGTCTTTGGTTCAGGTCCGAACCTTTGGAATTTCCGGCAGACGCCTCGAAATCCGGTTATAGGTAGACCGTTTCAGCCAGAAGCCAGTTTTGCAGCATTCCACGACCCGCCGACGACTTGCATGTCCTGTTTCTTTTTGCTTGCGCGGCTGCTGTTTTCCAGACTGTCCAGATACTCGCCGTCGACGCCGGTTACGTAATTGCCGTCAAAGCACGAGCAGTCGAAGGCCTCGATCTCGGGGTTGCCTTCCTTGGCGGCCCAGATCAGATCGTCAAGGTTCTGATAGAACAGCGCATCCGCGCCCAGTTCCTGCCGGATATCCTCGATCTCTTTGCCATTGGCGATCAGTTCATGCCGTGTGGGCATGTCGATGCCATAGACATTGGGATATTTCACGGGGGGGGAGGCGCTGGCGATATAGACCTTCTTTGCACCGGCCTCGCGGCACATCTGCACAATCTTCTTGATCGTGTTGCCGCGCACGATGGAATCGTCGATCAGCAGCACATTATGCCCGGCAAATTCCAGCGGCACGGCGTTCAGCTTGCGGCGCACGGATTTCTGCCGTTCCTCCTGGCCGGGCATGATGAAGGTACGGCCAACGTAACGGTTCTTTACCAGACCCTCGCGGTAGGGGATGCCGGTGATCTTGGCGGCCTCCAGCGCGACGGGGCGGGCGCTGTCGGGGACAGGGATGATCCGGTCGATCTCAAGCCCCGAATCCTGAATTTGCTTCGCCAGCGTCTGCCCCATGCGCATCTGGGTCTTGTAGACCGACACGCCATCCAGCAGCGAATCCGGGCGGGCCAGATAGACATATTCGAAAATGCAGGGGGTCAGCTTGCCTTCGACCGCCTGGAATTCATGCATATTGCCGTCGAGGTCGATCAGGATCGCTTCGCCCGGGTTCAGGTCGCGCAGCTTGTCGAATCCGTTGATGCCAAAGGCCACGTCCTCGGACGCAAAGGCATAATCGTCACCGTCCCCGGGAGCCTCGCGCCGGGCCACCGACAGCGGGCGGATGCCGTTGGGGTCGCGGAAGGCCAACATGCCGACGCCAGCGACCAGACAGATCACCGAATAGGCCCCCTGCACCCGCTCCATCGTCATCTTGACGCCCGCAAACAGGTTGCGGATCGGGTCGGCATTGCCGTTCACCTTGATAGCATCGGCCACCTTGTCGGCCAGCACGTTCAGAAGGACCTCGGAATCCGAGGTAGTGCGCAGGTGGCGGCTGTATTTTGCAGTGACCTTCTCGCGCTGTTCTTCGGTGTTGGTGATATTGCCGTTGTGAACCAGATAGATGCCGTAGGGTGCGTTGACGAAGAACGGCTGTGCCTCTGACGCGCTGAGTGACCCGGCGGTGGGATAGCGCACATGCCCGATCCCGACCTTGCCCAATAGCGTTTCGGCGTCGCTGGCACCAAACACGTCCTTGACCAGACCGTTGGCCTTGCGTTCCCGGAAAAACTCGCCCGTATAGGTGACGATACCCGAGGCGTCCTGACCCCGGTGCTGCAGCATCAGCAGCCCGTCATAGATTTCCGCAAAGACATCATCTGTCCTGTTTGCGATCCCCAAAATCCCACACATATACGGGCTCCAATTTCTATGACGTTGTTACGCTGAGTTTGACCGGCTTTTCGGATCGGTTTGTCCACCCGTCAGGGACCTTGCCTGCAAGTGGGGCTGTTTCACATGCCCAGACAACTGATATCACTGCGACGAGCGCACATGAAAACAGAAAGAACAAGACCGGCAGCTCCGATTCCGTGGCGGGTTTGGCACTCACATAATGCCTCAGACGGCCCATGTCACCAAAGGATCACATTTGTTGCAGCCGCAACATGCGTGAAAGCCGATAATGCGCAGACTTTGCCAACAAATAATGACAAAACAGACGGTATGTGCTGTCATATTGTGGAAGTGGTCTTGAATGGGTGATCAGCGGGCAGGCAGGACGTACCGATGTGGGAACACAAGCCGCAAGGACGTAAGGACGAGCCGGTAAAAAGGCGGTGCCATCGGTGCCGCGGGTTGGGGCGCGCTCCTTGTCAGATTTGCAATGGAACCGGGCAGGTATTCAAGGGCACGGATATCTATGGCAACAGGCAATACAATCAATGCAGCGGGTGTTTTGGCCTGAAAAGCACCCGGTGTTCGATTTGCGGTGGTGAAGGATTCATCAACAGTTGAGCGACAGAGCGGCCGGGCAAAACGTCTTGGGTCCAAATGAGAATGCCCGGCATAAAGCCGAGCATTTGTGAAACAACAACGAACCTGCGATGGCGTGTCTGTCGGTTCCGGCTGTGATTATTGTTCCTGAAGGCCTTCGTTGCAGCTGCCGACCAGTTCTTCGTACTGGCGGGTGACCCAGCCAAGGGCGGCTTCGGGGTTCTGCTCTTCGATCTTGTCGCTCATTTGCTGAAAGACCTGAGCGGAACGGCTGTCATCAACGATCGTGTAATTCTGACCGGTCATCACGGTGTCGTAGACAAAGAACGCGATAGCCACCAACAGAATGCCGCGTGCGATGCCAAAGAAGAATCCGAGCGCCTGATCCAAACCGCCAAGCGCGGAACGTTGCACCAGCGAAGAAAACAAGGGCGTAAAGATACTGACAACGATCAGAGCAACAGCAAACACCGCCGCGAAAGAGGTGATGACGGCCAGTTCACAACTGTCGCGCAGGAATTCTCCTACAACCGGTATTTCCTTGACCAGAGGCATTGCCTGAGGCGCAAAGATAAACGCAAGAACGGCTGCCGCCACCCATCCGGCGATCGCGAGAACTTCACGAACGAGGCCGCGGGAATAGGCCAGCAGGCCCGATAAGACGACGATCAGGGCAACGACCCCGTCAATTATTGTAAAACCTTCCATGGCCCTCGCCTGTTCTTTTTCTGCCCCTCGGACGGGATACTACCCCGCTCCGAAGGTTTCGCCAACAAACCCCACCAAATCGCTGGGCCGGGTAAGTGACAGACCTGCCACAGTACCGGTCTTGCCGCCTGCCGGAGCGATTGCCGCTGTGAAACCAAGTTTTTGCGCTTCTTTCAACCTGTTTTCGGTCTGAGGGGCGGGTCTGAGGGCACCTGAGAGTGAAATTTCACCAAAAACCACGGTATCGGCGGGCAAGGCGGTGTCTTCTCGTGCACTCAACAGGGCGGCGGCGACTGCCAGATCGGCCGCAGGTTCGGAAATTTTCAAACCACCAGCGACATTTAGATATACATCCAGCCCCGCAAAAGGGATGCCGCAGCGGGCTTCGAGCACGGCGAGAATCATGGCCAGTCGGCCGCTGTCCCAGCCCACGACGGTGCGCCGCGCCTGTGAATGAGGAGAGGGTGCGACGAGCGCCTGCAATTCGACCAGAACCGGGCGCGTGCCCTCGATCCCGGCAAAAACGGCCGAGCCGGGGCTGGGCGCACCACGTTCGGACAGAAATAGGGCCGAAGGGTTGCGAACCTCGGTCAGCCCGCCGCCAGTCATTTCGAAGACGCCGATTTCGTCAGCGGGACCAAAGCGGTTCTTGACCGCGCGCAGGATGCGGAACTGATGCCCGCGCTCGCCTTCAAAGTACAGGACGGTGTCCACCATGTGTTCCACCACGCGCGGACCGGCGATCTGGCCTTCCTTGGTGACATGACCGACCATGACGATTGAAACCCCGTGTCGTTTGGCAAACGTGGTCAACTCGTGCGCCGCCGCGCGAACCTGACTGACCGAGCCGGGAGCGCTGTCCACATTATCGGCCCACATCGTCTGGATCGAGTCGATGATCGCCAGACCCGGCTTTTCGGCCTCGAGCGTCGTGAGGATGTTGCGCAGGTTGGTTTCAGCGGCTAGTTGGACCGGCGCATCGGTAAGACCCAGTCTCCGTGCCCGCATACGGACCTGAGCGCTGGCTTCTTCTCCGGACACATAAATCGTTTTGAGGCCGGACCGCGCGAACCGCGCCGCAGCCTGCAGCAAAAGGGTGGATTTGCCGATACCCGGATCACCCCCCACAAGTATTGCCGAGGCAGGCACCAGGCCGCCGCCCAGCACCCGGTCCAACTCGTCCACGCCGCAGATTGTGCGCGGCGGCGGGGCTTCTTCGGTGGACAGATCGCCAAGCGGCACGGGCTGGCCGCGCCTGGCGCCAAGGGTTTTGGACGCGGGGCCGGAGGACAGGGGAACATCCTGAGAAATGGTATTCCATTCGCCACATGCGTCGCACCGTCCGGACCATCGGGAATGCGCCGCACCGCAGGCAGAGCAGGAGAATGATTTTGTCTTAGCCATGCGGCCCTTGGTGCACGAGGAAGGGCTGTTCTTCAAGCCCTTGCGGGCGGTACGTTCTCAGGCCGAGCGCGACCTATTCAGCCGCGCGGGGGGATGGCATAGCAATGATGCTGGCGGCTGTTGGATCAGTGCCGTCCGGCGGCGGCTGAAGCTGAGCCGACAGTTCTGGAAGAAGTTCGAACAACTCATCCCTGAGACGTCCAAGTTGCGATTTCGCGATCGATTCCTCGATCTCGACATCCCGTGTCCACTGGCGCAATTCGTGCATGATGATCTGCGCCTCTTCGATACGCTCCTGGAAAAGTTCGATTTCTTCTTGCCGTTGCTTCAGGAACGTGCGTGCCCGGTTCACCTTGGTTTCACCATAGACGTCAGCTAGTTCGTGGCTGATCTGGCTCATCTGTGCCGCCAGTTCCAGCACCTCAGGTTCCAGCCCCTGCAGGTCGGGGTGATCGCGCATGAAGGCCATCCTCTCTTTCACTGCGTCGAATTCGGAAGCCAATGAGAACACACCACTGCGGTCAGCCGCATGGGCCACCTGATAGGCATTCACGACGTCCTGCATTTGCAGGGCAAACTTTCGGTGCGCATTTTCCAGCGCCATCATTCGCCCGTTGGCAGGCAGATAAAAGGCCAGCATCAGGATCAGGCAGGTCACGCCGATCTGAACATAGGCCCCCGCATTGGGTATTGCGGTTTCTCCGATCCCGGCCTGCATCGAAAGCCATGGCCAGATGCCAACTGCCGAGAGAAGCGTAGCCGTCACGGAAAACAGAGCGGCGGCGCAGATGAGGAAAAATGTTATGCGTAGGAAGATGCTTTGAAGCTGCAGTGTCATTGTGTGGAAGGCGGCCATAGCTGTCCTTCTCCTTTCGAAACCGGCTTTGAACCGGACCCGGAGCGGAGAGTGCATGTGCCAAACAATACGATCCGCGACGGATCCATAACTAATAATAAACAGCTGCTCGAATAGGGATGATCGTACTCAAATTATTGAATTCGATCAATCAGGCCTGATCATTTCGTGATTTGAGTTGCATTTCCGTAATGTGACCCAACGCGATGGAGGCCAGAATGCATCCGGTAAACAGATAAAGGCCCCATGCGGTTTCGATGGTCGCGTAGGAAATGCCCTTGGCCAGCGTGATATAAAGCGCGATCAGAAAAATGTCGGCCATGGCGAGTTTGCCGAGGATGTGCAGGGCGGGTTGAACCCGTGCGTCCAGCAGATCCCATTGGATCAGCGCGGTGCCGATTGTTTTCATGTAGGGCGCAAAAAGGGCAAAGGCGGTGACGACCAACGCAAGGAAGACATCCGAGCGCCAGAGGGATTGCAAGCCGGTGATCACGCTGATTTCGCTTAGGCCGAAGATCGGCAGCAACCCAGCGCGCATCAACGGGGCGAACCACGCGATAGGGTAGAGGATCAGGAGTGAGAGTGTGGCGAGACGAAGCATGTGTTCATATTTGGGTGGAAACAATGCATAAACCAATCAGAAAACACGCGGAATCCAACTTTATCGGTCGACCTTCCCAATTGCGCAGGTAACGGGTTCGCAAATACAAACCCAGAATGATCGCAGTCGTGCCAAGTAAAAGGTTCAAAGAGCGGCTGTGGGTGTTTTCTACAAAAGACACCACAAACCAGGCTATTGTCGCGAAAGCAGCAAGTAAAAGAAGCGATTTTAACTCGCTGACTTTTTCTGAGGAATCCGGATAGCTTTCGGAACCGCCGTAGCCAAACTTTTGTTGGCGGGCGCTGTCTTCTACCTGAGCGAATTGCGTCCTGGACCTAGGGAGTACCGGAAATCCCGGAAAAATGCCTGATGTGACGGTTGCAAAGGCGAGTAAATAACTGGTGCCGATGCCTCTGACGAGGTCTGAAGCTTCTAACAGGTCCAGCCCGTTACTCACCGCACCGCCTCAATCGGCCCTTCCGCACTCCCGCTTATGAACTGTTCAAGATACGGATCGCCCGAGGCATCCATCTGCGCCACAGGGCCCGTCCATTGAATCACCCCGTCATGCAGCATCGCCACGTTGTCGGCAATCGCGCGGACGGAACTCATGTCGTGCGTGATGGTCATTGCGGTGGCGCCCATCTCGGTCACGATTTCGCGGATCAGGTCGTTGATGACACCCGACATGATCGGGTCGAGGCCGGTGGTGGGCTCGTCGAAAAAGATAATCTCGGGCTCGGCGGCGATGGCGCGGGCAAGGCCCACACGTTTTTGCATACCGCCGGAAAGTTCTGACGGGTACAGGTCAGCCACCTTGGCGCGCAGGCCCACGCGGCGCAGTTTGTCGATGGCGATCTCGCGTGCTTCGTCCACCGGGCGCTTCAACGACCCGCGCAGGAGGCGGAAGGCGACGTTCTGCCAGACGGGCAGTGAGTCGAACAAGGCACCGCCCTGAAACAGCATTCCAAAGCGCGCCCAAAAGGCGTCGCGGTCGCCTTTAGATGCGTCTTTGCCGTCGACATAGATATTGCCGCTGTCCGGTGTGATCAGCCCCAGAATACACTTGAGCGCAACAGACTTGCCGGTGCCGGACCCGCCGATGATGACCATCGAGGTGCCCTTGGGGATCTCAAGGTTCATGCCCTGCAGGACATGGTTATCGCCAAAGGCTTTATGTACGTTCTCCATCCGGATCATAGCGAGAAGAACACCCCCGTAAGCACGAAGTTGGCGGCAAGGATCAGTACGGCGGCGGCCTCGACCGAGCCTTTGGTGGCCCGGCCCACGCCCTGTGCACCGCGGCCCGAGGTCATGCCGTAATAGCAACCCATAATGGCGGCGATCATGCCAAAGACCGCGCCCTTGACCAAGGATGAGACGATGTCGCGGGTTTCAAGGAAATCCACGGTGTTCTGCAGATAGGCCGACGGGTTGAAGCCGAGGTTCTGGGTCGCCACGACATACCCTCCGGCGATGCCGATGATGTCGCCGACGCCAACAAGCACCGGTACCGTGATCAGCGCGGCCAGAACGCGAGGCGCAGTCAGGTATTTCATCGGATGCGTGGACAGGGTGACCAGCGCGTCGATCTGTTCGGTTACTTTCATCGTCGCGATTTCCGCTGCGATTGACGACGTGACGCGAGCGGCGATCATGAGACCGACCAGAACGGGGCCAAGTTCGCGCACCATGCCGATGGCGACGATCTGAGGCACCACCGCCTCGGCGTTGAAACGCGCGCCGCCGGCGTAGATCTGCAGGGCCAATGCGCCACCGGTAAAAATTGCGGTCAGCCCGACCACCGGCAGCGACAGCCAGCCGATGTTCAGCAGGGCCATGCCGAATTCACGCGGATAAAACGGCGGGCGAAAGATGTGCGACACCGCATCCAGGGCGAACAGGGCAACCCGACCAAAGGCGGCCAGAACGGTCAGCACCGTCCGGCCAAGCCCGGCGAGCGCAGCAAGAGGGTTCATTCCACGTAGCCCCGTGAATACCTGGCGCCCATCGACGTCAGGATTTCATAGCCGATCGTGCCCGCCGCTTCGGCCAGGTCGTCCACGGTCTGGTGCCCGTTGAGAATGCGGAGCCGGTCCGGTTCATAGTCGAGGTCGGTTACGTCAACGGTGATCAGGTCCATCGAGATGCGGCCGACGACCGGGCAGGGGTGATCACCCGCGAAGGTGTCAATCCCGCCGCCGATTGCGCGATGCAGGCCGTCAGCGTAACCAGCTGAAACCGTTGCGATCTTGGACGGACGGCGCGCGGTCCATGTGTTGCCATAGCCAACAGTTTCGCCCACAGCGACGTCGCGGACCTGAATGACGGGCAGGTCCACCGTCACGACGGTCTTGCCCTCAGCAAATGGCAAGCCGCCATACAGGCCGATACCCGGGCGGCAGAAATCAAAATGGAATTCGGGGCTAAGTAATGTACCACCCGTCGCTGCCAGAGAGCGCGGTGCCTTAATACCGTGGGTCAATTCCCGGAACGCATGCAATTGCTGTTGGTTCATCGGGTGGTTTGGTTCGTCAGAGCAGGCCAAATGAGACATGACGACCTTGGGGTTCAGGGGCAGGGCCTTGTGGCGCAACTCGGCCCAATCCGCGGGTTCCAGCCCCAGCCGGTTCATTCCGCTGTCGAGCTGTATTCCGAACGGATGATCCGGCAAGGCTTCGAGGTGTCGCTGAAACTGCGCCGGAGAGTTGATCAGCGGCGTCAGGTCATGCTGACGCAAAAGATCGGCGTCGCCTTCCATATGACCCGAGAAAACGGCAATCAAAGGACCCGGACCCAGCGCTTCGCGAACGGCGACGCCTTCTTCGGCGGCGGCAACAAAAAACTTGCGTGCGCCAGCTTCGGCAAGGGCGCTGGAAACCGGTCCGGCGCCCAGACCGTAGGCATCGGCCTTGACCACGGCGCCGGTTTCGACACCCGTCTTCGCGTCAAGCGCCCGCCAGTTCTGGGCGAGCGCCATAAGATTGATCGTCAAACGTGCAGTACTCATGCCCCGTTCATGACATCGCAACGCTGCAGGTCAAGAGGGAAAGCCTCAATTTCCAGAGGGTTTGTGCGCGTCATAAGCTGCTTCCAGCTCACCCCTCAGAAAATCTGCAAATAATAAGGGCTCAAAGCGAGGTTCCCCTGTTCCTGGCAAGGGCTCGATCATTGTGTTCACATGAGGATCAAAGAAGAACGGAACGCTATATCGTTCACGACCGGAACGGTTGATGACGCGGTGCGGGGTGGACAGAAGCCGCCCGTTGCTCATCCGGTGCAGCATATCTCCGACATTGACTACAAACGCGCCGGGACGGGTGGGCACGTCGACCCAGTTACCGGCAGGCGTTTTGACTTGTAAACCGCCCACATTGTCCTGTGATAGCAACGTCAGGCAGCCGAAATCCGTGTGCGGGGCCGAGCCAAAAAGATCGTCGGGGCTGGCATCCGGCTGGGGTGGATAGTGAAGCAGGCGTAGCCAGATCGTCGGTTCGTCGAAGGCGTCAAGCGTGGAAGTATCAGCAACATCAGCGGCCTGCAGGGCGATCCTCATCAATCTGCGGCCCAGATTCGACATCTCGTCTGTATAGGCCTGCAACGTTTCACGAAATCCGGGCAGGTCAGGCCAGCGGTTCGGGCCTGACAGATAGACGTCCGGGTCGGCCTTTTCGTCCTCGCGCATCATCATGAAGCTTGCGGACTGGTTTGGTTTGGTAACATCCGCCAAGGTTGAGTTGACGTCCGTAGAGGTGTTGATCGGGATGTAACCGCGATGGCTGCGGTCAACGGTGATCGCCATCTTGTTTTCCAATGGCAGCGCATGGAACCGCTGGGATGCGTCGTAGACGGCCTCGACCAGGGCCGGATCTATGCCGTGGTCTTCGATATAGCCAAAACCGGTTGTGCCATAGGCCGCGCGAAACTCGGCGGCGATTTCGGAATCGGTACGGTCACCCAACCGAATGACGGGGATTTCTGTGAATTCAGTCATATCTTTCTCGCTTTGAATTGGATTGTCGCAGGGCGGTTTGCGCCCCCGGGCTATCCGGCAAAGCGTTTCCGGCGGTGGCCGAAATGCCGCGCGAGAATTTCGCGACGCGGCAGAGGGGAAAGATACATCATCATGGGATGATCTGTGCCGCAGCGTTCAGTTCAGGTCAAGGGGATTGCGCGTCCCTAGGTAACGAAGTGAGATGCCGGGATGGAAACGATGAACATCGCCACTGCTTTGATCCTGCTGCCAGTCGGCATTCTGGCCGGTGCCCTGAACGCTGTGGCCGGAGGGGCAACGTTTTTCACCTTTCCTGCGCTGATGGCCGTTGGCTTGCCGCCGATGACCGCCAACGCCACAAATTTTGTGGCCCTAGTACCGGGTAATCTTGCCGCCTTACCTGCGTTTCGGGTCGAGTTGAAAGCCATGCGCACTGCCATCCTTCCTTTGCTGTTTGTCTGTGGCGGTGGAGGAATTGTCGGAGCGATTGCTCTTTTGTGGTTTGGGAACAGTGTGTTCGAAGACCTTGTTCCTTGGTTGATGGGTTTTGCGACCCTTCTTTTTGCAGCGGCACCTGCTTTGCGCCGCCGAATCTCGGGTCATGCGGCCGGAAAAGCTGTTATCTGGCCCGGGCTGTTTCTTTTCTCGGTTTACGGGGGGTACTTCGGGGCAGGATTAGGACAGATCATGCTGGCGGCCCTTATCCTTGCGGGCTACGACGATTTTCATCGTGCCAATGCGCTAAAAAATGCAGTGGTTGGATGGGTCAGCGTTTTGGCCGTCGGAATCTATGGGCTTGGTGCGGCCATTGCATGGCCGCATGCGCTGATCATGATGGTTGGTGCCACGATAGGTGGATATGGCGGCGGAGTGGTGTCCAGACACGTACCACAACAGGCCTTGAGGCTGATCGTGATTGCGTTTGGCGCGCTGCTGACCGGGTATTATTTTCTGACCGGTTAATAGCCTTCGATCTGGCCACCTTGCTGCCACGGTTTCACCAGATTGCCAAAGCGGGTGAATTGGGCCTCGAAGGACAGTTCGACCGTGCCGATGGGGCCGTGGCGCTGTTTGCCGACGATAACTTCGGCTTTAGCATGAAGTCGTTCCATGGCCTGCTTCCACTCTTCCATCTTTTCCAGCTCGTGATCGCCGGGCTTTTCTCTCTCCTTGTAGTACTCCTCGCGGAACACGAACATCACCACGTCGGCGTCCTGTTCGATCGAGCCCGATTCCCGCAGGTCAGACAGCTGCGGGCGTTTGTCGTCGCGGTTTTCAACCTGACGGCTAAGCTGAGACAGAGCAATCACCGGGATGTTCAGTTCCTTTGCGATGGCCTTCATACCCATTGAAATCTCGGCAATCTCGTTGACGCGGTTGTCTGCCATGCCACGGCAGAGCTGCAGATAGTCGATCACCAGAAGGTCCAGCCCATGCGTTCGCTTCAACCGGCGCGCCCGGGCGGCCAGTTGCGAGATCGGCAGGGCGGGGGTGTCGTCAATAAACAAGGGGCAGGCCTCAAGTTCCTTGGCGGCATCGACGAAGCGGCGGAACTCGGCCTCGGTCATGTCACCCTGACGGATCTTGTGGCTGGAAATCTCGGACGCTTCGGCCAGAACACGGCCCGCCAACTGTTCGGCGCTCATTTCGAGGGAAAAGAAACCGACCACGCCGCCGTCAATCGCACCCTCGGTGCCATCCGGTTTCAGGCCGCGCTTGTAGGCTTTGGCGACGTTGAACGCCACGTTGGTCGCCAGCGAGGTTTTCCCCATCGACGGGCGCCCCGCAAGGATGATCAGGTCAGAAGGATGCAGGCCACCCAGCTGTTTATCGAGGTCGGCCAGACCGGTGGAGATCCCTGCCATGCCGCCACCGCGCTGGTATGCTTCGTTGGTGACGTTGACGGCTTCTGTGACCGCCTTGAGGAAGGACTGGAAACCCTGTTCGGTCTGGCCCTGCTCGGATAACTGATAAAGTTGCTGCTCGGCCTCGACGATTTGTTCTTTTGGCTCGCTGGAAACTTCAACCCGCGCGGCCTTGTCCGAGATGTCCCGGCCCAGCCGGATCAACTCGCGCCGGATGGCAAGGTCATAGATCATCTGGGCATAGTCATGCACGGCAAAGGCACTGATCGATGCACCCGCCAGTTTGACCAGATAGGCAGGCCCGCCCAGTTCCTTCAAACCTTCATCTTCGGCCATGAAGGATTTCAGCGTCACAGGCGAGGCCAGCGCATTCTTGGCGATGCGGGCGGCGGCAACCTCATAGATGCGCGCATGGACCGGATCGTAAAAATGATCGGCCCCAATGACTGATGCAACCCGGTCATACAGGTCGTTGTTTGTAAGGATCGCACCCAGAAGCTGCTGCTCGGCCTCAATGGAATGCGGCATGGTTTCGGCATTCTGAATCCGAGCTGCCGCCTGCTCGATACTGCTTATCTCGTTCATTGCTGCTCTCACCGTCCCTTGGACAGAGGCCATAACGCGGCGCCGTGAGTCGGCGCAAATTGTATGTTTTCTGGGGATATGCTGTGCATATCTCTAACTTCCCTCATATTGAAGGATCGAGGGGCATTGCGTCAACATATTGTGTGGGAAACGCCCGCCGAGGGCGAAGCGTTTCCATTTCAACAACAGTTTTCGTCACGTCAGGATTTGCGGGCTTCCTGCCATGCACGAGGGTCGTTCAGAAACGTCTCGACCCCATCCAGTGTTTCCTGATCGAATGATCCTTGTGCCTTGGCCTCGGCCAGAACATCCCACCAGGTGCAGAGGTGATGCAACTGAACACCATGATCTCCCAATGTTTTTTCGGTCTCCGGGAAGATGCCGTAGTAGAATATTACGGCGGTGTGGGCGCAGGTCGCACCGGTGTCGCGGATCGCATCGACAAAGCTGAGTTTCGAACCGCCATCGGTAGTCAGATCCTCGACCAGCAGCACCCGCTCACCCTCACTCATCGCGCCTTCGATGCGGGCGTTGCGACCGTAGCCTTTGGGTTTCTTACGCACATAGGTCATGGGCAGGGCCATGCGCTCGGCCACCATCGCAGCGAAAGGAATGCCTGCGGTTTCTCCCCCGGCGATGTTGTCGAACGCTTCGAAACCCGCATTGCGCATCACGGTGACCGTCAGGAAATCCATCAGGGTCGAACGGATACGCGGGTACGAGATCAGCTTTCGGCAGTCGATATAGGTCGGGCTGGGCAGGCCACTTGCCAGTGTGAATGGCTCGCGCGCGTTGAAATGCACGGCCTTGATTTCCAAAAGCATCCGCGCCGTGAGGCGGGCGATTTCCGTGGCGTCAGGGTAAGAACTGGGGATCATCGGTGTCATCCTTGAAAGAAAGCGGTCTTCTACTCGGTTCAAATTCGGCCGCCGGAGGCCCTAAACCCGGGCGCTTTCGCTAGAGGCTGGTTATCGCCGTCCGTATTTGAAAACGAAAAGAAGTCAGAGAGTTACACTCCAGTGCAGAGGGAAACCGGGGTCGAATACGGTCACGGGTCCATCATCGGTGTTGATCTTGTCGGGATAGGTTACAGGCTGGCCTTTGGTCAGCGTGATCGTTTCCTCGTTCACCGGCAAACGATAGAAGGCAGGGCCATTAAGCGACGCAAACCCTTCAAGCTTGTCGAGTGCATCCACCCGCTCAAACATCTCGGCCAGTAATGACATGGTGTTGGTGGCGGTGAAGCAACCGGCGCAACCGCAGGCCATTTCCTTGTTGGCGTCGGTGTGCGGTGCGCTGTCCGTACCAAGGAAAAACCGGGTATCGCCCGATGTTGCCGCAGTCAGCAGGGCCAGCCGGTGTTCTTCGCGTTTGGCAACGGGCAGGCAGTAATAGTGTGGCTTGATCCCGCCAACGAGGATATGGTTGCGATTGATGATCAAGTGATGGGTCGTGATCGTTGCACCCAAATCGGATTCGTTGGACCTGACGTAGTCGACGCCATTTGAGGTGGTAATGTGCTCCATCACAACCCGCAGCCCCGGAGTGGCCTTGCGGATGGGGTCAAGGACCCGGTCGATGAATACCGCTTCGCGGTCGAAAATGTCGATTTCGGCATCGGTCACTTCGCCGTGTACGCACAATGGCAAACCAATCTCGGCCATCTTCTCGAGCACGCCGCGCACCTTGTCGAAATCGCGCACACCTGAGGCCGAGTTTGTTGTCGCCCCGGCAGGATACAGCTTTACCGCTTTGATCAACCCGGTGGCGTGGGCGGCGGCCATATCTTCGGGGTCCGTATCCTCGGTCAGGTACAGGGTCATCAGCGGCTCGAACGTCATGCCGTCGGGCAGCGCGGCCAGAATGCGTTCACGATAGTCGGAAGCCTGTGCACCAGTCACCACGGGCGGCACCAGATTGGGCATGATGATCGCGCGCGCGAAATGGCGTGCGGTTTCGGGCAGAACGGCCTGCAGCATGGCGCCATCGCGCAGATGCAGATGCCAGTCGTCGGGGCGGCGGATCGTAAGGCTGTGGGTCATGGCGCATCCGCTAGCACAGCCTGTGCGGGCGGGAAAGTCCCGTCAGTGAAACGCGGTCGATTTGTCCATCTGATCAAAGAAAGGCGCGCGTCAGGGTTGCCAATTGAACAGTCCGGCGTAAATCCCCGAAAGATCACGGACTTGACGTCCGCTCGCCGCCGTGACCTGTTGTGCCAAGGGAGAAACCATCACATGACGCAACCACAAACCATCGACGCCGTGCAGGAATTGCTTGGTTCACAAGGCTATGTATGTGGCAGGGCGCTGGCCACGGTTGTGTTCCTTTCGCTCAAGCTTGGCAGGCCGTTGTTTCTGGAGGGCGAGGCAGGGGTAGGCAAAACCGAAATCGCCAAGGCCTTGGCCGCAGGTCTTGATCGCCGGTTGATCCGGTTGCAATGCTATGAGGGGCTGGACGCGTCTTCGGCCGTTTATGAATGGAATTTTCCGGCTCAGATGGTGGCGATCCGAACCGCTGAGGCTGCGGGAGGTGCTGATCGCGCCGCGCTGCAAACCGAGCTGTTCTCGGACGAGTTTCTGGTGGAACGTCCGCTATTGCAGGCCATGCGCCCGGATGAAAATGGCGCACCGGTTCTGTTGATTGACGAGTTGGATCGCACCGACGAACCGTTCGAGGCATTCCTGCTGGAAGCGCTCAGCGATTTTCAGGTGACGATTCCCGAATTGGGAACTGTCCACGCCCCTGAGCCGCCAATCGTGATTGTGACGTCCAACCGCACACGCGAAGTGCATGACGCGCTTAAGCGGCGGTGCCTTTATCACTGGGTCGACTATCCGGATTTCGACCGTGAAATCGAGATACTGCACGCCCGCGCGCCAGAGGCCGCCGAGACACTCAGCCGCGAGGTGGTGGCGTTTGTCCAGCGACTGCGTACCGAGGATCTGTTCAAGAAGCCGGGCGTTGCCGAAACCATCGACTGGGCAAAGTGCCTTTTGGCACTGGATGTCATCAACCTTAGCCCCGAAGTGATCGGGGACACGCTTGGCGCGATTTTGAAATATCAGGACGACATACAGAAACTGCAGGGGTCTGAGGCAAAGCGTATTCTGGATCAGGCAAAAGCCTCGCTTGAACCGGCATGAGGCTTTTTCTGTTGGGCAATACCTCGGGGGTATGGGGGCAGCGCCCTCATGGCGGATAATGGCAGAGCAACTTCCGCTGGATATTCCCGACGACCCCAAACTGGCGCAGAACATCACCCATTTTGCACGTGCCTTGCGCAAAGCGGGTCTGCCCATCGGCACGGGCCGGGTCGTGGATGCAATCCGGGCAGTAGAGGCGGCGGGATTTACCGAGAAAGAGGATTTCTTCTGGACGCTGCACGCCTGTTTCGTCAGCCGTCCGGAACATCGCACCGTATTTGCTCAGGTTTTTCGGCTGTACTGGCGCGATCCGCGTTATCTTGAACATATGATGTCCATGATGCTGCCTGCCATTCGCGGCGTGCAAGAAGAGCGCAAGGCGGATGCCGGGGAAAAGCGTGCAGCCGAGGCGTTGCTGGATGGGGTCGAACGGGATCTTCCCGACATTCCGGAACAGGAGAACGAAGAAACCGAGCTGGATATCGACGCCTCTCTGACCGCCTCGACTGAAGAGCGGTTGCGAAAGCTGGATTTCGAACAGATGAGCACCGAAGAAGTTGCGCAGGCCAAACGCTTGCTGGCGCGGTTATCGCTTCCGGTAAAGCCCATCGAATCCCGCCGCGGTCAAGCCAGTCATCTGGGGCACCGGATCGACCGCGCCCGGACCTTGCGCGCGGCCATGCGCCAGGGAGGGGAGTTGCGGAACATAGCGCGGATGCAGCCCAGACCACGCTGGCCCAATCTGGTGGTGCTGTGCGATATCTCTGGTTCGATGAGCCAATACAGCCGCATCATCCTGCATTTTCTGCACACCGTTTCAAACAACAAGGGGGCGGGATGGGCCCGGGTCCATGCTTTCACCTTTGGCACGCGGTTGACCAATATCACCCGCCATCTGAACCAGCGCGACGTTGACGCGGCGCTGGCTGCCGCCGGCTCAGAAGCGCAGGACTGGGAAGGTGGAACTCGGATCGGAGAGTGCCTGCATGACTTTAACCGAGACTGGTCGCGGCGCGTCATGGGGCAGGGGGCCGTAGTGCTGCTGATCTCGGATGGTTTGGAGCGTGGCGATGCACAGAGCCTTGAACGAGAGATGGAGCGTCTGCATCTGTCCGCGCGCAGGTTGATCTGGCTAAATCCGTTGCTTCGGTGGGATGGTTTCGCACCAAAAGCCAAAGGCGTCGCGGCCATGTTGCCGCATGTTGACAGTTTCCGCGCGGGACATTCGATCGCTTCGCTGGAAGATCTGGCGACTGCTATTTCGGCCCCAGATGATGTGGGTGAGAAAGCCCGACTGATGGCCGCGCTTTCCCGGTAGAGATTAAGACAACTGCTTTTCGTTGCACTCGCGGGCCATTTCGATGGCCTTGTAGGTGCCAGTCAGATCGACGGTAAAGCCGAACTCTTTTTCAGGAAAAACAGCCATGACTTTTTCCTTGGCGACAGCATCGACAAAGCTGGGGTCGTCGGTCAGGACATATCCACCTGAATATCCTTTGGTGATATTGCCGCGCATCCCGGTTGCCTCACCAACATAAAGCTGGTCGCCCAGCAGGATCGCCACGCCTTCCTTCTCGCCTTTTTTGATGTCTGTCTTGGCTTTTGTGAAGACGCCGACATAAGCTACGGCGCGATCTTTGGTCAGGCCCATCTGCACAACGTTTTCAGCGTCATCGACGGCCTCGATCAGGCAGGATTTCTTTTCATTATCTATGAAGACCTTCCAGCCTTCGACCTCTCCGTAGCGCTCGAAAGTGTCGGCCCAGGCCGAAGTGGATGCCAGAAGGCCAAGTGCTGTGCCAATCGCAAGAAAACGTTTCAAGTCATAGTCTCCGTTTTAAAATTCCCAACCATGCAAGCGCTTAGCGCCTTTGGTCATCGGCAAGCTAGGGTCGAAACCCCCTACAATCAATCCTTTGTGTTTTTTGAATGTGACTTTGATCTATGTCATGCGAGATTTGGAATATGTAATGTATTCCGAAAGCGGAATGTAATTATGCCGAAAGGACACCTCATGCCTCTGAACTGGAAAATCGGAGGGCTGTTGCTGGGATTGGTCTTCTTTGCTGCGGTCCTGCTGGTCAAGCCGATCGGCGTATCGACGCAGTTCGTTATTCTGGACGGCCTTCTCGCCGATACAGTTAACCCAGACTTCGTGACGACAACCGATGAGGGTGGATACACATCAAGCAATGCATATCTGGCCAAGTCGAATGGAAAATATGCCAAGTCTGTCTCGAACCCTCTGAATTACTCGTTTGTATTTGTGATTGCGATGATGATCGGAGGTTTGGTCTCTGCCAAGGTGCGCGGCGGTATTTCTAGCACCGAACGCCAGATACCGGCCCTGTGGCGCGCCAATTTCGGGGACAGCCCGGCCAAACGATATGCGGCGGCATTTCTGGGTGGGTTTGTAGTGCTCTACGGCGCGCGTCTGGCGGGGGGCTGCACCTCGGGCCATATGATGTCGGGGATGATGCAGACTGCGGTCAGTGGATACATCTTCGCAGCCGGGGCATTCGCCGCTGCCATCCCGGTTTCTCTTTTGATGTTCAGAAAGGAGGCGTGATCCATGACCTCGATCCTTCTTGCACTGGTGATCGGAGCAGCCTTTGGCGCAGTTCTGGATCGCGTTGGTGCCTCTAACCCATCCTACATTAATTCGATGTTGAACCTCACTAACCTCAATCTTGCCAAATCGATACTGTTGGCAATTGGCGTGGGCTCGGTCCTGATGTTTGGCGGCCAGATGCTTGGCCTGGTTGATGTGGGGCATATGTCGGTAAAGACAGCCTATGCAGGCGTCTTTTTGGGGGGGCTCTTGCTGGGGGCCGGCTGGGCCTTTTCCGGCTATTGCCCCGGCACCGGTTTGGTTGCCGCCAGTTCGGGCCGCAAGGATGCGCTGTTTTTCATAGCAGGCGGACTGTTGGGTGCGGCGGCTTACATGACTTCTTATCCTTTTTGGAAATCAACCGGGCTTCTCAACAAAATCGCTGGTGGCAAAGTCACGTTGGGAACCGTTCCGGGCGCGGATTATGACGGGCTGACGGCAATTCCCGGTGATGTTCTGGGCATTGTCCTTGGTCTGGCCCTGATCGCCGTTGCATTTGCCTTGCCGGAGCGCCTTGCGGGGCGTCCAACGCAGCCTCAGCCAGCCGAATAGGCACAGGAATGCGCGCGGCAACTCGCGCTATCATGTGCCGCGCGTTGCGGCCCGGCGATCCGTGTTCCCGCCGGGCCGCTTTTCATTGCGCCAAACCTCCCTATGTTGATCCCAGACATTCCCGGAGGGTTCCATGGATCGATTCGACAGCAGCCCCGAAACCGCGCTGGACTGGTACCGCGACGGAACCGGCGCAGCACTTGCGACCGTTGTCGAAACCTGGGGCAGCGCGCCCCGGCGGGTGGGAGCGCAACTTGTTGTAGGTGGTGATGGGCGGATCGAAGGTTCCGTTTCAGGCGGCTGTGTCGAAGGCGCGGTCATCGTCGAAGCGATCGAAGCCATAGAGGAGGGCGATGCCCGGCTGCTAGAATTCGGCGTCAGCGACGAAGACGCCTTTGCCGTCGGGCTGGCCTGTGGTGGAACGATCCGCGTGCTGGTTGAGCCTGTGGGATCAGTCCTACCGGAGGCTATGCTGGCAGAACTGGTCGCAGCCCGAGCCAACCGTGAGCCATTGGCCTATGAGGTCAACATCGAGACCGGGAAACGAGCCCTGCGTCGCAATGCTTATTCGGACCGTTTGAGGGCCGATCGATCCGGCTTCGAAGAGGACGGGCAGACATTTGTCGCCGTGCATAACCCTCCACTACGTTTGATCGTTGTCGGCGCAGTTCATATTGCGCAGGCGCTGGTTCCGATGGCACGGATCGCGGGTTATGATCCGGCGATCATCGATCCGCGCGAGACCTTCGCCTCAAACGCGCGCTTCCCCGGGGAACGCATTCTGACGGACTGGCCTGACGAGGCTGTGGCGAGCTTGGGGCTGGATTCGCGAACGGCCCTGGTGTTGCTGACCCACGATCCCAAGCTGGATGATCCCGCATTGCAGGCTGCTCTGAGTGCCGGAGTGTTCTATATCGGAGCGCTGGGGTCTAAGAGAACGCACGCCAAGCGCGTGGACAGGATGAAGCAGGCCGGTTTCTCGGATGAGCAAATAGCACGCATTCATGGTCCGGTTGGTCTGGACATAGGTGCTGCCGGACCATCGGAAATTGCTGTTGCCATCTTGGCCGAGATGACCGCCGTTTTGCGGGGAAAAGCATGAAATTTGGGCCTGTTCCGGTTGATGAAGCCGAAGGGGCAATTCTGGCTCACTCCATCACGGTTGGTGAAGAAAAGATCCGAAAGGGTGTAATGCTGGACGCCCGGCATATCTCGAAGTTGATGGCCGGGGGCGTTACCGATGTCATAGTGGCACGAATGGAGGCCGGCGATTGCCACGAGGATGAAGCAGCCGGGATGCTGGCCAAAGCACTTGTGCCCGAGCCCGAGCAGGTCAACCTGCACGTGACTGAAGCGTTTACCGGCCGGGTGAATATTCTGGCTGACGGGCCGGGCGTTGTGGTTCTGGATATCCCGGCGATCCAGCAATTCAATCAGGTGCACCCCATGATCACGGTGGCCACGGTTCCGCAATACCAGCAGATGGGACCGCGGGGCATGGTGGCGACGATCAAGATTATTTCCTATGCCGTACCTCGGGCGGACGTATTGCGGGCCGCGAATCTGGCGCGGGATGCCGTCCGGCTGATACCGCCGGTTCACAATACGGCGGGCCTTGTGGTTACCGATATCCCGGGCGGGCCGCCCAATGAAAAGGGCATCGCAGCGATCCGGGCCCGGGTTGAGGCGTTGGGCATGGATTTGTGCGACGTTCAGATCGTACCTCACCGAATTCCTGATCTGGCAAGGGCGATTTCTGATCTGAAAGGCGAGGTCGCAATGATCCTGACCGGCTCAGCCACGTCCGACCCGGCTGATATTGCGCCAACTGCCGTGCGGGCGGCGGGCGGCAGTGTCGATCGGTTTGGAATGCCGGTTGACCCGGGAAATCTTTTGTTTCTTGGCGCTCTTGGCGAGCGACCCGTCATTGGTCTGCCCGGTTGCGCACGCTCGCCCGCGCTTAACGGGGCTGACTGGGTTTTGTCCCGGGTGGCCTGCGGCATTGAAACCACTGGCGCAGATATCGCCGGCATGGGTGTCGGGGGATTGCTCAAGGAAATTCCCACCAGACCGCAACCGCGCGCAGGCAGGGTAAAGTGACGCAACGGCATTTTTGTCCGTCAGACCCACTGCAATAGGTTTAAAAAGTCGGGCGCTGTGGTCGAAGGAAAATTCGGTAAATATTTTTGTTCTCAAACGAATTTTCCCATGTTTAACTCAGGGCCAAGGGAGAAAATCAAAAGGGAGGATCTCATGACACAGGTCTCAATGACCGTGAACGGGAAGGCCGTGACCGGGGATGTCGAAGGCCGGACCCTGCTGTCCAGTTTTCTGCGGGAACATCTGTCGCTGACCGGAACCCATGTCGGTTGCGACACGGCCCAGTGCGGTGCCTGCGTTGTTCACGTTGATGGCGAGGCGGTCAAATCCTGCAACATGCTTGCGCTCGAGGCTGATGGGGCTGATGTCGGAACGATCGAAGGACAGGCCGACGAGGATGGTTCGCTGAACGTGATCCAGCAGGCGTTTCAGGACCACCATGGCCTGCAATGCGGATTCTGCACACCGGGCATGGTGATGAGCGCGGCGGCGCTGCTGAAAGAAAACCCGCGCCCGACTGAGGCGGAAATTCGCAAGTATCTTGAGGGCAACCTGTGCCGTTGCACCGGATATCACAACATCGTCAAGGCGATCATGGCCGCATCCGGTCAGGACGTGAGTCACATCGCCGCCGCGTAAGGCGGCCACAGAGAATTTTCGACGAAAATTCTTTTCCAGGGAGGAGAACAAGCAATGCCCAAAGACAGTGGCATCGGAGCCAGTTCCAAGCGCCGCGAGGACGTGCGCTTTCTGACCGGAGCAGGCAACTATACAGATGACATTAACGTTCATGGTCAGGCGTATGTCCATTTTCTGAGATCGGATATGGCGCATGGCCGTATCAAAAGCATTGACACTTCGGCGGCCGAGGCCATGCCGGGGGTTGTGCGGGTGTTTACCGGTAAGGACTTTGAAGGCGTGGGCGGGATGCCCTGCGGCTGGGAAGTGGCCGACCGTCACGGCGCGCCGATGCAGGAACCGCCGCATCCTATTCTGGCGCAGGGTAAAGTGCGCCATGTGGGCGATCCGATTGCAGCGGTGATTGCGGATTCGCTGGAGCAGGCGCGCGACGCTGCTGAGGCGATAGATGTGGACCTCGAGGAACTGCCTGCCGTGATGGATATGAAGGCGGCAGCTCAGGAAGGTTCCACCCTTGTCCACGACGACCTCAAGAACAACATCTGCTATGACTGGATGCTGGGCGAGGCGGACAATGCCAAGGTGGACGAAGTGTTCGCCAACGCGTCGCATGTCACCACTCTGGAGCTGGTTAATAACCGTCTTGTTGCCAACCCGATGGAGCCCCGCGTGGCGGTGGCCGAATACAACAGGGGCACTCAGGATTATACGCTTTATACCACGTCGCAGAATCCGCATGTGATCCGCCTACTGATGTGCGCCTTTGTTCTGGGTTTGCCTGAACACAAGGTACGCGTCGTGGCACCGGATGTCGGCGGCGGCTTTGGAACAAAGATCTTCCACTATGCCGAAGAGGCGTTTTGTACCTTTGCGGCCAAAGCCTGTAACCGGCCGGTGAAGTGGACATCCAGCCGCAGCGAAGCGTTCATGTCGGATGCGCAGGGCCGTGATCACGTGACCAAGATTGAACTGGCGCTGGATGCGGATAACAATTTTGTCGGCCTGCGTACGGATACCTACGCCAACCTTGGTGCGTATCTGTCGACCTTTTCCAGCTCGGTTCCCACCTGGCTGCACGGGACACTGATGGCAGGCAACTACAAGACGCCGGTCATTCAGGTGAACGTGAAGGCGATGTTCACCAATACTGTCGCTGTCGATGCTTATCGCGGTGCCGGACGGCCCGAGGCGACCTATCAGATCGAGCGTGTGATCGACAAAGCCGCGCGTGAGCTGGGCGTTGATCCAATAGCTTTGCGTCGGCAGAACTTTATCACTCAGTTCCCGTATGACACTCCGGTGGCGTTGACCTATGACACCGGCGATTACAACGGAACGATGGATAAGCTGGAGCAGGCTGCGGATCTGGCAGGTTTTGCCGGTCGTCGCGCGCAAAGCGAGGCCAATGGCAAGCTGCGCGGTCTGGGCGTCAACTGCTATATCGAGGCCTGCGGCATCGCCCCATCAAACATCGTCGGCATGCTGGGTGCGCGCGCGGGTCTTTATGATGCGGCGACCGTTCGGGTGAATGCAACCGGTTCGATCAGTGTGATGGTCGGGGCGCACAGTCACGGACAAGGACATGAAACATCGTTCCCGCAGATTGTCGCGGACATGATCGGTATTGACGAGTCGATGGTCGAGATTGTGCATGGCGATACGTCCAAGATTCCCTTTGGCATGGGTACCTATGGGTCCCGGTCGCTGGCGGTCTGTGGATCGGCCATGGTCAAGGCGACCGAAAAAGTCATCGACAAGGCCAAGACGATTGCCGCGCACCTGTTGGAAGCCTCAGAAGCTGATATCGAGTTGAAGGATGGCCAGTTCACTGTGGCGGGCACCGACAAGTCCGTGGCCTGGGGGGACGTTACTCTGACGGCTTATGTTCCGCATAACTATCCGCTGGAATTCACCGAGCCGGGGCTTGAAGAGACGGCATTCTATGATCCGGCGAACTTTACTTACCCAGCGGGTGCCTATGCCTGCGAAGTTGAGGTTGACCCGGAAACCGGTCAGGTCTCGATCGAAAAGTTCACGGCGGCGGATGATTTTGGTAACATTATCAATCCGATGATTGTTGATGGTCAGGTCCATGGTGGCATCGGTCAGGGCATCGGTCAGGCACTGCTGGAGAACTGTGCCTATGACGAGAATGGTCAGCTGCTGAGCGCTTCTTTCATGGACTACGCGATGCCGCGTGCGGATGACGTGCCGTTCTATGGTGTCGATCATTCCAGCCAGACGCCTTGCACCCACAACCCGCTGGGCGTGAAAGGCTGTGGTGAGGCCGGGGCAATCGGGTCACCGCCGGCTGTGGTCAATGCTGTGGTCGACGCGCTGCAATCGGGCGGCAAGGCGGTCGATCATATCGACATGCCGGTTAGCCCGTCGCGCGTTTGGGCGGCGATGAACAGCTGAATGAATGCTGAGAGGCTGGGGGCAATGCCCCCAGACCCCCAGAGTATTTATAGCCAGATGAAGAACGGATCGGTGTTCTTCGGAAAGGAAGTACGAAATGTACAATTTCGAGTTTGAAAAACCGGCGACGATTGCGGATGCAGCAGCGGCGCTAGGAGGGGAGGACGTGCAGGCGCTGGGAGGTGGTCAAACCCTGATCCCGACGCTGAAGCAGCGTCTGGCGGCGCCGTCCAAACTGGTATCGTTGAGCGGGATCGCAGAGATGCAGGGCGTCTGCGTAGAAGATGACGGGTCGCTGGCCGTTGGCGGGGCAACAACCCATGCGACGGTTTCCGCTGAAGCCGCCGACAAGTACCCGGCGCTATCGGAATTGGCGGGGCACATTGGTGATCCTGCCGTGCGTAACCGGGGAACACTGGGTGGTTCGCTGGCCAACAACGACCCTGCGGCGTGCTATCCCGCTGCGACTTTGGGGTCTGGGGCGACAATCATCACCAATACGCGTCAGATTGCTGCGGATGACTATTTCCAGGGTATGTTCACGACGGCTCTGAACGAGGGTGAAATCATCACCTC
Source organism: Ruegeria sp. C11 (assembly GCF_056537725.1). Lineage (NCBI taxonomy): Bacteria > Pseudomonadati > Pseudomonadota > Alphaproteobacteria > Rhodobacterales > Roseobacteraceae > Ruegeria > Ruegeria sp. C11. Next base: position 145,172 of record NZ_JBQFSB010000001.1, on the reverse strand, counting down.
TGTTCGGTTCCCTGTGCCGCAGGCGGCAAGCTATCAGAAGTTTTTGCAACCGGCCTCACGCTTTGCTTTGGTTGGGGTATTCGTGGCGCGGTTCGCGGATGGTGTTCGGGTTGCGGTAACTGGCGCCAGTGAAGATGGCGTGTTTCGCTGGTCCGAGGCCGAACAGGCCTTGGCTAAGGAATTCCGGCCTGATGCACTGATGGGGCTGCAGATCAACCCGATGAACATGATAGGCGATTTGCATGGCAGCAAGGAATACCGTGCGCATCTAGTCAGTGTCATGACGCGCCGTGCAGTCGAAGCTATCGGCTGAAGAACCGCTTTGTTTCTTGCGAACCCCGGCTTAAGGCCGGGGTTTTTTTATGCAAAAAAAGAACAAATGTTCTTGATTGCATGAATTGAATACATCTTTTGCCGCTGCAAGTGTTCCGGATGAACTTTGAACGGGGCTTGCGTATGTTTGATGCCGTGGAAATTTCAGCGCTGAAGGATCCAGACAACGGTGAGGTAAGGCAGCCTTTCGTTTTGGTTGCGCCGAATGGTGCGAGGCGGAGTCGCACAGATCATGCGGCGTTGCCGGTTGGGACGGAAGATATTGTCCGGACTGCGAAATCCTGTTTTCTGGCGGGCGCACAGGGACTGCATCTGCATGTCCGAGATGAAGATGGCGGACACAGTCTGGATTCCGGACTGTACGGGGAAGTTATCCGGGAACTAGAGGGTGTGGTTCCTGATCTAAAAATTCAGATCACGACCGAGGCGGCCGGGATTTATGACGTGCAGGCACAGCTCGATTGCCTGAAGGGCGTCCGGCCTGCTTGGGCATCGATATCTGTGCGGGAAGTAGCGCGGTCACCTGAACTGGCGGATCGTATCTATGGCCTTTGTGAAGATCAGGGTACCCGGGTGCAGCATATTCTGTATGACGCGGATGATGCGATGCAACTAAAAGACTGGCAGGAACAGGGCATCGTTCGGGCGCATCAGTCCGAACGGCTTTTGGTTCTTGGGCGCTATTCCGAGGGGATGGTGTCGTCGCCCGGTGATCTGGACCGGTTTCCGGTAAGCCCGGACAACTGGATGGTGTGCGCCTTTGGGGCGCAGGAACATGCCTGTTTGCTGGAGGCGGCCAAACGGGGCGGTGATTTGCGGGTTGGATTCGAGAACAGCCTGACCGATGCTGACGGAAATCCCTGGCCGGACAATGCCTCTTCGGTCGCGGCACTGACAAGCGCGCTTGAAAGGAATTTGAAATGAGTCACGTATTTCCACGCCATACCAAATCGGTTCTTCCTGTCGCCGCGGGCGGGGATGGATGTTATCTGATTGACGCTGAAGGCAAGCAGTATCTGGACTGTGGTGATGCTGCGGTATCCTGTCTCGGTCACTCGAACCCGGCTGTGATTAAGGCGGTTCAGGAACAGGTAGAGAAGATCGCGTTTGCACATACCGGGTTCATGACGTCAGAGCCGGCGGAAGAACTGGCGGACCTGTTGATCAAACATGCGCCGGGGGATTTGGACCGGGTATATTTCGTATCCGGTGGGTCCGAGGCGACAGAGGCTGCGATTAAGCTGGCGCGGCAGTATTTTCTTGAGACAGGCCAGCCAGAACGGCGCCGTGTGATCGCGCGTCGGCAAAGCTATCACGGCAATACCTTGGGGGCGCTTTCGGCTGGAGGGAATGAGTGGCGCCGGGCACAGTTTGCACCGCTTCTGATCGAAATGAGCCATGTCGCACCTTGCTACGAGTATGCAGAAAAGCCCGATGGTGAGAGCAGTTTTGACTATGGCCAGCGCGTCGCCAACGAGTTGGAGGCAGAAATTCTGCGTCTTGGTCCGAACACCGTGATGGCGTTCATGGCTGAACCGGTGGTAGGCGCGACGCTGGGTGCCGTTCCGGCGGTTGAGGGGTATTTCAAGCGCATCCGTGAGATTTGCGATCAATACGGCGTGTTGCTGATACTGGACGAAGTTATGTGCGGCATGGGGCGCACGGGGCACCTGTTTGCTTGCGACCATGATGGAGTGGCGCCGGATATTCTGTGTATCGCCAAGGGGTTGGGCGCCGGATATCAACCGATTGGTGCGATGCTGTGTACAGATAAGATTTATGACGCCATCCGGGACGGATCGGGGTTCTTTCAGCATGGGCACACCTATATCGGTCACCCTGTCGCAACGGCGGCCGCCTTGGCGGTTGTCCGGGAATTGACAGGCCGTGATCTGCCGACACGCGCGGGTGCCATGGGGGAAAAGCTGCAGTCAGCGTTGGTAGCGGCCTTTGGCCAGCACCCGAATGTGGGTGATATCAGGGGCAGGGGGCTGTTTCGTGGTGTGGAACTGGTGGCCGATCGCGAGACGCGGACTCCGTTTGACCCGTCCTTGGGCGTCGCTGCCAAAGTCAAGAAGGCGGCTGTAGCTGCGGGGCTGATTTGTTACCCGATGTCCGGCACGCGGGACGGCAAAAACGGCGACCACATCCTTTTGGCGCCGCCGTTCATAATCGAAGATGCTCAGATTGATGAACTGGTCACCAAGTTGTCCGGAGCAATATCCGAGGCTTTGCCTGAGTAGCTCGCTCAAGTGCCGGGAAGACTCTCGGAGACGCGGGATTCTCAGGTTTCGGCGCGGGAAAGATCCAGTAGGAATATCTTGTTCGGGTATGCCTGATCCTGGATGCGGAAATATGTTGTTCCTGCGTCGGTGAAGCCCTGCGAATGGTAAAAGGCTATTCCAGGGGTGTTTTCTGAGTTGGTGGTAAGCCAGATCGATGGGGCAGAAACCGTATCGCAATAGGCAACCGCAGACAGAAGTAGCTTTTTGCCTATTCCTTTACCGTGCTGGTTGGGCCGGACATACAGCGTTTTAATTTCAGTTTCCGACGGTACACCTGCAGGTGCCGGGCAGTTGCGCGAGACATGTATAAAGCCTTCGATCCCATCGTGGCCTTCTGACACAGCCAGATAATCGTCGCCCGAAACGATAAGGTTTTCGAACCGGGATGCAGTGAATTCGGACAGAACGTAGTCCGCGAAGAAACCGCTGATGCCCTGGCGAAGGTAAGTCCCCAACCACACCTCGATACTGAGTGCTGCCAGACTGCTGGCGTCGCCTTTGTTCGCACTCCGGATTGTCACTTGAGGCTACCTGTCAAATAGTACTGGAAACTGGCGAAACCGTTCATGAACGGATGAAACGAACTCTGATAAAAAAAGCCCCGCCTTTTTGGTGCTGGCAGGGCTTCGTCTGTTTATCAAGGGACGGGCTATTTCTGCGGCAGCGGGCCGATCATCATGATCATCTGACGGCCTTCCATCTTCGGCATGTTTTCGACCTTGCCGATTTCCTTGATGTCTTCAGCGACACGTTCCAGCAGTTCGCGCCCGAGATTTTGGTGTGCCATCTCGCGGCCACGGAACCGCAGCGTGACCTTTACCTTGTCGCCGTTTTCCAGAAACTTGACCACGTTGCGCATCTTGACGTCATAGTCATGGGTGTCGGTGTTGGGTCGGAATTTGACCTCTTTCACCTCGATGATCTTTTGTTTCTTGCGCGCTTCGGCTTCGCGTTTTTGCGTTTCGTATTTGAACTTGCCGAAATCCATGATCTTGCAGACGGGAGGATTGGCATTCGGCGAGATCTCGACAAGGTCCAGACCAGCCTCATCGGCAAGTTGCATAGCTTTGGCGGGATGAACCACCCCGACATTTTCGCCTTCTGCGCCGATCAGGCGGATTTCGGGGGCACGGATCTTGTCATTGACGCGCGGGCCAGTATCTCGTTGCGGCGGCGCGTTGTGAGGTCTGCGGGCTATGGGTTCATTCCTTTGATAATTGCAGAAATTCGAGGCTGGAATTTAGACTGGCGCTCAAAGCGTTTCAAGCGCCATCCGCATTGGGGCGCCTGAAAATCTTGGGAATCGCATCGGTTTTTGCCGGTTGAGCACCATCGCCCCCAACCGGCAAGGCGGTTCAGCCGACAAAAGCCTTTTCAATCACGAATTCCTTCGGGTCCGAGTTTGCGCCTTCACGCAGGCCGAACTCTTCCAGAATTGCTTTGATATCGTGGTTGAAAGCGAGCGAACCACACACCATTGCGCGATCAGTTTCGGCCTGAATGCCGTTTTCGATGCCAAGGTCGGCAAAGACGGTGCCGTCTTTCAGCAATTCGGTGATACGGCCCATCTTCGGGCTCTCTTCGCGGGTTGTTGTCGGGTAGTAGCGAATCTTGTCGGCGAAGCCTTCACCGATCAGTTCGGCCAGCAGTTCGTCCTGACGGATGCTGTCAATCAACTGACGACCATATTCCAGCTCGGCAACTTCGCGGCAGGTATGGGTGATGATGACCTCGTCATAATCCTCATAGGTCTGTGGCTCGCGAAGCAAAGAAGCGAAGGGGGCAAAGCCGGTTCCGGTGGCAAAGAACCACAGACGTTTCCCGGGCAGCAGCGCGTCATGCACCAGCGTGCCGACAGGCTTTGGCCGCAGGATGATCTGATCGCCCGGCTTGATGTGCTGTAGCTTCGAGGTCAGCGGGCCGTCCTGCACTTTGATCGAATAGAACTCCAGTTCCTCGTCCCAGCTGGGGGAAGCTATGGAATAGGCACGCAGCAGCGGTTTGCCGTTGTCGCCCAGCAAGCCGATCATCACGAACTCGCCAGAGCGGAAACGCAGGCTGGCGGGGCGCGAAACCTTGAACGAGAACAGGCTGTCGGTCCAGTGTTTCACGTCCAATACTGTTTGAGCGTCCGGCAGGACGGGGGCTTTGACGGCGGTTGCTTCGGTCACGGATTTCATCTCTGTCATCGTTTCACTGCCGATCAACTAAACCGGCATCTCCGTTTAATCTTTGATTCAAGTCAGGAAAAGGGGGCAGATTGCCCCCATCCCGTCACAAGCTGGCGATTGGCGGAATTATCCGCGCAGGCGGGCCTGATAGTTGTGGCCCTGCCAATTGGCGCGGGCCAGCCATTGATCTTCGGGCTGGCGGGCTGCCAGAGCATGATCGATTTCAACCTCGTCGAAGCCGCTGCGGCGTGCCATGGCGTATTGATCCGCCAGAACGTGGCCTTTGGCCCGCAGACGACCGGTGAATCCCTTGAGCCGCAGCGTGCGCGCGATCGTAAAGCCCCGTCCATCGGCGAACGAGGGGAAATCCACCCGCACCATTTTTACGCCGCCCAGACGATCCACCAGATCATCCGGGTCAGTATCCGAGGTCACGTCCAGCGCAACTACGTCATTGGCGGCATCGTCAAGCGTGACATAGCCGTCGGTCCAGTCATCAGGGGCGAACCCCTCATCCGTTACGATTACGTTCATGTTTTCTCTCCGGCGCGCACCATCTTGCCATCGACAAAATGAATGCCGCATTCTTCCTTGTTCTGGTCGCGCCAACGTCCGGCGCGGGGGTCTTCGCCCTCTTTGACCGGCGAGGTGCAGGGCGCACAGCCGATCGAAGGGTATCCTTTGGCCACCAGCGGATGCCGGGGCAGGCGGTTTTCGTCCATATAGGCGCGCACATCCTCGGGCGCCCAGTGGGCCAGCGGGTTGACCTTGATCCGGCCTGTACCGTCCTCGACTTCGAAGAAATCGAGCGCGGCGCGTGTGCCCGCCTGAAACCTTTTGCGACCGGTGATCCAGCCGCAATACCCTGCCAGCGCCCTTTGCAGCGGAAAGGTCTTGCGCAAATTACAGCAGGCGTCGGTATCGCGCAGTCGCAGGGCTCCGTAAGGATCGTCACGCTGCACATCCTCGTCATCCGCGCGGATGATCTGGACATTCGTCAGCCCCAGCCGTTCGCTGACCTCCTGTTGGTAAGTCAGCGTTTCGGTAAACAGCATCTGCGTGTCGATGAACAGGATCGGCGTCGCCTTGTCGACCACCGCTGCCATGTGCAGCAACACAACCGATTCTGCGCCAAAGCTTGAGACCAGCGCCAGGTTATCCACCGCCTCCAGCGCGCCATGCATGACATCATGGGCGCTGTGGTGGCGGAACCGGGCATTGAGCGCCTCGACCTTTTCGGTCAGTTCGCGGCGGTCCTTGCCCAGTTCGGTCTGGATCAGGTCAAGCGGCATTGGCCTGTGCCTCAGGGTAGAGGGCCGCCTTGAATGGCGCCATACCCAGACGACGATAGGTTTGCAGGAATGTCTCTTCAGGTCCTTCGCGGTGTTCGAGGTAGGCTTCGACCAGACGCTCAACTGCCGGGACGATTTCATCATACGAAAAGCCGGGGCCAGCACGTTCACCAATGGCCGCGGTTTCGGTTCCGTCACCACCCAGCGTGATCTGGTAATTTTCGACGCCTGCGCGATCCAGACCCAGGATGCCGATGTGACCGACATGGTGGTGGCCACAGGCGTTGATGCAGCCTGAGATCTTGATCTTCAACTCGCCAATATCATGCTCCAGCTTGAGGTCCTCAAAGCGGGTCGCGATTTGCTGCGCAACCGGGATCGAGCGTGCCGTCGCCAGCGCGCAGTAATCCATGCCCGGGCAGGCGATGATATCGCTGATCAGGCCGATATTTGCGGTGGCCAGCTCATGCTCTTTCAGCTTCGCATGGATCGCGGGCAGGTCCGATTTGTGGACATGCGGCAGGATCACGTTCTGCTCATGGCTGATTCGCAGTTCGTCATAGGCGAACTCTTCGGCCAGATCGGCCATTACGCGCATTTGCTCGGCAGTCGCATCACCCGGCGTCTGGCCGTGTTTCTTGATCGAGATCGTGACGATCGCATGATCCGCATTCTTGTGCGGTGCAATGTTGGTGTCGACCCACGAACGGAAGACCGGATCATTGGTATAGGCGCTCTCGAACGAGGCAACCGAACCTTCACGGAAGGTCGGAGGCGCAAAGTGACCTTTGATTTCTTCCAACAGGTTCATGTCGGCGCCTTTGAACTGCGGGCGGACCTTCAGGAAGCGCTCGTTCACCTTGGCGCGGATGGCGTCGATGCCGTGCTCATGCACGGTGATCTTGATGCGCGCCTTGTACTTGTTGTCGCGGCGACCGATCTGGTTCCACACGGAAACGGTGGCTTCGAGGTAAGCCAGCAGATCGTCAAAGGCGACGAATTCGGACAGTTCCTTGCCGATCATTGGGGTACGGCCCAGACCGCCGCCCACGATGACGCGGGCACCCAGAACACCGTCACGCTCGACCAGCTGCAGGCCGATGTCATGCGCCTTGATCACGGCACGGTCGTTTTCCGAGCCGGTGATCGCGATCTTGAACTTACGCGGCATGAACTGGAATTCCGGGTGGTCGGTCGACCACTGGCGCAGCAGTTCGGCATAGGGGCGCGGGTCGGCGACCTCATCCGCGGCGGCGCCGGCAAAATGGTCAGCGGTCACGTTGCGGATGGTGTTGCCCGAGGTCTGGATGGCGTGCATGCCAACCTCGGCCAGCGCGTCCAGCATGTCCGGTACGTCGTTCAGTTTCGGCCAGTTGTACTGGATGTTCTGACGCGTGGTGAAGTGGCCATAGCCCTTGTCCCACTTTTCAGCCAGCAGGGCCAATTGGCGCATCTGCGCGCTGTTGAGCGTGCCATAGGGGATCGCAACGCGCAGCATGTAGGCGTGCAGCTGCAGATAAAGACCATTCATCAGGCGCAGCGGCTTGAATTCATCCTCGGTCAGCGAGCCGTCAATGCGGCGCTCGACCTGCGCGCGGAACTGCGCGTTACGTTCTGCCAAAAATGCTGTGTCGAACTCGGAGTAGCGATACATGATTAGCTGTCCTTAGTTGCAGCCCCGAACCTTGGGGCCTTGAAGGGGAGAGAGAGGGCCAGAGGTCAGGCCCGGGGCTGCGGGGAAGTTTCCTGTTTGCCGTGGGCATAGTTGGACGGACCAGTCCGGCGGAAATCTTCCCGGAAATGGGTGGGCTCGGGGCCATTGTCGCCGGCAACCGCGTCGGCCAGATAGGCACCAACGATCTTGCTTGCCTGACGTTCGGCATCCAGCAGGCGAACCTGCGCGTGAGCTTCGTCGGTGATCAACTCGGCCTCGGACAGCTCGCGCGACCAACGGTCGTCTGCGGTCAGATAGACAACGTCACCTTCCAATAGGTCGTTGGCGGTTACCACTTTGGGGGTAAAAGCGCGGGCCATCAGGCGTGCTCCTTCTTGAATTCGGTCAGGGCCCGAGCCGCTTGTCGCGGGGCGAGGCCGTAAAAGGTAAGGGTGGGGCCGTCCATTTCGGCGGCGTTCAAATCACTGGGTAGCTGGTCCAGCGTGGTGGTCAGAATGCGTTGATCGGAGTGCGTGGCGTTTTCCACCAGCGTCACCGGCGTATCCCGGTCGGCGCCGTGCATGATCAGGCGGCCCTGAATAAAGCGGGCAGATTTCTTGCCCATATAGATCGCGGCCACCGATCCGGGCCGCGCCAGTGCGGTCCAGTCGTGATCGGCAAAGCCTTTCATGTCGTGGCCGGTCAGAAAACGAACCGAGGAGTTGCGACCGCGCCGTGTCAGGCTTTGGCCAATTCCCGCAACAGCCGCCGAAGCCGCCGTGATACCGGGAACGATCTGCCATGGAATGCCTGCGGCCTCGACCGCCTCAATCTCTTCATCCAGACGCCCGAACACGGTCGGGTCACCGGATTTCAGACGCACGACACGCTGGCCTTTCAGGGCGTACTTAACCAGCAGTGCGTCTATGTCTTCCTGTTTCCAGGATGGGCCGAAACCTGCTTTTCCAACATCGACCAGAACTGCAGACTTGCCAGCCAGTTCCAGAACCTCGGCGCTGATCAGACGGTCATGCAGCACGACATCAGCGCGCTCAAAGGCGTTCAGCGCCTTGAGCGTCAGCAATTCCGGATCGCCGGGACCCGCGCCGACAAAGTCGACGTGCCCAATGCCATCATGTGAATGCGTAAGCTGCATGTTTCGTCTCGGGTTGGTTTGACTTGATCTGCAATATAGGAAATATTCCCTACCAACCGCCATACTGGCGCTTAAATAAGAACATACGTTCCAACGTTGCCCTGCAAAGGGACGCTGGTTTCAAATGAGAGGTAAAAAGGGAATGTCGGTTCGGATAGATGACACAGATCGGAAAATTCTGGCCGAGCTGCAGAGGGATGCCAGCCAGTCTCTGGATGAAATTGCCTCGCGTGTGAGCAGTTCAAAAACCCCTGTCTGGAATCGAATCCGAAAGCTGAAAAGCGCCGGCGTTATTGGTCAGCAGACTGTTCTTCTGGATGCCGAAGCGCTGGGTTTCGAAGCGACGTTTTTTGTCCTGATCCGTACCTCAGAACACGAGGCCGAATGGCAGCAACGTTTCCTAAAGGCGCTGCGTGATCGTCCCGAAGTGCAGGAGGCTCATCGGCTGGCCGGTGACATCGATTATATTCTTAAAGTGCGGGTCAAAAATGCCCGTGCCTATGATGCCTTTTATCAGGCTCTGATTTCCGAAGTCAGGGTGCACAACGTGACCGCACTGTTGTCAATGGAGGAGATCAAATCGACTACGATGCTGCCTCTGAACGCGCTGGCTGAGGCATGACGTCTGCGTAGGAGGGCGTTGCACCGTCACCTTTGGCGACTCCCCGGGTTTGATGATCAGAGTGAAACCTGCAATCGGGTCAATCCGTGGAAGTGATAGCTGTCTGCGTATTCCGGTTCTGACGCGAGCCGAAGCGACGGGCAGCGCTCGAACAGGATAGGCAGAGCTATGCGCATTTCCAATCTGGCGAGTGGTGCGCCGACACAGAAATGCAGGCCTCCTCCAAAACTCGTATTGGTTTGAATGTCCCGAGCCGGGTTGAAGGCACTCGGATCAGCCCAGATTTCAGGATCACGGTTCGCGGCGCCCAACAGCAAGGCAACCTGGTCGCCGCGTTGAAATTTGTGGCCGAAAAGTTCAGCATCTTCATAGGCGTAGCGGGTGAACATGTGAAGCGGTGGATCAAACCTCAGTATCTCTTCCACCGTTCTGTCTATGCAATCAGGCCTGAAAACCCGTGTGTCTGTACCTGTTTCCAGCAGAGTTTTGACACCGTTTCCAATGGCATGAACCGTCGCTTCGTGCCCGGCGTTCAGCAGCAATATGCAGGTGGAGATCAGTTCCTCGCCAGAGAGTTTTTCGCCTTCCTCCTCGGCGGCAATCAGTCGGGTTATCAAATCGGGGCGCGGGTCATTTCTGCGACGATCAACGTAGTTGCGCAAAAATTCAGCGAACTCTCTCGACGCTTGTGCTGCATCGTCCTCGGTTTGTCGCGTTCGGCTCGCCTGGTACATTGCGACCATTGCGTGCGACCAGCGAAGCAATTGAGGTGCCTTGTCTTCGGGAACACCTAACAGGCGGCAGATGGTGATTACCGGAACTTTCGTGCAATAGGCCTGCAACAAGTCAAATTCCGTATCCGGAAAAGCGTCGATCAACTGATGGCAAAGTTTTTCGATGTCGGACGCAAGTGCCGAGATAGAGCGTGACGTGAACGCCCTTAGCACCAGACCGCGCAGACGGGTATGGCGCGGTGGTTCCGCTTCCAGCAGGGAATGCGCTTCGACTTCCAGCCATGGGGAGAGATGTTTGGGCCCTTCGGATGCAAGTTCTTGCGGAACTTCGCGCCCAAAGCGTTTGTCCCGAAACAGCGCCTGTACCGCCGCGTGCGAGGCCGCTGCCGGCATGCTGTATTCGGGCCAGAAAAATAGTGGGCCCGCATCCCGGGCCTTGTCGTAGAATTCGTAGGGATTCTGAACAAATGACGGGTCTGTCGGGTCTTGGCTCAATCTCTTCATGCGCGCAGACTTGCCATGAGGCGCCGTGAATGCAAGACCCTTAGTCATGCGTCGCGTTTGGACAATTGCTGGATTCCTGCTGGCTGTCGGCCTGCTGTCGTCTGCCGTCTGGTCTTATGGCTATCGGCAGGCACTTAATCAGCTGAGCGAGCAGGCCGAGGCCGATCTGGAACTGGCCTCAGACGGGCTGAGCCTGCAGTTGCAGGTTTATCAGGAACTTGCCGTATTGATGGCTGATCACCCCGGTTTGCGTGGGCTGATCGATCCGGAAAGACGGATCGACGCGCAGGCGCTTTTGCTGGAGGTTGCAGACAAGACTGCCGCAATCGATGTTCTGTTCGCTGACAACAACGGGCAAGTGCTGGCCTCGGCGCAGGGTGTGAGGGTCGGAACGGTTGACGAGGATCCAGCCTTCAGGCGTGCGATGCAGGGTGCGCTTGGAAGCTCGCACGGGATTCTGCAATCCGAAGGCAACCGGATATTTTCATATGCCGCGCCTGCATTTGGACCGGATGGCCAAATATTTGGCGCTTTGATGATGATTGCGGATATCGAGGATGTCGAGCGCACTTGGCGCAGCAGTACCGAAGCTGTCTTTTTTGTAGACAGGCCGGGCCATGTATTTATCACCAATCGATCCGAGCTCTTGTTCTGGAAACGACCGGAGAATGGCATTGGACTGGCGCCGTTGGGCCGAGACGCGCCAGAATTTGCATCCGGGTATGTTGGCCAGCATGAAATCTGGCGGCTAGGTTGGGGGCCATACCTGCCAGAGCGGGCGTTGCATCTGACCCGCGACCTGCCCGTAATCGGGATGACGGGCGAAGTGTTGATGGATGTGGCACCGGCACGTCGGCTTGCAGCGTTGCAGGCGGCGGCGGTCGCCGCGATCTGCCTTGCCTTTGGCGCCTTTTTGTTTCTTGCGATGGAGAGACGGCGCTCGTTGGCTGACGCGAACGCGGTTTTGGAAAGCAGGGTAGCCCAGCGAACCCGTGCATTGACGGCTGCGAATACCGCATTGCGACACGAGGTTGCGGAACGGCAAGAGGCTGAGGCAGCGCTGAAGCGAGCGCAGGCTGATCTGGTGCAGGCTGGAAAGCTGAGCGCGTTGGGGCAAATGTCGGCAGGTATCAGTCACGAGCTGAACCAACCGCTGATGGCGATCCGCCAGTTCGCGGATAACGGTGCGGCCTTTCTGGAACGTGGAAAAGAACAGAAGGCTGGTGAGAACCTTGGCAGAATCTCTGAAATGGCGGCCCGTATGGCACGGATCATCAAGAATCTGCGCGCTTTCGCCAGAAATGAAAGCGAACCCATGGGCAAGGTCGATCTTGTACAGGTTCTGAATGCTGCGGTTGAGCTGACCGAGGCGAAGCTTCGTGCAGACAGTGTGGTGCTGGATTGGACACCTCCGGAAGGTCCGGTTTTTGCGTGGGGAGGAGAAGTGCGACTGGTTCAGGTTTTCGTTAACCTGATCAACAACGCCGCCGATGCGATGGAAGGTCAGGTCGGCAAACGCATTTCCATAGAGCTCCGAAATGGTGCCCGATTGACGGTTTCAGTGCGCGATACCGGACCAGGTATCAAGGATCCCGAGCGGATGTTCGAACCGTTTTATACCACCAAATCTGTCGGTGCCGACGAAGGCATGGGGCTTGGTTTGTCGATTTCATACGGGCTGGTGCAGAGTTTTGGGGGTGAGATTCGGGGTGCAAACACTACGGAAGGTGCGGAATTCACCGTTGAACTTGACCCGTACAGAGAGGACGAGGCCGCATGATCCGTAAGGTTTTACTGGTCGATGACGATGCAGCTGTACGAGAGGCGTTGAGCCAGACATTGGAACTGGCCGATTGCGACCCGGTTGCCGTCGGTTCATTCGTCGCGGCCAAAGATTACATCAAACCTGATTTTCCCGGCGTAATTTTGTCTGACATGCGAATGCCGGGCCGCGACGGGTTTCATCTTTTGTCCTATGCGACAGATGTGGATTCCGAGCTTCCCGTTATTCTTCTGACGGGTGAGGGCGATATTCCGATGGCCGTGCAGGCGATGGGGCAGGGTGCGTTCGACTTTCTCGAAAAGCCGTGCGCGGCATCCGATTTGCTTGCCGTGCTCAATCGTGCTTTTGCCGCCCGGGCGCATGTACTTGAACAAAGGGCGCTGAAACATGAGCTGGAGCGCGGCGATCCCGCTGCGCGGTTGCTTTTCGGCTTGTCCCCGCAAGCCGAGGATTTGCGCGAGAGGGTGCGCAATGTGGCCCCAACGCAGGCCGAGGTTCTGGTGACCGGCCCCCCGGGCAGTGGTATTTCGAAAGTGGCTGAAGTGGTGCACCTGATGTCGCCTGTCGGGCAGGGGCCGTTCGTAAAGCGATCGACAGCCGGTCTTGAGGCGGCGGAACTGGCTGAAATTTGTGAGGACGCCTCGGGCGGTTCTCTGTTTCTTGATGAAGTATCCTCGATGCCGGAAGCGACGCAGTACGCGGCGCTGGATCTGATCGAAAAGGGAGCGGATGCACGCATCATCGCGGGTACAACGGCGGATCTTGGACGTTTGGTGGCAGAAGGCTCTTTCAATGCCGAGCTGTTCTATCGCCTTGATGTCATGCGGGTTCGAATTCCGTCTCTGGCTGAACGTCCCGAAGATATTCCGGTGATCTTTCGGCAGTATGTCTCACAAGCGGCCGAGCAGGCTGGCATTGCTGCCCCAGAGGTTACGCCCGATCATCTGGCAGAACTGATGGCTCAGGAATGGCCGGGAAATGCGCGATCACTGATGTCCGCTGCGATGCGTTTTGTGCTGGGAATGCCAGAAGAAGTTGCACAGGCAACCGATCTTGGACTGGCTGAACAAATGGCGAGGGTCGAGCGATCTTTGTTGATTGCTGCGCTTGGTCGTCACAATGGGAAAGCGTCGGCAGCGGCCAGCGCGCTGAAATTGCCGCGGAAAACGTTCTACGACAAGTTGGCGCGATATGGAATTCGGCCCGAAGATTACAAGCGTTGACGTATCGAGATACTCCGACCGCAGGAGCGCTTGAACCCAGAGGTCACTGGTATTCGGCCTGATACTCTTCCGCTGCAACCTGTAATCGGCTGATTCGGTTTCGCGATTCGAAAACCGTGCGAAAATCCGCACAATGTAACTTAGGACTGTGCGGAATTTCGCACACCTCAAATCCCATGTCTGAAATGCAGATTAAATAAAGTACATATAGCACTGATATAGAAGAATAAATTTCTAACCTTAACTTCCGAAAGCAAAATGTTGAGCGAGAAGTTGTGATTCGCTTCACTCCGCTCATCGCGACGCCGCAACTGGCGAATTGCACTAGGTCTCAAAATTTGGGGAGGAAAGAAATGAAACTTTTGACAACCGCAGCCACCGCTCTGGCCCTGTCTGTTACCGCTACTGCCGGTATGGCGGCATGTGATGACGGTGAGATCGTGGTCAAGTTCGCGCATGTGACGAACACCGACAAGCATCCCAAAGGCATTGCAGCATCACTGCTGGAACAGCGCGTCAACGACGAGATGAATGGCGTGATGTGCATGGAGGTGTATCCGAACTCGACGCTGTACAACGATGACAAAGTGCTGGAGGCGATGCTGCAGGGCGACGTGCAACTGGCCGCGCCGTCTTTGTCCAAATTCGAAAAGTTCACCAAGCAATTCCGCTTGTTCGACCTGCCGTTCATGTTCAAGAACATCGAGGCTGTTGACGCATTCCAGGCGTCGGACGACGGGCAGGCAATGAAGGACAGCATGCAGCGCCGTGGCCTTCAGGGGCTGGCATTCTGGCACAATGGCATGAAGCAGATGTCGGCCAACAAGCCGCTGGTTGATCCGTCGGATGCCAATGGCCTGAAATTCCGGGTTCAGTCCTCGGATGTTCTGGTGGCCCAGATGGAAGCCATCGGTGGCAGCCCGCAGAAAATGGCATTCTCGGAAGTATATGGCGCACTTCAGCAGGGTGTTGTCGATGGGCAGGAGAACACCTGGTCGAACATCTATGGCAAGAAGTTTTTTGAAGTTCAGGACGGTGTGACTGAAACCAATCACGGCATCATCGACTATCTGGTGGTCACCTCGGTGGACTGGCTGGACAGCCTGGACCCCGAAGTGCGTGAGCAGTTCCTGACCATTCTGACCGAGGTGTCCGAGACACGGAACAAGGAAGCCTTTGCCGTGAACGAAGCGGCCAAAGCCTCAATCACCGATGCGGGCGGTATCATTCGCGAGCTGAACCCCGAACAGCGTCAGGCCTGGGTTGATGCGATGAAGCCGGTCTGGGACAAGTTTGCTGGTGACGTGGGTCAGGACAAGATCGACGCCGCACAGGCAATCAACGCCGGGTACTGAGCCCTGTTAAAGGCGTAGCCGTCCGGGGGACTGGGGAGTAACACGGACGAGCGCGCCAGGCGGGCCGCTTCAGGCCCGCCGCCTTTCAAAACTCATAACATTGCGGGGATATTCAGATGTCTGGTGCGAAATCCGGCCCGGTAGGGCTGGGCGACCAAATCGAAGAAACTCTGATCGCGTTGCTTCTTGGCCTGATGACGGTCGTCACTTTTGCCAACGTGATCGCGCGGTTTGTGTTTAATTCCAACATCCTGTGGGCGCTGGAACTGACCGTATTCACCTTCGGCTGGCTGGTATTGCTTGGGGCGTCTTACGCGGTCAAGAAACATGCGCATCTGGGTGTCGATGCCATTCTGAACTTGCTTGCACCCGGTCCTCGTAAGGTTATGGCGCTGGTTGCCGTCGCCTGTTGTCTTGTGTTTTCGTTGCTGATGCTCAAGGGCACCTATGATTATTGGGCTGTCTTCGCAGATTTACCGCCGACTTCGGGGCGTTGGTTCCCGACGGGGTTTGATACCAGCGCGCGCAGTCAGAGTTTTTATGAGGTGGACGATATTCCGATGGTCGCACCGCTGCGCTTTCTGGAAGACCTGATCAACTACGGCGAAACCTACGAAAAGCTTCCCAAGGTGGTACCGTACTTTGTGCTGCCTTTGTCGATGCTGCTGCTTGTCATTCGGTTTGTACAGGTCGGTCTGCAGATTTTGCGGGGCGAAACAGACCGGATCGTCGCCAGCCACGAAGTCGAGGACGAACTGGAACAGGTTCGCGCTCAGCAGGGAGAGCATGACTGATGGACGTTGTCATCCTATTTGCAATGGTCATCGGCCTGCTGATGATCGGTGTGCCGATCGCGGTTGCGCTTGGCCTGAGTTCCACCCTTTTCCTGCTGGTCTATTCGGACAGTTCGCTTGCCTCGGTCGCAGGTACTCTGTTTGAAGCGTTCGAAGGCCATTTCACACTACTCGCCATTCCATTCTTCATCCTCGCGTCGTCTTTCATGACGACCGGCGGGGTTGCGCGGCGCATCATCCGCTTTTCGATTGCCTGTGTCGGTCACCTGCCGGGTGGTCTAGCGATTGCGGGCGTGTTTGCCTGTATGCTGTTCGCCGCGCTTTCCGGGTCTTCACCGGCGACTGTGGTCGCCATTGGCTCAATCGTAATCGCCGGGATGCGTCAGGTCGGATATTCCAAGGAATTCGCCGCAGGCGTGATCTGTAATGCAGGCACGCTGGGCATTCTGATCCCGCCCTCTATCGTGATGGTCGTCTATGCCGCAGCGGTCGAGGTTTCGGTCGGCAGGATGTTCCTTGCGGGCGTCATTCCTGGCCTGCTGGCAGGGCTGATGCTTATGGTCACCATTTACGTCATGGCCAAGGTCAAGGACCTGCCGAAAGGGGATTGGAAAGGCTGGAGCGAGATCTTTGCTTCAGCGCGTGAGGCTGGTTGGGGTCTGTTCCTGATTGTCATCATTCTTGGCGGTATCTATGGCGGCATCTTTACACCGACCGAGGCCGCAGCTGTGGCCGCCGTCTATGCCTTTCTGATCGCCAGCTTTGTCTACAAGGATATGGGACCGCTGTGTTCAGAAGGTGATGCGCCGAACATTCCGCTGGTCAAAAAGCCTTATGCACTGGTCACGGCATTTTTCCACCCCGATACCAAGCACACGCTGTTCGAAGCGGGCAAACTGACTGTAACGCTGCTGTTCGTCATCGCGAATGCGCTGATCCTCAAGCATGTGCTGACGGATGAGCAGGTGCCACAGCATATCGCCTCGGCGATGCTGTCGGCTGGTTTCGGTCCGGTCATGTTTCTGGTGGTGGTCAATGTGATCCTGCTGATCGGCGGTCAGTTCATGGAACCTTCGGGCCTGCTGGTCATCGTCGCACCGCTTGTATTCCCGATTGCCATCGAGCTGGGTATCGATCCCATCCATCTGGGGATCATCATGGTTGTGAACATGGAGATCGGGATGATCACACCACCGGTCGGCCTGAACCTGTTTGTCACGTCCGGCGTAGCGGGAATGCCAATGATGAGGGTCGTTCGCGCCGCACTGCCATTCCTTGCGGTTCTGTTTGTCTTCCTGATTATGGTGACTTACATTCCGTGGCTTTCGACTGTGCTGCCCAACGCAATCATGGGGCCGGAAATCATCACCAATTGATGGTCGAAAATCTTTGGGACTGCCGGGCTATTCATGCCCGGCAGTTTCATTTTTTAGGCTGGTCCCCCAACCCCGAATTTTCCTGCGCTTTTCCATTTCAAAACAAAGGGCTAGGCAGGGGCGGTACGGGCAGCTAACCTGCTGCTGGAATATGCAGAACGTTGGTGAACTTTATGCTGAATGAAATCGACGAATTAATGTTGCGCGTCGCATATGGCGAGGCAAAGACCGGATTTGACGAAGGCGGATGCCCAATCGGATCGGTATTGGCGCGCAATGGTCAGGTGGTGGCACAAGGCCGAAACCGACGCGTTCAGAATGGAGATCCCATTGCTCATGGTGAGATGGATGCCTTGCGAAAGGCGGGGCGGCAAAAGACCTATCGCGATACGGTTCTGTATACCTCTTTGTCCCCCTGCATGATGTGTGCGGGAACAATCGTTCAGTTCGGGATACCGCGCGTCGTCATTGGAGATACCCAAAATTTCGGCGGCAATGAGGATTTCCTGCGTTCGAACGGGGTCGAGGTTGTTGTTGCCGACGACCCCGACTGTATTGCGTTGATGAAACGGTTTATCGAAGAAAAACCCGAACTGTGGGCCGAGGATATTGCCGAATAAGCGCGTCAGACAGATTCCAGGGCGTTCACAATTTCTGAAAAGTCAGCAGCCTTGAGGCTTGCGCCGCCGACCAGTGCGCCATCGACATTGTGTACGGCAAAAATTTCGGCGGCGTTGTCCGGCTTGACCGACCCCCCATAAAGCAATCGAACGGAGCGCCCCACGCCTTCGCCAAAGCGGCGTTCCAGCCGGGCGCGGATAAAGTCATGAACTTCGCCTATCTGGTCAAGTGTTGGCACTTTGCCCGTGCCGATGGCCCATACAGGTTCATAGGCGATCACAAGGTTCTCTCCGGTCGACTGGTCGGGGATCGAGCCCGACATTTGCCCGCCGATGATATCCAGCGTGTTGGCCGCTTCGCGCTGTTCAAGACTTTCACCAACACAGATGATCGCGGTCATGCCTGCGTTCATGACAGCCTTGGCCTTGGCACGGACGTCTTCGTCCCGTTCTCCGTGATCTTCGCGCCGCTCGGAATGGCCGACAATAACTGCATTTGCACCGGCGTCGCTAAGCATGTCGGCGCTGATATCGCCGGTATGCGCCCCCGAAGTAGCGGCATGGCAATCCTGACCCCCGACAGAAACGGCTGTTTCAGTCAGGCGTCTTGCCGCCCGATCCAAAAGGGTCGCCGGAGGACAGATCAGTATGTCGACGGATGGGGAAGGGTGGTTGCGGGCCAGCGCATCCAGCTCTCCGAGGGCCGCGCTTACACCGTTCATTTTCCAGTTACCTGCCGCCAACTTGCGCCGCATTCGACCGTCCCTTTTTGAGTTTCGTGTTTTGTAACCCGATAACACCGGACACGATCAGAGACAATCGCAGGCACCCTGATTCAGCCGAGCTGATGCGATGTTCGGCCGGCTTATGCAATCTGGAGTTTTACGTCAGAACCAATCCGGAAGGTTATTGAATGCCCGGGGTTTGATCAGCTTCCTTGAACTTGATCGACTCGCCGCAGCCGCAGGCGTCCACCACGTTGGGGTTTTTGAATTTGAACCCGGATTCGAGCAACGAAACCTCGTAATCGATCTCGGTTCCGAACAGGAACATCTGTGCCATCGGTGCGATCATGACGCGCGCGCCGTCCTGCTCGACCACTTCATCATGCGGGTCGGACTGATCGACATATTCCATGGTGTATTCCATTCCGGCGCAACCGCCTTTTTTCACACCGATACGCAAGCCAGTATGGCCGCCCTTGTTCATCAGGCGGATAATCTGCTCTGCGGCCTTAGGCGTAATGGTCACGGCCTGTTTGCCGGGAATGCCGAACATCGTGTTCTCCGTTTTCGCGCGTTGCCAACAATTTAAGGCCGACTTGCGGCGGGCTCAAGGGAAGTTGGTCAATCAAATACACCTTTTGTTGGGTTCAGGTGCCGAACTGCACTGTTGTTTCACACGTGCAAGTTCTTGCATCCCGATCCTTTCACCCGATAGGCTGCCGGTTGTTGACCATTCATTTAATTCAAATCACCGGATTATTTGGTGAAAAAGGGGAACATCGTCATGAGGCTTAAGCCTGTTTGGAACTTCACGGGAAAAGCGATCCCGGCCATTTCCTTTTTGCTTGTTCTGGGGCTGCAAAGTCCCGCGTTGTCTGAAACGGGTCAGAAAACACATCCCGTCAACTGCGCCACGGCTGAGGGGGATTTGCGGGCACTGAACGCAGAAAAAGAACATGCTGAACAGCAACAGCTGCTGGATGTTACCGCGATAACCCCCGCCGGGGCACTTCTGGGCCTGATTAAGGGTGACGAACAACAAAAGCTACAGATGCTGTCTGGTGACTATGTCAAGTCATTGGATGCGAGGATCGCGGAAACAAAGGAACAATGTGGAATTTCCTGACGGCCGATGTTTCGTCACCAGCGCCTTAATGAAAGTGGGCCGCCCTCGGGCAAGAGCGGCCCCAATTCTGGGCCTGAAGTATTTGGGGATGACAGAAGGTCAATAGCCCATACATACAACTCATTTCACGGAGATGATTAAACTGCCGCAGCTAAAGCGTTCTGCTTGGCATTTCCAAATCCCGTAAATGTTGATGTGGCGCATTTGTTGCGTGCCAATGTGTCAGGCTGTTAACCGATAGGTAACAGTAAGACGAATGATTTGTGACAAGTCCTTGGTTTCAGGAGGAAACCCGGGACTTACATAAAGCCCAGTTCAAGGCGCGCTTCGTCCGACATCATCTCCATACCCCAGGGCGGTTCCCAGGTCAGTTCGACGTCGACTTCTTTGACACCGGCAACGGGCTCGATTGCCTCCATGATCCAGCCGGGCATGTCGCCTGCGACCGGACATCCGGGGGCAGTCAGGGTCATGATCACTTTAACGGCGCTGTCGTCACTGATTTCGATCGTGTAGATCAGACCGAGGTCGTAAATATTGACCGGAATTTCAGGATCAAACACTGATCTGCAAGCTTCGACCACTTGTTCGTACAAGGGGTGTTCAACGGTCGAAGGCGCGATGAGTGGTGTGCCTTCAAGCTGTTCACTGGGATGGGTCATTCAAGCCTCGGATCAGTTACCTGAGCGATTATATAGGGAAACCCTGCGTCAGCGTCCAGAGGGGCAATGGCGCGCAGCAACGCGCGCCACGCCAAATTTTTTTCAGTCGTTGATATCGTGATTAAAGGTCTTCACCTGCCCATGAGGCAGAGCAAACATCCGCCGCAGGATCAGCCAAGCGACAAGCGACAGTGCCGCAAAGATCAGCAACAAAACGGGCAGGGAGGGCGTTATTCCGGGGATCGCCAACAAAATCCCCGTAATTGCTGCCCCGATGGCAAATCCCAAAAAGATAAAGCCCGGCAGAACAACCTCGAGTATGGCCAGAACAAGTGCACCAGCCAGCCAGAGCCACCATGTCAACCAGAACGGGTCTGCCATTACTTGCCTCCCTTCAGCATCTTGAACGCATCGCCAAAGGCCTCCAGCGCGTTGGCAGGCACGACGATGGTCTGTTTACCCGTACCGTTGCCAAGGGCGTTCAGCGATTCGACCTGTTTCAGCGCAACCTGATACTGCGCCGCTTCTATACCATTGTCCTGAATGGCTTTGGCGACAACACCTGTTGCATAGGCTTCGGCCTCGGCCTGAATACGCCGGGCTTTGGCAGTCTGCTCCGCGGCATAGAGTTCGGCGTCGGCCTGCAATTCGACTGATCGTTTCTGACCTTCGGCTTCGGTCACCTGTGCACGACGCGCGCGTTCGGCGTTCAACTGCTGTAGCATCGCGTCACGTGTGGCCTGATCCAGATTCACATCCAGAATCTCGGCGCGTGTAACTTGTATACCCCAATCGTCCACAGCCGTTTCAACGCTTTCCTGAATGCGCGAAATCAACTGAGCCCGGTTTGACTGAACTTCATCCAGATCCATTTTACCGATTTCTGCCCGGACGATACCGGCCACGGTGGTTGCAATCGCGCCATCGACGTCACGGATGCGATAGACAGTCTTTTCCGGTTCCAGAATACGATAAAAGACAGAGGTGTCGATCTGGACGAGAACGTTGTCTTTGGTGATTGCGTCCTGTGTGGCGTTGGGCAGCTGGCGCTCGAGGATCGAGATTTGGTGACGCGCAACATCCAGAAACGGCACGATAAAGTTGATGCCGGGGCCAAGCACCGAATGCAGGCGCCCAAACCGTTCGACCACAAATTTCTCGGATTGCGGCACGATCTTGATGCCTTTCAGGATGATGACAACGATAAATACCGCCGCCAACAGGAATATGATGTTCGATGAAATCAATCCGATGATCTGGTCTTCGGTCATGTCTGTCCTCATTATTGTGTACGACGGTATACATTTGGGGGTTGAGTCGTCGATTTTCAACTCTGGTATGAATGGAGCGTAAGTGGCGCAAGTCTGTCCGTGTAGGCAGGTGGCATGCAATACCCGGCGTGTGACTGCTTTGCATCCTTGCCCGATTGCGCTATCGGGCGCGCATGAAACTTATTATCGACACCGATCCCGGCATCGACGACGCCATGGCCATAGCTTACGCTGTTGCGGCACCTGAAATCGAGTTGCTGGGTCTTACTACCGTATTTGGGAACACCCATGTTCATCAGTCCAGCCGCAATGCCCGTTATCTGCTGCACAGGCTCAATCTAAACGTGCCAGTTGCGCAAGGCGCGGCTGTTGCACACGGGGAGGACTACCATCAACCCTCGGATCACGTTCATGGCCCAGAAGGTTTCGGGGACATGATCGATATTCCGGACATCGGCGAAAACGACCCGCGAAACGCGGCCGAGTTTCTTGTAGACATGGCGCGCGAGCATAAGGGGGAACTTGTGGTTTGCGCGGTCGGTCCGCTGACCAACATTGCTGATGCAATGCGACTGGACCCTGAATTCGCCTCGAACCTTGGCCGTCTTGTCATCATGGGAGGGGCCGTTTTCTGCCCCGGCAACATCACCGAACATGCCGAGGCGAATACCTATCACGACGTGCATGCAGCCGATGTGGTCTTTGCTGCGCCACCGGAAACCGTTCTGGTCGGGTTGGATGTGACGCTCAAGACGCTTTACGAGACTGCTGACTTTCAGGCGCTGGCAGAACGCTCACCTGACATAGGTGCGTTTCTGCGTGATATTTCGCGTTTCTACCTGAGGTTCTACAAGGATGTTGGCGGGCTGGAAGGATGTGGTTTGCACGATTCTACAGCCGTCATCGCCTGCACACACGAACGGATGTTCGAATCCGAAACGACAGGTCTGCGCGTTGAGGTTGACGGACCGGAAAAGGGCGCAACCCGTCCGGATGTATCCCGCCCACCGGTGCGGGTTTGCCGCGATGTGGACGGGGCAGGGGTCGTACGCCTGTTTACCAACCGGGTAGCGTCGCTGCCTTGACGGGTTGCAATGACCGGGCATATCGGGCAAATCCTGCGCGGTTCAGCGACCCGAGGCGATGACATGACCGAGCGTTTTTCCTTTGATCTGAAAGCCACTGACGGCAAGGCCCGCACCGGGGTTATTCACACCCCACGCGGAGAGGTGCGTACGCCTGCTTTCATGCCGGTCGGCACTGCCGCTACGGTCAAGGCAATGATGCCAGAAAGCGTGCGCGCCACCGGCGCCGATATCCTGCTGGGCAACACCTACCACCTGATGTTGCGCCCGACTGCTGAACGGATTGACCGGCTGGGCGGATTGCACAAGTTCATGAACTGGGATCGCCCAATACTGACGGATTCGGGCGGGTTTCAAGTCATGTCGCTTGCCGGGCTTCGGAAGTTGACCGAAAAAGGCGTCACGTTCAAATCGCACATTGACGGCTCCAAACATGAATTGTCTCCCGAGAGGTCGATGGAGATTCAGCGATTGCTGGGATCAGACATCGTAATGTGTTTTGACGAATGCCCGGCCTTGCCCGCTGACCGAAAGCGCATCGCCGAGTCGATGCGCCTGTCGATGCGTTGGGCGGCCCGGTCACGTGACGCATTCGGAGACCGCCCCGGCCATGCGTTGTTCGGAATCCAGCAAGGTGGTTTGGAGCAGGATTTCCGCGAAGAATCCGCTGAGGCGCTGAAAGAGATCGGGTTTGAAGGCTATGCAGTGGGGGGGCTGGCCGTGGGCGAAGGGCAGGAGGCCATGTTCGGAGTTCTGGATTTTGCCCCTGACATGCTGCCAACAGACAAACCGCGCTATCTGATGGGCGTTGGAAAACCTGATGACATCGTTGGGGCGGTCGCACGCGGGATTGATATGATGGATTGTGTGCTGCCGTCGCGTTCTGGCCGCACCGGGCAGGTCTTCACCCGTTTTGGGGTGGTCAACATCAAGAATGCCCGCCACGCTGACGATCCGCGCCCGCTGGACGAGCAATGCACCTGTCCGGCCTGTTCCAACTATTCCCGCGCCTATCTGCACCACGTTTTCCGCGCCAATGAGATGATCTCGGGCATGCTGCTGACCTGGCATAACCTGCACTATTTTCAGGAAATCATGCAGGGTATGCGCGAAGCAATTGCCGCCGGGACGTTTCAGGCATGGCAGGCGGAATTTCATGCGCAGCGGGAGCAGGGGGATATTGAACCGCTGTGAGCCTTCGGTGCTTCAGTGACAAATTTCGCGAAACAATGTAGGCTAAAGCCGATTTTAGTCCGTAGTTTTCGAAATTTGCATTTGGAGTACGAGTATGTCGCGCTCAGCTTGGTTCATCGCCCTTTTTGTTGCCGCATCGCCAGTTTATTCGGACGTCTGGACGTTCGAAACACCGTCAGAGAATATCCAGTGTTCGGTCGGGCAGGAGGCCAATTTCTCGGATATCTACTGCACCATCATTGAACGTCATGGCCAGCCAGCCGCACCTCGTCCTGCTGATTGTATTTCGGATTGGGGGCACAGTTTTTTCATGCGTGATACCGGTCCGGCCACAATGCTGTGCGAACCACTGAACCGTAACCGGGATGGTTTCGACCGCGCGGAATATGGCGTGACCGGAAGGTTTGGCGGGTTTGTTTGCCAGTCGTCACGCAAAGGACTGGATTGTCGAAACCGGGATGGGCACGGTTTCTTTCTGTCCCGCGCTGTTCAGATGATCTTTTGACGCTGAGCTTGATTTGCCTCGTGCCCGCATCGGCGCTCGGATCGCCCCGCCTGCAGTCCTGTTTGAAATTCTGAGGCCAAAAGACAGGAATCTGGCGTGCCATGGCTTGCAGTCCCGGAGTACTCAAGCCATGCTGCCGCACACAAAGCCGATGGTGAGGTTGAAAAGGCCGTGTTTGCGCCCCACCTTTACCGTCCAAGACAGGAGACGGCCGAGGGTTGCCTTGATAAGGGACCGGTGTCGTCTTGCCAACGATAAGGATAGAGCATGCAAGAGCCTCTGAATTCCTCATACCCCGTACTGCCGCTGCGCGATATCGTGGTGTTCCCGCACATGATCGTGCCGCTATTTGTGGGCCGCGACAAATCGGTTCGCGCGCTGGAAGAGGTGATGCAGGATGACAAGCAGATCCTGCTATCAAGCCAGATCGACCCCAGCGTGGACGATCCCGATACAGACGGCATCTACAAAGCGGGTGTGCTGGCCAATGTCCTGCAGTTGCTGAAACTGCCCGATGGCACGGTCAAGGTGCTGGTCGAAGGTCAGGCGCGCGTAAAAATCACCGAATTCCTTGAAAACGAAGATTTTTTCGAGGCCCGTGCGGAATACCTCACGGAAATCCCCGGCGATGTCACCACCACCGAGGCGCTGCTGAGAACCGTCACGGACGAGTTCGAGCGCTATGCCAAGGTTCGCAAGAACATTCCCGAAGAGGCGCTGGCCGCGGTGGGTGAAACTACCGAGTCGGCAAAGCTGGCCGATCTGGTTGCTGGCCATCTGGGGATCGAGGTCGAGCAGAAGCAGGACCTGCTGGAAACCCTCAGCGTCAGCGAGCGGTTGGAAAAGGTCTATGGCCTGATGCAGGGCGAAATGTCTGTTCTGCAGGTCGAGAAAAAGATCAAGACGCGTGTCAAATCCCAGATGGAGAAGACCCAGCGCGAATACTATCTGAATGAGCAGATGAAGGCCATTCAGCAGGAACTGGGTGATGGCGAGGACGGCAAGAACGAAGTTGCCGAACTGGAAGAGAAAATCGCCGAAACCAAGCTGTCGAAAGAGGCGCGCGAAAAGGCTGAGGGCGAGCTGAAAAAGCTTAGGAACATGTCGCCCATGTCTGCCGAGGCCACAGTGGTGCGCAACTACCTCGATTGGATTCTGGCGCTGCCATGGGGCACCAAGTCCCGCGTGAAAAAGGATTTGGGCAAGGCGCAGGATATTCTGGACGACGATCACTATGGCCTTGAAAAGGTTAAAGAGCGGATTGTCGAATATCTGGCTGTGCAACAGCGTTCGAAAAAGCTGAAAGGGCCGATCCTGTGCCTTGTCGGACCGCCGGGCGTGGGTAAGACATCGCTGGGTAAGTCAGTTGCCCGAGCAACCGGACGCGAATTCATTCGCATCTCGTTGGGTGGTGTACGCGACGAATCCGAAATTCGTGGTCACCGCCGGACCTATATCGGGTCTATGCCCGGCAAGATCATTCAGGCGCTGAAAAAGGCAAAAACCACAAACCCGCTCATCCTGCTCGACGAGATCGACAAGATGGGGCAGGATTTCCGTGGTGATCCGGCGTCGGCGATGCTTGAGGTGCTGGATCCCGAACAGAATAGCACTTTCATGGATCACTATCTTGAGGTTGAATACGACCTGTCGAACGTGATGTTCCTGACCACCTCGAACAGCTACAACATGCCCGGACCGCTGCTGGACCGGATGGAGATCATCCCGCTGGCCGGCTATACCGAGGATGAAAAGCGTGAGATTGCCAAACAGCACCTGATCAGCAAGCAGGTCAAAAACCATGGCCTCAAGGCTAAGGAATTCGAACTGACTGACGAGGCTTTGACGTCGATCATCCGTACCTACACCCGTGAAGCGGGCGTGCGGAATCTGGAGCGTGAGATTGCCAAGGTTGCGCGGAAGTCGCTGACCAAGATCATCAAGAAAGAGGCTGAATCCGTTACGGTGACGCCTGAGAATCTGGATGAGTTTCTTGGCGTGCCCAAGTTCCGTTTTGGTCTGGCAGAGCTTGAGGATCAAATCGGTGTGGTAACCGGTCTGGCCTATACCTCGGTCGGTGGCGAACTGTTGTCCATCGAAGCGCTTCGTCTGCCGGGCAAGGGGCGGATGAAAACCACAGGTAAACTGGGCGATGTGATGAAGGAATCGATCGAGGCTGCGTCCTCGTATGTGCGGTCGATTTCGCCCAGCCTGGGTATCAAACCGCCGCAGTTCGACAAATGGGACATCCACGTGCACGTGCCTGAAGGCGCGACGCCTAAGGATGGTCCGTCGGCTGGTCTGGCAATGGTGACATCAATTGTATCGGTGCTGACCGGCATTCCGGTGCGCAAAGATATTGCCATGACAGGCGAAGTTACCTTGCGCGGGAATGCGCTGGCGATTGGCGGGCTAAAAGAGAAGCTGCTTGCGGCGCTGCGCGGTGGTATCAAAACCGTTTTGATCCCGCAGGAAAACGAAAAAGATCTGCCCGAGATTCCCGACAATGTGAAAGAGGGGCTTAAGATCATCCCGGTCAGTCATGTGTCCGAAGTCCTGAAGCTTGCATTGGTTCACGAGCCCGAGCCGATTGAATGGGATGAGGCTGCGGAAGAAGCCGCAGCCGCAGCCGCCAAATCTGCAGAAGGCAGCGGGCGGTCGGCAACGGCGCATTGACCGCGAAGTTCAGTTTATAAAGGCGGGCCTTAGGGCCCGTTTTTTTTGTCGATTAAAAGCCGACGACCGGTTTGGTCGGATCAAGGATTTCCTCTTCAACGATGTATTCCTGAAACTTGTCCTGCGGCAGCGCAGACCGCACGGCCAGAACAAAGATAACGACCGAAAAGACTGCGCAGACGACAATGTCCCAACCGAACGGGATTTGCTTTTGCGCGCCCTCACCGAATTGACCGAGATAGGATATCAGGCCGATGCCAATAAAATATGGTATCAGCCACAGTGCTTCGGTGATGTCCATTTCCCCTAGCTTGCCGGAAAATCGAGCCAGCAAAAGCAACAAACCGACGATCAGCGCTAAACCAAGCCGCCAAACAGTGTCCCAGCCGCTCCAGTACACGATTAATGTCGCTATGGCGAAGGCCAGAACCCCGACCAAGCGAACTGCCGGTAAACGAACAGAGCGCGGGTGATCAGGCAGCAAGTCCCGCAGGCACACAACTGCTATCGGGCCAACTGCGAATGACAGAACGATTGCCGCCCCGTTCAGTGCAATGACCTCGTTGAACGGGATGGTCAGCAAAAACAAAATCCCGACCAGAAAATTGAGGCCCAAAGCCCATAGTGGAACGCCGAAGGATGATAATTTCTGCAACATACCGGGCAGGAAACCGTTTTTGGACAACGCAAGTGCAATTCGGGCGTTGGAGCCGGTGGCGACCAGCCCGTTTCCAAATGGCCCTATGACAGAGCCAACATTGAGAAGACTTAGAAACCAAACCAGACCAACGGACATGATGACACCGTCCAGAGGACCTTCGCCGCCGAAACTCAGACTGGCCCATCCGTTTTTCAAGGCTTCGCTATCCAACGCGCCGATGAAAGCGATCTGCAGGCCAAGATAGATGAGTGCGCAGAGCAAAATGGAAAGAACCAGGGCGGCAGGAATGGTAAATTTGGGATTGCGCGCTTCGCCGGCCATATCCACTACGTGCCGGAAACCGATGAAAGAAAAAATCACACCTCCGGTCGACACCGCGGCCATGATGCCATGCAGTCCATATGGGGCAAATCCACCGTTATTCGTAAAGTTCGCCCCATTGAACCGCGTAGAGATCAAAAGGATCGAAAGCAGGATCGGAATGCCGATTTTTGCCCAGGTTAACGTCGCATTTACTTGGGCAAAGAACTTGACCCCAAGTGCATTAATAGCGACGAAAATCAACATGAGCAGCAATGCGATGGCAATTCCGGCCCCGGTCAGATCTCCAGTACCCGCGACGTGAAGCCATGGGGCATAGGGGGCTAGATATTTCAGCATAGCCTCAACTTCGATCGGGGCCGTGGTGTTATAGCCGATCCAGGCGCTCCAACCCATTGCCATGGACACGATATTCCCGTGCGAAAACTGGGGCACACGGGCAATTCCACCGGGGATTGGAAGCATGGCCGATATCTCGGCGAATGTGATGGCCAGAATAAACATGGCCGCCGCGCCCAAAAGCCATGACAGGATTGCCGCCGGGCCTGCTTGTTGAACGGCAAGCAATGGTCCAAACAGCCAGCCTGATCCGATAATGCCGCCAACAGAAATGAAGGTAAGTCCAATCAGGCCGATTTCCCGCTTCATCTTTGCCATTCTGCGACCCGTTTATGGATTTAAGAAAATACTGATTAGAATGAGAAGCCTACACGGGTTGCAAGGCTAAACAAGCCTTTCGGTCGCAGAGAACCGGTTACAGAAATCGTCGGATACAGACAGAAGATGGTGGGTGATAAGAGATTTGAACTCCTGACATCTTCGATGTGAACGAAGCGCTCTACCACTGAGCTAATCACCCATGATCGGGGGTCTTACAGCGACTTGTAGGGTGCTGCAAGGGGGGCGTAGGCGAATGTTGAAGGGAAGCAATAGGAATTAAGAAGTCAACTGCTGCCCTGAAATTTCACAGGAAACAGGAGCATGAAACCGGTTGATCAGCTGCCCCACTTATTAAGTTGGGGCAGCTATCCGATGCAGACGCTGTGTTTGGCGCCTGCCGAATTGGCAATATGCCTCCATTCAGCCGGTTAGAGGATGAAGTCATCCGCTGTAAGGTTATGTAGGCCGATAAGTCTGATGACCATCTCAACGTCTGTATCGTTGTCGTTGTCGATGTAGACCAGCGTGTGATTGTCGGCGACGGATTTTCTAAAGTAGATTTCACCTTCGTCGTCGGTTCCAGTCTTTCTTTGGCCATCAAAGGTAAATGAATTGTCACCGGACAAGACTGTGCTGGCATCGATTTTACGCAGGTTGATTTTGTCCACGCCGGACTTAAAGTCACGGATCACGTCAGCCTGAATGCTGTTGTTGGCGCTGTCGCCGATGTCTTTAAAAACAAAATGATCCGCACCTTGCCCACCAAACAACTTGTCCCGGCCTTGTTCACCAACCAGAAAATCCTGACCATCCTGACCGTACAGAGTGTCATTGTTGGAGCCACCGTTAACGATGTCATCGCCCAAACCGCCAATCAAATGGTCTTCACCAGCCTTTCCGAACAGGTGGTCTTTTCCTTTGGCCCCTTTGAGGATGTTGGCTGCTCCGGTGCCTATGAAGACATCCGAGGCTGTTCCCCCCTGCAGGTTTTCAATACCCTGGATGGTGTCGTTTCCTAGCCCGGTATTCTGCGCTGTGGAAATGTTGAGGTTCACAGAGGATCGTGTGCCGGTGTTGTTTATGTACCAGTCCAGCCCGGCGCCACCTTGCAGGAAATCATTGCCAGTGGAGGCGTAGAGTTTGTCGTGCCCGCTATCACCATAGACGCTATCCGACCCTGTGCCGCCTAACAGATTGTCATGACCGCTGCCGCCACGCAGAGTATCATTGCCGCCGTTGCCGCGAAGCGTATCGTTACCGCCGTTGCCGCTAATTTGGTTGCCAAGCTCGTTGCCGCCGATCACGTCACTTCTGTTTCCGCCGATCGCATTTTCGATTTTGACCCCATTAGCAATTGTAAAACCACCAATGATACCGTTTGCGTATGAGGGGATGCCTCCGGCATCGCTTCCTGTCAGGTCAGCATCGTTCAGGTTGATATAAACGCCCCGATTCGCGTTCTGAGCAGAGATTGTATCCGTACCGCCGGTGTCCCAGATGCAAGACCATGAGGTCCCGGCCTTGTTAATGTCGTCAAGCGTATAGACGTTGTTTCCTGTGTTGTGTGCTTTGGCCCCGTAAATGGCTTGCAGCGCGGCTATGTCCAGCGCCATTGGAGTTGATGAGTGTCCGTACGCGGTTGAAATGGTTTGAATATGCGTTGGGTGGCCCGCGTTGTACGACATGATGGTGAAAACACCCTGGTTTTGCCCATCGGTGCCATAGTCACCAAAAGACGAAGTAACGCCGGGAAACACAGATGATGTGCCACCGTTGTCATGCGGATGTGCGATCCCGAGCCCATGAAGCATCTCGTGCATGATGGTTTCAAAACCTTGGCCGCCTTTTTGCAGAGAGGCGGGTGTCCACACAAACGAGTCGTATGAAAACAATCCATACAACGTATCTTTGCCGCCAATTGTGAGAAGCTTGCTTCCCGGTGCCCCATGAGCACCAGCTACACCCGGGACGGGAAAAAAGTTGGATGGTACGAGTGCGTACCTAAAATTTTCGGCGTAGATTGAACCGGGATTTCCGGAAGGAACCTCGACGTAGTCGACGGGGATGATCGTCTCGATCGTTGCAATGGCTTCCCGAAAGGCGTTCTTTTCCCAAGTTTGAAAAGTATGCAGCCCCGGGTCAAACGAATACGTTAGTGTTCCGGCTGCACCGCCGAAATTTGTGTTCATGTTCCAGGATGATCCCCAGATCAATCCATCAACATATGCTTTGCCAGTAAGATTTGAACCAAAATCATTTACCGTACTTGACATCTATGTGCACCTCAAAAGTCCAAAGTTTTCTGCGGCTTGGCCGCCTGCAATCTATTTCTCAGGCGACCTGCAGAAAGTCTGTTAGTTCCAGAGTGATACGCCCCCAAATGGGTCTAAACCTTCTATTTACTTTTGATGCAAGAACATAGTGCCAGATGCGGCAAAAGTGAGGGAATGAACTGGCGTTTGTGTCACAATGTATTTTTTTGATACTTTCGACAGTTCCGACGCGTTTATTGCAGCCGCAAATAGTGAGGTTGTGATATTCTCGAAACGTAACAAATGTCTGACGGGCTGACTCATGCCATGGTTGTTTGGTGCTTTTGTTGCAATCGTTCAAAACTTGCATGAACCGGCGACATCATAATCTTATCTATTTGCCGGCCAGACTTGATTTATTCCGCCATTGGCATGCCGGTGACACTGGGATGGAAAGAACCGGCGATCAGGAAAAAAGCGGAACACGCGAAAAAAGTTGGAAACGCCGCTTGACGATGCCGGGGTGTAGCCATAATACACCCAAACGTTCAGCGATGAACGGACAGTGAGCGGTTGTAGCTCAGTTGGTTAGAGTACCGGCCTGTCACGCCGGGGGTCGCGGGTTCGAGCCCCGTCAACCGCGCCACACTGTCAGCCTTTGATCCGGGCAAATGGATCAGGAAAAGACCCTAATGCGCGGTTGTAGCTCAGTTGGTTAGAGTACCGGCCTGTCACGCCGGGGGTCGCGGGTTCGAGCCCCGTCAACCGCGCCACTTTCCTCAGAGAAGTAAGAAATATCGCCCATCCTGGGCGCTTCGTTGTGATTTTGCCAACAAGCGGCCTCAATCTGGCGTGAATCGTTTCGGAAAATCTTGAATCACCAGTATTCTGCTGCATTCCATCCTCTGGAAAACGTCTGACCACCACGTGGCGGCTATTTCCGGAAACGCAAAATGTCAGGGGTGAGTTTTGGCCAGTTTGAATCGCGTCGTGATGGCGCGGCGCAGTAAAAGAATGATCCGTTCCCTAGGGCCGCAGAATCTGGAGGTTGCTGAAATCTCGGGAAAGTGGGGTAAGCAATTCGGATTTCAAAGCTATCGACAGTTCCGCTTGCCGCAACATGATATCTGCGAGGGCCCATTTCTGGATGAACGGGGTGCGGTGCTGAAGTTTGATCTGATTGTCGCCAATCAGGTCTGGGAACATCTGGACCGACCGTATGAGGCCACGTTGAACGTTCTTGAGATGTTGCGCCCCGGTGGATACTTTTGGCTGGCTGTCCCATTTTTTGTGCCATTTCACGCCGCTCCACAGGATTGCTCGCGCTGGTCGGCGCGAGGATTGAAGAACCTTCTGCTTGAAACCGGGTTTGATCCATCCGCAATCAAGGCCGAACAATGGGGGAATCGTCAGGCGGCCCTTCGAAACTTGGAACCTGAATGGCCACCTGTTTTCAAACCGGACACGGATGTTCTGGACAATGACCCGGACTTTCCGATCGTCGCCTGGGCGCTGGCCCGAAAAAGCCACGAATGAGGCAAACCGGGTGAATTATTGCTTGTTCACCATTCGTTCGCATTTTTCGGTTGGAGTCTCGGCTCAGCTCGCCTATCTCTAGGACACTTGTTTGTTGGGGGCCGAAATGGCTGAGCTGAAGAATATTGAGGTGCGCGGCGCGCGCGAGCACAATCTCAAAAATATCGACGTGGATATCCCGCGCGATCAGCTGGTGGTGATCACTGGCCTGTCCGGTTCCGGCAAGTCGTCACTTGCGTTTGACACCATCTATGCCGAAGGGCAGCGCCGCTATGTCGAAAGCCTTTCGGCCTATGCGCGCCAGTTCTTGGATATGATGGAAAAGCCGGATGTGGACCACATCAGCGGCCTTTCCCCGGCAATCTCGATTGAACAAAAGACCACATCGAAAAACCCACGCTCGACCGTTGGCACGGTGACCGAGATTTATGACTATCTACGGCTGCTTTTTGCGCGCGCGGGAACACCTTTCAGCCCTGCAACCGGATTACCGATTGAGGCACAGCAGGTTCAGGACATGGTCGACAGAATCATGGCGATGGAGGAGGGGACACGGGGTTATCTGCTGGCCCCCATCGTGCGCGACCGAAAAGGCGAATACAAAAAAGAGTTCCTTGAACTCCGCAAACAGGGGTTCCAGCGGGTCAAGGTTGATGGCGAGTTTTATGAACTGGACGAGCCACCTGTGCTGGACAAGAAATTCCGGCATGACATTGACGTCGTTGTTGACCGTCTTGTCGTGCGCGAAGGGATGGAAACCCGGCTGGCCGACAGTTTACGCACCGCACTGGATCTGGCGGATGGCATTGCGATCCTGGAAACCGCGCCACGTGAAGGCGAGGCAGAGCGGCTTACATTCTCAGAAAACTTTGCCTGTCCGGTCAGTGGGTTCACGATCCCCGAGATCGAACCGCGTCTGTTTTCGTTCAACGCTCCGTTTGGGGCATGCCCGGATTGCGACGGGTTGGGCGTTGAGTTGTTTTTTGACGAGCGCCTTGTGGTGCCAGACCAGACCCTGAAAGTGTATGATGGCGCTTTGGCCCCATGGCGCAAAGGCAAGTCGCCATACTTCCTTCAGACCATCGAAGCGATTGCCCGACACTATGAGTTCGACAAGAACACGGCGTGGAAGAACCTGCCGGAGAAAGTGCAGCAGGTGTTCCTATACGGGTCCGGGGATGAGGAAATCCAGTTCCGTTATGATGAGGGCGGCAGGGTTTATCAGGTGACCCGTACATTCGAAGGCGTCATTCCGAATATGGAGCGCCGTTACCGTGAGACGGACAGCGCCTGGATTCGGGAAGAATTCGAAAGGTATCAGAATAACCGCCCCTGCGGCACATGCCGGGGTCACCGCCTGAGAGAAGAGGCGCTGGCCGTCAAGATTGCAGGGATGCACGCCGGTAACGTGGTGCAAATGTCCATTCGCGAGGCGCTGAGCTGGATCGAGGATGCGCCAAACCACCTGAGCGCGCAAAAGAACGAGATCGCGCGCGCCATCCTCAAGGAGATACGCGAACGACTGGGATTCCTGAATAACGTTGGATTGGAATACCTTACGCTGTCCCGATCCAGCGGGACCCTTTCAGGTGGCGAAAGCCAGCGCATTCGTCTGGCCAGTCAGATCGGCTCTGGTCTGACCGGCGTTCTTTATGTGTTGGACGAACCTTCGATCGGATTGCACCAGCGCGACAATGACCGACTGCTGGGAACGCTCAAGAACCTGCGTGATCAGGGCAATACCGTGATCGTGGTCGAGCATGACGAGGAAGCCATCCGCGAGGCGGATTATGTGTTCGACATCGGACCGGGGGCAGGGGTGCACGGCGGCGAGGTCGTCAGTCACGGAACGCCCGAACATATTGCATCGGATACGGCGTCGATCACCGGGCAATACTTGGCCGGAACACGTGAGATAGCAGTGCCCGCAACCCGGCGAAAGGGGAATGGCAAGAAGGTGTCGGTGGTCAAAGCCACGGGCAACAACCTCAAGAATGTCACGGCGGACTTCCCTCTGGGCAAGTTCGTGTGTGTTACTGGCGTATCCGGTGGTGGAAAATCCACGCTGACCATCGAGACGTTGTTCAAGACTGCTTCGATGCGCCTGAACGGGGCGCGTCAGACGCCTGCACCCTGTGAGACCATCAAAGGTCTGGAGCATCTGGATAAGGTAATTGATATCGACCAGCGGCCGATTGGGCGAACCCCCCGATCGAACCCTGCGACATATACCGGGGCGTTTACACCGATCAGGGACTGGTTTGCGGGGCTGCCAGAGGCCAAGGCGCGCGGCTATAAGCCAGGGCGCTTCAGTTTCAACGTCAAAGGCGGACGATGCGAAGCCTGTCAGGGGGACGGTGTCATCAAGATCGAGATGCACTTTTTGCCCGATGTCTATGTGACCTGCGAAACCTGCAAGGGCGCGCGTTACAACCGCGAGACCCTTGAGATCAAGTTCAAGGGAAAATCCATCGCGGATGTTCTGGATATGACTGTTGAGGATGCGCAGGAGTTCTTTAAGGCGGTGCCGTCCATCCGGGACAAGATGGACGCGCTGGCACGTGTCGGCCTAGGTTACATCAAGGTAGGGCAGCAGGCGACGACGCTTTCGGGCGGTGAAGCGCAAAGGGTGAAGCTGTCAAAGGAACTCAGTAAGCGGTCTACGGGGCGCACGCTGTATATTCTAGACGAGCCGACCACGGGGCTGCATTTTGAAGATGTGCGCAAGCTGTTGGAAGTGTTGCACGAACTGGTCGAGCAGGGGAACACGGTTGTCGTGATCGAACACAATCTGGATGTTGTCAAAACGGCGGATCACATCATTGATATCGGCCCCGAAGGTGGCGACGGAGGAGGGCAGATTGTAGCGGAAGGCACGCCTGAGGACGTCGCCGAGTGTACACACAGCCATACCGGTCACTATCTAAAGTCGATGTTGAATCCGGAACGCGTAGCTGCGGAGTAGTGACAGCTTTCCAGTTCGTGCCATATCGGAAATTCACGCCATGGCACGGTCTGGGTTTTAGCTTCCTCAGTTAAGGATATCCGCCACTGCGCCTATGAGGTTCAGAACCTTATGCGTGTCGCTGTCAACACTGTAGACGTAGTCCCCGGCCCGCACGTAATACCCGTCGCGGCGCAACCCGTACCGATAGGGATCGTTGATCCAGACATAATCCCGCGTGATATAGTCACCAACTCGGTAGCGCTGTTTCACCTGTCCGGGCGGAACACATGGAACAGCCTTTTTCGCGAGGCCCGGTGGGCAATGATAGGCTTGCTTGCCGACAGTACTATTGCCGGGTGAAGCTCGCTCCACTTTCAGGCTGTTCTTGTTTTTGCCTTTTCCCTTACCATTCCCGTTACCTGCCCAACTGGCAGCCGGACCAAGGGCAAGAACAACAACCATCAAAGTGCGGACCAACGCCCTCATATTCCCGTGCTCCTTTGCATCGACGGATTACGCAGGTTTAGTGCGTATTCACAAAGGAAAGATAGGGCGCCGTGTGGCGATTTTCGACCGGCGGGCAAGAAACCGCCAGAGCGACCGCGTCAGCTTCGACCGCGTTTTTCGAACCTTGGCAGCATGGCGCTGAAATCCATGCCTTGTCCGCCTTCCTGCTCGACGAAAGTTTCATACAGCATGGTTGCTGCCTGACCCATCGGTGTGTCCGCATCGGCGCTTTCGGCGGCCTGCTGGCTGAGGCGCAAATCCTTGAGCATCAGTTCTGCGGCAAATCCCGGCAAATATTCATTGTCGGCCGGGCTTTGTGGTCCGACACCCGGGGCGGGGCAATATGCATTCATGGTCCAGCTGTAGCCGGAAGAGGTTGAGACGACATCGAACATTTTCTGCCGGTCAAGGCCCAGTTTGTCAGCCAGCGCAAATGCTTCGCATGTGGCGATCATGGTTACGCCAAGGATCATGTTGTTGCAGATTTTGGCAGCCTGACCTGCACCCGACTCGCCGCAATGAACTGCCTTCTGACCCATGATGTCGAAAAGCGGAGCGGCCTTGGCGAATGCGTCGTCTGAGCCACCGGCCATAAAGGTCAGTGTACCCGCTGCAGCGCCTCCGATGCCGCCGGAAACCGGGGCATCCACGGCAAGTAATCCTGCGGAAGTGGCCTGGTCGGCGACAGCTCGTGCGCTTTCAACGTCCACCGTCGAACAATCGACAAATGCGGCGCCCTGAACCATTGCGGGAATGATTTCGTTGGCGACTGAGCGGAGGATGCGGCCATTAGGTAGCATCGTAATTACAACGTCAGCGCCCGCCGCTGCGCCTGCGGCCGTTTCAGCCATCGCGACGCCGTCGACCGAGATATCCGCCATGTCAAAACCGATAACTTCGTGGCCCGCTTTCGCGAGGTTGGCCGCCATTGGCGCACCCATGTTGCCAAGGCCAATGAAACCTATCTTCATCTCTCAATCCTCCTCGAATGTCAGGGCATCTTTGCCAAGGGGTTGCAGCATTTTGGAAACGGCCACGCCGGGCACGTCCATATCGGCATATTGCCAATCAGGGTTGCGGTCTTTGTCAATGATCTGAGCGCGGATTCCTTCCAGAAAATCCCCGTGTTCCATCGCACGGTGCGTAAACCGGTACTCAAGTTCCAGAGATTTGCGGATGGTCAGCGATGGCGTGCGCAGGCGATGAAGCATTTCGGCGGTGCAGGCCATGGATATAGGCGAGTTTCGGTTTAGCGCTTTAAGCGTGTTCTGAGCGAATTCACTTTGGTCGTTTTGCAGCGAATTCAGAATATCGCCGAGTGTTTCACCAGAGAAATGCTTGTCTATCATCGCCTGTTCGTCCCGGAGTTTGCCCGGGTCGGCTTTTTGCGCGTGGGATTCGACATGGCCCGCGTCACCCGATGCCTCAAGCATTGCAATCAGGGAGCCCCATTTCTCCTGCGGAATGTAGTAATCTGCAAAGCCTGCAAAAATGGCGTCATCGGGACCCATTCGGCCTGCCGTCATTCCAAGATATTCGCCGCTGCGTCCGGGCGCGAGTGCCAGCATCAGTGTTCCGCCAACATCCGGGATAAGACCAATTCCGCATTCGGGCATCGCGATTTTTGAGCTTTCCCCGACGACCCGGTGCGTCCCATGGCAGCCGATACCGACGCCGCCGCCCATCGTGAAGCCTTGAAGAAAACTGACCACAGGCTTGGGATACTCAAAGATCATCGCGTTCATACGATATTCATCGCGCCAGAAGGTGCGGCCATACTCAAAGTCGCCGTTGGTGCCTGTCTCGTACAACTCGGCAATATCGCCGCCCGCACAGAACGCCTTTTCGCCTTCGGCATCCAGCACGATCAGATCAATGTCGTCATCCTCGCGCCAATTGCGCATTGCGGTGTCGATCGCCATGCACATGTCATAGCTCATCGCGTTCAGAGCATGTGGCCGGGTCAGCGTGATACGTCCGGCGCGACCGGCAACGCGGATATCAATGTCAGCCATGATGTCCTCAGCGGTTGGCAAGCATGTTGCGCGAAACGATCACTCGCATGATCTCGTTGGTGCCTTCAAGGATTTGATGCACGCGCAGGTCTCGGACCAGCTTTTCAATCCCGTAGTCGGCG
The DNA here is from genome assembly GCF_056537725.1 of Ruegeria sp. C11. Lineage (NCBI taxonomy): Bacteria > Pseudomonadati > Pseudomonadota > Alphaproteobacteria > Rhodobacterales > Roseobacteraceae > Ruegeria > Ruegeria sp. C11. Next base: position 107,005 of record NZ_JBQFSB010000001.1, on the reverse strand, counting down.
AGATAACCGTATCCACCATGCAGTTGCAGGCACTGATCGACTACCTTCGATCCTGTCTCCGTTACGAATTTCTTGGCCATGGCACAGAATTTTGTCGCGTCTGGCGTACCCTGATCCAGTTTCCAGGCGGCCTGACGCAGGAATGTGCGCGCCGCCTGCATTTCGATTTCCATATCGGCAAGACGGAACTGAAGGGCCTGAAACTGGTCGATGGATTTTCCGAAAGCCTTACGCTCGGACATGTATTGCAGTGTCATGTCCAGCCCGGCCTGTGCAGCACCCAATGAACATGAAGCGATGTTCAGACGCCCACCGTCCAGCCCCATCATGGCATACTTAAACCCGTCGCCTTCTGCACCGACAAGATTTCCGGATGGAATCTTGCAGTCGTCGAACTGAACCTGAGCGGTGGGTTGGCTTTTCCATCCCATTTTCTGCTCAAGCCCGCCAAAGCTGAGACCGGGCGTGCCGTCCTCGACATAGACCGTCGAAATGCCTTTGGGGCCATCTTCGCCCGTGCGCACCATACAGACATATGCGTCGGAATACCCGCCGCCCGAGATAAACGCTTTGGTTCCGTTCAGCGTGTATCCTTCGTTGGTGCGTTCCGCACGGGTTTTCAGGGCCGCTGCATCGGAACCCGAACCGGGTTCGGTCAGGCAATAGCTGAGAACTGTATTCAGGCTCAGCACATCCGACATGATGCGAGATTTCAGGTCATTATCGGCGAAATTGTCCAGCATTTTCGCGCACATGTTGTGGATGGACAGAAACGCTGCAACTGAGGGGCAAGCCATCGAAAGGGCCTCGAATACCAGAGTTGCGTCCAGCCGGGACAGACCGGATCCACCGCTTTCTTCGGACACATACAGACCGCCGAACCCAAGTTCCCCCACCTTTGGCCACAGGTCTTTGGGGATTGTTCCTTCAGCTTCCCACTGACGGGCGAAAGGCGCGATGTTTTCCTGCCCAAACGCATAGGCCATGTCGAATATGGCTGTCTGTTCCTCGGTCAGCGCGAAATCCATGGCCTCTCTCCCTTGCAGCGTATGAATTGAACGATTGTTTATTTCGCAATCCTTACAGAAATTTTGCAGCGGCAGCAATCGGACAGCCTCTTACCAAAGGGGTGTTTTGGTGTTTGCCGAGGTCTGACGTATATTTTGGGAAGTTTTTTGAGGAGAATTGGTATGTCGCATTTCAAAATGGCAGTTGTGATTATTCACGGCATGGGCAGTCAATTTACGGGAACGCCCCTGCCATCGTCTGCAGTGACCTTTTCCCGCGAACTTCACAAACAGGTCGGGCGGTTTGTTGGGCCTGATCTGAACCGTGTTGCGTGGCGTGAAATCGTCTGGGCCCATGTTCTGCAACCGCGTCAGAACCGCTATCTGCGAAAAATCAAACGGCGAACCGGTTATGATGATGTTCGGGAATTTGTGGTTCACAATTTGTCGGACGCGGCTTCTTATCGCAAAACACAGGATGGAAGCGACAAAACCTACGAGGCCATTCATGCCGAGATCGACCGGGTGATGGAGGATGTAAGAACGCAGGTGGGCGATCGTGCGCCGCTGCTGTTGCTGGCCCATTCCCTTGGTGGGCATATCATGTCGAATTACATCTACGATCTGCAAAGCCACCTGCGGCACACCGGGCAAACCCTGCACAATACGCCCGTCCGAAATATGCAGACAGTTGCGGGGATCATTACCTTTGGCTGCAATATTCCGATATTTCTTTTTGCCTACCCGCAAAACCAGATCAAACCGATTGACCCGCCGAATTCCGAACTGCCGCATGCGCTAAAGTCCAGGACGTGGTGGTACAACTTTTTCGACAAGCACGACGTGCTGGGCTATCCGCTGCGCGATTGCGCACCGGCCTATGATCAACTGGAGGCAAATAACGAGCTTCGTGACGTTTCGATAAATTCCGGAAACATTTTTACGTCGTGGAATCCGCTTTCGCACAACGGGTACTGGAAGGATCCGGATTTCTATGAGCCGGTCGGCCGCAAGATCAAAAACATGTTGCGTGTGATCTGAGCCGATCACAGATCCATATGAAATTCCACGATAAGATGTTTCACCACGGCTTTGCCGGGGTCTTCACCATTTGCGATGGCCTCGGCGTGCACGCGGCGCTGGCGGGTGGCCGAGGTGCCGCTATTTGCGATCTGCCGCAGGCGCGCAAGCTCTGTCATAGTGCCTAGCGCCTCGGCATCTTCAGCCAGCATTCCCATGAGTTCGTCCATCAGTTCCGACATCGGTTTGATTGAACGGTCCCCGAAATCAATCAGACCCTCGCCGACACCATAACGCTGCGCACGCCATCGGTTTTCACCAATCAGGAAGCGGTCATAAGAACGCCAGCGCAGATTGCGGGCCTTCAGGCGGCAGAGCATCCGCGTAAGCGCCTGAACCATTGCGGCCAGCGACAGTGTGTGTTCCAGCCGGGGCTGGACATCCATGATCCGTGTCTCAAGCGTGGGAAATTGGTGCGACGGGCGCAGATCCCACCAGATTTTGGTCGTGTCTTCGATTACGCCCAATTCGACAAGTATGCCGGTTGTGCGTTCGTATTCGGCCCAGCTTGTGAAAACCGGTGGCAGGCCGGTTCGCGGAAGATTGTCGAAAACCGTCAGCCTGTACGAAGAAAGCCCCGTATCCTCGCCATTCCAATACGGCGAGGAGGTAGACAAGGCCAGAAGGTGCGGCAGGAAATAGCACAGCTGGGGCACCAGATCGGCGCGCAGGGATTTGTCCTCGACACCGACGTGGACGTGCATCCCGCAAATCAACATCCGACGCGCGACGCCGCCCAATGCGTGTTGCAAAGCGTCATACCGTTCCTTGCGGGTGTGATGCTGGTCTTTCCAGTTGGCAAAAGGATGACAGGACACAGCAATCGGGGCCAGATTGTATTCGGAGGCGCGTTTTGAGACGCAGGAACGCAATCGCTTCAGGTCTTCGCGAGCGCCCTTTATCGTGGAATGCGGGCGGGTTCCCACCTCGATCTGGCATTGAAGGAATTCCGGACTGACCTGACCTTCAAAGTCATTCTGACATGCTTGCATAAGGCCCTCGGGCGCCTCGGACAATTGAAGGGAATCCTTGTCGACAAGCAGGTATTCCTCTTCAATTCCCAGGGTGAAGTCCTTTTGCATCTTCCGCCTCCCGTCTGGAATTTGAACCAGTGAATACGGAATTTTTCTTTTTGCCAAGGGTTTGCGGTACTGACGCTTGCAGTTGCGGGGCAAGCGGCGGTAAGGACCAGATGCAATCGTCGCAATGGAGCCGTCGCGTGAAACCCAGGAAATTTCCACGTACAAATGCCTTTCTCGATCGATTTGGCGTCAAGTTGATCGACCGGGTTACAGAGCGGGATGAGCACCAACGGTTGAGCGCCTTTGAGCGGTCAGGGGGATTGACCCGCCCGGCCTATGCTTTGTCGCCCGGGATGGACGGTTTCGATCTTGGCCAACTGGTCGAAGAGTATCAGGTTCACGCCGGGGCGCTTTCGGCCCTCAAGGACCCTCAACGAAACCAGACCGGGTACCGGATAAACAATGGCTATTACGACAGCCCCGATGCCGATGCGCTGTATCTGATGATCCGCCGGTTCAGGCCGCAACATGTGATCGAGGTCGGTTGCGGGAACTCTACACGGGTCACGCGGCAGGCAGTGATTGACGGCGGTCTTGAAACCCGCATCACCGCAGTCGACCCGTTTCCGCGCGCAGACATCGCGCACGTTGTTGATCAGTTTGAACAGAAGCGGCTGGAAGAGGTTGATCCCGCCCTTTTTGATCAGCTGGAGGCGGGGGATGTTCTGTTTATCGACTCCAGCCACGTCGTGCGGATGAGCAACGATGTGGCGCACCTGTTCTGCCGCATCATTCCTTCACTCAAGTCCGGCGTTGTCATCCACGTCCACGATGTGTTTCTGCCTTACGAATATCCCAAGCGTTTCTTCTACGATTGCCCGGGATGGGGGGAACAGTATGTGCTTCACGCGATGCTGCAATCGGGCGATTTTGAAATGTTGTGGCCCGGGTACTATTTGCAGCAGGACCGCCCCGACGCGATGGAAGCGCTGCCGTTCCTGAAAGAAGGGCGAGCGCAGAGTATCTGGGTTCAGAAAAAGTAAAATTGCACCCAAAGTGATCCGGATATCCGGTCATGCCGTACCTCTCTGCATAACAAGCACCAGAGGAGATGACTGAAATGTTTCGTCGTACGTTTATCGGGGCCGCCGCTGCAATGGCCCTTGCACTGCCACTGAAGGCTCAGGCAAATCAGGATATTGTTGATACAGCCGTTTCAGCAGGCTCGTTCAATACACTTGTCGCGGCGGTTCAGGCGGCCGGACTGGTCGACACCCTTAAGGGTAAGGGGCCGTTCACGGTTTTCGCACCTACGGACGAGGCTTTTGCTGCATTGCCGGAAGGCACTGTTGAGACATTGTTGCTGCCCGAGAACAAGGATCAACTGGTATCCATTTTGACTTACCATGTGGTGCCGGCAAAAATCATGTCCGGGGATATTGCTGGCAAGCGCGCCAAGGTTTTGACGGTTCAGGGCGAAAGGCTCAGCGTTAATGCGCGTAACGGCGTCAAGGTCGACAAAGCCGATGTCGTGCAAGCAGACATCGTCGCAAGCAACGGCGTAATTCACGTCGTGGACAAAGTGCTGTTGCCTGAATAATTCAAAGTAACCAATGAAAAGCCCCGGTCCTGTGTCAGGCCGGGGTTTTTGCATTCAGACCAGTCGGACCTGAGTTCCGATCTGTACAAGATCGTACAGTTCCTCGACATGTTGATTATAAAGACCGATGCAGCCGGATGAACTTTGGCGGCCGATCTTACGCGTGTCATGGGTGCCGTGAACCAGATAGGCAGGCCAAGTCAGATACATTGCGCGTGTGCCAAGCGGATTGTTGGTTTCTCCGCCTTCGACACGAACCGGAAGCGACGGATCGCGTTCCCGCATTGCCGCTGTTGGCGTCCAGCTGGGGTTTTCGCGCTTGCGAACAACTTCGGTGTAGCCGCGCTTGGTCAACTCTTCGCTTTGGGGTACCGAGCTTGGATACAGCCTATAGGTTCCGTCAGCGCCCCAATAGTGCACCGCACGGCTGGTTATGTCGGCGAGCAAACATCCGACACCCAACTTGTCAAAGTGATCCTGCCAGTTTTGTTGCGAAAAGGACGAAACGTTCCTGCGCACCGGTAATTGGGTGCCGATCGCATCTTCGCTTTCGGGAAAGGCATCCAGACTTTGCGCTCGGACAAGCGCGGGCGTTGCCAGTGTTGATGCGACGCCCAATAATGCGGCGCGACGGGTCATGCGGGACTGGGACAAGGGTGCCTCCGGTAATTCTGCTCAATTAGCAATTTTGGCAGCATAACTAAGCACGTTGCCCGGTTTTTTCCAGCCCTCACAGACTGAACTTATTGTGAGGCGGCTTTTGTAATCTCTTACTCGGCAAAAGCCCGCTTAGAAAAAATCCCGGCCGCAAGGCCGGGATTTGATCGGTTTGTTGGAACTGTTGGAACTACGGTCAGTCCATGGCCTTGAAGTTAAACTCGCCACCTTCCTTGATGCCCGAGGGCCAACGCGAGGTGACCGTTTTGGTACGGGTGTAGAACTTGAACGAATCCGGGCCGTGCTGGTTCAGGTCACCAAACATGGATTTCTTCCAGCCGCCAAAGGTGTGATAGGCCAGCGGAACCGGGATCGGTACGTTGATGCCGACCATGCCGATATTGACGCGGCTGGCGAAATCGCGTGCTGTGTCGCCGTCGCGGGTGAAGATCGCAGTGCCGTTGCCATATTCATGGTCCATGGCCAGTTTCAGCGCCTCTTCGTACGAACCCGCGCGAACAGTCGACAGGACCGGGCCGAAGATCTCCTGTTTGTAGATATCCATCTCTGGCGTCACATTGTCGAACAGGTGCGGGCCGACAAAAAAGCCGTCCTCATAGCCCTGAAGCGAGAAGTCACGGTTATCCACGACCAGTTTCGCGCCTTGTTCCACACCGGAATTGATCAGACCCAGAATGCGCTCTTTGGCGGCGGCGGTAACCACGGGGCCCATGTCCACATCATCGCCTGCTGTGTAGGGGCCGACCTTCAGCTTTTCGACGCGGGGGATCAGTTTCTCGATCAGGGCGTCTGCGGTTTCCTCGCCCACCGGAACGGCGACGGAAATCGCCATACAGCGTTCGCCTGCTGCGCCAAAGCCAGCGCCGACCAGTGCGTCGGCAGCCTGATCCAAATCGGCATCCGGCATGACGATCATGTGGTTTTTTGCACCGCCAAAGCACTGTGCACGTTTTCCGTTCGCAGTGGCGCGGGCGTAAATGTACTGCGCAATCGGGGTCGAACCCACGAAAGACACGCCCTGAATGATGTCGCTGTCGAGCAGAGTGTCCACAGCTTCTTTATCGCCGTTCACGACCTGGAACACACCCTTGGGCAGACCTGCCTCAACAAACAGTTCCGCCAGCATCAGCGGGACAGAGGGGTCACGTTCGGACGGTTTCAAAACCACTGCGTTACCGCAAGCCAGCGCGGGTCCGACATGCCAAAGCGGCATCATGGCGGGGAAGTTGAACGGCATGATCGAAGCGACAACGCCCAGCGGCTGACGCATCGAATACATGTCGATACCTGGGCCTGCGCTGTCGGTGAACTCGCCTTTCAGCATCTGCGGTGCACCGATGCAGTATTCAACCACTTCCAGACCACGCTGCAGATCGCCCTTGGCATCGGGCAGGGTCTTGCCATGCTCGCGGCTGAGAGCTTCGGCCAGCTTGTCCATGTCGCGGTTCATCAGGCCAACCATTGCCATCATGACGCGCGCACGTTTCTGGGGGTTTGTCGCGCCCCACGCCAGTTGCGCCGCGGCAGCCTGTTCGATCGCGGCTGTGGTTTCAGCAGCGCTGGCCATCGGGCATTTATACTGCACTTCGCCAGTCGCAGGGTTAAAGACATCGGCGACACGGCCGGACGTACCGGCGACATTCTCGCCATTGATGAAGTGGGACAGTTCCTGCATCTCAATCTCCTCCGGTAAATTTGTGCGCACCATAGGCTTGCAGAAATCCCCTGAACAGAGGCAATGTTCCAAAAGTGTTTTGCAAAAATGCAAGGATGCAAAAGTGGAACCCAACTGGGATGATATGCGGGTGTTTCTGGCTGTCGCGCGTGAAGAGAGCCTTTCTGCAGCGGGTCGGTTGCTGAAGCTGGACCCCGCAACCGTCGGTCGGCGGATCGGGCGCCTTGAAGCAGCTCTGGATGCGCCGCTTTTTGTCAAATCTCAGCAAGGATATGTACTGACCCCGGCCGGTGAACGTTTGCTGGAACACGGAATGCAGGCCGAAGAAGCCATGCGTGCCGCCACCGGAGCGATGGAGGGGCCGACAAAGTCTCTTAGCGGTCAGATCCGGATCGGAGCACCGGACGGAAGTGCAAATTATTTGCTGCCGCAGGTTTGTGCAAAAATCAGCGAGGCAAACCCTGATCTGGATATTCAGATTCTGGCGCTGCCCCGCATTATCAACCTGTCCCGGCGCGAGGCGGACATGGCCGTGACAGTCAGCGCCCCGACAGCCGGAAAATTACTGGTTCAGAAAATAAGCGATTACAAACTGCATATGGTGGCGACGCAGGACTATCTGGACCGTCATTCTGAAATAACATCCCTTGCGGACCTCAAGGGTCACTGCATGATTGGATACATTCCGGATATGATCTTTGATCGCGAGCTTGATTATCTCAATGACATTGGAATTGACCGCGTCGCTCTTGCATCGAATTCGGTCTCCGTTCAGTTGCGGCAGGTGTCACACGGATCAGGGGTATGCGTGGCCCACGACTTTACCCTGCCGTTCCATCCGAAATTGCGGAAAATACTGACGGATCAAGTCAGTCTGACGCGTAGTTTTTACCTTGTGCGCCATCAGGGTGACCAGCGCAACGAACGGTTGAACCGTTTCGCGAATGCGCTGACAAGAGGTATCCGCGATGAAGTGGCGCGGCTTGAGGCCGAGGCTTCACCTTGACAGGCTGCCACAATCGGGCAACGCTTTGGAAAACGTAAAGTAATTTCGGAGGTGTTGCATATGCTTGTTCAGGCCATTCTTAAGTCCAAGGGGGCTGGGGGCGTGGTATCGGTCAGCCCGTCGGCAAGCGTTTCCGAAGCAGCTAGAATACTGGCAGAGAAACGGATCGGTACGGTTGTGATCTCTGAAGATGGGGGGGAGACGGCAGTCGGCATTTTGTCCGAGCGCGACATCGTTCGGGAACTGGCGGCGAGTGGCGGTGATTGTCTGTCACAGCCTGTCAGCGCCTATATGACGAAGGAACTGGTTACGACGACCCGTCAGGCTTCGGTTCAGGACATTATGGCGCAAATGACCCAGGGACGGTTTCGCCACATGCCGATTGTAGAAGAAGGCAAGCTTGTCGGCATCGTGACCCTGGGGGACGTCGTTAAGGCGCAACTCACTGAACTTGCAATGGAAAAGGATGCCTTACAGGGCATGATCATGGGCCACTGATTTCGGTCTGACCTTTCCCGCCTCTTGCACCTGCGGCAAAGATGTGTTTGCTTGCGCAGAAATATTGTTGCGCAGGAGTGCACCATGCGGGTTGGATTGTATCCGGGAACCTTCGATCCGATTACATTGGGTCACATCGACATCATCCGTCGTGCTACCGCCTTGGTGGACAAGTTGGTGATTGGGGTGGCCATCAATCGCGACAAGGGGCCACTTTTCCGGCTGGAAGAGCGAGTGGCAATGATCGAAGCGGAATGCGCCCGGCTGACGGAACAAACCGGCACCGAGATTGTGGCCCATCCGTTCGAAAATCTGCTGATTGACTGCGCTCATGACGTGGGTGCGCAGCTTATCGTACGCGGTTTGCGTGCGGTCGCCGATTTCGAATACGAATTCCAGATGGTCGGTATGAACCGGGCGCTGGATGATACCGTGGAAACAGTGTTCCTGATGGCCGAGGCGCGGCATCAGGCCATCGCCTCGAAACTGGTTAAGGAAATCGCCCGACTAGGCGGGGACGTGTCCAAGTTCGTCACGCCGCGCGTGAACACTGCTTTGCTGGAAAGACTGGGATAAACCTCCCATCGATGCGGCGGTGTCCAGCATCCGGTTGGAAAAGCCCCATTCGTTGTCATACCAGGCAAGGACGCGCACCAGCGTCCCATCTGTCACGGTAGTCTCCGGCAGCGAAACGGTTGAACTGTGCGGGTCGTGGTTGAAATCCACCGAGACCAAAGGCCGGTTTTCTGCGGCAAGAACGCCCGGTATCTTGTCGGCTGCACTGGAAAGCAGAGCATTCACTTCGTCGACGCTTGTCTTCCTGGACACTTCGACAACAAGATCCACAACAGAAACGTTGGGCGTCGGTACCCGGATTGCCTGGCCGTTCAATTTTCCGGCCAATTGAGGAAGTACAAGGCCAACTGCGGCAGCCGCGCCCGTGGTGCTGGGGATCATCGACAGGGCTGCGGCCCGCGAACGGTAGGGGTCTTTGGTTGCGGTGTCGTGAACGGGTTGGCTGACGGTATAGGCATGGACGGTCGTCATCGAGCCGTGTCTGATGCCAAGGGCTGCATCAAGCGCCGCAGCAACCGGTGCCAGACAATTTGTGGTGCAGGACGCGTTTGAAACGATCATATGATCTGAGGACAACTCGTGATCGTTAACGCCGAATACGACCGTTTTTACTGGTGTTGTCCCGCGGGCAGGGGCGGATATTAGAACCTTGCCCGAGCCATTTTTTAGGTGCCGGGCAGCGTCTTCGTAGGTGCGGAACGCGCCGGTACATTCCAAAACGACATCGACATCCGACCAGTCCAGATCTTCGGGGTTTCGATGGCTACTCAGCCGGATGGGCCCGGAGCCAACATCCATCTGGCTTTGTGCAAATGTCACCGGTGCGCGATAGCGGCCATGCACGCTGTCGAACTCGAACAGATGGGCGTTCATCTCTGGTGGGGACAGGTCGTTAATGGCGACGACTTCGATATCCTTGCGACCGCTTTCCATAGCCGCACGCAGCACACCGCGCCCGATCCGTCCAAAGCCGTTGATTGCCAGCCTGAGTGTCATTAGCGCAGCCTTTCATGTGCAGTTCAGTGAAAAGTTAGCGCTAACATCACGATTGCTGGAAAAATGTCAACAGGCATTATTTGTCAGCGCCAAAAGGCGAGCCAATCCAAAAATTCGTAGAATTTTTTTCCAAGGAAAAGCAGGTGTTCTGTGCCGTAGAGTGCGTAGTCGAGCATCATGGTCCCTAAAATCAGAACAGCAAGCCAGATTGCGAGTTGATTGGTCATGTCTATCCCGAAGCACAAAAAAGCCCGCCCAGATAACCTGAGCGGGCTTTGCCTCTCAAGAGGTTAGGCAGAATTCAGCCTAGTTTTCCCATGGCGACCGCAACGTCTGCCATGCGGACGGAGAAACCCCATTCGTTGTCATACCAGGCGAGAACCCGCACCATGCGGTCCTCGACGACGCGGGTCTGATCTGGCGCAAAGATCGAGCTTTCGTTGGTGTGGTTGAAATCGGTCGACACCAGGGGTGCGGGCTCGTACCCCAGAACACCCTTCATCTTTCCTTCGGCTGCGTTTTTCACAGCTGCATTTACTTCATCGGCGCTGACGTCACGGCCCGCGCGGAAGGTCAGGTCAACGGCCGAAACATTCGGGGTAGGGACCCGGATCGCAGATCCGTCGAGGCGGCCCTTGAGGCGCGGCAGCACTTCTCCCAGTGCTTTGGCGGCACCGGTGCTTGTGGGAATCATCGACATCGCTGCAGCGCGGGCGCGGTACAGATCCTTGTGGCGGCGGTCCAGAGTTGGCTGGTCGCCGGTATAGGCATGGATCGTGGTCATGATGCCATGTTCGATTCCAAACGCGTCGTCCAGAACTTTGGCCAAAGGCGCAAGGCAGTTGGTGGTGCAGGAACCGTTCGAGATCATCCTGTCGCCTGCTTCAAGCTGATCGTCGTTCACGCCGAAGACAATCGTCTTGTCCACGTTCTTGCCCGGAGCAGACAGCAGAACTTTCTTTGCGCCACGATCCAGGTGGGCCTTGGCCTTTTCACCATCATTGAACTTGCCGGTGCATTCCAGAACGACATCACAGCCGTCCCAATCCAGTTCGCCCATGTCGTAAGTCGAGAACATCTGCATGTCGCCACGACCTAGGTTCATGGTTCCGTCGCCGATGGTCACCTCACCCGGGAAACGGCCATGAACACTGTCGTATTTGATCAGGTGGGCAGCAGTATCCAGAGGACCAGTGGCGTTAACCTTGATCACTTCGATATCGTCGCGCCCCGAGGCTGCGATGTGGGACAGGGTGCAGCGGCCGATACGGCCAAATCCGTTGATGCCAACCTTGATGGTCATTATGCGACTCCGAAAGACGTGAAACTTGCAGGCCGTATAGACCCGGCCTGATGGCTCAGAAAGGGGAAAATCGTCCTAAAATGAATATGGTAGCGCAAACTTTCGACGATTGCGCTAACGCTTGCGCTAAGCGTCGGATCGTTTAGGTTCCTGTTGCGGCAGGATGAGCAAAAAGGAACGCGGATGAGTGGTCTTCTGGCTTTGTTGGATGATGTGGCGGGCATCGCAAAGGTTGCGGCATCCTCGATTGATGATGTGGCAGCGGCAGCTGGCAAAGCCGGGGCAAAGACCGCTGGTGTGATCATTGACGACGCAGCCGTCACGCCGAAATACGTTCAGGGGTTCGCCCCAGCGCGGGAGTTGCCGATTATCTGGCGCATCGCGCGCGGTTCGTTTTTCAACAAGCTTGTTCTGCTTTTGCCCGTCGCGATGCTGCTAGCGAACTTTGCGCCGTGGCTGATCACCCCGCTACTGATGATCGGCGGAGCGTATCTGTGTTTCGAGGGGGCCGAGAAGATCTTTCACGTTCTGTTTCCCCACGGCAGTCATGTGATCGAAGAGGACATGACCATCCGCGATCCGGGCCATCTGGAAGAGCAAAAGGTAAGGGGGGCGATCAAAACCGATTTCATTCTTTCGGCCGAGATTATGACGATTGCCCTGGCGGCCATCGAAGCGCCCAATGTCTGGATGCAGGCGGCAACGCTGGCCGTTGTTGGGATCGGGGTCACAGTCGCCGTTTACGGATCAGTCGGAATTATCGTGAAAATGGATGATGTGGGTTTGTTTCTGGCCAAGAACGGAAAACTCGGCATTACGCAATCGCTGGGACGCGGGCTGGTCAAAGGAATGCCATATCTGCTGAAGTTGCTGTCCGTGGTCGGTACGGCAGCGATGCTTTGGGTTGGCGGATCGATCATCGTTCATGGGTTGGAAGTATTGGGCTTTGGCTGGCTGGGCCACCACATTCACGACTGGGCTTACGCCGCCGGGCATGCCGTGTCCGAACAGTGGACCGGCGTTGTTGAGTGGATTGCCAAAGCGACGATGGACGGGATATTCGGCCTTGCACTGGGGCTAATTTTGATACCGCTCGTGATCAATGTCATCGCGCCTGTTTGGAACAGTCTGGCAGGGACGAAAAAAGAGCACTGAGGCAAAAATCATTCGTGACGTGGGGTCGCAGTAGTTCGCGCTGAGCGGCAGGATATGATCGCCTGCGAAGTAAGTGACGGGATGATCATGTCAGAACCAAATTTGTCCGATGTACTGGATGCAGTGGAGGCTCGTGAAGACGGCTTGGGCTATCCTGTTCCTGCGAACTGGATGCAGGGCCGGACAACCTATGGCGGGTTTTCATCAGCTTTGTTGCTTTCTGCTGCGCGCGCGCAGGTGGACGACTTGCCACCACTACGATCAGCATTGATCAACTTTACTGCGCCAATCGGCACGTCCCCCACGATCAAATCAGAAATTCTGCGGCAGGGTCGCAATGTCACGATCATAAGCGCACGGGCCGAGATCGATGGGAATGCTGCAGCAGTTGGGACTTTTTCCTTTGGGGCGCCGCAAGACAGTCACGTGGCCTTCTCTTGCCCGCCAAAACCGGCTGGGGACCCGGAGCAGACTGAACATTATTTCCCGCCCGGATTGCCCCGGCCACCTGTCGCCTTTCTGGACAACTTCGACGTCAGGCTGATCGAAGGCGCGCGTCCTTTCGAAGGTGCTGAGCGGGGTTACGTTCGTCTTTGGGCGCGCCACCGGGACAAGAGGATGCACGGTACACTTGAAGGGTTGATTTCCATAGCCGATCTGCCGCCCCCGGCAATTTATCCAACTCTGAAGAAGCCCGGCGTGAACTCGTCAATGAATTGGATTTTCAACGTGTTGTCCGAAGATATTCACACACGGGACGGCTGGTGGATGCTGGAACATGAACTGACCGCAGGTCACAACGGATACAGTTCTCAGGTCATGCGGGTTTGGAATACCCATGGAGATCTTGTCGTTGATGGAATGCAATCGGTCATAATATTCGTATGACAAAAAAAGCCCCGGCGATGCCGGGGCTTTTTGATTCCGTAAAGCCGATATTAACCGAGCAGTTCCTTGACTTTGGCAACGGTCGCTTCAGCGGTGATGCCGAAATGCTTGTACAGCTCATTTGCCGGGGCTGATGCGCCAAAGCTGGACATGCCGATAAAGCCTGCTTTGGCTTCCCGGCCACGCTCGCCCAGCAGCCAACGGTCCCAACCGCCGGCGCGAACTGCAGCTTCGATACCAACGCGAACTGCACCTGCGGGCAGGACGCGCTTGCGATAGGCTTCGTCCTGCTCGGCGAACAGTTCCATGCAAGGCATGGACACAACTCGGGTGCCGATGCCTTCGGCCTCAAGCATGGCTTTGGCTTCCATCGCCAGCGAGACCTCGGAACCGGTGGCGATCAGGATGGCCTGACGTTTACCTTCGGCCTCGGCCAGAACATATGCGCCCTGAGCAGTCAGGTTTTTGGTCTTGTGCTGGGTCCGTACGGTCGGCACGCCCTGACGGGTCAGCGACAGGACCGAGGGGCTGTCCTTGAATGTCAGCGCCAGTTCCCACGATTCCGCGGTCTCAACGGAATCTGCAGGGCGGAACACATAGGTGTTTGGCGTCGCGCGCGAGATGGCCAGATGCTCGACCGGTTGGTGGGTCGGGCCGTCTTCGCCCAGCCCGATCGAGTCGTGGGTCATGACGAACACCGAAGGCACCTTCATCAGGGCCGCCAGGCGCATGGACGGACGGGCATAGTCGGTGAAGGCCATGAAGGTCCCGCCATAGGGGCGGATGCCGCCATGCAGCGCCATACCATTCATTGCGGCAGCCATGCCGTGCTCGCGAATCCCGTAGTGGATGTAGCGACCTTTGCGGTTTTCCGGCAGGAACACCCCCATATCGGCGGATTTTGTGTTGTTCGACCCGGTCAGGTCAGCCGAACCGCCAACGGTCTCGGTCATGATCGGGTTCACGACGTTCAGAACCTTTTCGGACGACGCGCGGGTGGCCAGCTTTGGCTGATCTTCCGACATCTGCTTTTTGAATGCGCGAATGGCACCGGCCAGCTTTTTGGGCGCTTCAAACGCATAGGCGCGGTTGAACTCGGCCTGCTTGCGCTCGGACAATTGCGCGAAACGCTCTTCCCACGCGGCGCGCTCTGCCGCACCGCGGGAACCAATGGCTTCCCATGCGTTTTTGACATTGGTCGGAACTTCAAATGCGTCATGCGGCCAGCCATAGCCGTCCTTTGCATCTTTCAACTGCCCCTGATCGGTCAGCGCGCCATGGCCTTTCGAGGTGTCCTGAGCGGCGTGGCCCAGGGCAATGTGGCTTTCACAGGCGATCATGGTCGGCTTGTTCGACTTTTTTGCCTGAACGATGGCGGCGTCGATAGCCTTGGGATCATGTCCGTCAATCTCGATCACATGCCAGCCCGAGGCAGCAAAGCGGCGCACCTGATCGGTGCGGTCGGCGATATCAACGGTGCCGTCGATGGTGATGTTGTTGTTGTCCCAGAACACGATCAGCTTGCTCAGTTCGTGGCGACCTGCAAGCGTAATCGCCTCTTGGCTGACGCCTTCCATCAGACAGCCGTCGCCCGCGATCACGTAGGTGTAGTGATCGACGACTTTTTTGCCGTAATGGGCGCGCTGGATTTCCTCGGCCATGGCAAAACCAACGGCGTTCGAAATACCCTGACCCAGTGGGCCAGTGGTGGTTTCGATCCCGTCGATCAGAAAGTTTTCGGGGTGGCCCGCGGTTTTTGCACCCAGTTGGCGGAAGTTCTTGATCTCTTCCAGTGTCACATCCGCGTGGCCGGTCAGATACAGCAGCGAGTATACCAGCATCGAGCCATGACCCGCAGACAGGATGAACCGGTCGCGGTCCGGCCAGTTCGGGGCCGAGGCGTCGAATTTCAGGTGTTTTTCAAACAACACGGTCGCAACATCGGCCATGCCCATCGGCATACCGGAATGGCCGGAATTGGCGGCGGCGACAGCATCAAGGGTCAGGGTGCGGATAGCCGCAGCCTTGTCCCAGTGTTCAGGGTTGGCATTGCGCAGCGCAGTCAGGTCCACGGGCGTTATTCCTTTGGATTACAGGCAGATTGCGCGCTCAATACCATCCACCCTCCAAAGTGCAAGTGGAACCCGGCGTGACAGGTCATGTGTGCTTCAAGAGTTGTGGCCAAGTGGTTGAAAGCAAAGAGGGGGGTATTTCCCGCAGCATTCCGCTAAACTAATGCTGATCGCAGCCAATTCCGATTCGGGGCGGCTGCGCAACAGAATGAACCTTGGTAAACAGGTGACAGGGGCATGAGTCAGATCGAGGAATTGCAGCGCCGGATTACTGCCGCGATGGAGCGGATCAGCGTCGGCGTAGATGTACTAAGTGAAAAATCCCCGGCTTCTGGTGGTGAAGATTCGACATTGCGCGAAGCCTTGGACGAGGAAAAGCTTGCCAACGCGCAACTAGAAGAAAGGCTGAGGGCGCTAAAAGAGCGTCATGAAGCGGAAATCGACACGTTGCGCCAAGAGAACACGACTAACGGGGACAGCGCAGCCTTGCGATCCGAGATCGAAGAGCTTCGCGCAAGTTCGGTTGACGCCAGTGTAGCGGAAGATTTGCGGTCGCAACTTGCCGAAGCGTCGTCAAAATTAGCAACGGTCGAAGCCGCGCGAGCGGAATTGGCAGCCGCCAAGACGGCGCTGGAAGACCAAAATGAGGCGTCCGCACTAAAGGCCGAAATCGAAGCGCTGCGCGATCAACTGGATGCGGTTGAGGATGTCGAACCTTTGAAAGCCGAACTGGAAACATTGCGGCAACGGGCGGGGAACACCGAAGAACTGGATCGGCTGCGTGCTGAAAACAACCGGCTGACAACGGAACTTGCAGACAGTGAACGTATTGAAGAATTGAGCGCAGAGCTGGAAATGCTGCGCGCGGAACGGGCCAGCCATGGAACGGCCATGTCCCGACTGGATGGGGATTTGCAGCGTTTGCGCAAGGCCAACGAACAATTGCGCACTTCAGTCGAAGAACTGCGTGCGGCAGCCGCCGACGGATTGTCCGATGCAAGTTTACTGAACCGGGCCACCGCTGCGGAACTGGAGGCTACCCGCGCGGCGCGCGCGACCGACGCGGCAGAAGCGCATGCCGTTCTGGCGCGGCTGGAGCCGTTGCTTGCCCGTGCCAACCTGACGGAAGGGGAGGTTGAGTGATGCCCGAAGTTACCATTCATATCGGCGGTCGTGGATTCGAAGTCTCATGTCAGGAAGGCGAAGAAAGCTATCTGCATGCCGCAGCCAAATTGCTGGATGATGAGGCTCAGGTTCTGTCGGATCAGATCGGACGCATGCCCGAAGCGCGCATGTTGTTGATGGCGGGGTTGATGCTTGCCGATAAATCCGCTGCGGCGGACGATCGGGTCAAGTCGGTTGAGGCAAAGCTGGCAGATATGGAGGCGGAACTGAACCGTCTTCGTAATGCGCCGCCACCGGAACCTGAGCGAGTAGAAGTCGCCGTGGTTCCGCCTTCGGTGACAGACACGCTGGCGGAACTTGCCGCGCGGGCAGAGGCTCTGGCTTCGGTTGTTGAGGAGAAGTCAGGGAAATGAGGGTTTTGCGTAGTTTTGTCTGCGGCGTGTTGGTGATGGCTCCAGCGTCGGCGGCAATGGCGGAAATCGACATTCTGTCAGTGACATTCACCTGCGAAAACAACATTCCTCTGCCGGTGACATATTTCAACTCATCTGACGGGTCCGGAGCGGCAGCAATGCTGGTGGATAATTCACTTGTGCCCATGCGTCAGGAGGCGAGCGGGTCTGGTATCCGCTATGAGTCCATCGGCTCGAGTGGAAAATATATCTTGCGCTCTAAGGGCTGGAACGCAACCGTCAGCTATCTGGCGACAGGGGATGCCGCCAGCGAGCAGGTTATTCTGAAGGATTGTGTCAGCCGGTAACGGCTGATCAGGCGTTCGCTTCGCGGATTTTGTCGGCGGCTTCCTTGTTGTAACCAACGCCGTTTTCGTCAAACAGAGTGTCCAACTCGCCCGACAGAGTCATCTCGGTGATGATGTCGCACCCGCCGACAAATTCGCCTTTGACAAACAGTTGCGGTACGGTCGGCCAGTCAGAATAGTCCTTGATGCCCTGACGCACCTCTTCGTCGGCAAGAACGTTAACGTCTGTATAATCGACTCCCATGTAGTTCAGTACACCGGCCACGCGCGAGGAGAATCCACATTGCGGCATCTCCTTGGTGCCTTTCATGTACAGCACCACGTCATTGGCTTTGACGGTCTCGTCGATCTGGGTCTTAACGTCGGTCATTTTGCTCTTCCTTTTCGCCATTCTCTGCGGCGGATGTTCCATTTTCAGATGAGCCCGGAACCCATCCTTCTTCTTCTAGCCTGCGGTGTTCGGCTTGTGCCAAGGTCACCGGATCAAGCCCGTGTCTGTCGATGCCCGCAATCTTGCTAATGTCATCCGGATCGGGGCGCATGTCCGCAAGATTGCGCTTTCTGTTTCGCTTCACATAGGCCTCGATCAGCGCAGCGGCAACTATCAATCCCGCTATTCCGCCAATCCAGATGAGGCCGTTGTTCATTTTCCTGGCACCATTGCTTTGGAGTATTGGTGTGGATCGCCCGGCACGAAAAAAGCCGAAGTTCGGTCGCTAACTCTGGCTACGTAGTTTGTCGAGACAGCGATGGCGTTTTGATTAGGTATGGTTCCGCGCCAAATTCGAGGCCGAGAATTGCCAATTGATGAACGGATAGCCAGCGCGTTTCCGACACATGTCAACGGAGCGAAACCGGTGTATGCCCAAGCGGCAAACCTCATTCAGGCACTTTTGTGGTCAATGCCAGTGCGTGAAGTTCGCCATCGGGGCCATCCATCTTGCCTTTCAGCGCGGCATAGACGGCACGCTGCTGCTGAACGCGATTTTTCCCGCGAAAGCTCTCGTCCACCACCATTGCAGACATGTGAACGCCATCGTTGCCACCCACCTGAATTTCCGCGTCAGGAAAGGCTTCGCGCAGCAGGTGTTCGATTTCATAGGCGCTCATCGGCATGTAGGTAACTCCTGAAGGTCTTTATCAAGATGTAGAGCGATGCGCAGGGCCGCGCAAGGTGTGGCGGATGGTCCGATCCGGTAAAACCTGCGCTTGCGGACAAGCGCAGGAAATTCCGTATTTGGAACGAGAAGAAGGGGCCGCGATCAGGCCACAGCCGCTGCAAAGCTGCTGCGGAAGGTCTCGGTCAACTCGGACAGGGGCGCCTCGGAACCGCCGATTTTCACGGTGTCGCCGGTGAAACGACCAACTGAAGTCAGGGGAACACCGGCCTGACTGGCGGCGATCATCAGTGCCTCGGCCTGATCGAAGTTGCAGGCGACCAGATAGCGTGCCTGATCCTCGCCAAACAGGAAATCGGTCGAAGCGCCGTCGAGATTGATGCCAACACCTGCCGCCTCGGCAAGCTCGAACGCGGCAAGGGCCAGCCCACCGTCGCCCAGATCGGTGCAGGCCTTGATCATTTCGCGGTTGGAGCGGATGAAGTCGCCGTTGCGTTTTTCCGCCTCCAGATCAACATGAGGCGCATCACCGTCTTCGCGGTTGAAAACCTCGGCCAACAGGGCGGATTGCCCGAGATGACCATTGGTTTCACCGATGACCAGTGCAACATGCCCCTCGCGGACTTCGTTGCCGATGATCTCGTCCGTATGGGCCAACAGGCCGACCGCGCCAATGGTCGGGGTGGGCAGGATGGCCTGACCGTCGGTCTCGTTATAAAGCGAGACGTTGCCGGACACGATTGGCATGTCCAGAGTGGCCACTGCAGCGCCGATCCCTTTGATTGCGCCAACGAACTGACCCATGATCTCGGGCTTTTCGGGGTTTCCGAAGTTCAGGTTGTCTGTGGTGGCCAGCGGTTTGGCCCCGACAGCGGTCAGGTTACGATAGGCCTCGGCCACCGCTTGTTTGCCGCCTTCTTCGGGATTGGCCCGGACATAGCGAGGTGTAACGTCCGAAGTAAAGGCCAGCACCTTGTCTGTGCCGTGGACACGGACCATGCCCGCGCCCAAACCGGGTGTGCGGGCGCTGTCGGCCATGACCATCGTGTCATATTGTTCATAGACCCATTGCTTGCCCGCATAGTTGGGCGAGGAGAGCAGGGCGCGCAGACCGTCGATGGGGTCGATCTGGGGAACCTCAGACAGCTCTTCTGCAGGCGGAGTAGCTTCCCACGGGCGGTCATATTCAGGGGCCGTCGACGACAGTTTGGACAGGACGAGGTCTGCTTTTACTTCGCCGTTGTGCATGATCAGGAAGCGGTCTTCGGCGATGGTTTCGCCGACAATCGCGAAATCCAGATCCCATTTCTCGAACACGGCGCGTGCCTCGGCCTCGAGCTCGGGCTTGAGAACCATCAGCATGCGTTCCTGGGATTCCGACAGCATCATTTCATAGGCTGTCATGTCCTCTTCGCGCTGAGGTACGTTTTCCAGATCCAGACGAACGCCAAGGCCACCCTTGTCGCCCATTTCAACCGCCGAACAGGTAAGGCCAGCGGCGCCCATGTCCTGAATCGAGATTACGGCGCCGGTTTTCATCAGCTCAAGCGTCGCCTCCATCAGGCGCTTTTCTGTGAAGGGGTCGCCAACCTGAACGGTGGGACGCTTTTCCTCAATGGTGTCGTCAAATTCGGCCGAGGCCATGGTTGCGCCGCCCACACCGTCACGACCGGTTTTGGCGCCCAGATAGACGACAGGCATGCCAACACCTGAGGCAGCGGAATAGAAGATCTTGTCGCTGTCGGCGAGACCGGCAGCAAAGGCATTCACGAGGCAGTTACCATTGTATGCAGGGTGAAAGCGAACTTCACCGCCGACACAGGGCACGCCAAAGCAGTTGCCATAACCACCGATACCTTCAACCACGCCGTTTACCAGCTGGCGGGTCTTGTGGTGGCCCGGTTCGCCAAACGACAGTGCGTTCATCGAGGCAATCGGGCGCGCACCCATGGTAAAGACATCGCGCAGGATACCACCCACGCCGGTCGCCGCACCCTGATAGGGTTCGATATACGAAGGGTGGTTGTGGCTTTCCATCTTGAACACGACGGCCTGACCGTCACCGATATCCACGACGCCTGCGTTTTCACCAGGGCCGCAGATGACCTGCGGACCGGACGTGGGCAGGGTGCGCAGCCACTTCTTCGACGACTTGTACGAACAATGCTCGTTCCACATGGCCGAGAAAATACCAAGCTCGGTAAATGTCGGCTCGCGCCCGATTATGTCTAGGATCATGTCGTATTCTTCGGGTTTCAACCCGTGCGCAGCAATCAGATCCGGTGTTATTGCGGGCTCTTGCATCGTCTGTCCTGTCCCCAAGCTGGCCGATATTGCGCGCCTTTTAGGGCAATGGCGCGCCGGGGGGAAGTGTCAAGAACGCGCAGCGGTCCTAGAACCGTTGTCCGACGTAGATATACAGGTTGTTTTCCTGCTCATCATTGCGGCTGACATCCACTGAGAAATCCAGTGGGAACTTCTTGGACACACGATACCGCGCACCAAGGCCAACCGCGCTGTGGGTGCCGCCGTCGCCCAGTTCGCCGAAACTTGGGCCAGTCAATCCGGAGCCGCCGAATACAACAACGCCAAGCCGTTTTGTTAAACGCTGCCGGGCTTCGACCTGCACAGAGGTAGAATAAAAGTCCAGATACTGGGTCGCCGAAAAGCCGCGGAAAGCATCGACCGTCCCAAGGCTGCACTGGTCAAAGAACGGAGTTTGCGATGAGGATCCGCAAACCGAAAAACGGGCAGCGATTACGGTTTTTGAAGCAGGGCTGAAGTAATGCGTGTAATTCGCGTAAGCTTTGGAATAATCGTCCACCAACCCCTGAAGCGCAAAACCCTGGAATGCCTCGACGTGCAGGCTTTGCCCCTTGGTTGGGTAAATCGTGTCGTCTCTGGTGTCCCAGTCTGACAACAGCCCGACATTGCCAATTCTTGTGTTCAGAAATTGATCAAAAGGTGGGGGGATAGGCGGAAGATTGGCGAATCCTGGAGAAACAGTCGTGTCCAGATAGCGGAATGATGCCCCAAACGAGAGATCGGACGTGACACCATAGGCAAGGCTGAACCTGCCTAGAACACCATCCTGTCGGATCGGCAAGATGCCGACGTCAGTGTACAGATCGTAATGAACGTCCGCTTCGGCATACAGCGCTTTGATAAGCCATCGGTTGTCATTGAAGTTGATATTGACAGATGCGCCGCCGACCCTGCTGCCATTGTCTGACTTCAGGGCCGCAACGCCGATAACGGACGGTTTCGAACCCTCATCAAGGTTGAACAGGTACCCGGCGCCAAGGATCAGACCCGAGCCGATTGTGGGGTTGGAAAAGGGAATAGGGGCCAGAACAAACGATCCGCGCCGAAAACCGATAGTGTTTTCTTTGCCGGTATTGCCCAATCCACCAGTATGAGTATCGACAACACCCCTTGAGCTTTGCGATGCGGCCTGAGTGGCAAAAAGACTGGCCAGGCAGAACAGGGTGATTTGCGACACATGTCGAAGCATCTCAACCCTTTCGGTGGCCAGTCTTTATCATTTCTGCGCCTCTATTTTTTTCCCTGTTCCTGTTGCTGTTGCGCCTGCTGGGCGGCGGCATCGCTTGCCGCACCTGCAATCGCCGTTTTTTGTTCCTCGGTCAGGTTTTCAGACTCGTCCAGACCAGGGATCGCGACCCGCACCTCACGACGTGCAAAGTCGATCCCGTTTTCCTTGAACGCAGCTTTGACCCTGTTGAAGATTTCCTTGCGCAGGGTGAACTGCTTACCTGGCTTGGCCATGAACTTTCCGCGGATGATCATGCCGACGTCGTCGAAATCGAAAACGCCCTGCGACTTGAACGGTTGCAGAAAGCCATCCTTGTGAACTTCGTCCGCCATCATCTCGGCACCGATCTTTTTAAAGATTTTCTTGACCTTGTTGGGATCAGTGTCGAAGGGCACCGTGAACTTGAGCTTCATGATGACCCAGTCACGACTATAGTTGGTCAGTTTTTGAATTTCGCCATACGGAATGGTGTGAACCGGGCCACGATGGTGACGCAATTGCATCGAACGGATCGAGATCTTTTCGACGGTTCCGGTGGTGCCTCCAACATCGACATATTCGCCAACGCGGAAGGCGTCATCGACAAGGAAAAAGATACCCCCCACGATGTCCGAAACCAGTTTTTGCGCACCAAAACCGATGGCCAGACCCAGGATACCTGCACCAGCCAGCAGTGGCGTGATATCAAGCCCCAAGGCCCCAAGTGCCAGAAGGCTGAAGATCACGGCGATGGCCACCTGTGCTGTGACACGAAGCAAAGGCAGAACTGTTGCCAGGCGTGAGCCGCCAGACCCACCGCCTTCACCGGCTTCTTCGTCCGGGCTTTGCTCGGCTTCAGTTTGTTCTTTCGCAAGCCGACGGTTGATCCAGAGCGAAACAACTTCGTTAAGGATGTATCCGATCGCCGCGATGATAAAGAACTGTATGACCTTGCCACCAGCATCTGAGCCAGCACCCGCAATTTCCTGTAAATCCAGATCCCATGCATTTGCGATCATCAGGACAACGAAAATACCCGCAAGTACCCGACCGATCCGGATATAGCTGCGCTTGGTTGATTTGTATGCGCGTTCGGCAATTGGACCACCGCCGATCATTGGCGGTTGCAAATGGCGAACCAGGCCGCGGATTGCTGTATCCAATGCCGGAGCGATCAGCAGCCAGAACATCGTCACAAAGTGGGCCCCTTCGGCAGCGGCTGCGGCCAGTTGCGGAACGTTCGTTGCTGCCAGGTATTCCACGACCAGCCACATGACTGCTGACACGCCGATCGCGAAATAGGGGTAGAAAAAGGCTGCACGCTCATCAAACTCGGTCCGATCGGGGTCCGTGCCGCGCATCATATCACTCAGCCCTTCGCGGGCTGTCCAGGCGATGAGCGCGATATAGATATGAATCGAAGTGTTAAGCCAGAAACCCAGCCGCGTTTCACTCATCTGAACGCCGTTAAGAGCGTTGAACGTGATGATGAACATCGTGAAGCCAATCAACAGGAACAGGCCGATCAGGTTTCGGTGCAAGTATTTTGCCCAGTGGTCGCTGATATTTACCAGCCGCAATGCGGATTGGTTGGGGGCGATAATAAAACGCGAAATGGCCGCACCAAGACGTGGAATCCAGATCAGATAGAACACAAACGGGGCCGCTTGCGCGATCTGCTGTTCGTCCAGCAACTGCCGCCCGACAAAGACCAGAGTGTAATAAAACACGAGAAGGCCCAGAAACTCGCAGAGAAAGCGCTTGACCAAAAACGTCACGGCACCGCGCAAATCGGTCGAGGCGTCGCCGTCCACAACCTTGACCCAGCGGCGGGTCCAAAGGCCCACCGCCTTTTCCGCAGCGAAACCGATGGCGAGCGCCAGGAATGTATAGCCGAACAACGTGGTCAACCCGCTTGGGCCAAATGTCGAGGCAAAGGTTGAAAATGCCTCGTATTGTTTGCTGACAAGAGTCGGCAGCTTTCGGACTACATCCACCCACGAAGCCGCCATGGCGCTACCCGTATCGGCGATTGTCTTGACGACGCCCTTCTTGGACTTGGCCGCTTCTGTCTGCTGTGCAGCAACCGCGTCAAGACGTTCAAGCAACAGGGAACGAACCTGATCATCCGACATGCGGGCGACAAGATCGTCGACCTGTTCTGGCGTCAGGTCCTCAGGGACGGCCACTGATGATGATGTGTTTGCACTGCCCGATGTCCCGGGCACTTGAGCAAAAGTGGGAAGCGCCAAGAAGAATACGGAAGCCAGCGTTAACAATAGCCGGAATGGATGGAACATTGAATTTGCCCTCGAACGCGGAATTTTGTTTGTTTCCCATATCATACGCTAATGCGTCGAAATTCCTAGAGAATTTGGGAGGGCTGATCGCGTTATTGGGTGTCGTAAGCAAAAAAAAGGCCGAGCACTAAGCTCGGCCGTAGTCCAACAGGGAGGTATGAAGATGATGAGCGTTTCAGCATCACCGCCTTCGAGAGCTCATTTAGGGGGCGTTTCGTGTTCGTTCAAGGATTATCAGGCTGCAATCGCAGCAACTCCGTTATGTTCGGTGTGCATAGCTAGAGTTTTCCCATCTGCCTCAGGTGCTTACGGTGCGCTATGATCTCGTCCTGAACGAAATCCCGAAAGGCCGCGACCCGCTTGGAGTGCCTTAATTCTTCGGGATAAGCGAGATAGACCGGCACATCAGCGCTTTCGATATCCGACAGCACCGGAACAAGGTCCGGGAAATCCTCGGTCACATAGTCGGGCAGGACGCCGATACCCAGATTGTGCAGAACTCCCTGAAGGACGCCAAAGTAGTTGTTCACCGTAAGTAGCGAACCGGGGTTATATGTCATCAGATGTTTGACCATCGTCGCGCTCGCCCCGACCTGTGGGGCCGAGGGGTTCTGGCAAATCAGGCGATGTGCGGTCATTTCCTCCAGCGTTTTTGGCGGACCGCCGTGCTCGTCCAGATAGCTGCGGGTTGCATACAGCAGCATCTGCACGGTCATAAGGCGTTTTCGCACCAGATCAGCCTGGCTTGGCTCTTTCATCCTGATGGCGACGTCAGCCTCGCGCATGGGCAGGTCCAGAACGCGCTCTTCGAGCATCAGATCGATGTTCAGCTCGGGGTACTTCTCATAGAGTTTCGGAAGTCGGGGGGCCAGCCACAAGGTGCCGAACCCGAATGTCGTTGTTACGCGCAGAACTCCAAAAACCTCTTCTTCGCTGTCACGGATCCGGGCGGCGGCCGAGTCGAGCCGTTTCGACATTGCCGATGTTGCATCGAACAACAGCTCACCCTGTTCAGTCAGGATCAGACCGCGTGCGTGGCGATGAAACAGGGTGGCATTCAGTGATTCTTCGAGGGCGCGAATTTGTCGGCTGACCGCAGATTGGGATAGATTCAGCTTGTCTCCGGCATGAGTCAGGCTGCCCGCGTCGGCTACCGCGTGAAATATTCTGAGCTTGTCCCAATCCATCTTCGAAACTTTCGATATCCTTTTGCAGCCCTATATGAAACACGTAACAATTTCTACATTCAAAAGGCGAAATCGTTACGGAATATAGGGAAATTACTATACAGGTCAGAAATTATGACCTAATATAAGGGAAGTTGGAGCACACTAATCAGGCGAGGGGAGACGTCAGATGAGTCAGCCGAAAATAACTCTGAATGACCGGTTTGACCTGTCAAAAAGTCCCGTTTTGCTAAACGGAACGCAGGCGCTTGTGCGTCTGATGATGATGCAGAAGGTCAGGGACCAGTCGCTGGGGCTGAATACAGCAGGCCTTGTCACGGGATATCGAGGTTCGCCCTTGGGGGCGGTCGATCTGCAAATGACCCGGGCGCAGAAAAAGCTCGTCGAAAATGACATAACCTTTCAATACGGATTGAACGAAGATCTCGCGGCAACTGCCTTGTGGGGTAGTCAGCAGGCCGGGTTGCGCGGAGACGGCAAGTTCGATGGCGTCTTTGGCCTCTGGTACGGAAAGGGGCCAGGGGTTGACAGGTCCGGTGACGTGATGCGGCACGCAAATATGGCCGGAACGTCTGCGCATGGCGGCGTTTTGATGGCGATGGGCGATGACCATACCGGGGAAAGCTCGACCGTTTTGCATCAGTCCGAATGGTCGCTGGTCGATATGTATATGCCGGTGGTCAGTCCGGCAGGTGTGCAGGAAATCCTCGACTATGGCATCTACGGCTTTGCACTCAGTCGGTTTGCGGGCGTTTGGGTTGGTCTCAAAACGATGAAAGACACCATCGAGGTCACGTCGGTGGTGGACGGTCGTCCGGACCGCATGCAGCTTGTAATGCCGGAATTTGATATGCCTGACGGTGGATTGAACATCCGGCTGGGAGATACACCGCATCTGCAGGAATCGCGAATCATCGATTACAAGCGTTTCGCGGCAGAGACATTTTCGCATGCCAATAAGCTGGACAAGCGGGTCTGGGGCAAGCCGGGCGCCAAGATCGGCTTTGTGGCCGCTGGCAAGAACTGGCTGGACCTGACGCACGCCATGTCCCTGTTGAATGTCAACGAGCATGAAGCCGAACGGTTGGGCATAACCACCTATAAGATCGGTCAGACCTTCCCGTTGGACATGAAGGGATTCCACGACTGGGCCGAAGGGCTGGATCTGATCGTCATTGTCGAGGAAAAGCGGAAGCTGATCGAGGTGCAGGTCAAAGAGGCCATTTTTGACGATCGTCGCGGCCGGAGGGTTTACGGGTGGTACAAGGGCGGCGCAGGAACCATGCACCGAGAGGAACTGTTCCCGACACGGGGTGCCCTGGACCCGGTTATGATTGCCGAGAAACTTGGGCAAATCCTGATCGAAGAAGGTCACGATACAGATGGAATCCGGGCGGGTCTGGCGAAACTTTCCGATGCGCGCCGGGCTGATAACGCTCAGGAAATCGCGACGCGTCTGCCCTATTTCTGTTCTGGGTGTCCGCACAACAGTTCGACAAGGCTTCCTGATGGAAGCCGTGCTTATGCGGGGATCGGCTGCCACTACATGGTGCAGTGGATGGACCGGGAAACGACAGGTTTCACCCAAATGGGCGGTGAAGGTGCGAACTGGATCGGCGAGGCGCCGTTTTCCACGACCAACCACGTTTTCCAGAACCTTGGGGATGGCACCTACAACCACTCGGGCGTTCAGGCAATTCGGGCCGCATTGGCGGCTGGGACCAATATCACCTTCAAAATTCTGTTCAACGACGCGGTTGCCATGACCGGGGGGCAGGAAAATGAAGGGGGTTTGAGTTCGGAACGGATCGTCAATGAACTGACGGCTATGGGCGTTAAACACATAGCGGTTGTTTACGACGAGAAAGAGGATGTGAATTTCAAGGCATTGCCGGCCGGCGTTGAAACCTCTGAACGGTCAGAACTGATGAATGTGCAAAAGCGGTTCCGGGATATCGAAGGTGTTTCAGCCATCGTCTACATTCAGACCTGCGCTGCCGAGAAGCGCCGCCGGCGCAAGCGCGGAACGTTTCCCGATCCGGACAAACGGGTTTTCATCAATTCGGACATTTGTGAGGGATGCGGCGACTGCGGTGTTCAGTCAAACTGTGTTTCGATCGTTCCCAAGGAAACCGAACTGGGGCGCAAGCGGGCCATTGATCAGTCAAGCTGCAACAAGGATTTCTCGTGTCTGAACGGGTTCTGCCCGTCCTTCATCACGCTCGAAGGTGCGAAAATCCGCAAAGAGGCGACGACGCACATTGAACTGCCGGACCTGGCCATGCCGGACCTGCCGCAAATCAATGGCACCCACAACGTAGTAATCACTGGTGTCGGTGGAACCGGGGTTGTGACCATCGGCGCCGTGCTGGCGCAAGCCGCCCAGATCGACGGCAAGGGCGCGGGCATGATGGAAATGGCTGGCCTTGCCCAGAAAGGCGGCGCGGTGCACATCCACTGCCGTCTTGCCAACTCTCCTGATGATATCAGCGCCATTCGGGTGGCGACGGGGGAAGCGCACGCGCTGATTGGTGGTGATCTGGTTGTGTCGGCGGGATCCAAAACTCTGGGTCTGACGAAAACCGGGGTGACCGGTGCCGTAGTTAACAATCATGAGATCATAACCGGGGATTTTACCCGTGATACCGAGTTCAACATCCCGAGCGATCAGCTGGAACTGGCACTCGAGGCGCGGTTGAAAGACGGGGTCGCTCTGTTCGACGCGACCGAATTGGCGCGGGCTGTGATGGGCGATTCGATCTATTCGAACATGATGGTCTTTGGCGCGGCGTGGCAGCGCGGGCTGCTTCCGGTTAGTCATGATGCGATATCGCAGGCGATTGAGCTGAACGGAACGGCAATCGAACGCAACAAGCGGGCTTTCGAAGTCGGACGGTGGGCCGTACTGCATCCTGACGAGGTAGGCAAAATCCTGAAGCCGGGCGTTGTCGAACTTCCAAAATCACTTGATGAGAAAATCGAATTCCGCGCCGACCATCTGATCGCGTATCAGGGCGAGCGATTGGCCAGACGGTATCGCAAGCTGCTTGAGGGTATCGAAGACGCATCTGTGAAAGAGGCGGTTGCCAAGGGATATCATAAACTGCTGTCCTATAAGGACGAATACGAGGTCGCGCGATTGCTGATGAGCAGCCGCGAAAAGGCCGCGGCTGAGTTTGACGGTGATCTGAAGATGACCCTGCACCTCGCGCCGCCGTTTCTGGGAGGAAAAGGCGCGGATGGCCGCCCCAAGAAACGGGAATACAAAGAGTGGATGCTTGGCCCGCTTAAACTGTTGTCGCGGATGCGATGGGTTCGGGGCACACCGCTGGATGTCTTTGGCTATAGTGCCGAGCGTAAAATGGAGCGGGCTTTAATCCGTCAATACGAGAAGGACATGAAGGACGTCCTTCCGAAGTTGTCAGCCGACACGCGTGATGCGATCGTGGCGTTAGGCCAACTACCGCTGGAAATCCGGGGGTTTGGTCCGGTGAAAATGGCGAATGAGGCCAAAGCGGCCAAAAGACGAGAAGAGTTGCTTGCAACCATCAGCCAGGGAGGGCCAGAGCTGAAGGCTGCAGCCGAGTAAATCGTCACACGCCTGTCACGAAGTCTGGGCAAAATCGCTGTCTGCGCATATTTTGCCGACAAACCATCGGAGTTGCCCATGCCTTCGCGCCGTCATGTCGCTCGTGACATTTCATACGCCTTTTCCGCCGAAACCAAGGGTGGGCAGGCGATGATCAAGCTGATGGAAAATACAACTGGCCGTCTGCGGCTGATCAAGCGCGCGGATGGGTATGAAAAAGAAGTCGCCAGCGGGCGTGACTTCTGGGCAGTCATGGTCGAGCGCTACGGCCTGTCGCTGGATGTGGTCGGCGGTGCGCTGTCGAATATCCCCAAAGACGGTCCTTTGATCCTGATCGCCAATCATCCGTACGGAATTTTGGATGGTCTGATGATGGGGCACATCCTGTCGGAGACGCGCGGTGACTTTCGTATCCTGGCCAATCAGGTGTTTCGCAAAGCCGAAGACCTGAACAGAATCATTCTGCCGATTTCGTTCGACGATACGAAAGAGGCGATGAAGCTGAATTTGCAGACCCGCAGGACCTCTTTGGATTACTTGGGGCAGGGTGGAGCTATCGGTATTTTTCCCGGCGGTACCGTCAGTACCGCCGCAACGCCGTTTTCTCATCCGATGGATCCGGGTTGGCGCGGGTTTACTGCGCGGATGGTTGCCAAATCAAATGCAACAGTTGTTCCCCTTTTCTTTGATGGACATACCTCGCGCCTGTTCCAGATCGCCAGCCATTTGCATTACACGCTGCGCATGGGACTGCTGATCAAAGAGTTCAAGAAAAGGGTCGATACACCGGTCAGAGTGGTTGTGGGTGACCCCATTGGGCGCGATGTTCTGGACCCATTGGCCACTGATACGCGCAAGATGATGGATTTTCTGCGCAAAGCCACGTATGAGCTGTCCCCGAAGCCGCTGAAGTCTTATGACTATGGCTATGAATTTGAGGAACGGCATCGCGCCTGAAGGGGCTAATGGCAGTAGGCATCTTTGATTCCGGATTGGGCGGGCTGACCGTCCTTGGCGCCGCGCAGGAACATCTGTCCGGCGTGGATTTCCTGTATTATGCGGACAGCGCACATGCGCCTTACGGTGTTCGTGACGCCGAGGATATTTATTCTCTGACCCGCAACGCCGTGCATGCCCTGTGGGATCGGGGGTGCAATCTGGTGATCCTCGCCTGCAATACTGCAAGTGCTGCAGCGCTTCGTCGTATGCAGGAAGAAGGTGTGCCGGACGGAAAACGCGTGCTGGGCGTATTCGTTCCGCTAATCGAGGCTCTGACCGAGCGGCAGTGGGGCGACAACTCGCCCCCGCGCGAGGTTGAGGTGAAGCATGTTGCGCTTTTTGCGACCCCTGCAACCGTGGCAAGCCGCGCATTTCAG
Source organism: Ruegeria sp. C11 (assembly GCF_056537725.1). Taxonomy (NCBI): domain Bacteria; kingdom Pseudomonadati; phylum Pseudomonadota; class Alphaproteobacteria; order Rhodobacterales; family Roseobacteraceae; genus Ruegeria; species Ruegeria sp. C11. Next base: position 76,462 of record NZ_JBQFSB010000001.1, on the reverse strand, counting down.
CGCGAACTGGCGTTCCGCGCGATTGGCGTTGATGTTGAGGCACAAAGTTGTGGTGGCGTTGTAGACGCCATCGAAGATGGTGACATGATTCTGGCTGAGGCGCTGGTGCGTTCTCATGTGGATGCGCTCAAACGCAAAATGCCGCATCCGCAAGCTGCCATACTTGGGTGCACGCATTACCCGCTGATGGCCGAAACGTTTCAGGCCGCACTTGGACCGGATGTGAAGGTATTCAGTCAGGGTGATCTGGTAGCCGCAAGTCTTGCGGACTACCTACGGCGGCATCCGAACATGTTGGGCGAAGGCACAGGCGGCTTTCTGACCACAGGCAAGCCAGGCTTTGTTAGCGACCGGGCGACGCAGTTCCTCCGACGACCTATCACCTTTGAGGCCGCCTGACTTCGGTCAAGGACCGCGCTTAACCCATCCCGTATTCCCAAGGCCGTCGCATCGGCGGTCGTGACATGTGACACATCAAGACAAGAGGTCTGACATGACCCATAAAATCGCAATCCTTGGCGCTTCCGGTTATACCGGCGCAGAGTTGGTGCGGCTGATCGCCGAGCACCCTAACATGGACATCGTTGCACTGGCGGCCGAGCGTAAGGCTGGGCAAAGCATGGCTCAGGTCTTTCCGCATCTGCGGCACCTCGACCTGCCGGATTTGTGCAAGATATCCGAGATCGATTTCTCACAGATCGACCTGTGCTTTTGCGCGCTGCCGCACAAGACGAGTCAGGAAGTTATTCGTGAGCTGCCCAAAAACCTGAAAATCGTGGACCTGTCCGCAGATTTTCGCCTGAGTGACCCGGCTGAATATGAAAAGTGGTACGGCAATCCTCATGTTGCGCTGACGCAGCAACAAGAGGCGGTCTATGGCCTGACTGAATTTTTTCGCGAGGAAATCCGGCAGGCACGTCTTGTGGCTGGCACAGGATGCAACGCGGCAACTGGTCAGTATGTCCTGCGTCCGCTGATTGGGGTTGGGGTGATTGATCTGGATGATATCATTCTGGATCTGAAATGCGCCGTGTCCGGGGCAGGTCGGTCGCTGAAGGAAAACCTTCTGCACGCAGAATTAAGCGAAGGCTACAACGCTTATGCGGTTGGCGGGACTCACCGGCATCTGGGTGAGTTCGATCAGGAGTTCTCGAAGCTTGCGGGGCGCACCGTCCACGTGCAGTTCACACCCCATCTGGTTCCAGCGAACCGGGGAATTCTTGCGACGACCTACGTAAAGGGTGACCCGCAGAGCGTTTATGAGGTGTTGTGTAACGCCTATGAAAACGAACCCTTTATACAGATGTTGCCATTTGGTGAGGCTCCGTCGACGCACCACGTGCGGGGATCGAATTTTTGCCATATCGGCGTGGCTGCAGATCGGATCGAACGCCGTGCGATCGTAATCGGCGCCTTGGATAACCTGACAAAAGGTAGCAGCGGGCAAGCCTTGCAGAACGCGAACCTGATGTTAGGTGAAAACGAAACCATGGGCCTGATGATGGCCCCATTGTTCCCGTGAGGACGAGATGAAATCGCTCAAGAAACGTCGCCGTATTCAGGTAATCGTGTTGGCTGCTTTGGCTCTTGCGATTGCGACGGGACTGATTGGGTATGCGATGCGCGACGGCATCAACTTTTTCCGCTCACCCAGTCAGATCATAGCTGAACCGCCGGAACCGACTGAAGTGTTCCGCATCGGCGGACTTGTCGAAGAAGGGACTTTGGTTCGCGGTCAAGGAGAGGTCGTGCGGTTTTCGGTGACGGATGGCGGTGAAACTGTGCCGGTGGTTTTCACTGGAGTGTTGCCGGATCTTTTCGCCGAAAATCAGGGAATGATCGGCACCGGAAAATATGTGAACGGTGTGTTCGAAGCTACTGAAATTCTTGCGAAACACGACGAAACATACATGCCGAAAGAAGTCATGGATGCCCTTAAAGAGCAGGGTGTTTACCAAGAGGCCGGCGAAAGCTGATCCGCCCACAAATCCGGTCGAAATTCGAAAACCGATAACAAAGAGCGTTGCGTGGAAGGACCACGCAGCGCTCGTTTTGTATTGCCAATCTTAACCTCTTTTCGGGACCGTCCCTGCATTTACCGGAGGTGGTTAGATGCAGACTGTACGGCAGATTGCCGAGGATATCGTGACGCGTGAAGGGGGATTTGTTAACGACCCTGACGATCCCGGCGGCGCCACGAAATACGGGGTTACAATCCACACACTTCGCAGGCTTGGGCTGGACCTGACCGGCGATGGGCGGATCGGTTTGGCGGATGTTCACGCGCTCAGCCGGGATGATGCGGTAGAAATCTTCTTGCGTCATTACTATCAACAACCCTGCTTGGAGCGTATGCCCGAAGCGCTGCAACCGTCGCTGTTCGATATGTATGTCAACGCCGGGGCGCAGGCCGTAAAAGTTCTGCAACGGTTGCTGCGGGACATGAGATTTGGCGTTGCCGTGGATGGTGTGATTGGCCCTCAGACCCAGGCCGCAGCACAGAACGCGGCCGAGCCCGACCCCATCATTTTGAGGGACGCCTACGGCATAGCGCGCCGGAACTATTATTTTCGGCTTGCTGACGGCAGACCTGCATCGAGAAAATACGCGCGCAACAGGTCAGGGGGTAAAGGCGGGTGGATACGCCGGGCGGAAGAGTTCCTTTCGCCAAAGTACCACATGAGCGACGCAGAGTTTAAGCGCAGGGTGGCGGCATGGGCCTGATATCGGGTTTCTTGAGCTTGTTGTTCGGCGGCGGACGAAACGTAGTGCGCGAGACAGCGGAAGTTTTTCGCGAAAACGCAGAAGCAGGGGCCGAAAGGGCGGTTTCTGTGCACGGGCAGGCCATGGCTCAGTTCGCGGCCGAGTTTCAGGTGTCGCGAAAGGGCGGCTTTGATCGCTTAATGGATGGGATCAATCGTATTCCGCGCCCGGCGCTGGCCTTGGGGGCCATCGGGCTTTTTGTGTCTGCGATGGTCGATCCGCTGTGGTTTGCTGCGCGGATGCAGGGGATTGCACTGGTGCCAGAACCGCTTTGGTGGCTGTTCGGAGTGGTTGTTTCGTTCTATTTCGGTGCGCGTCATCAGTCCAAAGCGCAGGATTTGCAGCGTGAAATCGCTGCGACGATGATGCGAGCGCCCGAAATTGCAACGAATGCCCGAGCGTTGCAAAGACTGCGGCATGACAACCCTGGAAACGCTGAAACCAATGGCGATGCGGAACTTGCGATGAAGTCGATTGAACCTGATGACAATCCGGCTCTGACTGTATGGCTGAAGCAAAAAAACAGCTAAACCGCGACACTATGTGCGCCCGAAACCGGCGAAAGTGATTGGCGCCTGTCTGAGCGTGGGATTATACCCACACCATGATTACAGAGCTTGGTCACTTCGCCCTCATCCTCGCGTTCTTCGTCGCGATTGTTCAGACCGTTGTCCCACTGGTTGGCGCCGGTAAACGCTGGTCCGGATGGATGGCATTTGCCGAGCCCGCTGCCACAGCGCAGTTTCTGCTGACGGCATTTGCATTCGGTGCGCTGGTCTGGGCGTTCGTGACGTCGGATTTCTCGTTGCGTGTGGTGGTCGAGAACAGCCACTCTGCCAAGCCGATGCTGTACAAGATCAGCGGCACCTGGGGGAACCACGAGGGCTCAATGCTGTTGTGGGTCCTGATCGTCACGCTGTTCGGCGCCTTGGCCGCTTGGTTTGGGGGTGGGCTTCCGCCTACGCTGAAGGCGCGCGTGTTGGCTGTTCAAGCGGCGATTGGCGTGGCGTTTTTTGCGTTCATTCTGTTTACGTCAAACCCGTTTGTCCGGCTAGCTGTGCCGCCCTTTGACGGGCAGGACCTAAACCCGCTGTTGCAGGACCCGGGCCTCGCATTCCATCCGCCGTTTTTGTACCTTGGATACGTGGGCCTGAGTATGGCGTTCAGCTTTGCCGTCGCCGCCCTGATCGAGGGGCGCGTGGACGCCGCATGGGGGCGGTGGGTGCGTCCTTGGACGTTGACGGCCTGGATGTTCCTGACCATCGGTATCGCACTGGGGTCATGGTGGGCCTATTACGAGCTTGGTTGGGGTGGGTACTGGTTCTGGGACCCTGTCGAAAACGCATCGTTCATGCCGTGGTTGTTGGCTGCCGCGTTGCTGCATTCGGCCATTGTGGTCGAAAAGCGCGAAGCGCTGAAAAGCTGGACGATCCTGCTGGCGATCATTGCGTTTGGTTTTTCGCTTATCGGCACGTTCATCGTGCGCTCGGGCTTGCTGACTTCGGTTCATGCCTTTGCCAATGATCCCGAAAGGGGTGTCTTTATCCTGTTCATCCTGATCATTTTCATCGGTGGCGCGCTGACTCTTTTCGCCGCGCGGGCTCAGGCCATGCAGGCCAAGGGTGTATTCGGCATGATCAGCCGTGAAAGCGCCCTGGTGGTGAACAACATTCTGCTGGCCGTAAGCTGCTTTGTGGTGTTCTTCGGAACGCTTTGGCCGATTGTGGCCGAAATGCTGTTTGATCGGAAACTGTCAGTCGGGGCGCCGTTCTTCGACGCGGCATTCACGCCATTTATGGTCGTTTTGGGGCTGGTTCTGCCCTTGGGCTCGATGCTGCCGTGGAAGCGGGGCAAGCTGGGGCGTGTTGCCTGGTCTCTGCGTTACGCGTTTGGACTGGCGTTGGCGCTGGCGCTGCTGGTTTGGGCGATGCAAAGCGGGCGCAGTGCACTGGGGCCGGTCGGGCTGTTCCTTGGTGCATGGATCACCTTCGGTGCAGCCGTTGATCTGTGGAGCCGCACTGGTCGCAAGGGGAATCTGGCACGCCTGATGCGCCTTCCGCGCGCGGATTGGGGCAAGGCCGTTGCACACACCGGTTTGGGGGTCACGATCTTTGCCATTGCTGGTTTGACGTCGTGGGAGGTCGAGGATATTCGCGTCACGAACCTTGGCGCACCCTTTGAGGTCGGTGGGTTTACTCTGACACTTCAAGATGTTCAAAGTGTTCAGGGACCAAATTACAATTCGACTATGGCGTCAGTTCTGGTGGAAAAGAACGGCCGTTTCGTAACCACTTTGCATCCCGAAAAAAGAGAATATCCGGTGGCGCGTATGCCGACGACCGAGGCCGCCATCGACTATCGCTTTTTGCGTGACGTCTATGTCGTGATTGGCGACCGCCAGAACGACGGAAGCTGGATCATGCGGACCTATATCAAACCGCTGGCCAACTGGCTGTGGGGGGGCTGCATTCTGATGGCACTTGGCGGCTTGCTCAGCCTGTCGGATCGGCGCTTTCGTGTCGCTGCTGGTGCGCGCAAGACCCCGGTTAAGGGAGTGCCTGCAGAATGAAACGGTTTATCCTGATCCTGTTGCTTGCGGCATCACCGCTGTTCGCAGTCGAGCCGGACGAAGTTCTGGACGATCCTGCACTTGAGGCGCGCGCGCGTGATCTTAGCACCGGGTTGCGGTGTCTGGTGTGCCGCAATGAAAGCATCGACGAAAGCAACGCAGATCTGGCCCGCGACCTGCGTATCCTGCTGCGTGAACGACTAGTGGCAGGTGATACTGATGAAGAAGCCGTGGCATTCATTGTTGACCGTTACGGCGAATATGTACTTCTCAAGCCGACCAATACAGGCGCCAACATGCTGTTGTGGCTTTCTGGGCCAATCATGATGTTGATTGCGGCGGGGCTTGGCTGGAATTTCCTCAGAGGCCGGTCGCGGTCGTCCTCAAACCCCGAAAGCGCCGGGTTGAGTGACGAGGAAAAGGAACGGCTGCGTCAAATTCTGGACGAGTGACGCGCGGTTCCGCTTTCCCTTCACGTTAGCTTACGTCAGTTTGCAGGCAGCTAAAACGCACGCGAGGGTCTTTCATGGAATACGAATCCGTTCTTCTCGATATTACTGACGATCTTGCGGTTCTGACTTTGAACCGGCCGGACAAAATGAACGCGCTGACAGCCCAGATGCGGGCCGAGATCACCCATGCGATGAAACATGCGGCGCGCCATGCCCGCGCAATCGTATTGACTGGGGCAGGAGGGGCGTTTTGTTCCGGGCAGGATCTGGGCGACGCGTCGAGTACGGGTAACATCGACCTCGAACGTTCCCTGCGGGACGAATACGAACCCATGCTTGAGTCGGTGTACGACTGCCCCGTTCCAACTGTTGCCGCGGTGAATGGCCCTGCCGCAGGAGCGGGGGCGAATCTGGCGTTGTGCGCCGATGTCGTCATTGCAACTGAAAGTGCGTATTTCTTACAGGCTTTCGCCCGGATTGGCCTGATGCCGGATGCAGGCGGTACATGGTTCATGCCGCGCCAGATGGGCTTTGCCAAGGCCATGGGGGCCGCACTTTTTGCAGACAAGATCAGCGCCCGTCAGGCCGATGACTGGGGGTTGATCTGGGAAGCGGTAGCGGATGACCAGTTCGATGCTCATTGGCGCAAGCGGGCTGATTATCTTGCAAAAGGCCCCACAGCAGGTTTCGGTGCGATCAAAAAGGCGATCCGCGGAACGTATGACAAGAACCTGTCCGAGCAGTTGACGATCGAGGCGCATCTGCAGGGCGATTGCGGGCGCACGCGTGATTTCACTGAAGGTGTCGTAGCCTTTCTTGAAAAGCGTCCCGCGAGGTTCGAAGGTCGCTAAGACATTGACAAAGCTTTGGCGCAGGCGCGTGATACTCGGGCGATGACAGTCCCGACACCAAGCCCTTGTGCCGCAGTTCTGGAACATCTCACCGGTCGAAACCGGGGCCATTACTCGTGGATCACAACAGACGCCATGGACATCTGGCTGGACCCGGATGGTGGCCTGCGCGTTCTGTTACCGGGTGCAAGACTGCCAGAGGGACGGCACGTGGCGCGTATGTTGCGCGATGGTGAGGTTTTTTCGGTCGAGGCCGTTGATGGCGCGGAAATCTGGGTCAATCGGAACCCGGTATTACAAACGCCGCTTTCACAGGGCGACACGATCGAATTCGGGGACATCGGTCCATTATCCAGGTTCAGGGTTTACGACGACGATAGTTGTCCCAAGCCTACCTTTGGAGAAATCCTAGACGACGCCGTATCCTATCTGCGCAGCAGTCGAAAACCGGTTGCCAGCCGGATTGTTCATTCAGTATCCGGGGTATTTTCACGCATAGTTGGCGACAGGACGCTGTTGTTTCGTACCGGCGTTCTGATCTCGCTGCTTTTGTTGGCGATGGCGGTCTTTGCCCAGTTTCAGGCAGACCGAAACCTGAAGGCCCAAATCGAAAGTGGTCAGTTTCAGGTAGAAGCTGTCGCCGCCGCCCTGTCCGAAACACAGCGGCAGGTTATTCGGCCCGGTGATCTGGCAGCTTTGCAGGAAGAGTTGCGTGCGCGGGTTTCGGTGCATGCCGAACGGCTGCAGTCGTTGGAGGCGCGATCGGGGGCAGCCACCCGTGTTGTTGGTCAGGCGACTGAAGCAATTGCGTTTATTCAGGGCGGGTACGGATTGGTACATGTGGAATCGGAACGCATGTTGCGGCAAGTTCTCGATCCCAGCGGGGTGCCAATGCGGTTACCCAATGGCAAACCAATGCTGTCACTGGACGGGAACGGACCTGTTGCCGAAGTGCAGTTTAACGGAACAGGGTTTGTTCTGCGCGATACCGGCCTGATCGTCACAAACAGGCACGTCGCCGTTCCGTGGGAAGGGGAGCCGGGGGTCAGCGTAGGTGGTGAAGCGATGGAGCCTCGGATGATACGCTTTGTGGCCTATTTTCCGGATCAGACCGGCCCCGTCGACCTTTCCCGGGTTGCAGTCAGCGATTCAGCGGATCTGGCTCTGATCAGGCCTGTGCAGGACATGAAATTGCCTGACGGATTACCTATGGCCGATCAGGTCCCCGAGCCGGGACAAGAAGTACTTGTGATGGGGTATCCCACAGGTCTCATGTCGCTATTGGCGCAATCGGGCGAGGCGTTCGTGGAACAGCTTCGGGAGAAGGGTGAAACAGGGTTCTGGCAGGTTGCTGCGCGCCTGTCAGAGGCCGGATTGATGTCGCCGCTTTCCAGCAGGGGGATTGTTGGGCAGGCCACCGACGCCGCCATCGTCTATGATGCCGAAACCACGCATGGCGGCAGCGGCGGTCCGGTTCTGAACCTGTCAGGAGAGGTCGTGGCGGTGAATGCCGCCATCATTCCCGAGTTCGGCGGATCGAATCTGGGTGTGCCGACTGCTCAGGTCAGGGCATTACTTGCTGCATTCGAACCGTCACAATGAAACAAGCCGCCCTTTGGGCGGCTCGTAACTTTTGGCGAAGTTCAGCTTTTAGGCTCTGCGGCGTCGACGTCCGCGACGCTCGGTGGCTTCTGCGTCGTCGCCAGTTCCGTCCGATGCCGACGAGAACGGCCCCAATGCGCTGGTAATCTGATCAAGCGTCGGGCGGTTTCCGCGTGTTCCCGTATCCAGAGCTTCACGCATTTTGCGCAGGTGCTCTGGCTTTGTACCGCAGCAGCCGCCGATGATCGTCGCACCAGAATCCCGCGCCATCGCAGCATAGTGGCCCATGAGCTCCGGGGTTCCGTCATAGTGAATATGTCCGTCGACATATTTTGGAATACCGGCGTTTCCCTTGGAAATAATCGGGCGCTCGGTACCTTGGGCCGCAAACCCCAATACCGTGCGCAAAATGTCTGATGCGCCAGTTCCGCAATTTGCCCCAAATGCAATTGGCGGATTGGGTAGCGTTTCAACCAACTGCGCCAGATCGGAGGACGTAACGCCCATCATGGTGCGCCCGGCTGTGTCAAAGCTCATGGTGCCGCACCAGGGCATATCCACCAAAGCAAATGCTTCGGCCGCAGCACGGAATTCTTCGGGGGCGCTGATGGTTTCCAGCCACAGAACGTCAACACCGCCTTCTTTCAGACCCTCAGCCTGTTCGTGGAACATTTCGACGGCCTCGGCATGGGACAGGCTGCCAACGGGCTCCATGATCTCTCCGGTCGGGCCAACTGACCCTGCGACGATCACGGTTCGACCCGCTTTGTCTGCAACTTCCCGGCCAATTTCTGCGCCTGCACGATTCAACTCGCGGACACGACCTTGCGCATCGTGCAATTTCAGTCTTGCCGCCGATCCTCCAAAGGTGTTGGTCAAAAACAGATCGCTGCCCGCATCGACAGAGCCTTTGTACAGCGCCGTGATCTTTTCAGGTGCATCGCAATTCCATAATTCAGGTGCGTCGCCGGACTGAAGGCCCATGTCGAACAGATTTGTCCCGGTCGCACCATCCGCAAGGATGGCATCAGCGGTGTCGAGCAGTTTGGAAAGCGCGTTTGTCATTGTTGTGATCCAAAAAAGTGGTGTTTCCTGCACACCAAAAAAGAGACGCCCCATGTTTCATGAACGGGGCGTCAAATCAAATTCATAAAGCTCATGAAGATCATGAGCTTTTGGCCAAGTTACTCAGATTCGCTGAGAACCTGTTCTTTTGCTTCAACCAGTAATTCGGCCATCTTTTGACGAACGGTTTGTTCATCGGTCAGATTGCCCAAATAGCCAAGTACGGCATTGACCACATCATCTTCACTGACGTGCTGGAGATCAGTCTGAACCAGTTCTTGCCCATATTTCCGGGCTTTCTCGACAGTTTCACCTTTCAGTGCAGAAGCCCAAACAGCCATAAACCGGTTACGGCGCATGCGGGCAAGAAACTGCATTTTTTCGTCGTGGGCGAATTTGTTTTCAAACGCTGTTTCGCGTTCGTCAAATGTGGTCATGGTATTAAGGACCTCTTTGGGTGACATTTTATTTCCTGATGATATGACCATACGCGCCACGGTGCGCAAGGTATTTGCGCTGCGTCAAACCCCCTCGGGCATGTAAACTTGCGGGAAAGGGGGGCTTGGCTTATGAGGGCGCCAACGCGAAGGGACTCAATCCCTCGCTCCAGACTGGAAGGGTCGCTTATGGCGCGTCGCAAGAAGATTTATGAAGGCAAAGCCAAGATTCTGTACGAAGGCCCGGAACCGGGTACGATCGTTCAGTATTTCAAGGACGACGCCACCGCCTTCAACGCGGAAAAGAAAGACGTAATTGAAGGCAAAGGCGTGCTGAACAATCGTCTGAGCGAATTCTTCATGACGGGTCTGGCCCAGATTGGCGTGCCTACGCATTTCATTCGTCGTCTGAACATGCGCGAGCAGTTGGTGCGCAGCTGCGAAATCGTCCCGCTGGAGGTGATCGTACGCAACTATGCCGCCGGATCGCTGACAAAACGTCTGGGCATTGCCGAAGGCACACAATTGCCGCGTCCGATTGTTGAATACTGCTACAAGGATGACGCGCTGGGTGATCCTTTGGTGACCGAAGAACATATTGCCGCGTTTGGCTGGGCTGGTCAGCAGGACATGGACGATATTCTGAGTCTGGCGCTGCGCGTTAATGATTTCATGAGCGGCATGATGCTGGCAGTGGGCATCCGTCTGATCGATTTCAAGATCGAGATTGGTCGTGTGTACGACGGTGACTTCCAACGCCTGATCGTGGCGGATGAGATCAGCCCGGATAGTTGCCGGTTATGGGATATTGAAACCGGCCAGAAACTGGACAAGGACGTTTTCCGCCGGGATCTGGGAAGCCTGACTGACGCCTATTCCGAAGTCGCGCGCCGTTTGGGTGTGCTGCCCAAGTCAGCGGTAACCAAGCCAACGCTGATCAACTGACTTCGTATCCGCCACGGGTTTGTGGCCACAAGAAATGAAACGCGAATCGCCTGTTTTGACGGTTCGCGTTTTTTATTTGCCCGCTCGGTCAGATTGACAGTGCAGTCTGGTTTCGATCTTTTCTGAGAGCAGTTGGAACAAGGGTAATCAAAAAATGGGCGAACTGTTTGATCAGGCGATATTTTTGAAGTTCCTTGCGGCTTTGCTGGCAATCTTCAATCCGCTCTATGGCATTCCGATCTTTCTGGGAATGACCGAAGGCTACTCTCAGTCCGAGCGGAGACGCATTGCCTTGATCGTGACGGCGACGGTGACCGTAGTGGCCTTGGTCGCCGTAATGGTCGGAGAAGAGGTGCTTGCCATATTTGGAATTGATATTCCGTCATTCCGAATTGCGGGCGGGATCATAATCTTTGGCGTTGGTCTAACCATGCTGAACGCCTCGGACAGATCGCAGGGAGATCAGGATGCGGCCAAGGACGGACATGCCAAGAAGGGAAGCATCGCCGTGGTGCCATTGGCGATTCCCCTGACGATCGGACCCGGGACGATCGCAACGACGATTGTGTTTGCCCATATGCTGCCCACGGGTGCCGAGGTTGTGACATTAGGGTCTGCGGTACTGATTGCCTGTACCATCGTCGGCCTTGGGTTGATTTTTGCCGACGGTATTTCGCGGTTTCTTGGCCCGACAATGATCAGTGTAATTACCCGTATTATGGCGATAATTCTGGTCGCAGTATCGGTCGAGATGGTACTGACCGGAACATTCCACGCCATTGATGCACATTATCCGGGGTTGAGTTCCGGGCAGACTGGCGCCGGATCAAACTGAGTACGACTTACCTGCGGTCATCAGTCCTCATGGCAAAGGGTTGTCCAATTATTTGAAGCAGGGTATCCCCCGCGCAAAGGAAAAGGTTCCGTTGGTTGGCGGGGCACAGGTGGAGTTGCATGAAATGAAAGCACGGGTACATGTGATGCTCAAGAACGGGGTTCTGGACCCGCAGGGCGAGGCGGTGCGTCACGCGTTGGGTGCCTTGGGCTTTGACAAGGTCGAGGGCGTGCGTCAGGGCAAGGTGATCGATCTTGAACTGACCGAAGGGGCGACCGAAGCGGATGTGACCGAGATGTGCGAAAAGCTGCTCGCCAACACTGTTATCGAACGCTACGAGATCGAGCTGGTCTGACCCTCTCGGGCCGCGGATGCGGCAACCCATTGATTTGAGACCCAGGAGGTTTTGCCATGCGTGCAGCCGTTGTTGTTTTTCCCGGTTCCAACTGTGACCGTGATCTGGCCGTTGCCTTCGAACAGGCCGGTTTTCAGGTGGACATGGTCTGGCACAAGGACGCGTCGCTGCCGGATGGTGTCGATATCGTCGGCGTTCCGGGCGGCTTTTCCTATGGCGACTATCTGCGTTGCGGCGCCATCGCGGCACAGTCACCGATCTGCAAGGCAGTGGTCGAACATACTGCTCGGGGTGGTTACGCTGTCGGGATTTGCAACGGGTTTCAGATTTTGACGGAAACCGGCATTCTGCCGGGGGCTCTTCTTCGCAATGCGGGCCTTAAATATATCTGCCGAACCGTTGGGTTGAAGGTGGAGACCAGCGACAGTGCGTTCACCGAAGGTTACAATGCGGGTGACGTGATCAACATTCCGATCGCACACCACGATGGCAACTATTTTGCAGATGACGGAACGCTGGCAGCCCTGCGCGATCAGGATCGCATCGCTTTCACCTATGCCGACAACCCAAACGGTTCGTGCGACGACATCGCGGGGGTTCTGTCCGACAACCGACGGGTATTGGGCATGATGCCGCACCCTGAACGGGCGGCGGATGAGGGCCACGGCGGAACGGATGGGGTGGCGCTCTTCCGCGCATTGTCAGGTGTCCTCGCACCGGCGTGACTTGAGTACGCTGGTTCAGGGGCGTAGCTTCTGGCCATGACGTCGGAAACCCAACCTGAACATAGCAAGCTTAGGAACCTGTTTAGCGGCCCGCCATTGGGGTGGCGCTTGCGTTTGGCTGTGGTTGTACTGCTGTTGTGCGCGGTCGCGACGGTGTGGATCACCAATCGTCTTCTGACGGACAGATTTACCGAATCCACTCGCAATCGCGCCGAGCTTAGATTGGCGCTTTATTCAGGTAACCTGCTGAGCGAACTGCGCCGAAACGCAATCGTTCCGCAGTTGCTGGCGCGTGATCCGACGCTCATATCCGCCTTACAGTCCAGCGATTACTCATTATCGACGCAGCGCCTTATTTCGTTTGTGGAGGAAATTGGTGCAGCGTCATTAATGCTGTTGGACCGGGATGGTCGCACGGTAGCGGCCACAGACCGGAACCGATTGGGCGAGGCACACCGAAATTCGGCATACTTTGTCGATGCAATACGATCGAATGCCACACTATTTTCGGTCATTCAGCGCGATTCCGGTGGGTACAGTTTTTCCTATTCCCGGCGAATGGAAGCAGGGGCGGAAATTCTTGGCGTAATCGTTGTCGAGGTCGATCTGCAAAAATTCGAACGAGCCTGGGCTGGGATTTCCGACGCGGTCATGGTGACCGACAGTACGGGTACGATTATCCTGTCGACAGAGCCACAATGGCGGGGGCTGGACGAAAATGCCGCAATGCTGAGGCAACCGCCCCAGAACGCCATACTGAAGGCAATTCGTGCTACGACCGACTGGACCTCTCTGCCACCCGATGCCTACCTGCAAGGCGAGGCGGTGATGCGGATGGAAACCCGGATACCGTTCCGTGGCTGGCAGATGACTTCGTTCACCACTTACGCCTCGATTCGGGAAAAGGTGAACAGCGTGCTGGCGCTGGAGATCATGGGCTTTGCGATTCTTCTGGCGCTGGCATTTTATGCGCTGAGCCGCAGGGCAACGCTTCGCATGACGCTGTTTCAGCGCGAGTCGGCGGAGCTTCGCGCATTGAACGCAAGGCTACAGCGGGAAATTGCTGAGCGGGAACGTGTTGAAAAGACGCTGGAAGTTGCCGAACAGACGCTGGCGCAAAGTTCAAAATTAGCGGCTTTGGGTGAGATGTCTGCGGCCGTCAGTCACGAGCTGAACCAGCCGCTGGCGGCGATGAAAACCTATCTTGCTGGCGCACGCCTTTTGTTGCGCCGTAACCGGCCGGAAGAAGCGCTGGCAAGCTTTGGACGTATCGACGGCCTGATTGAGCGAATGGGCGCGATTACACGCCAGCTGAAATCCTATGCGCGAAAAGGGGCGGATGCGTTTTCCCCAGTAAATCTTAGCGAAGCATTGGCTTCATCGCTTTCGATGATGGAGCCACAGTTGCGCCAACGCCATGTTAAGATCACTCAGATCATTCCCGAGGAACCTGTGTTAGTCTTGGGGGATAGGATGCGGATCGAACAGGTCATGGTGAACCTCTTGCGAAATGCACTGGACGCCACCAAATCTGTTGCAGAGCCGGATGTTGAAATCATCCTTGCAGCGGGGGACATGGCGGTCCTAACGGTGCGCGACAACGGTTACGGGATCAAGGATATCGAGAACCTGTTCGAACCGTTTTACACGACCAAGCAGCCCGGGGACGGCGTTGGACTGGGGCTTGCCATCTCGTCCGGGATCGTGAACGACCACGGGGGACGGCTGACCGCGCGCAATGGACAACTCGGTGGTGCAGTGTTTGAAATGCAATTGCCGATACTTGGCAAAGACGGCCTCGAGGCCGCTGAATAAACGAGGAATTATTATGGCACAGGCCATGAAAATCGCCATTGTGGACGACGAACAAGACATGCGTCAGTCGATTAGCCAGTGGCTGGCACTATCCGGATACGACACCGAAACCTTTGCCAGTGCCGAAGAGGCGCTGAAGGTATTGGGCGCCGATTATCCCGGGATTGTGATCTCGGACATCAAAATGCCGGGGATGGATGGTATCCAGCTTTTGAAGAAGCTCATGGGCGTGGATAGCACCCTGCCGGTTATCATGATTACCGGTCACGGGGATGTGCCGATGGCAGTGGAAGCGATGCGCGTTGGAGCGTTCGACTTCCTTGAGAAGCCTTTTAACCCGGACCGTATGTCCGAATTGGCAAAACGCGCCAGCAACGCCAGACGTCTGACGCTGGACAACCGGGCGCTGCGGCGTGAGCTGTCGGGTGGCACCCAGATCATGAACAAACTGATCGGCGCCAGCCCGGTGATGGAACGCCTGCGCGAGGATATTCTGGATCTGGGACAGGCCGATGGTCATGTACTGATTGATGGCGAAACCGGCACTGGCAAGACACTTGTGGCCCATGCGTTGCATGCGGTTGGCAGCCGGGCGGGTAAGAAGTTCGTTCTGGTTTCCTGCGCGGCGCTTGAGGAAGAGGCGCTGTCAAAGCGTCTGTTCGGGCCGATGATGCCCGAGGACGCCCAGTTGCCCGCAGTCGAAGAGGCAAGAGGCGGAACGCTGGTTCTGGAGGATGTTGAAGCGTTGAGTGATACGCTTCAGGCCCGTTTGCTAAGCATGATGAATGAGCAGGGCACGCCCGCCGAGACACGGATCGTGGCCATTTCGAATCTGCAGGAGGCAGGCAAGACCAGTGAGGACGTTCTGCGCCCGGACCTGTTCTATCGTCTGGCGGCGTTGCGTATCACAATGCCGCCGCTGCGACAGCGGGGAGAGGATATCCTGACGCTGTTTACCCGCCTGAGCGAGCAATTCGCCGAAGAATATGGGTGTGACGCACCGCAGGTCAGCGCTCAGGAGGCTGCGCAGCTGTTGCAGGCACCTTGGCCCGGTAACGTGCGCCAGTTGATCAACATAGCCGAACGGGCCGTACTGCAATCGCGGCGGGGATCGGGAACGATTGCGTCGTTGCTCATGTCGGATCACGAAGAGATGCAGCCGGT
Source organism: Ruegeria sp. C11 (assembly GCF_056537725.1). Classification (NCBI taxonomy): domain Bacteria; kingdom Pseudomonadati; phylum Pseudomonadota; class Alphaproteobacteria; order Rhodobacterales; family Roseobacteraceae; genus Ruegeria; species Ruegeria sp. C11. The sequence continues at coordinate 60,884 of NZ_JBQFSB010000001.1, read as the reverse complement.
CATGACGACGGAAGGCAAGCCGCTCAAGGAATATGTTGAGGCGTTCGAGCGGATGCTGATCGACAACACCATGCGCCGCCACAAGGGGTCGATTGCATCTGTTATGGACGAATTGTGCCTGCCGAGGCGCACACTGAACGAGAAGATGGCAAAGTACGGGCTGCAGCGTTCAGACTATCTGTAAAATTGCCATTTAGCGCCGGGAGGGGGCCAGCCCCCTCTTGAACCTGCGGCTCAATTCACCCCCAAAGTACTTCTGGCCAGATGATGAGATCCATCTGATTAGGTCGTTGCCTGTGCATTTGTGTGCGGGAATGGGTTCTGATCGGGTGTTTGGAGCAGTGCGCCTGCAGTTTGCCCATTGTCTTTTCCACAAGACTGCTTTTATTGTGGCGGGACGGGCCGGGCCGTTTTGGTGCCCCTAAGCCCCGAACCTTTGAGTTTCGCTGCTCTGCCGCGGATGGCGATAGTCCCCACGAGGCAAAGCAGACCGATTGTGCCCCTGATGTGGGCAGTAGAATGCCTTTGTCCGAGTAGTCGGGCGAAAGGAATAATGGGCAGGCAGCGAGTTTATATCGCACCTGTCGGAGAAAGAACCGCGATGACGCGCGCGCGACGATTGAATGAACGGGCAGGGGGCCAATGCGCCAGACCCTGCCGCGCGCCGTCTGAAATCGCCCTGACAAGACACCACCCCAAAAGCGCCCGTCCTCCCGGACGGCGGAGGACAGCGTTATTGGCGCGGTGCACCAAGGAAACATGGCAAAGAAGATGCTTATCGATGCCACCCACGCGGAGGAAACCCGCGTCGTGGTGGTGGACGGAAACAAGGTTGAGGAGTTTGACTTTGAATCCGAGAACAAACGACAGCTTGCAGGCAATATCTATCTCGCAAAGGTAACGCGGGTTGAGCCGTCGTTGCAGGCGGCGTTTGTAGACTATGGCGGAAACCGGCACGGGTTTCTGGCGTTTTCCGAAATTCATCCCGACTACTATCAGATTCCGGTCGCTGATCGCGAAGCACTGATGGAAGAAGAGCGCGCTTATGCCGAGGCGATGAAGGCGAGGGACGAGGCTGATGAGGCAAAGCCCAAGAGGCGGCGGTCACGGTCCCGTACCAAGGCGGAAGACGTAAAATCAGACGACCTGATCGAGACCAAGGAATTGGCGTCCGAACCGACCGGCATGGAAACCATTGACCTGGATTCGGGTGAGGAAGAAGTAGATCTGGCGGTACCGGAAGGGACTTCGCCGATCGAGCTGGTCGCGGAAACGCCTGTTGAAACCCCGGATGATGGTGAAGCGGCAGAAGTTGATGAAACAGACGCGCCAGCCAATCCTGAAGAGTCTGCATCAGAAGATGTGAACCCGGAGGATGCAACGGAAGTTACCAATGAAGGTGACACCGACGCTGCTTCATCGGAGGAAGGTACCGATGAAGCGCAGAACGCTGAAGTGTCCGCCGAAGAAGCGCCCAGTGCAGATTCTTCTGCCGAGGCCGTAGAGGGAGATCGTGGGGGCGAGGAAGATGGCGCCGCCGCCGAGGCTGAGGACGAAGACGACCAAAAGCCGACGGTTGCCCGTTCTGATGCAACGGACAAGGACGACAGTATTGAATCCGTTGCAGACGAAGACGACAGCGAGGATATTCGTCCGCCGCGCAAGCCGCGTCCGCGTCGATACAAGATTCAGGAAGTTATCAAGGTGCGCCAGGTTCTTCTGGTGCAGGTTGTAAAGGAAGAACGCGGCAATAAAGGCGCTGCGTTGACGACGTATCTGTCACTTGCCGGACGCTATTGTGTGTTGATGCCTAACACTGCGCGTGGCGGCGGCATTAGCCGCAAGATCACCAATGCGGCAGACCGCAAAAAGCTGAAGGATATTGCGTCTGAAATTGATGTACCGACCGGCGCAGGGCTGATTGTCAGGACCGCCGGTGCAAAGCGGACCAAGTCAGAGATCAAGCGTGACTATGAATATTTGCAGCGCCTGTGGGAGCAAATTCGCGAACTGACGCTCAAATCCATTGCACCTGCAAAGATCTATGAAGAAGGCGATCTGATCAAACGGTCGATCCGTGATCTGTATAATCGCGATATTGATGAAGTTCTTGTTGAAGGCGAAGGCGGTTACCGCATTGCCAAGGACTTCATGAAGATGATCATGCCGTCCCACGCCAAGAACGTGAAACGGTACGAGGATGCGCTGCCGTTGTTTGCACGGTATCAGGTGGAAAGCTATCTGGCCGGGATGTTCAACCCGACGGTTCAGCTGAAGTCTGGCGGTTATATCGTGATCGGCGTGACTGAGGCGCTGGTGGCGATCGACGTGAACTCGGGCCGGGCTACCAAGGAAGGCTCGATCGAGGAAACAGCGCTCAAGACCAATCTTGAGGCGGCTGACGAGGTCGCGCGCCAGTTGCGTTTGCGTGATCTGGCCGGTCTGATTGTCATTGATTTCATCGACATGGATGAACGCAAGAACAACTCGGCGGTCGAAAAGCGTTTGAAAGATAAGCTGAAAACAGATCGTGCGCGTATTCAGATGGGGCGTATCTCGGGTTTTGGCCTGATGGAGATGAGCCGTCAGCGTCTGCGTCCAGGAATGCTTGAGGCGACTACGCAACCTTGCCCATCCTGCCATGGAACCGGTCTGATCCGGTCTGATGACAATATGGCGCTGTCAATACTGCGGCAGATCGAAGAAGAAGGCACGCGCCGCCGGTCGCGTGAGGTTTTGGTACGCTGCCCTGTCAGCATCGCCAACTTCCTGATGAACCAGAAGCGCGAACACATCGCACAGATTGAGGCGCGGTATGGCTTGTCGGTTCGGATTGAAGGTGACGTGCATTTGGTCAGCCCGGACTTCTCGATGGAGAAGTTCAAGACCGCCAGCCGGATCGTGCCAGAAGCAACGGCGCCGGTCGTTTCGGTGGACGCTTCGTTGATGGATCAGGTCGATGCGGCAGAGGACGAAGAAGAAGAGACCGTTCAGACCGAGGAAGAGCAAAAGCCCAAGCGGAAACGCCGTCGTCGCCGTCGCAAGAAGGGTGGTGGAAACGCCGATGCGGTGGATGTGAATGACGAATCCAGCGAAGAATCCGCAGAGTCTGCAGACGGTGCTGAACAGCCGCAGGAAGCTTCGCCCTCTGAGGCTGATGCGTCTGACGCTGAAGGTGAGGGTGGCGACGAGGCCGTTGAAAAGGCGCCAAAACCGAAAAAGCGTCGAGCTCCGCGCCGGAAGAAGAAAGATGTAGAAGTCACAGAGGACTCAACTCCCGCAGAAGCGGAAGTATCGAATGAGGCTTCTGAGCCAGCCGCAGAGGACAATCTTTCCGAGAATGCTGCAGAGGCTGAAGAAATCGTTGTGGTAAGCGAAGTTGACGTGAACGCCGATCCGATTGAAGCAACGGCAAATACGGATGATGCGCCAAGCGAGGCTGAAAGCCCTGAACCGGAGGCTGAAGCCGAAGAGGCAAAAGAACAGTCTGCTGATGAAACCCAGCAGCCGGTGGAACCGGAAGCTGATGTCGAGCCTGTTCCTGAAGTAGCCGAGGAACAGCCGGAACCGGTTTTGGAGGTGGTGGCGGAAGAGCCGCCTCAGCCAGAGGAGCCGCCCAAGCCCAAGCGGCGTGGATGGTGGTCGCTGGGAAGCTGATGAACTGAAAAAGGCGGGTCCAATCGGGCCCGCCTTTTTCATCCGCCTTTGCGGATAAGATAAAACTGGTGGCCGTCTCGCTCGCCCTGGGATACCAAGCAGTGGCCCGCCTCTGCACAGAAATGCGGAACGTCGATGACTGCTGCGGGGTCATCCGCCAGCACCCGCAAGACGGCACCGTCAGGCAGATGTTTAAGTCTTTTTCGGGCTTTCAGGACGGGCAGGGGGCAAAGCAGCCCCAATGCATCCAGAGTATCGGTCACGTCATTCATACATTGCAGATATTCGGCCTTTTCTGTGCTGTCCAGCATCAGACCACGAGGATGTGACCGATTGGCCCCGTGACGCGGGTCAAGCGATGGCATATGTCCAGAAACATGTTCGGAATTGAAATCATCGACGCGGGTCTGCTGCCTGCCATGTTCGTCGCCATGATCGGCGGGATCATCAGTTTTCTGTCACCCTGCGTTTTGCCGATCGTGCCGCCGTATCTGGCCTATATGAGCGGCGTTACCCTTCATGAAATGCAGGACGAGGCGCAGGCGAGGCGCAAAGCGACATTGGCTGCCCTGTTCTTTGTGATGGGGTTGTCCACCGTCTTTCTGTTGCTGGGGTTCACGGCTTCGGCCTTTGGGGCGTTTGTGCTGACGAATCAGGTGTTGTTCGCCAAAATTTCCGGCGCGGTTGTCATCGTTTTCGGGCTGCATTTCATGGGCGTCTTTCGAATTCCGATCCTTGACCGTGAAGCGCGCGTAGACGCAGGCGAGGCAGGTGGTTCGGTTTTTGGTGCTTACCTTCTCGGGCTGGCATTTGCCTTTGGCTGGACACCCTGCATCGGTCCGCAACTGGGGGCGATCCTGTCATTGGCGGCGTCCGAAGGTTCGGTCGCGCGGGGAACTGTGCTGCTTGGCGTTTACGCTGCAGGGCTTGGAATTCCGTTCCTGCTTGCCGCCATGTTCGTCAACCGGTCAATGTCTGTCATGAACCGTATCAAGCCATATATGGGGCTGATCGAAAAGGTGATGGGCGGGCTGTTGCTGTTTGTCGGCATCATGCTGATTACCGGCTTGTTTACCGAATTCAGCTGGTGGCTTTTGGAAACGTTCCCGGCTCTGGCTGTTCTGGGTTAACCTTGAAAGTGACGCAGATGGCAAGCCTTACACTTGCCATTTGACTGCGCTAACGTGCCCGGTAGAGGTCATGGTGATGAGCAGTCAGGAATCCCGAACAAACGTTCACAAACGCCGGGTTTTTTACATTCCGGGCTATGATCCGATTCATCCCCGCCGCTATCGCGAGCTATACCGCAAGGAGAGTCGCGAGCAGGCGAAAATCTCCGGCTATGACATCGCAATAGAGGCAAAATCCACAAGCGGTCCCTATGGCTGGCAGGTGTTTTCCTGTCAGGACGGTCAGGACGTTCAGTCCAAAGTCGAAGTTTTGGTTTGGTCGGACATCGTTCGCAGCAGCATGTCGAATTCCATTCCCGGAACCTATTTGCAGATGTTGCGAACAGCCTGGATATATCTGTCTTCCGGTTCGCTTTGGCGTCTGATGCGTCTGCGGAAAGGTCCGGTCATTGCCGCCCTATATCCTGTCGCGATGTTAATGTTGCAGTTGGTGGCAGCGGTTCTTGCTGGATGGATACTGGCAGCTCTCATTTTCCCGCTGGTGGGGTGGTTCTCGTTGGTACCGTCGCTTGCGCTTGGCTATGGGGTGCTGCGCTGGTTTCGAAAAATCGATAATAAGCTGTTTGCTTACTACCTCCTGCATAACTATGCGCATTCCGCCCGTCTTTGGGGGAGGTATCCGCCAGAAATGGAAAGCCGTCTGCAGGATTTCAAAGAGTTGGTCGAGCGAGCCCTGCAAAGTGACGAAGACGAGGTTCTGGTCGTTGGCCATAGTTCTGGCGCCAATCTGGGGGTGTCTTTACTGGCCGACCTGATCCGGGATGGGCGAGTTCCGGAAAATGGCCCCAAGCTGGCGTTTCTGTCTCTGGGGCAGGTCGTGCCGATGGTTTCCTTTCTACCGATGGCGCAGCGGTTAAGGGCGGATCTGAACTATCTGTGCACGCGTGACGAGGTGACCTGGATAGATGTGACTGCTCCGGGCGACGGGTGTGCTTTTGCCCTGTGTGACCCCGTTGCCGTCAGCGGCGTCGCGGCACCGGATAAACGCTGGCCGCTGGTTTTGTCGGCAGCCTTTACACAAACTCTTTCACCGCAGCGTTGGGCGGAATTGAGATGGCGGTTTTTCCGGCTGCATTTTCAATATCTTTGCGCCTTTGATCGGCCCGGAGAGTACGACTATTTCCGCATCACCGCCGGGCCGGTTACGCTGGCGGACCGTTTCAAAGGTCGTGCGCCCTCCAAGTCACGGATTGACGTCGCCGTGTCAAAACACCGGTCGATAGCTGCATGATCCCCCCCAAACCAAATGCGCGACCCGACAGGGTATCACTCTGGCGTTATCTGAGCATGTTTCGGCAGGACATTCTGTCGGCGCAGCCCGCAAAACTTTATCGCGCGTGGATGGCTGAATTCAGAACCACGTTCTTCCGCTCCTACCTCATAAATCAACCTGAACTGGTCGATACGGTCCTGAAGGAGCGCCCCGACGATTTTCCAAAGTCAGATCGTATCCGCGAAGGGTTGCGGCCGCTTTTGGGCGACTCGGTGTTTCTGACCAATGGCGAGACATGGAAACGGCAACGACGCATTATTGATCCAGCTTTCGAAGGCGGACGGTTGAAAGATACCTTTCCGGCAATGTGGTCTGCGGCCGAATCCTGTGTGGACCGCCTGCGCCCTTTGGTTGGAGAGGAAACAGAGATCGAGGAGGTGACAAGCCACGCCGCCGCAGACGTGATCTTTCGCACCCTTTTTTCAGTCCCGATCGAGGATGAAACCGCCGCGCAGGTGTTTTCCAGGTTCCGGGCCTATCAACGTGCTCAGCCCCTGCTGAACCTTGCCGCATTTATTCCGGTTCCGGGTTGGTTTCCCAAGTTTCACTCTGGCGAGACCAGAAAGAACGCCGCTCGAATTCGCTCACTGATCCGCAAAATGACAGATGAGCGCGCAGCGGCTATCGCCGCGGGAACAGCTCCTGATGATCTGGCAACCAAGATCATGACGATGCGTGATCCCGAAACGGGCGCGGTATTTGATACTCAGGAAATGGTGGATCAGGTTGCCATCTTTTTTCTTGCCGGGCATGAGACCAGTGCGTCGGCTCTGGCCTGGGCGCTGTACCTGATGGCGCTTTATCCAGAATGGCAGGAAAAAGTGGCTGCCGAGGCCCAGGCACTGGACGAGCGGTCCTTTGCAGTCATGTCAAAACTAAGGATCAGCCGGGATGTCTTTCGCGAGACGCTTCGGCTTTATCCACCTGTACCGATGATGGTGCGTGAAACGACGTGCCCGGAACAATTCAGAGGCAGGGACATTCCGGTGCGGTCGCAAGTGGTTCTCAGCCCATGGCATCTGCACCGCCACGAACGGCTGTGGGAACGCCCGGATGAATTTGATCCGGCACGCTGGCAAAGCGATAACGGCAGGGAGTGTCAGAGCAAGGCATTCATTCCGTTTTCCGCTGGCCCGCGCGTCTGCACCGGTGCCGGATTCGCGATGGTCGAGGGCCCCCTGATATTGTCGATGTTGTTGCGCCGGTTCCGGGTCGAGCGCATTGCAGGCCGCGACCCTGTTCCGGTCGCTCATCTTACGGTTCGGGCAAAAGACGGGATTTGGCTTAGGCTTCTTGAGCGCTAACAAACTACCATCCATCAACGCCTTGATGTATGCGAATGCTCAAAGCGGAATCAAAATTGAACGGGAAATGTGTTATGTCCAAAGCAGATCAGCGCGAGCAGATGACAAATGGTGCGGGTTTTATCGCTGCACTGGATCAGAGCGGCGGTTCGACCCCCAAGGCGCTGGCGCTGTATGGGGTAGACGCATCGCAATACGGATCCGAAGAAGAGATGTTCAGCGAGGTGCAGAAGATGCGCGCGCGCATCATTCTTGCGAACGATTTTACCAAGGACAAAGTCATCGGCGCGATCCTGTTCGAACGTACACTGGGAGAAGAGATCGATGGCCGTAAGGTTGCCGATTACCTTTGGTCGGTCAAAGGGGTGGTGCCATTTCTGAAGATCGACAAAGGTCTGGAAGAACAGGCCAATGGTGTTCAGATGATGAAACCCATCCCGGGTCTGGCCGAAACTCTGGCCAAGGCAAATGGTGTCTTTGGAACCAAGGAACGCTCGGTCATCCATGAGGCAAATGCCGAGGGTATCGCGGCAGTAGTTGCGCAGCAGTTTGATGTTGCCCGCGAGGTGATTTCAGCGGGCATGGTTCCGATTGTCGAACCCGAGGTGAACATCCATTCTGAAACCAAGGCCGAGGCCGAGGATATCCTGAAGGCGGAAATCCTCAAAAACCTCGATCAGCTTGGCGATGGACAGGATGTGATGCTGAAACTGACCATTCCGACCAACGCCAATCTTTTCGATGAACTTGCGGATCACCCGCGCGTCTTGCGCGTCGTGGCTCTGTCCGGCGGTTATTCAACGGAAGAGGCTTGTGATCTGTTGAACCAGAACGCCAAGATGATCGCATCTTTTTCGCGTGCACTCACCGAAGGTTTGTCCAAGCAGATGAGCGATGCCGATTTCAACGCGGCTCTTGGCACTAATATTGATAAAATCTACCGCGCGTCGGTGTGATTTTTGACTAAGGCGCCTTGCGGGGCGCCTTAGTCAGGTTTGGTGAACTCGCCGCGCAAACGGGCCGATTTTTCGCGCATGACGCAATCCTTTGCGTGATCATTGACCAGTCCCATTGCCTGCATAAAGGCAAATACGGTGGTTGGGCCGACGAATTTCCAGCCGCGTTTCTTGAGGTCTTTCGACATTGCCACCGATTCCGGCGAGGTAGATAAAGTCTGCGGCTCCGGAAGGCTTTCGGGCGACGGTTCATATCGCCAAACATAAGCAGCAAGCGACCCCTCAGATGCTACCAATTCCTGAGCGCGGCGCGCGTTATTGATTACGGCTTCGATCTTGCCGCGATGGCGGACGATACCACTGTCCTGAAGAAGGCGTTCGACATCCGCATCAGAAAACTCTGCTATTTTGTTGAAATCAAACTCCAAAAATGCCTTTCGGAAGTTTTCGCGTTTGGACAGAATGGTGCGCCAGCTCAGGCCTGACTGAAAACTCTCCAAGCAAAGTTTTTCAAACAGCCGCCGATCATCGCCAACCGGGTATCCCCATTCCTGATCATGGTAATCAAAGAATTCGGGTGCGCTCTGACACCAAGCACAACGAAGTTGCCCATCCGGGCCGGGAATAGCTTTGGCCATAAATGTACCCCATTTGTTCTATGGGTTATAGAACCCACACGCGCAGGATTTGGCAAGCCTCAATTCCGACTTTGGTACCAATTCAGGATGAATACGCGAATTGCCGAGGCGAGGCCTGTTTCGGGGTCTCTTCCCACATCAATTTCGGATGCTAAGGCATTGATCGGAAGGTTTCTTTCTTCGGCGATTTCTCTAAATGCTTGCCAAAATTCTTCTTCAAGGGATACCGAGGTCCGATGGCCTTTGAGCGTTAGGGAGCGTTTGACCGGGCGCCGGCTCATTTGTCTACCTCGTGCCCCTCGTGATCGCGAAGCGCTTTTTGATGCCGGGCTTTGTCCAGTTCTTTCTCTGCCTTGGATCGGCCGAACCTGACAGCATTCTGGTCTGCGCGGGCCTTTTTTTCAGCCCGCGCCTTGTCTTTTCGAAACCGGTTCAAGTTTACCGGCTTGCCCATCAGTCTTTCGGGCCGATCATTTGTTCAGGCCGCACGACGGCGTCAAATGTGGCTTCGTCGACAAAGCCCAGCGCGATTGCTTCTTCTTTGAGTGTCGTGCCGTTCTTGTGGGCCGTTTTGGCAACGGTGGTCGCATTGTCATAGCCGATGGTGGGCGCAAGCGCCGTCACCAGCATGAGGGATTCCTTCATCAGCTTGTCGATACGAGGTTCGTTGGCCTGAGTGCCCATCAACATCCGTTCGGTAAAGCTGTCGGTTGCATCGCCCAGCAACTGGATCGACTGCAAAAGGTTATAGGACATCATCGGGTTGTAGACGTTAAGCTCGAAGTGCCCCTGGCTGCCGGCGAACTTGATGGCGGCATCGTTGCCCATCACATGGGCTGCGACCTGTGTCAGTGCTTCGGCCTGAGTGGGATTGACCTTACCTGGCATGATTGACGATCCGGGTTCGTTTTCCGGCAGGATCAATTCGCCCAAACCCGAACGCGGGCCGGAACCCAGAAAACGGATGTCGTTGGCAATTTTGTAGCAGCTGCCCGCAATCGTTGCCAATGCGCCGGACAGGAACACCATGGCGTCGTGCGCGGCCAATGCCTCGAATTTGTTGGGCGCCGTAACAAAGGGCAGGTCGGTGATTTCAGCCATATTGGCCGCCACGGTTTCACCCCAACCTTTCTGGGTATTTAGGCCGGTGCCAACCGCCGTGCCGCCCTGCGCAAGTTCATAAATTCCCGGCATGGCTGCGTTAACTCGCGCAATGCCTTGACGGATCTGATGGGCATAGCCCGAGAACTCCTGACCCAGTGTCAGAGGGGTCGCGTCCTGCGTGTGGGTTCGGCCGATCTTGATGATATCCTTGAACTCGTCAGACTTCTGCTCGAGCCCGGCAGCCAGTTTTTCCAGCCCTGGCATCAAAACATCCCTAACGCTCATCGCTGTGGCGATGTGCATGGCGGTGGGGAACGTGTCGTTTGAGGATTGCCCCATATTGCAGTGATCGTTTGGGTGTACGGGGCTTTTCGATCCGATTACGCCCCCCAGAATCTCGATGGCGCGGTTCGCAATGACCTCATTCGAATTCATGTTGGACTGTGTGCCCGAACCGGTCTGCCAGACAACCAAGGGGAAATTGTCGTCAAACTTGCCTTCAATAACTTCGCCTGCGGCTTGAATGATTGCATCAGCCAGTTCAGGTTCCAGTTTGCCGCTGGCCTTGTTTGCCATGGCGCAGGCCTTTTTGATGACGCCCAGCGCACGTACGATGGCGACGGGTTGCTTTTCCCAGCCAATTGGAAAGTTCATGATCGAGCGTTGGGTCTGCGCGCCCCAGTATTTGTCTGCGGGGACCTCAAGCGGGCCAAAACTGTCGGATTCGGTGCGGGTCTGGGACATCTGTCACTCCGTCATGTATGCGATTGTATGCCGTTTAACCGGGACCATGCCTTGGTGCAATCGGCCAGTTGCGCGCACCATAAACTTAAGCTGTGCAAAGGTATAGGCGAGAGGGCAGTTCAATTATACGTGGTCATCGAAACAGCCCCATTGTGCGTAGCCGGGTGGTGGTTAGTATGGGCAGGCCATCTGTGACGGAGACTCTCATGCGTGCATCAAACCGCCCCCAAGCGCTGTTCATCGCATTATACGCATTGACCGTGTCTTTTTGGATGGTGGTGCTGACGCTTCAGGCCGCTGCCTCGGGAATCACGCCTTTCGTAGGTGACTATGTAGGATCGGCTGAACTTGTAGATGCCGATGGCACGTCGACGCCACGCGATATGAGTGTGTCAATTTCCGAATTGAAAACCGGGTTCAATGTCAGTTGGTCGACGACGACTTATAAGTCCGACGGACGGGTGAAAGAACAGAAATACTCGATAGATTTCCGTCCTACAGACCGGACCGAGGTTTTTTCCGCCGCGATGAAGCGCGACGTATTCGGACATGAGGTGCCACTGAACCCAATGAAAGGCGAGCCTTTTGTTTGGGGGCGGATTAAAGGTGACACCCTAACGGTGTTCTCGCTGTTTATCGATGACAACGGTGGGTACGAGTTGCAGCAATTTGATCGGACGCTTGCGGACGGTGGATTGGATCTGTCCTTTTCACGGTTTCGCAACGGCGAAAAATCACGCTCTGTCGAAACGTTCCTGAAACGGCAATAGCCAGCCCGTTCCGCGCACTACTTCCGGAAGCTGTCCAGTGAAACCACATCGGCGTCGTGATGTGTCTCGGGTTCTTCGGTCTGCAAGTGGTCCGGATCGTCTTCGATCTGCACGATTTCGTCATCGTCTTCCGAGCTTTCGAAGCGCAGACCGAATTCCACGGACGGATCCACAAACGTCTTGATCGCAGAGTAGGGGATGTACAGCGGTTCCGGCGTGTCACCAAAATTCAGCGTGATCGAGAACCCTTCATCGACGACAGTCAGATTTTCGAACCAGTGCTGCATAACAACGGTCATTTCATCTGGGTAGCGTTCCCGCAGCCAGTCGGCCAATTCCACTCCCGCATGGCGGGTATCGAACGTGATGAAGAAATGATGCGTCCCCGGCAGCCCGTTTTGGGACACGTCGCGCAAGACAGTCTTGATCAGGCCCCGCATGGCCGTGTGCATCAGATTTCCATAGTCGATGTCTTGCGACATGTTTGTTCCTCGAAAGTGGTTGTATTCAGCATAGGGGATTCGACTGGAAACAAAAGGCCGTCTTGCGCATTATTGGTTATACGAAGTGAGCAATCAGGCCCGCCAGAATCATAACGGTTAACGCCCTTCCAATCCCGAATTTTAGTCGGAAAATCAATAGCCCGGCGACGATGGTTAAAATCAATGCGGTGATGTTTAGCGAGTCCATTCCCGGCGCTGGCAGGGAAAGAGGCCCGAATTGAAATTCGGGAACGCGGCTAAAAAGAACATTCAGACCAAACCAAACAGACAGGTTGAGAATCACACCGACCACGGCTGCCGTGATCCCATGCAGAGCCGACGAGAGGCGCGGCCGGGCGGCAATTTGTTCCAGATAAGGTGCGGCAAGAAAAATCCACAAAAAGCATGGAATGAAGGTCGCCCAAAGCGCGATCATCCCAGCGGCGATTGCAAGGGCTGGTCCACCCGCCGCTTGACCGCTGAGCATGGCGACAAACTGTGTGACCAGTATCAGCGGCCCGGGGGTCGTTTCGGCAAGACCCAGCGCGTCAATCATCTGATCTGTGGTGATCCAATTGTATTTTTCCACGACTGTTTGCGTCATGTAGGCCAGAACGGCATAGGCCCCGCCGAACGTGACCACTGCCAGTCGGGCGAAGAACCAGCCCAGATCACTCAACAATTTGGGACCGGTCATCGAAAGTGTGAACAGAGGCGCAAGCCAGAGTGTCAGCCAGATGATCGCGGTTCGAATTGGCGCGGTTGGCGGCGCGTCGGGGAAACTCCCGTCAGAACCGGATTCGGCCGAAGTCAGATAGCCCCAAATGGCGGCACCCAGAATAATCAGCGGGAAAGGGATGTTCAGGGCGAAAATGGCCAGAAAGCCCAATATGGCGATGATCCGATGCTCTCTGTCCGTCAACGCCTTGCGCGACAGGTTTCTGAGTGCCTGAAGGACGATCACAATGACCGTTGCCTTGACCCCAAGAAAGGCCGACTGAACCAGTGGTAGATCCCCGAATGCAGCATAAAGCCCGACAAGCACCGAAATGATCAGTGCACCAGGAAGTACAAACAGACCACCGGCGATCAGCCCACCCGCCACGCCCCGCAAACGCCAGCCTGCATAGGTGGCCAACTGCATTGCTTCCGGACCGGGCAGGAGCATGCACAACGAAAGTGCGCGCAAATAGGTTTGCTCGTCCAGCCATGGACGTCGTTCCACCAGTTCCTGATGCATTAATGAAATCTGCGCAGCTGGCCCGCCGAATGACAGTAGGCCAATGCGGCCAAATACGGCAACGAGTTCGCCATTTGTCGGGGTCATTTCTTGCGCTCCGACGGCCAGTCGTGCGTTTCACTGAACCCGTCCCGCGCCCAGCGGTACAAAGCGTCATAAAGGTGCATTCCTGCCGTCAGCTGCTCGTGATCATCCCTGTATTGGCGCGACAGACCGACGGAAACGGCGAGCAGGCCAGCGGCTTCAGGGGCAAGGTCATGGCGATTGGTGTCTGCCGCGCGAACAACCTCGGACAAGCGATTCAGGGCAGGGGTTCGCAGCCCGAATTCGTCCAACATTGTATCAAAAGTACAATTTTCGCCTCGATGGCTCCAGAATTGGCCTTCGATGTCAAATGGTGTGGCGCCAAATCGTTCGGCCACTCCTTCAACCTCGGCAGGGGAGACAAAAAGGAAGCGTGCAGACGGATCAACAAATCGGCGGATAAGCCAAGGGCAGGCGATCCGGTCGATTTTGGGCCGATGTCGGGTGACCCAAAGTGTGCTTCCCCCCTGAGGCATTGGGAGCGCAGCAAATGGCACTCTCATAGCGCCAGGAGTATCCCGCCACGCAAACATCCCGCCTTCCAGAAATTCCGCGTCGTAACCTTCTCCGCGCAATAAGGACACCAAACCCTGACTAAGCTTTTTGCCTTGCTGACACACAATAACGCCGGGTTTGTCCTGAAAAACCTCGCGAATTCCCTTCATGTCGATGTGCGATCGACGAACTGAACCGGGAATAAGATAGGGATCGGCCGAAAAGTCGTCTTCCAGGCAGATATCAACAATGATTGGTGACCGCGGTGTTCCGATTAGACGCAACAGTTGCTGAACCTTGATGGCATTTGGGGCAGCCATGGCATGTCTCCTTCAGATGTGGATACATGCGAAACTTGGGCTGTCGCCTCACGGGGTGTTCGCAACGTTACCCCATGAGACTTAGGTACAGCGGAAAGGTCCGAACCGTCAATATTATCAGACCCAGTCGAGCCTTTGTCCGGTCATGCAAACGGGCAGGGTATCCTGCGGCAGCTGACCAAGTTGTTCAAAGAACGAAACGAAGTCGAATTGATTATAGGCCTCGACCATTTTTCCGTCCTTGAACCGAGCCATGACTTGACCAGAGACCTCGACCGCAGCACCGGTGTCGGCGCGAGACGTATGAACATGCAGAATTGCAGAGAGCCAATCATTTTCCTCAATGATTTTAGGCAGCTCCACACGGATATCTCCCAGCAGGTGCCGGAACGCGGTTACCAGATCACGGAAGTCATCTGCCCCGACCTGCATTTCCGGTATCAACCCTTCGGCCATCGTATCCGGTAAGAAGTACTGGTCGATGGCGTCTGTGTTTCCCTGTTCCCAAACCTCAGAGTACCAGGCTTTGAGCAATTCTGATTTCGTCATGTCCGTTCTCCAACCTTTGACGAAAACCGTGCAAAAAGAGAGTGAATAAACCATGAACAAAAGGATGTTCGTGGTCAAAAAGGGCAAACATGAAAGGTAAGTGCAGGTTTCTGTTGCCAGGTACCTGCGAACCCCGCCTTACGCGGCTAGGCGCAAGGGCTTAAGTTTCGGTCTTGTTACTGCTTATGCAGCAACTGCAACCGGAGCACGATTGTCATTTGCAATTGTACTGTTTGGGCCGGTACGGTGGCACCCCGCCGAGACAAAGCTAACCCCTTTAGACGTCCGTCGATCCTGTTTCGACCCCATGATCCCCAAATGAAGGATGTATGGTGGAGTCGCCGGGTACCGCCCCCGGGTCCGATCCGTTTATTACGAGCGCGTTTATGTCCATAGTCCCGAAGGACATGACATATATAGGTGACGGCTTGGAGGGATGCAAATACAGAATCTTTCAGGAAAAGATGACTGTTGTGAATGCTTTATACGGACTTGTTGAGGTTCGCTGCAATCAGTAGTGCTGCCAGTAACGCCTCGATTCCTCCAAATAGCAGCGCTTTTGCAATTGGTGGGTTGTCTAGCGCCAAGGAAACAAAACGACCCAGAGCAGTGCCTGCATAGACAATTCCCAACATCAAATACGCAGTCGGGCTGTTGAGCCACAAAACCGCAGCGCCCGTAACGACAAAAAGACCGCCAACCGACGCCCGCATTTCGCTCAAACCCATTGTGCTGTTGGTCGGCGCCAGGTCCAGCGAAGCGGCTGTCCACGCCGGCGCCAGAAACCCGAACAGTCCGAAACCGATCGTCAAAACAGCAATTACTGCGTTAATGGTGGGTATCATCCGATCCTCGCAATGTTTGAAGGTTAGATACTTAGCTCGGTTTTCGGCCAGTGAAATCCCCTAAAGCGCTGACCACAAGCCCAGGCCTCCGACAACCAAAAGGCTTAGGGCCCAGACAAGCTCCAGATCGAACCAGCTTTGCGACAGGAACTTTAACCCCAGCCAACGATAGACGGCAAAAGCCAGTCCGCCCCCGGCTGTGACCATGGCTAGCGTATGAATCGACGCCACGGCCAGTGTCAGGGCCATGTTGGTTGCCATGATTTCAGAAACGGCCCTGTGGCCAGTGTCCAGTTCGTCAAGGCCACAGAGACCGAGGTATATCGGAACCAGCATCAATGCGGCTCCGTGAGCCAGTGCCACAAGAAAGGACCATAAGATCAGCTTGCCGGGCGGAATTCGAGACAGCATTCGGGGATGGCGGCGCGTGATCATGACATAAAGACCCATCGCGATGACCAATAGGGCTGCGCCGATGCGGATTTCGGACTGGTATTCGACCAGCACGGCCATAAGCGCGAATGGCAGCAGGATACCGAGCATGGCCAGAAAGTGCCCGGTGGCCAATGCACCCAGCGCTTTCCAAAGCGCGGTCTGACGGCGCTCCATCATCGCGGCAGACACCGTCAGGGGCCATCCCATACCGGGGTTAAGGCCGTGATAGAGTCCGCTTAACACCACGGCCAGCCAAAGCCCGGCCGTGGTCGTCGTCAGATACTCCAACTCAGGCCGACGGGTAGCAGAAGCTGTCAGTCGAACAGTCTCCGCCTTCAAGCCGAATCTGGTGGCTGCGATAACCCTTTGGGAACTCGACCCAGAAATTCGGATCAAGCGTCAGACCGCCGTTTGTCCCGACATCCGCCTTGACCATCGCAGCGCCGCGATCACCGGGATAGAACTGGTCATCCCACGTGGAATACAGTGAATTGGTCCAGTAAACACGTTTGCCGTCACGGCTGATTTCGACCATTTGGGGGCCATAACCAAAGACGTTGCCGTTGGGGTGCTTGGTCTTTTTGACGATCCCACCGATATCAACTTTGCCGGCAAGAGTGGGGTTCATTGGGTCGGAAACGTCGTATTGATGCATCTCGCCGGTCCCCCAGCACGAGACGTAAAGGTATTTGTCGTCCAAGCTTAGATCGATGTCAGTGACCAATGGCGGTACGGCTGAAAACCCTTTCAGAAGCTCGGGCAGGTCGTTCGGATCAGCTGGTTGCGGATCTATCGTAATCGTCTTTTTCGCTTCGAACGTTCCGTCGCCATTCCGCCACCATGTAAATACTGCACCTTGGAGGTTGGTTGTATCTACGACCACTCCGCAAAAACCGTGTTGTTTGACCGGATCATGGGCAGGGCGGATTTCCAGCGCCATCTGGTGGTTTTCGCCCAGATCAATGGTCTGAATATTTGTGCGATTCCGCAGATTCCAGAAATGAATGCGGTGTCCGTATTTATTCGACAGCAGGTCTTCGGCAACGATGCCGTTTTCGAATTGCGGCGGCAGCGCCCATTCGGAACTGACCATGTAGTCGCGTGGCAGGTTCCACCAGAAGTCATAGTGCTTGTCCTGCACGCCGCGCTCAATTTCATACCGGCCGATGATGTCGAAGGTTTCGCAGTCCATGATAAAGATACCCGGCGGGCCGTCGGTTCCATCCGGACCACCGCCGCCGAGTGTGCTGACATATATGCCTTCCGGTCCGCAATGAATGGTATGCGGGCGGGAATATCCTGTTTTTGCAAACACTTCTTCCGGTTCGATAATCTTGTGTATCTTCGCTTCCAGCGGGTTCTTGACGTCAACCACGTATATCCGGCTGGACCGAATGCCCGGTATGATCAGATACCTCCGCTCAAGAAATGCGTGACCGCTGAGTGGTGAAAGAGATGACGAGCAGGCGTTCCAGCCGAAATGATGAAACTCGTCCCCGGTTTCGGGCATGATGACAGTGTGGACGATCTTGCCAAAATCGCCAGAGTTCGGGTCAGTGTTTACTACAGCCAGCCCATCAGGTTGCGAGAAATCCGGGCTGAGCATCAGCGTGAACGCCAATGTTTCCGTTGGTCCTTCCATCGCCAGTTTGGGGGACGGATAGAATGTCGGGTCCGGTCTAAGGTTCATAACTTCCTCCCGTAAATAATTGATATTCAATTTTTATTGAGAGTTCCGGTCTTCGTGCCGGGTGTCACGCTGCCTGACTGATTGTCCGTTTGGGGGGCCAGTTGCGTCAAGTGCCTTTTCCAACTGCCATATTTAGGGGTGTCTGCGGCGGCTTTCCGCGACGTCCCGGGCAAGTTTGCGGGTATAGCCTTCAAGATCGATCAGAGCGGTGTCGACCGCTTTGGCATCTTGCGTTTCAAGGGCATTTGCGATGGCAGTATGCAACAAGATAATTTCTTCGCGGGAACGAGCCGTGAAGGTAATCATGTTCATCAGGGGTTGCATTGCCTCGACCGCGCCAGCCAACTGATAGGACAGCACCGGATTTGCCGCGCCATCGACAAGGGCACGGTGAAAGGCCACGTCCGATGCGCAAAACGCCTCGTCTGTCAGGCCGGGTTGCGATTGGCGGAATATCTCTGCACGCATGGTCGCCAGATGATCGGCTGTGCGTCGTTGCGCGGACAACGGGGCACATGCGCGTTCCAGCGCATATCGGGCCTCGCAAGCCGTATCGAAGCTGACGGCGTTCATCGACAGTAGCAACGTCGAGGTCGTAATTTGCTGTGAATACGCATCTTCGAAATTCAAGCGGTTCACGAAGGCGCCACCTGTGGCACCGCGCTGAGTACGGATAAGCGACTGCGCTGCAAGCCTTTTCAGGGCCTCGCGCACAGTGGGTCGCGACACCTGGAACTGGTCCGCCAGTTCCGCCTCGGACGGCAGGCGTTCGTCTACGATCAGCTTTCCCGTGACAATAGCATCACGGATGGCCTGAGCGATTTGCGCCGACAGATCGGCAGGTTTCAAAGGGTCGATTTTCATGTTTGGCGCACGATTTGTAATTTTTTATTTGTCTGACATTTAAAAGTCTGACATTTGAAAAGCAAGAGATGAGTCGGGAGCGAGGGAGGGAGAGCCATGCTGTCGGGACGCATCAGGGCAATGACCGCGCCGCACTGGCTGGCGCTTTTCATTGGCATTGCCGGAGCGTGGACCGTTTTATATCTGATGGCCGTTCCAGCGGAATTGCGTCAGATCGGAATGGTTTACGGGGCGGACTTCTGGTCAAGTCTGTGCGTTGTCACCCCGGATGCCGCCGGATTTGTCCGGATGGTTTTGATGTGGGTGCTGATGTCGGCCGCAATGATGGCCCCGACTGTTCTACCGGCTCTCGCAACATATGAAGAACTGGGTGAGACTGGTGCGGGCGTCCATATGGGGCATCTGCTTGGCGGATACCTTATGGTTTGGTTGGGGTTTTCGCTTTCTGCCGCAGGATTGCAAATGGTCCTGTTTCAGGCTGGTCTGATTGATCCTTTGGGCCAAAGCGGCACCCGTTTCCTGTCCGCAGGGCTTCTGGCGGTTGCTGGAGTTTATCAGTTTTCACCTGTTAAGGAGGCCTGTCTGGTGAAATGCCGCTCACCCATGATGTTCTTCATGACCCATTGGGACGAAGGTCCGTGGCGCAATGGCATTCGGCTTGGACTGGTTTGCCTTGGGTGTTGCTGGGCCCTGATGCTTCTCGCCTTTGTCGGCGGTGTCATGAACCTGGCTTTCATGGGGCTGGCGACCGTCATCATGGTTTTTGAGAAACTGCCCGACCTGGGGCGCTGGATTACCCGGCCCTTGGGTGGAGCGCTGATTGCCGCGTCGGTTGCAATCGGATTTGGACTGATTTGAAGGAGGATTAAGAATGGCAAACGATCGACTGGAAGTCGCCGAGAAGATCGACAGCCGACATCCGGCTGCGGATCGCAAAGACCCCGGTTTGACGCCGTGGGCAATTAAAGGCGAGCTTGTACTGAATTGCAATTGCACGGTTTTCTGTCCGTGCGTGGTTTCGCTTGGCAAGCATGAGCCGACCGAAGGGCATTGTCAGACCTGGGGCGGTGTGCGCATCGACAGCGGCCATTATGGCGACGAAGATCTGTCTGGTCTGAATATCGGTTTGCTGATCGAAATTCCGGGAATGATGTCGCGCGGCAACTGGAAGGCTGCGGTGTTCATCGACGATCGCGCCAGCCATGCAGCCTACGAAGGATTGGTCAAGATATTCTCGGGGCAGGCACGCGGTACGACCGGGCTGTTCTCGATTTTGGTGGGTGAGTTCCTTGGCGCCGAACGGCAGCCCGTATCCTATGTGAACGATGGCAAGAACCGACACATAACTGTTGGTAAGAAAATTCAGGGCACCGTCTTTCCGGTTCAGGGCAAGGACAAGGAAAGCGATATCGTAATATCGAATACCGAATACTGGATGGGTCCGGACATCACAGTGGCCACGGCCAGCAAGGGCCGCGTACGCGCCTTTGGTCGGGTTTGGGATTTTGAAGGACGTTCAGCGGAAATCTGTCAGATCGACTGGCACGGACCCAAGTGATGATCACCGCGTCCTACGCACAGGAGATGTCGCGCTATAATCGTTGGCAAAACAATCAGTTGTCAGGCTTTCTTGAAATGCTGACGTTGGCTGAACTGACACGTGATCGTGGCGCTTTTTTCGGTTCGATACTCGGCACCGCGAACCATCTGCTGTGGGGCGACTGGATTTGGATTTCACGCTTTGACAAAGGTCCAGGCCCCGGTGGAGGCATTCCGGAAAGCACTTCGATATGTGGCGATCTTGCTGAATGGTTGCCAATGCGCGAAGAGATTGATGAGCGTGTTGAAGGCTGGGCTCACCGCCTTGAAGACGGGCCGTTGACCGGGGATTTTACGTGGTATTCGGCTGCAAAAGAGGCTGACGTAACCAGGCCCTATGCCCAATGTGTAGTTCACATGTTCAATCATCAGACGCACCATCGCGGCCAGCTGCACAAGATGCTGACCGAGGCAGGATCAAAAGCACCTGTCAGCGATCTGGTATTCCTTCCCGAGGGGTTCTGATATGGCTGTAATCACGCCCAGTCGCCGCGTCCGCAAAACTCCGTTCACACCCGGCGTCGAAGCCGCCGGAGTTGGTGGATATACTGTCTATAACCATATGTTGTTGCCGACATTTTTTGAAAGTGTCCAAGCAGATGCGGCACACCTCAAGAAACATGTGCAGGTTTGGGATGTGGCCTGCGAACGTCAGGTTGAAATAAGGGGTCCGGATGCATTGCGGCTGATGAAAATGCTCAGTCCGCGCGATATGGACCGGATGCAGAAAGATCAGTGTTACTATGTCCCGGTCGTTGATCAGAATGGCGGAATGCTGAATGACCCGGTGGCCGTAAAACTGGCTGACGATCACTATTGGCTGTCGGTGGCAGATGGTGATTTGTGGCAGTTCGCGTTGGGGATTGCTGTCGCGCTTGATCTCGATGCCGAAGTAGCAGAACCGGATGTCTCGCCGCTGGCGGTGCAGGGGCCAAAGGCCGACGAACTGATGGCCCGGGTATTTGGCGAGCAGGTCCGGGATATCAAGTTCTTCAGATACAAGCGTCTTGCTTTCGAAGATCGCGAGTTTGTCGTGGCCCGGTCGGGTTGGTCAAAACAGGGCGGGTTTGAAATCTATGTGGATGCCTCCGATTATGGCATGCCGCTATGGGATGCTCTTTTCGCCGCCGGACGCGATCTAAAAGTTCGGGCTGGTTGTCCGAACAACATTGAGCGCATTGAAAGCGGGCTTTTGAGTTTCGGATCGGACATGACGCGCGAGAATACGCCGTTTGAATGTGGTCTGGGTCGATATTGCAACTCGCCCGAAAGCTACACCGGAAAGGCGGCGCTGGCGGATCAGGCCCAAAATGGCCCGCCGCGGCAGATTCGGCCCGTTGTGATCGAGGGTGATATTGGACCCTGTTCCGAGTCCTGGCCACTCATGTCTCAGGGAAATCAGGTTGGGCAGATAGCTTCGGCAGTCTTTTCACCCGAGTTCGGAGTTAACGTGGCCATTGGCATGGTTGATCGATCGCATTGGTCACCCGGTACCCGCATCGAGGTGCTGACAGAGCACGGAATGAGATGGGCCGTTGTACAGGAACGGTTTTGGCGATGACTGTGATCATCGTTGACGTTTGGAAGATAGATGAAATGCCGGGCGCACCGCGTCCAGATTAGAGGAGTGGCATGATGTTCAACGCATTGGTTGTTGAAAAGAATGAAGAAAGTGGCAAAGCAAGTGCCTCAATTCAGCAGATTTCCGAGGATACTCTCCCTCATGGAGAAGTCACCGTTGCTGTGGAATATTCGACAGTGAACTATAAGGACGGCCTGTGCCTGAGCCCCAGTGGTGGTGGGTTGGTTCGAAAGTACCCGCATGTACCCGGCATCGATTATGCGGGAACAGTCGAGTCATCTTCGGACGACCGTTATAAGCCTGGCGACAAGGTCGTGCTGACCGGCTGGCGTGTGGGCGAGGCACATTGGGGTGGGTACTCTCAAAAAGCCAACGCGCTGGCGGATTGGCTGGTACCGCTGCCCGAGGGCTTGGATGCAAGGCATGCAATGGCAGTCGGCACTGCGGGCCTGACCTCGATGCTTGCAGTGATGGCTCTTGAAGATCACGGACTGACGCCGGATCACGGCCCTGTATTGGTGACGGGCGCAGCAGGTGGTGTCGGATCAGTTGCAACCGCCATTCTGGCCAATCTGGGTTACGAGGTTGCTGCCGTGACCGGTCGTCCGGAAGCAGCCGAGTATCTTAAATCGCTGGGTGCTACGACAATCGTTGCGCGGGAAGAACTGAACGAAACAACCAAGCGCCCACTTGAGAGTGAGAACTGGGCCGGGTGCGTTGATGCGGTCGGTGGTGAAATGTTGGCGCGCGTTCTGGGCCAGATGAAATATGGATGTTCGGTTGCCGCAGTCGGTCTGGCTGGAGGGGCTTCGTTACCGGCATCGGTGATTCCCTTCCTTCTTCGAGGCGTGAACCTTTTGGGTATCGATAGTGTGATGCAGCCATACGAAAATCGGGTGCGCGCCTGGCAGAGAATCTCGACCGACTTGCCGATGGATAAGCTGGACGCAATGATTCAGCCTGCAAATCTCAGCGACCTGCCGCAGCTGGGAGCAGATATTTTGAAAGGTCAGGTAAAGGGTCGCGTTGTTGTCGACGTCAACGGCTGAGCGATCCCTGTAACGAAAGCTGTCCGTTCACTTTTTCGGGCAGCTTTCCTGTTGGGCAGGAAAAACACCAAAAAGCCGTGAAACACCCCTCGCTATCGTCACATTTCCCGTTCATGATTGCTATACATCCCAATTCCGATGTCTTATGACCCATCGGAACAGTACCTGAAAACGGGGAGTGAGCAGCATGTCTGACGATTTCGAACTGGACACCGATGATCTCCAGCGCCGCATGGATGGCGCGATGGCAAATCTGCGGACCGAATTTGCGTCTTTGCGTACCGGTCGTGCGTCGGCGTCCATGCTTGAGCCAGTGATGGTGGATGCCTACGGTTCCATGACGCCGGTCAATCAGGTTGGTACGGTCAATGTACCCGAGCCTCGGATGGTGACAGTCAATGTTTGGGACAAGTCCCTGGTAGGCAAAGTGGAAAAGGCTATCCGCGAAAGTGGGTTGGGCATCAATCCGCAGCTCAACGGTACAATCATCATGCTGCCCATTCCGGAGCTGAACGAAGAACGCCGGCGTGAACTTGGTAAGGTTGCAGGCCAGTATGCGGAACATGCCCGCGTCGCGATCCGAAATGTGCGGCGCGACGGTATGGATCAGGTCAAAAAGGCCAAAAGTGACGGTTTGTCCGAGGATGACCAGAAATTCTGGGAGGCCGAAGTTCAGGAGTTGACCGATAAGATGATCAAGGTCGTGGACGAAGCGCTTGAAACCAAGCAATCCGAGATCATGCAGGTCTGACCTGATAATGCCCAAAGATCCGGATATCCTGGAGCCTGTCGGCCCGCAGCACGTCGCCATCATCATGGACGGAAATGGACGTTGGGCGCAGGCGCGGGGGCGTCCCCGATTGTTTGGGCATCACGCCGGCGCGCGGCGCGTACGCGAGGTCGTCGAAGCTTGCCCGCCTCTTGGCATCAAGTATCTGACGGTCTTTGCTTTTTCGACCGAGAACTGGAAACGCACTCAGGTCGAAGTTGCTGGCCTGATGAGCTTGTTCCGGCGCTACATCACCAAGGAAACACACGCACTGAAGGAAAACGGTGTGCGCGTGCGGTTTATTGGTGATCGCATGCGTCTGGACGCCAAGCTGATCGAGCTTATGGACAAGCTCGAACAGGCGACCAGCCATAATGATCTGGTTCATCTGACAGTAGCGTTGAACTATGGCGGTCGGGACGAAGTGGCCAGGGCGACAAAACGGTTGGCCCGGGATGTCGCCGATGGAAAACTGCGGCCCGAGGATGTGGACGTGGAAACGCTTCCTAAATATCTGGATACCCATGTTCTGCCTGACCCGGATCTGGTGATCCGAACCAGCGGAGAAGCAAGGATTTCCAATTTCCTGCTTTGGCAGTCTGCGTATTCTGAATACGAGTTCATCGACACGCTGTGGCCGGATTTCACAGCGGATGAGCTGGAACGGTTGTGCCGCAGTTATGGATCGCGCGAGCGCCGGTTTGGAGCGGTTCTGGCATGAGTGACGGCAGGTGGTCCGATCTGACCGCTCGGGTACTGTCTGCTCTGGTGCTGGTCGGCATCGGCTCAATTGAAGTTTGGCTGGGCGGGCTGTGGTTCGAAAGTTTCATTGCTGTTGCTTGTGGGTTGATGATCTGGGAATTGGTGCGGATGGTCGACCCCGATCGTATGGGCGTTGCCGTTCAGCTTGCTATTCTAACTGGCGCTGCCATTGCGCTTAGCTATCACGTTCCGCCGCTTTACAAATTGCCCTTGTTGTTGGCTCCGGCTTTGGTTGGGGCAGGGCAGGTGAAACAGCACAAGGGTTTGTATGCTCTGTTTGCCGTTTGGATTGCCGCAGCCGGGCTTGGCTTTATTTCGATTCGCGAAAATATGGGCCTTGTCTGGATGGTCTGGTTGATCGCGGTTGTCGTGGCGACTGACGTTGCGGGGTACTTTGTCGGCAAGTCAGTTGGCGGACCAAAGTTCTGGCCGAAAGTCAGCCCAAAGAAAACGTGGTCCGGCACTGCCGGTGGCTGGGTCGCCGCCGCATTGGTTGGGGCAGGTTTTGCGGTGCATGCGGGGTTTGGCATTACCTTTGTCATGGTATCGGTTCTGGCATCCATGGCCAGTCAGGCCGGTGACATCGTTGAAAGTGCGACCAAAAGGAAACTGGGCGTGAAAGACAGTTCGAACCTTATTCCCGGGCATGGCGGGTTTCTTGACAGGTTTGACGGGATGATGGGCGCATCATTGCTGGTTCTTATTCTGGGGCTGTTTTTCTCTCCCGGAGGAATGTGATGCGTAAGGTATCGATTTTTGGTGCCACCGGCTCGGTCGGGCAGAACACCATCGACCTGATTTCTCGGGACCGGTCATCTTATGATGTCGTTGCGTTGACCGGTGGCAGGAATATTGCACAACTTGCACAAGATGCTCGATCATTGGGCGCCAAGGTGGCGGTAACGGCCTATGAAGATTGTCTGGAAGACCTAAAAGCCGCGCTTGCCGGGACCGGGATCGAAGCTGCTGCTGGAACAACTGCCTTGAACGAAGCCGCGACTAGGCCTGCCGATTGGGTCATGTCGGCAATCGTCGGGTCCGCAGGTCTGAACCCGGGTCTTGAGGCGCTCAAGCAAGGGGCGACCCTGGCATTGGCCAACAAGGAAACGCTGGTTTGTGCCGGTTCACTGGTGATTGAAACCGCCAAAAAACACGATGCCCGTTTGTTGCCGGTGGACAGCGAACATTCGGCTGTGTTTCAGGCACTTGTAGGCGAAGAGATCGCGTCGGTTGAACGTATCGTCATTACCGCTAGTGGTGGTGCTTTCCGTGACTGGCCACTGGAGGAGCTGTCGAAGGCAACTGTCGAACAGGCATCCAGCCATCCAAACTGGGACATGGGTCAGCGGATCACCATCGACAGTGCCTCTATGTTCAACAAGGCATTGGAAGTCATCGAAACCCGGGAATATTTCGGGGTGGCGCCGGGTGAAATCGAGGTTCTGATCCATCCTGAATCCATGGTTCATGCGCTGGTCGGGTTCCGGGACGGCGCGCTGATGGCGCATCTGGGCGCGCCGGACATGCGGCACGCCATCGGATACGCGTTGCACTGGCCCGCAAGGCGTGAACTGCCGGTCGCTCGGCTGGATCTGGCCAAGCTAGGCAAGCTGCATTTTCAGGACCCGGACCTTGCCCGGTATCCGGCGCTGAGGCTGGCTCGGAATGTTATGGAGAGAGGCGGGTTGTCCGGAGCTGTATTCAATGCAGCCAAGGAACGCGCACTAGATCTGTTCATCGAAAAGCGGATCGGATTTCTGGATATGGCTCGGGTGGTCGAGGCTGTATTGGACCGGTTCGAGGGCACCACCGGCCTGATTGATGCCGACATGACCCTTGATAACGTACTTAAAACGGACCATCTGGCACGTAAGTGGGTGGATGAAGCCGTGATCACGCGAGCAGGATAGACACTTGGACATCATATCTCTGATCCCGCAATTTGGTGGGCTACTTTATACAATCGCGGCGTTTGTCGTGGCGCTTTCGGTCATTGTGGCCGTGCATGAATACGGTCATTACATTGTTGGTCGCTGGTCGGGCATTCATGCCGAGGTCTTCTCGCTTGGATTTGGTCCCGTTCTTTGGAGTCGGGTGGATAAGCACGGTACCAAATGGCAGGTAGCAGCCCTTCCATTCGGTGGTTACGTCAAGTTTCTGGGCGACGCCAACGCGGCCTCGGGCAAAGACGAGGAAGCGATGGGAGAGCTTTCCGAACAAAACCCGGAAGAGCTGCGTCGCACTATGCACGGTGCACCGCTTTGGGCGCGTGCGGCGACGGTTGCTGCTGGGCCGATCTTTAACTTTGTGCTGTCCATCCTGGTTTTCGGCTTGATTTTCTGGTCACAAGGGGTGGCTAAAGAACCGTTAACGGTGGGAAATTTGAAGCCGCTGCCTGGGACCGTTCAGGAACTCAGGGATGGCGATCAGATCGTCGCAATCGAAGGCATCCGCACACCTGATTTTGACCAAGGTGGTGAGTGGGGTGATTTTGTCGACGAATTGCCGGTGCAGCCGGTTCTGGATTATTCGGTTCTGCGTGAAGGGCAGGAGGTTAATGTGTCCGGGCCGTGGCTGTTCCCGCCGCTGATCCAACAGGTTGCGCCTAGAAGTGCGGCAATGGATATACAACTACGCCCCGGTGACGTGATCACCGCGGTGGATGGTGAGCCAATCTTTGCCTTTGAGCAGCTGAAAGAACACGTTGAGTCTTCGGATGGGCGGGTTTTGCTGCTGAGTGTATGGCGTGATGGGACGGAACTTGAGTTTGCGCTTGCGCCACGTCGCACCGATGAACCGCAGCCGGATGGCGGATTTGTAACCCACTGGCGGATTGGCATAGTCGGGGGAATGATGCTGGAACCGGCGACAGAACCTGCCGGGTTGGGGGCATCACTGTCCAACGGCGTGAACCAGACCATACGTATTATCGATGGTTCATTGTCGGGCATCTGGCATATGATCACCGGCGCGATTAGCACGTGCAATATTTCCGGACCTATCGGCATCGCCGAAACGTCAGGCGCGATGGCCAGTCAGGGTACCCAGAGCTTTGTGTTCTTTATCGCTGTTTTGTCGACAGCGGTTGGGTTGCTTAACCTGTTTCCGATACCAGCTCTGGATGGGGGGCATCTTGTCTTCTATGCTTATGAGGCCGTTGTGGGGAAACCGCCCAGCGATTCCGCTTTGCGGGTTCTGATGGGAATCGGGATCAGTCTGATTTTGATGTTGATGGTCTTTTCCTTGAGTAATGATCTCTTCTGCTGATTGTGACCCGGCCACCTAAAAATTGACAAAATATCGCCTCAATTGTGGGCTAAATTTGTCATCGCAAAAGACCTTTGTGGAACAAGAGAAGTAGTTGGCGATGTTAAACACGCTGCAGCAATCCTATCAGGGCCTGACCCTTTTGATGACGCTGAACTGGGACCGGTTCCTGAGCGTTGGGGCCATTGCCGTTGCCTGGGCTATTTGCGCCTACGTACTATCTTTGTGATTCCCTGAATACGTTTGAAAATTCAGTTGCGCGGCCCATTGGGCCGCGTTGTCTTTTGGGCTTTTGACAAGCCCCAACAATCCCGGTACTCAACGTTAAAGTCGTATAATTTTGGGTAGAGACAAAAATGACTGACAGGAGAGGCGCGGGCACATCCTGCGGTGTTTACAAACCGCAAGGCAATATTTTGTGGCGGGCACTAGGAATTTTTTTCCTTTTCTTTGCAATGGTGTTTGTGGTTTCGCCGCAGCAGGCGCTGGCCCAAAATTACACGTTTAACTCGGTTCAAGTCGAAGGCAACCGACGGATTGAAACGTCCACCATAATAGCGCGTTCGGGAATCGAACGGGGCCAGCAGGTAACTGCGGGCCAGTTGAACGATGCCTATCAGCGTTTGCTTGACAGTGGTGTTTTTGAAACAGTCGAACTGACGCCAAAAGGCAGCACACTGGTCATTTCGGTCGAAGAATATCCGACGATCAACAAGATCAGTGTCGAAGGCAACCGCAGGGTCAAGGACGATGTGCTGATGGAGGCAATTGAGTCCCAGCCCCGTCGGGTGTTCACTCCGGAAGTCGCTGAAAAAGATGCCAACCTGATTGCTGAAATCTACTCGGCGCAAGGTCGAGTATCGGCAACTGTCATTCCCCGTATCATTCGTCGTAGCGACAATCGTGTTGATCTGGTTTTTGAGGTCTCCGAAGGCACCACAATCGAAATTGAACGCGTGAGCTTTGTCGGTAACCGTGTCTATTCTGATCGGCGTTTGCGCCGCATTCTGGAGACCAAACAGGCCAACTTCCTGCGGACGTTCCTGCGCTCGGACACGTTTATTGCGGATCGTATCGAGTTCGACAAACAGGTGCTACGTGATTTCTACCTGTCGCGGGGCTATGTCGATTTCCGCGTCAACAGCGCAAATGTTGAGTTTACGCGCGAACGGGATGCCTTCTTTCTGGTGATGGATGTCACTGAAGGACAGCAGTTCAGGTTCGGGCGCGTCTCAACAGTCAGCGAGATCCCTGGCGTTGATGCGGCAGCCTATCAGGATGCCCTCAAGATCAAACCCGGCGTGATCTATTCGCCGACCCATGTTGAAAACTCAATCGCACGGCAAGAACGTCTGGGACTGAAGCAGGGCGTCGATTTTCTGCGGGTCGAGCCGCGTATCACGCGAAATGACCGCGATCTTACGCTGGACGTTCAGTTTGTTCTGACTAAAGGGCCACGAATCTTTGTCGAGCGGATTGATATCGAAGGGAACACCACGACCCTGGACCGGGTGATCCGGCGGCAGTTCAACACGGTTGAGGGCGATCCCTTCAATCCGCGTGAAGTCCGTCAGAGTGCTGAACGCATCCGCGCGCTTGGTTTTTTCTCGACCGCTGATGTGGAAACGCGCGAAGGATCGTCGCCCAGCCAGGTCATCATTGACGTGGATGTTCAGGAACAGCCGACAGGCTCGCTCAGCCTTGGCGGTAGCTACTCGATCTCGGACGGTTTCGGGGTTGCAGTCGGTCTGACCGAGTCAAACTTCCTTGGGCGTGGACAAACTCTGGGGCTCACCCTGTCAACGGCGCAGGACGCGGAACAGTACGTCATCAACTTTTCCGAGCCGTATCTGTTGGGCCGTAGACTTCGTTTTGATCTCGGAATGGGATTGGCTTCGCAAAACTCGAGCTTTGCGACCTATGACGTAGACCGTGTGTTCTTCAATCCTTCTCTGTCCTACGCAATCGGCGAACTGTCGTCGGTTAGCCTGCGGTACAGATGGGAAAACAGCGAAATGACAGAGCAGGATGGCCAGACCAGTGGTGCCGTCATTAGCTCGGAAATCGCACAAGGAGAACGCTCAACCAGTTCGCTTGGACTTTCCTATACCTATGACAGCAGGATTGGTGGTCTGAATCCGAATGCTGGCTTCCTGTTCGAAGTGGGCGTTGACGCTGCTGGTCTTGGCGGTGACAACGAGTACTTCAAGACCAGCGCGCGTTCGATTGCTCAGACGCGGGTGTGGAACGAAGAGGTGACTTTGCGCGCGACAGTCGAGGCTGGTGCACTGCATTGGACCGGTGACAACTTCAGCCGTACCATCGACCGATTTGTTCTTGGGCCGAATACGTTCCGTGGGTTCGAACCTGCGGGCCTTGGACCTCGGGATCTGTCGAACGGTCAGGATGATGCTATCGGCGGCAACTATTACTGGGTAACGCGTTTTGAGGCGGATTTCCCCCTCGGGTTGCCCGAAGAATTGGGCCTGCGCGGTGGTTTGTTCTATGACATCGGCAACCTCTACAACCTCTCGAACGTGGATACGTCCGGCGGTACCATCGTTGGTGCGGACGGGTCGATCCGTCAGGTGATTGGCTTCTCCATCCTGTGGACGACCGGCTTTGGCCCGCTTCGGTTCAACTTCTCGAAAGCAATCCAGAAAGAGGATTTCGACAAGGAACAGAACTTTGACCTGACGATTCAGGCCCGGTTCTGAGGACATGTGTGGAATACTCAGAGTAGTATCACAGGGCCCCTTGAGGGCCCTGTGTGTTCTTTTGGCCCTGATCGCGCCAACTCAGGTGCTGCCTCAGCAGTTGGGGGTTCCACAGGCGGCTATTCTTACGATCTCTAGCGATCGGCTTTTTTCAGGCTCGGCATTTGGGATGCGTGTGATTGGGGAAATCGAGGCCGAAGGCGCTCTGCTTGCGGCCGAGAATGAACGAATCGTAGAAGATCTAAGCCGCGAGGAAAAGGATCTGACCGAAAAGCGCGCAACCATGAGCGCGCAGGATTTTCGCCCCCTAGCCGAAGCGTTTGACAGAAAAGTTCAGACCCATCGTGAAAGTCAGCGCGCGAAATTGGACGCTTTGGCAATCCGTAGTGATGAGGCAAGGAGCCTGTTTCTCGAAATGGCGCGACCCATACTGGTTGATCTGCTGCGCGAGACGGGAGCGGGCCTGATTGTCGAAAGAACCGATGTATTTCTAAGCTCGGATGCAACGGATATCACGGATATTGCGATTGCGCGGATCGATGCCGCCATTGGCGATGGCTCGGAGCTGGAGCAGCAAGGCGCAGACTAGCGATGCTTGCCCTTGAGGTAGGAGATTGCTAATCCACTCGTAAAAGAACACCCGGAACAGGACGACCGCACGATGACCACGGAAACCAAAAGTGCCGACATTCAGTTGATTCAGAGGATTCTGCCTCATCGCTATCCGTTTCTGCTGGTCGACAAGGTGATCGATATCAAAGGGTATCATTCGGCCGTCGGCATCAAGAACGTGACCATGAACGAGCCGCATTTTCAGGGCCACTTTCCCGGAACGCCGATCATGCCGGGTGTGACCATCGTCGAGGCTATGGCTCAGACCGCGGGCGTAATGCTGGGTGTAGGAATGGATGTGATCGACAGCGAATTGCTGATCTATTTCATGAATATCGACAAGTGCAAATTCCGCCGCAAAGTGATCCCCGGCGACGTGCTTGAAATGCATGTCGAGACCGTGCGTGGTAAGATCGGTGGCAAGATCTTTAAATTCAGCGGTCGTGCGACCGTTGAAGGCGATGTAGCTGCCGAGGCCGAGTTCGCTGCCTATGTGGACTGGGACATGGAAAAAACAACATGAGCCGCATTCATCCCAGCGCGATCATCGAAGACGGTGCACAGATCGGCCAAGATTGTGAAATCGGCCCGTTTTGCTATGTCGGCGGACAAGTCCGACTTGGTGATCGGGTCGTGTTGAAATCACATGTCGTTGTCACCGGTCAAACTTCGGTGGACGATGATTCCGTGATCTTCAACTTCGCTGTTATCGGAGAGATTCCTCAGGATCTTAAGTTCAAGGGCGAGAACACGCGTCTTGAAATCGGCAAGCGCAATCGCATTCGCGAGCATGTGACGATCAATGCCGGGACCGAAGGCGGTGGTGGAGTAACCCGGATCGGGGACGATTGTCTGCTGATGGCTGGCGCCCATGTCGCCCACGATGTCCAGATTGGTGACCGTGTGATCATGGTGAACCATGCAGGTGCCGCAGGACATTGCATCGTCGGAGATGACGTTATCGTTGGCGGTCTGTCTGGGTTGCATCAATGGGTGCGCGTGGGGCAGGGCGCGATTATTGGCGCTCTGACCATGGTTGCCAATGATGTCATTCCCTATGGTCTTGTGCAGGCGTCGCGCGGTGAGCTGGATGGCTTGAATCTTGTGGGTTTGAAACGGCGCGGCGTTGCGCGTGAAGATATTTCGGCGCTGCGGGCTGCATTTCGCGAGCTATCCGACGGCGAGGGAACCTTTATGGACCGCGCCAAACGGATGGGCGAAGGGACCGACAGCGAATATGTTCGCCGGATCGTCGATTTCGTGACTGGCGAAACCGACCGCTCTTTCCTCACACCAAGGAAGTGACGCAATGCTCGCGCTGATCGCAGGAACCGGTGCCTTGCCGGAAGAGTTGGTGGCAAGACTGCCTGAGCGTCCGATGATATGCGCGATGGAAGGTTTCGAGCCTGAAAACCTAACCACAGATCGTGTCTTTCCGTTGGAACAGCTGGGCAGTTTTATCGCCGATTTGCGCACGCGTGGAATTACCGAAGTCTGCATGGCCGGTGCGGTCCGACGTCCGGTTATCAATCCGGGCCGTATTGATGCGGAAACGATACCGTTGGTCCCGATCTTGCAGCAGGCGATCATGTCGGGGGATGACGGGGCCTTGCGCGCGGTTATTGGCATTTTTGAAGATGCAGGTCTTGCGGTGCATGCTGCCCATGAACTGGCGCCGGATATACTACCGCCTTTGGGGTGTCAGACGGAAACACGGCCTTCGGACAAGGATCTGACCGACGCTGACCGCGCGGCCGGGGTACTGCGGGTCATGAGCGCGGCTGATATCGGTCAGGCCTGTGTGGTTCTGGACAATCAGGTTTTGGCAGTCGAAGGAATTTTTGGCACCGCCTGGATGTTGCAATCGCTGGCGCAGCGGCCCGATGTTGGAGGTGGCGTGCTGTTCAAGGCTCCGAAAGCGGGTCAGGACCGGCGCGCTGATCTGCCCGTCATTGGCCCTGATACCGTAACCGGTGCGGTAGCTGCCGGGCTAGCCGGAATCGTTGTCGAAAAAGGCGGTGTCATCGTGTTGGAGCGCGAGCGTGTGATCGAGGAATGCAACCGGCTGGGAATATTCCTGTACGTGCGTGAGCGCGCAGTCTGATGCGGGTATTTCTGGTCGCCGGTGAACCATCGGGCGACCGGTTGGGCGCCGCGTTGATGGAGGGGCTAAAGACCCTTGTCCCCGATCTGAGTTTCGATGGTGTTGGCGGTCCGCTCATGCAGGCGCAGGGATTGGAAAGCCGATTTCCGATGTCCGAACTCAGCGTCATGGGGCTGGTAGAGGTTCTGCCCAAGTTTTTTCACCTGAAACGCAGGATATCTGAAACGGCCGAGGCAGTTCTGGCGACAAATCCGGACGTTCTGATCACCATCGACAGCCCCGATTTTTCCCTGCGAGTGGCCAAACAAGTCAAAGCCAAAAGCGATATTCGAACGGTGCACTACGTGGCCCCAAGTGTCTGGGCTTGGCGTCCCGGGCGCGCTGACAAGATGGCGAAGGTTATCGACCACGTTTTGGCGCTGCTGCCCTTTGAGCCGCCCTACATGGAGCGCGCCGGGATGGAGTGCGATTTCGTCGGGCATCCCGTCGTGAATGAGCCGATAGCAACCAGCGATGATATTGCCGCATTCCGCGATGAATACGGTATCGGGGAGGCACCCATACTGCTGGCTTTGCCGGGTTCACGGCGGGGCGAGGTTGACAGGCTTGCCCCGGTGTTCGGCGAGGCGCTGACGGTGCTCCTGCAGGACCGGCCGGACATGCGCATTGTGGTCCCGACCGTCGCACATATGGCCGATGTGGTGTCAGAACACGTACAGAACTGGCCCGGTTCACCTGTCGTCGTTGATCCCCGCGGGATACCTGCCGATCAGGCAACGGCGCAAAAACGCGCAGCATTTGCCGCGGCTGAGGTCGCATTGGCGGCTTCGGGCACAGTTTCTCTTGAACTTGCCGCGCAGTCGACACCGATGGTAATTGCCTACAAGCTGACATGGCTGACCCAGAAAATGGCCGAACGGATGGTCAAGCTCGATACGGTAACTCTCGTCAATCTGGTCAGCGAAACGCGCGCAGTGCCCGAATGTCTGGGTCCGGAGTGTTTGCCGGAGCTTATTGCGGACAAGCTTGCAGGCGTTGCAGCCCATCCTGAAAGTCAGGCTGAGGCGATGCGGAGCACGATGGTACGCCTCGGTCGAGGGGGTGAGGCACCGGGGCTCAGGGCGGCGCGTGCGGTTCTGCAGCGGATGAAGACGTGATGGTTGATCATGTTGTCTTTGCGCTATCGGCCTTTTTGGCGCAGGTTCTGACCAATCTGGACAACCTAGCCGCGCTGATCGCGCTTATGTTGGTGTCAGGCCCGGTGCGGTCTGTATTGGGGTTCTTGCTGGCGCAGGTCATCATTATCGGCGCATCTGTAGCGGTGGCACTGGGTGTCGATGATATCGTTCCTCAATGGGCGGGGTATCTGGGTCTGATCCCACTGAGTCTGGGTGTTGTCGGAGCCATCAGGAGGTTTCGGGACAAAGATGGCGGCGATACCGCCCGCATCTCCTCCAGCACATCAATCCTTGTGACCACACTGATTTTCATCAGCCTGTCTATGGACACGTTTGCTGTTCTCGCTCCGCTGCTGGCAGATTCGGCGCCGAGTTTCCGTCTCGCCGGTGCGGTTGGTGCTAGCCTTGCAGCGCTGGCGCTGGCGGCATTGGCATTGCTGAGTACACGGACGCCATTTATGACAGGGCGGGTTGCCCGCAGGCTGGAAGGCCTTGTCCCTTATGTGATGATAGGGGCCGGGCTGTATATCCTCAGCAATACATGGACCGACGCGATCTAGTACCCGCGCCAAATCCATCCGCCGCCAAAGATGCGGCTACCTTCGGTTTCATAAAACACGCAGGCCTGACCAGGTGAAATGCCTTCTTCCGCGGTCAGAAGTTCGACTTCGGCCGTCGTGTCAGACAGTGGGCGAATGATCGCTTCGCGCGGCGGACGGGTCGAGCGGACCTTGACCGAAACATGCCATTCCTTTTGCGAGTCAAAAGGGGCATCGCCCAGCCAATTGATTTCGCGCACGGGTACGGTTCGTGTCGCCAGCATTTCTTTTGGCCCGACAACAACCTGCTTTTTGTCAACGTCCAGCTTTACAACATACAAGGGCTCGCTCAGGCCGCCAATTCCAAGACCCCGACGTTGTCCAATGGTGTAGTGGATCACGCCGGTATGGGTGCCAAGAACCCGGCCATCGGCGTGCACGATCTCACCCGGTTCGGCTGCACCCGGCCGGAGCTTCTCGATTACGCTGGCATAGTTGCCATCAGGCACGAAACAGATGTCCTGACTGTCCGGCTTGTCTGCGACGGCCAGCCCATATTGTGCTGCCATTTCCCGGGTCGCGTCCTTGGAGGGAAGGTGACCAAGAGGGAAGCGCAGATAATCCAGCTGCTCAGGCGTGGTCGAGAACAGGAAATAGGACTGATCGCGGTTCGCATCCTCGGCGCTGTGCAACTCAGCACCGTTCGATCCCACCTTGCGTTGGATATAATGGCCTGTGGCCATGCAGTCGGCCTCAAGATCCCTGGCGGTTTCCAGCAGATCCTTGAATTTAACCCGCTCATTGCAGCGGATGCAGGGAACCGGGGTCGCACCGGCCAGATAGCTGTCGGCGAATTCGTCGATCACGGCATCCTTGAAGATGTTTTCATAATCCAGAACGTAGTGAGGAAACCCGCGCTCTTCGGCCACACGCCGCGCGTCGTGAATATCTATGCCTGCACAACAAGCACCTTTTTTGGCCAACGCAGCGCCGTGATCATATAGCTGCAGAGTTACGCCCACGACGTCATAACCTTGGTCGGCCAGATAGGCCGCCACCACGGAGCTGTCCACGCCGCCGGACATGGCAACCACAACCCGCGTTTCCGAGGGCGGCTTGGCAAAGCCAAGCGAGTTCAGCGGGGTCTCGTTATCGAGGGCCATGTCGGATCCTGTGCGGGTTACGAAAGACCGGCAGAATATAGGAAAATTCGAGACACTCTCAAGAGGTGCTTTCATGCAGCGTTAAGTAAGCTGGGATCAGCTTATGGGAAGTAGCAAAAGGGGCGCATGATGTATTTGCACAAAGTAGAAGGGCCTCGGTCGGTCACACTTCCGGACGGATCGATTTTGTCACGTGCTGATTTACCTCCTGAGGATACGCAGCGATGGGTTGCATCAAGAAAAGTGACAGTCGTTCGCGGGGTTCTTTACGGGCTGATAACCCTGTCGGAAGTGAAGCAAAAATATGGGGTTAGCGAAGAAGAGTTCAGCTTGTGGGCAACGGCGGTTGTCGAACATGGCGCAGATGCACTGAAGGTAACTTCGCTAAAAAAATATAGACAACCTATGGTAGAAAAGACTTAATAGCGATATCGGTAACGTTGGGTTAACCAATCTTGGTCAGATTTGAATTGAAATCTGAGTATTTACGAAACTGGAGCTTTGATATGCGCATACTTCTTGTTGAGGATGACCCGACAACTTCCAAAAGCATCGAGTTAATGCTGACGCATGCCAATCTGAACGTCTATGCGACGGATCTTGGTGAGGAAGGCATAGATCTGGCAAAGCTCTATGATTACGATTTGATTTTGCTGGATTTGAACCTGCCGGACATGACGGGGCACGAGGTCTTGCGCCAGCTGCGCATCGCGCGCGTCGAAACGCCAATATTGATTCTTTCGGGTGCCGATGACACCGAAAGCAAGATCAAGGGATTTGGTTTCGGGGCCGACGACTATCTGACAAAACCGTTTCATCGGGAAGAGTTGGTAGCGCGAATTCACGCGATTATTCGTCGTTCAAAGGGACATTCGCAGTCGATCATCCGGACCGGGCGCGTTGCTGTAAATCTGGACGCCAAAACGGTGGATGTCGAAGGCACGCCAGTGCATCTGACAGGTAAGGAATACCAGATGCTGGAACTATTGAGCCTGCGCAAAGGAACAACACTGACGAAAGAGATGTTCCTGAATCACCTGTACGGGGGAATGGACGAACCTGAACTTAAGATTATCGATGTTTTCATCTGCAAACTGCGCAAAAAACTAAGCAACGCAACGGATGGCGAAAACTATATCGAAACCGTCTGGGGGCGTGGCTATGTCCTAAGAGACCCGCAATCCAACGCGATGGGCGAGGCGCGGCTTGCCGTCGGCGCCTGATGTAATCACGATGCGCCGCTGGCGGTCCGGGGCGGCAAGTTCACTCACGGCTTAGCATGACTGGACCTGCTCATGGCCTCGCCCTATCACTGGTTCCCAAGATCAAGTGATAGGGCGAGGCCATGAGCGATACGATTCCCGCTGAGAAACTTACCGAAGCGCAGGCGCATGACGAATTGAAGCGCCTAGCCGACCTGCTCAGCCGTGCCAATGAGCGTTATCACACTGACGATTCACCCGAGATTTCTGACGCCGAATATGACTCGCTGAAGTTGCGCAATCAGCAGATCGAGGACCTTTTTCCGCACCTGAAGCGGAGTGATAGCCCTTCAGAACAAGTTGGCGCACGCCCTGCGGACGGATTTTCCAAGATCACACATTCTGTGCGCATGATGTCACTCGGAAATGCGTTTGATGATGCGGACGTGGTCGATTTCGATCAATCCGTTCGAAAATATCTTGGGCTGACTGAAAATGACGAACTGGCATACACGGCGGAACCAAAGATTGATGGGCTTTCGTTGTCGCTGCGCTACGAAAAGGGCGAGTTGACACAGGCCGCAACCCGCGGAGACGGAGAAGTCGGGGAAAACGTTACTGCGAATGCCCGGACAGTTGCGGACATCCCCAAGCAAATCTCCGGCGCGCCAGATGTGCTGGAGGTACGTGGCGAAATCTACATGTCCCACGAAGACTTCGACGCGCTGAATATGCGACAAGCCGAGATTGGAGGAAAAACCTTCGCGAACCCGCGCAACGCTGCCGCGGGATCATTGAGGCAGCTGGATGCCGAAATCACCCGTGCGCGGCCCCTTCGTTTCTTTGCGTACGCATGGGGAGACGCATCAGAACGCCTTGCGGCAACACAATACAAAGCGATCCAGCGCTTGGAGGGGTTTGGGTTTCAAACCAACCCACTGACACGGTTATGTGCGTCGACAAGCGAGATGCTGGATCACTATGCAGGGATTGAGGCGCAGCGTTCCACATTGGGCTACGACATTGATGGTGTTGTGTACAAGGTCAATGACCTGACACTGCAATCGCGGCTCGGGTTTCGCTCGACGACACCCAGATGGGCAATTGCGCACAAGTTTCCGGCTGAACTCGCCTGGACCAAACTGGAGGCAATTGACATTCAGGTTGGCCGAACAGGCGCGCTGAGCCCGGTAGCACGTCTGCACCCAGTGACTGTCGGTGGCGTTGTCGTATCAAATGCAACGCTTCACAATGAGGACTATATCGCGGGAAAGGATTCCAAGGGGGAAGAAATTCGCGGCGGCAAGGACATCCGAGTGGGTGACTGGGTCCAAGTATACCGTGCGGGTGATGTAATACCCAAAGTGGCCGATGTCGATTTGTCCAAACGTCCGGAGGGCGCCGTTCCTTTTGACTTTCCGGCGAAATGCCCCGAATGCGGCAGTGATGCCGTGCGGGAAGAAGGGGATGCCGTAAGACGCTGTACTGGCGGGTTGATCTGCCCGGCACAGGCAATGGAAAAACTAAAACACTTCGTATCCCGCAAAGCGTTCGACATCGAAGGGCTAGGGGCAAAACAGATCGAAATGTTCTATGATGACCCGGACCTTCCGATAAAGGCACCGGCAGATATCTTTACGTTGCAGGAACGTGATGGTGCCAACCTGACAAAGCTCGCCAACCGTAAGGGGTGGGGTGCGCAAAGTGCGTCCAATCTGTGGTTGGCGATAGAGGAGAAACGCACCGTTTCATTTGGTCGACTGCTTTTTGCATTGGGTATTCGTCATGTGGGTGAGGCTGCCTCGAACTTGATTGCGAGCCACTATGGTACATGGTCCGAGTTCGAAAAGTGCATTACGGCCGCAAAAGGTTTCGAGGGACCCGAGTGGGAGGACCTTCTGGCAATTGATGGCGTGGGCGAGGTTATGGCACACGCGCTTGTCTCGGCCTTTGCGCAAACTGCCGAGCGCAAGAGCATTGATGAACTGGTTGCAATGCTCAATGTACAGGAGGCCAAACGCCCAAATACGTCGGGCAGCCCGGTCGCCGGGAAAACGG
This sequence comes from Ruegeria sp. C11, assembly GCF_056537725.1. Taxonomy (NCBI): domain Bacteria; kingdom Pseudomonadati; phylum Pseudomonadota; class Alphaproteobacteria; order Rhodobacterales; family Roseobacteraceae; genus Ruegeria; species Ruegeria sp. C11. Next base: position 21,643 of record NZ_JBQFSB010000001.1, on the reverse strand, counting down.
TGGTGTTCACGGGGACTCTTGAAAAAATGACACGCGCGGAAGCCAAGGCGCGGGCCGAAGCGTTAGGGGCCAAGGTTTCGGGCTCAGTCAGTAAGAAAACTGATATCTTGGTTGCCGGTCCGGGGGCAGGTTCAAAGGCGAAAAAGGCCGCAGAGCTGGGTATCGAAACACTGGATGAGGACGGCTGGTTGCAGCTGATCGGGGATGCATGAGCGGGCGGCCTGAAACACTATTTCCGATATTTTCCAAGCTTGAAACACTGGACGGCGTGGGGCCGAAAACCGCTAGGCTGTTAGCGCAGATCGATATTGAAACGCCCAGGGACGTTCTGTTTTCGCTGCCTTACGCGGTGGTAGACAGACGCCGCAGGGATACCATTCAGGGCGCTGATCTGCCATCAACCCTGACCGTTGAAGTTACTGTCGGAGTGCATCGCCCACCAAGAACGAAAGGCGGCGCGTATCGTATTCACGTTGAAGACGCACGGGCCGAATTCCAGCTGGTTTTCTTTCATGCCAGAGGGGATTACCTGAAAAAAATCTTGCCGCAGGGCACGCGCCGGGTGGTTTCCGGTAAACTGGAACTGTTCGACGGAATGGCCCAGATGGTGCACCCGGATCATGTCCTTCCACCCGAAGAGGCAAGTGAAATCCCCGAGTTCGAACCGGTCTATCATCTGACGCAGGGCGTAACCCAGAAAACGGCTTTTAAGGCGGCGCGCAGTGCATTGTCACGCGCCCCGGATTTGCCTGAATGGATCGATCCCTCTCAGGTGGCCAAAATGAACTGGCCTGACTGGCTTGGGGCAATCAAATCCGGACACGCACCGAAAGGCGCTGATGACGTTGCACTCACGGCGCCTGCGCGTGAGCGTTTGGCATATGACGAGTTCTTTGCCCACCAACTGACGCTGGGATTAGCACGGCAGCGGGAAAGAAAGGCGCGGGGAACGGCAAGTGTTGGGTCGGGAAAGCTGCAGTCGAAAGTACTGAACAGCCTGCCGTATCGCCCCACCGGTGCGCAGTTGCGGGCCATCGATGAGATTGCTGCGGATATGGCATTGGAAACGCGGATGAACCGTTTGCTGCAGGGGGATGTGGGCGCGGGAAAAACTTTGGTTGCTTTCATAGCCTTGCTTGTTGCGGTCGAAGCAGGCGGGCAGGGGGTCATGATGGCGCCGACCGAAATTTTGGCGCGTCAGCATCTGGAAGGTCTCAGACCGCTGGCAGAAGAGGCCGGGGTCGTGTTGGAAATCCTGACGGGTCGCGACAAAGGTGCCGACCGTAAGGCAAAGCTCGCCGCGCTGAAAGATGGAAATATCCACATCCTGGTCGGAACGCACGCAGTATTCCAGAGCGATGTCGAATTCCATGATCTTCGTATCGCCATAGTAGACGAACAGCATCGGTTTGGTGTTCGGCAGCGTATGGAATTGGCGGAAAAGGGGGTGGCAGCAGATGTGCTTGTGATGACTGCCACGCCCATACCGCGCAGCCTTGCACTGACACAGTACGGGGATATGGACGTTTCTGTGCTGGACGAGAAACCGCCAGGTCGTAAGCCAATCCGGACTGCAATTCTCAGCACGCAACGTATCGATGAAGTTGTCGCGCATCTGAAACGTGCGATTGAGGACGGGCGGCAATGTTATTGGGTCTGTCCTCTGGTCGATGAATCCGAGGTCTCTGATCTGACTGCGGCTGAAGAACGGTTCAAACGCCTGCGGGCCATTCTAGGGGACAGTATCGTCGGGCTTGTGCATGGGCAAATGCCGCCGCCGGAAAAGGATGCGGCAATGGCTGCGTTCCAATCTGGGGAAACCAAGGTTCTGGTGGCCACAACCGTAATTGAAGTCGGGGTAAACGTCCCGAACGCATCAATTATGGTGATCGAGCGGGCCGAGATCTTTGGCCTTGCCCAATTGCACCAGTTGCGTGGCCGTGTGGGTCGTGGGGATGCCGAATCCACGTGCTTGCTGATGTATCAGCCACCGCTCAGCGAAGGAGGACGTCGACGTCTGGAAGTATTGCGTGAGACGGAGGACGGATTTCGCATAGCAGAGACCGATCTGGAAATGAGAGGCGCCGGTGACATGATCGGAACAGCTCAGTCCGGCCTTCCGAAATTTCGTGTTGCCGATCTTGAACGTCAGGCCGGATTGATGGCCGTCGCGCAGTCCGATGCGCGGGCTTTGCTGGCATCTGATCCCAAATTAACCACGGATCGCGGAAAGGCGGCCCGCACCCTTTTGTGGTTAATGAAACAGGATCAGGCGATACGTTTGATTTCAGTGGGTTAGGGAATGTGTAGCTGAAAAGTTCGCAAATGTTCTCATAAAGTTCTTTACTGAATTGAAAAAATATGAGAACAAAAGGTCAACAAATGATTAAACCCTGACCGGAGGTGAGACCATGCTGACCCAGATCAAGACAGCCTTCAGCCGTTCGCAGAGCACGCTTTTTCAGGATGCTGTCGGTGTGGCGTCTTTGGTGGTCATGCTTGTCGTTGCACTTCACATGCCTGCGGGGTTCTGACTTTACTGCCTGCGATCTCGTGCCGCTGAATCCGCGCCTGTCTTCCCCATTGTTTCAAGGATGACTTACCTGTCCCGTTTTCCTTGAGGGGCCTTGCCTCGGCCCCAGTGCGGATATCCGGACCCCACGCGAGAAACGCAATACCTGCCGCCGCTCTCTCCGCCCGGGAGAAGCGGCGGTTTTTTTATAACTGGCCCGTTTTGATGATTTCCAGCAAAGCGGACAAAACGGAATTGGCAGCAACCGAAGCCAAGATCATTCCCATCACACGGCTGATGATTGCCGATCCAGAATGGCCAATCAGACGAATGATCGGATCTGCCAGCAGCATGAGAACATACGCAATTGCAATAACAGCGAGCATGACCAGTGCTGTAACCCCCTGATCGGCGACGCTGTAGCGGTTGTTGTCGGTTAGAATAACGATGGCAAGCATGGCACCGGGTGACGCCAAAGACGGAACCGCCAAGGGGAAAATTGCCGGGTTGGGTTTGTGGGGATCTGCCTGGGATTCTTCTTCTGCTTGCCGCTGCTCTGTATCGGGTTTGCTTTCTCCGAATATCATCGTCAGGGCAAACAGAAACAGAATGATACCGCCAGCGACCTGAAACGAGTTTAAGCCGATTTCCAACGCTTCGATAAGAAGCTGTCCGAACACCAGAAAGAAAAGCAGCACACCGGCGCTAACCGCGGCCGCTAGCAAAGCCGTGCGGCGGCGTGCCGACGCCTCGATACCAGCGGTTACCGCAATGAACACGGGGATCGTTCCGATCGGATCGATCACGACCCAAAGAGTAACGAAGTGCTCAAGCAAACTATGCAAAACAAAATCCCCCTCTGAAATTAAAGGGAGATTAGTCGCGTTTGTCTCAGATTGCCACGCTTAGGCGCAATTGGCCTGTTCTGCTGTTTCCATGGCCTCGGCGGTGGCCTCGAGCGCAAGCAGGATCGATGCATGGCGGTTTTTGTAGTCCCGCGCGGGCATCAATACTTCGAGCCCGTCAAACGGGGCATCAGGCGCCGGTCCGTCATTTCTGAGCATATTCTTCAACTGGTCGCGGGCCGTTTCGATCTGCGCGCGTGTCGCCCCCAGAATCGCTGCGCCAACGACCGAGGCCGATGCCTGACCCAATGCACATGCTTTGACGTCCTGCCCAAATTCGGTGACCTTATCACCAGCGACCTTTATATCCACAGTGACGGTCGAGCCACACAAAGGTGAGCGTTTCTTGACCGTTGCATCGGGGTTCTCCAGCCGGTCCAGATGCGGGATATCGGCCGCAAGCGCCAGAATGCGACCGGAATAGAGCTTTATCAGATCTGTCTCGCCGGACATGGGTTTCCCTCGTTGTCTGTTCCCCATACATAGTGGTCACGATGAAGGATGCAAAAGGTTTTTACCATGTCGACTTTCGTGTCATTCGACCCCTCGACTTTGACATACAACGAAGCAGGCCTGATCCCCGCGATTGCTCAGGATCATACCAGCGGAGACGTCCTGATGATGGCATGGATGAATGCGGAAGCAGTGGTGCGTACGCTGGAAACAGGTCGGGTAACCTACTGGTCGCGTTCACGTAAATCCTTTTGGGTCAAAGGGGAAACGTCAGGCCACGTACAGGAACTGATCGATTTCCGCGTTGATTGTGATCGGGATTGCCTGTTGGTACTTGTTCGCCAAACTGGCCCGGCGTGCCATACAAACCGCCGCAGTTGTTTTTATACTTCGGTGCAGGAAGGGGCCGAGGTCGAGCTTATGGCCCCGATGGTGTGACACTGATCTGCACCCAAGGCGAGGGGCCTGAAACCGGGATCAAAGCCCGACCATCGCTCTGACGTCTTCAGGCGTGGCACCTTCGGCGCGGTACTTCAGAATCGCCCGGGCGTCATCCCGTTTTGCCAGCCGTTTTCCATTTTCGTCGCGTATGAGAAGATGGTGATGGTAAATCGGGGTCGGCAAGCCCAGCAGGGATTGCAGCAGGACGTGTATCTGCGTTGCCTCGAACATGTCTTCGCCACGAACAATGTGGGTGATATTCTGATCGGCGTCGTCGACCACAACTGACAAGTGATACGAGCCCGCCATGTCACGCCGGACAAGTACAATATCTCCAACTGCCTGAACAAGCGTTTCCGGATCCAGTTGATGTTTTCCAACGTAAGCATGGCCGGTTTCTTCAAAGGACCGCAAGTTTGCGCAATCGACCGCTTTTTGCATGTCGAGGCGCAAGGCTTCGTTGGCGGATGCTTCAGACAACGGACGCTCGCGGCAAGTGCCAGGATAAATACGGCCATCCGGACCGAATTGAGGAACACCCTCCTGCGGAGCCCCAGCGGCTGCCTTGATATCTGCCCTGTTGCAGCGGCACGGGTAGACAAGCCCCATCTCCGTTAATTGCTTTACAGCCTGGCCATATCTCTGGTGCCGATCTGATTGACGCAAAACCGGGGATGGCCAGGAAAGCCCTAACCAGCCAAGATCATCATAAATCTGATTTTCCCACTGGATGCGTGATCGTGACTGATCGATATCTTCGATCCGCAACAAAAAGCACCCGTTAGATTCACGAGCCATGTCCGCTGCCAAAAGCGCGGAATAGGCATGTCCAAGATGTAGTGGACCTGTAGGCGAAGGTGCAAAGCGTGTAGTGAATTTCACGTTTTCTCAACAACGTAGACGTCGGACTTCAAGTCCATTCCTGGCAAGTGTGGTCCGTATTCCCGAAACAGCAAACGCGCCGACCCCATATCCAGCCAATCATTGAGACGCCCGGAATAGGCGCGATCAGCCAGAGCGTGGTCGTTGAAGGAAAAGGCCAGCAATCCACCTTTGGGCAGGGCATTCATCAGCAAGTCAAAGGTTTCCGGCGGTGCTGCGCCGACACCGATTACCCCTATGGCGGTGATCGCTTTATAGGTGCCTTGCTGCAGCGGGTTGGGGTCCTCGACTTCAAATGTTGAGAGATTCCGGTAAACACCTTTCGCCAAAGCGCCATCCAACATTTGTGGTGTTGGGTCCAGACCATCGATAACCTCGAAACCGACTTTACTCAGGGCAACGCCAGACAACCCGGTACCGCATCCGTAGTCCAGAATTGGAGTCTGGGCTTCGGGCATTTTCGACCACAACGCCTCGGCAACCCGTCCCGGTGTGGCATAGCCATGCTCGCCGACCTCCTTGTCGTAGGAGTCTGCCCACTTTTCATAGTGCGCACGGGTTTCCTGCGGGGTTGAGAGATTGTAAGTGTCTTTCAGGAATTTATCACTCATGCCACCATGTTAGGCGCTTCGGACGCGCGCCGTCCAGTCAGCATTGTTCCAGCCACGTGGTCCATGCGGCCTTGGCGCGGTCCGTATAGGCCTTGTACCGATCTTTGCGGCCGCGACGTCCCCCTTTCAGCCCATCGACCGGGCGGAAAAGGCCAAAGTTGACGTTCATCGGTTGAAAGGTTTTGGCTTCGGCACCGCCGGTGATGTGGTGGATCAGCGCGCCCATGGCGCTGTCCTGAGGAACGTCATCCAGCGACCGCCCCAGGATTTCAGCAGCAGCCATGCGGCCTGCCAGCAATCCCATCGCCGCGCTTTCCACATACCCTTCAACGCCGGTGATCTGACCAGCAAAGCGGATGTTGGCCTTGGATTTCAGCCGCATTTGCGCGTCGAGCAAGGTGGGGGAGTTGATGAAAGTATTGCGATGGATGCCGCCCAAGCGCGCAAAACCGGCATTTTCCAGACCGGGGATCATGCGGAAAACCTCGGTCTGCGCTCCATATTTCATCTTGGTCTGGAAACCCACGATATTGAACAAGGTTCCCAGCGCATTGTCGCGCCGCAGTTGGACGACGGCATGGGGTTTGACATCAGGCTGGTGCGGGTTGGTCAGGCCCACGGGTTTCATCGGCCCGTGACGCAGTGTTTCTCGCCCGCGCTCGGCCATGACTTCGATGGGCAGGCAGCCGTCAAAATATCCGGCAGTTTCGCCTTCGTGAAATTCCGTCTTATCAGCGGCAAGCAGGGCGTCGATGAATGCCTCGTACTGATCCCGGTTCATGGGGCAGTTGAGATATGCTGTGCGCTCTTCTTCTGTTTCACCCTTGTCATAGCGTGACTGCATCCACGCCTGCGTCATGTCGATGCTGTCAGCGTAGACAATCGGTGCGATGGCATCAAAAAAGGCAAGGGATTCGGCACCTGTCTCCTTGCGGATCGCTTCACCAAGAGATGGAGAGGTGAGGGGGCCCGTGGCAAAGATCCATTTACCGTCGTCAGGCAAGTTGCTGACTTCTTCACCGGTCACAGAAATACGCGGGTGGGCGCGCAGTTTTGCGGTTACGGTTTCCGAAAACGGATCGCGGTCGACGGCCAGTGCGCCGCCCGCCGGCAGGCGATGCGCGTCAGCAGTTTTCATGATCAGACCGTTTGCCGCCCTCATTTCCCAGTGAAGCAGGCCAACGGCATTCTGCTCGTCATCGTCAGAGCGGAACGAGTTAGAGCATACCATTTCCGCCAGATTGCCAGTTTGATGCGCAAAGGTGCCCACATTGGGTCGCATTTCATGGATGACTACATCCACGCCCATTTCGGCGGCCTGCCATGCGGCTTCGGAACCGGCCATGCCGCCGCCAACGATATGTAATGTCTCGGTCATGGGCAGCCACATAGGGCAGCGTACGTGAATACGCAACGCTAAGCACATTCATTGCTGCATGTAAGGGAAGTCTTGGGGTCGCCGCTGCGGGAATGTCGACGCCGGTGAGAGAGACCAGCTTGGAGGGACCTTCCGCCCACGGCGACCCAAAAGTACGTTCAAGGTACTAACCTTGTCCAAGCATTGCCACAGTGTTGCCGTTTTGGGAAGTGCAAAAATGCGAACAATCGGCACATTTTGTAGAAACAATTGATCTATTGCTTCCAATTTGGCGGTCTCTTTTCGATAAAAGCCGAGATTCCTTCTTCGGTTTCGCGAAAGAGCATATTTTCAGCCATTACGCCTCCGGTATAGGAATAGGCCTGGTCCAAAGGCATTTGGAGCTGCTGATAAAAGGCCTGTTTACCTATCTTGACGGCCGATCCAAGTTTGGCCGTAATCTTTTCAGCCAGCGCTGCGGTTTCGCTTTCCAGCTTGTCATGGCGCACGACACGGTTGATCAGGCCAAGTTCTGCTGCGCGGTCAGCTTCAATAAATTCCCCCGTAGTCAGCATTTCAAACGCTTGTTTTCGCGGGATGTTCCTACTGAGTGCGACCATCGGAGTCGAACAGAACAGCCCGATATTTACACCATTTACGCCAAATCTGGTGCCTTCGGCAGCTACGGCCAAATCGCAGGTAGCGACCAACTGGCAACCGGCGGCCGTGGCAATGCCGTGTACTTGGGCAATAACGGGTTGGGGCAGGGACTGAATCGACATCATTACCCGTGCGCAACGCTGAAACAGATCCGCAAAGTAGGCCTGCCCACCATCTTCGGCTTGCCGTCCAGCTGTCATTTGCTTGAGGTCGTGACCGGCACAAAATGCTTTTCCTGCACCAGACAGAATCACAGCGCGGATCGCGCGGTCCTCTTTCAGGGCATCAAGTTCTGTTTGTAGCGCTGCCAGCATCTCGTCACTTAAGGCGTTCAGGCGATCCGGCGTATTTAGTTGCAGATGGGCGATGGCATCTGTGTCGTTACGTTCCAGAATTGTCATCTTGCTCTCCCCATATCAGTCAGGGCAACTCTAGGGCTGGAATGTCAGGAGGGAAAGCATGTCGTTGGCCATGACCAAAGAAGAGTTGTCGGAATACATGGCCGTGGTGTTTCCGCAGGTCAAAGAAGATTTTGCGATCGATGATCTGACCGAAGATACGGTGACAATGCGCTTGCTTACCGCTGAGCGCCACTTGCGCCCAGGGGGGACTGTGTCCGGGCCATCCATGTTCGCTCTGGCCGATGTCTGCGTGTACGCAATGGTTCTTGCAAGGTTGGGAAAAAAAGCGCTGGCGGTTACCACCAGTTGCTCCATGGATTTCATGCGCAAGCCTGACGGATCATCGCAGATGATTGCGCAATGCCGGTTGCTCAAACTAGGACGCACTTTGGCGGTAGGTGATATTTTGATGTTTTCAGTGGGATCAGAGAAACCAGTCGCTCGGGCGACAATGACCTACTCAATTCCCCCTGCGGGGTCGGCGGCAGCCCTAACCGGATAAAAAGGGCCGGGGAAAAACCCCGGCCAGGGAAGAGGTCCCTTACGGGACTGGGGATATGTCAAATCTGCCAGAAGTAACGGCGCGTCTCGTTTCTGGCCTGCGGCCGACTCAGGCCCACGTCCATAAGCAGCCTGTCATCCAGCCGGCCAAGATTAATTCGACTGCGGCGGCGTTGTTCCCATTGTGTGATGACCGCGGCAAAGCGCACTGCCAGAAGGGCGACCACTGGCAGCCGGGGGCTGGTGTTCAGCAACATCAGGGCGGAGTTGTGCATTGCGCGTGTCATGTCAAAATTCCTTTCAATTGTATTGACACAAAGTTGGGCGTTTCGATACAAGGCATAGGTACACCCGGAATTGTCCCAAATTCAAAGAAAGAATTGTAATGGATACAATTTGGCCTGAGGCGCTACCCAAAGCAAAGGGAGCAAAGTACACTCTGGTTGCAGATACGATACGAAAAGCAATCGAAAACAAAGATTTGGAGGTTGGTGTTAAGCTCCCACCCGTGCGCGAACTTGCGTACCGACTGCAAATTACTCCGGGTACGGTCGCAAGGGCCTACACGATTCTCACTGATGAAGGGTTGCTACAAGCAGAAGTTGGACGTGGTACATTTGTTGCCCCACCAAAATCTCCGATACTTGACGATGTTTGGTCGCGACAGCTGCACCTTCGCGACGACAAACATGACGACAGTGTCAGCTTGTTCAGTCCGCGGCTGCCTGACGTGGGGCAGGTATCGCTGATCCGGGAGTGCATGGCTAAGGTCACCCAAGGCGATCCGCGCATGTTCATGAACTATCCCACACGCGATGCCTACCTGCCGGTTCGGCAGGCGGTCGTTGATTGGCTGTCGGATTTACCATTGGGGGGCGTGACCGCCGACGACATTGTTCTGACACACGGAGGGCAAAGCGGCATCTGCGTGGTTTTCCAAACCATTCTAAAAGGGCCGAAACCCGTTGTTCTGGTCGAGGATCTGTCCTACGCCGGATTTCGTCGGGCCGGTGACCTGATGAGAGCAGATGTCATCGGCGTCAAAATGGACAAGTGGGGGATCAGCGCCGAGGCGTTGGACCATCTGCTGCGTCAGACACCTGCACAGGCAATTTGCGTATCCCCAGAAGTGCAAAACCCAACCGGTGGTCACACGCCGCTGGAGCGACGCAAAGAAGTCGTTGAGGTCGCTCGGCGTCATGATGTCGAGATTGTCGAGGATGACTGTTACCGTATGGGTGAGGCACGGGCTCCGAGTTACAGAGCGCTGGCGCCCGAGCGGGGATGGCATGTGTCCTCCATCTCAAAAACGCTGACGCCGGCCTTGCGTGTTGGATTTGCGATCGCCCCCAAGGAACGGAGCGGTGATTTGCGGAGGTCCGCCGAATACGGGTATTTCGGTCTGGCACAGCCCCTGGCGGAACTGACGAGGCTGTTGCTTAGCGATCCCCGGGCACAGCAACTGGCCCGGGATGTCAGGGCGAAGATGGGAGAGTACGTACGGGTGACAGTAAATGCACTTGGCGGGTTTGACCTGAACTGGGATTCCGAAGTTCCCTTTGTTTGGCTGAGCCTGCCATCTGGCTGGCGTTCAGCGGCATTTAGCCGGGCTGCCGAGCGGGAGGGAATACAACTAAGGTCCGCTGATGAGTTTGCATTGCGCGATGGCCGTGCGCCCAACGCAGTTCGAATTGCGATGAACGGGCATGTCACCCTAGAGCAATTCGAGGACGCCATGCTTCGGCTGCGGGCCTTGCTGGATAATCCGCCCGAACAGATCAGCGTCTGACGGGCGGATTGTCTGGTTCGCTATTTCTTTTCGCCCAAGGGCACCCAGACGGCAATGTCGTTGGTGCCATAGCTCCAGATGTCTCTCGATGCGGCGATCCCGGCGGTGACCGCTGCCGTTACAAGACCTGCAACAGACGGGCCGCTGACAACCACCCCGTCAAGACGCGGACGGAACGTGAAATCGGATTTGCGCTCGCCTGTCGTGCAGACCAAGCGGATCGGGGTGGGCTTTCCCTTGAATTTGGGAGCACGAATAATGGCCGGGGTTGTGAAGCTGGCCGAAAACTCGGCTGAATCGAGCTTGCACGCTGCACCGACAACCTCTTTCCTGTCCAGAGGCGGGCCTTGCTGCGTCTCGCCCTGTGTATTGACGGGCTCGGCGTCGGTGCTGTCCTCGTTCTCTGAAATATAGGTGCGCACAACCGGTTCAGTAAAACCCACAACCCGGGCACTTGTGCTGCTGTGCTTGATGTTCACCTCAACCGGCGGCGTGGTGATAGGTGCGCCTTGGGTACACGCGGTCAAAAGCGCGGCACCGGCAAACACGGCAATATGGCCAAACTTCATTGTAACTCTCTTTTAAGTCGTTTGATACGGATGCCAATGCAGCTTTGTGAGGGTGAACGTAAGGCACGGCATTCAATCTTTGCGAGTAGTGTGTTTTTAGAGAGACAAAACCGGAAGATCAGACACTCAAAGAATGGGGTAATATAATACCTAATTTATAACCTCTTGTATTTAATCAATTAAATCATGATTGCCGCGCTTGACGCGACGCCTGCGGGTGTCTAGATACGCATCCATCGAATTCGGGCCGCTCTGTCTTAGGGCGGTCTTTCACATCAAACAGGACTATCCTGCCATGAAAACCTTTTCTGCAACACCTGCAGACATCGACAAGAAGTGGATCCTGATCGACGCCGAGGGCGTTGTTCTGGGCCGTCTTGCCTCGATCGTCGCCATGCGCCTGCGTGGCAAGCACAAAGCGTCGTTCACCCCGAACATGGACATGGGCGACAACGTCATCGTGATCAACGCTGACAAAATCCAGATGACCGGCAAGAAGCGCGAAGAGAACTTCTACTGGCACACTGGTCACCCGGGCGGCATCAAATCGCGCACCAAGCAGCAGATCCTCGAGGGTGCACACCCCGAGCGCGTCGTGACCCAGGCGGTCAAGCGCATGCTGCCGGGCAACCGTCTGGCGCGTCAGCAGATGACCAACCTGCGCGTTTATGCCGGTGCCGAGCACCCGCACGAAGCCCAGGCCCCCGAAGTTCTGGACGTCAAGTCCATGAACAAGAAAAACACCCGGAGCTAATGACCGATGGCTGATCAGATCAATACTCTCGAAGAGCTGAGCGCCGTCGCAGGCGTTGAAACCGTGGCCGAAGAAGTCATCGTGCGCGAACCCGTACGTGACGAGCTGGGCCGTTCGTATGCCACCGGCAAGCGTAAAGACGCTGTTGCCCGCGTGTGGATCAAGCCGGGTTCCGGCAAGGTCACCGTGAACGGCAAGGACCAGGACAAGTACTTCGCACGTCCCGTTCTGCAGCTGATCCTGCGCCAGCCGTTTCAGGTTGCCGGTGTGGAAGGTGAGTTCGACGTTGTCGCAACCGTCAAAGGCGGTGGCCTGACCGGTCAGGCCGGTGCGGTCAAGCACGGCATCTCGAAAGCACTGCAACTGTACGATCCGTCGCTGCGTGGCGCTCTGAAAGCCGCTGGCTTCCTGACCCGTGACAGCCGCGTTGTGGAGCGTAAGAAATACGGTAAGCGCAAAGCGCGTCGTTCGTTCCAGTTCTCGAAGCGTTAATTCGCTGCCGAGTGCACAAAATCAAAGGGCTCGCGATTGCGAGCCCTTTTTTGTTGTAGGGACGGAATTCTCGGCCGTTACTCTTCGTGGACCTTCTTCCACGCACCGCCTTCGACCAGATTGACGTAAACGGTATCGGCGCCCTGATGGTCGTCCGGCCCAAAGGTCATGTGGTTGCCGACAAGATCGTCCTGATAATCAAGAGACTCCATCGCAGCGATGAAACTCTCATGTGTCAGGTCCGGGCCGGCAGCCTCTAGCGCTTTGACCATCATTTCGGCAGCTGCATAGCCCAGCATGGCAAAGCCAACCGGGTCTTCGCCTGTTGCAGCCTTGTACTCTTCGATGAATGCTTTCGGAGCAGGCTCATCCGCGCGCGCCCACAGGTCCTGCCAGGAGGCTGCCGAATAGAACCCGTCAGTTACGCCACCGGGCACCTGAGCTACCACGGTCAGGAAACTGGCCGATGTCCCCAGAAACTTCATGTCATCCAGGCCCATTTTCTTGGCGGTACCGACCACGGTGATGGCCTGCCGCACACCCAAGGCGATGGTGACGATGTCACAGCCTTCTTCCTTGAGCTTGCTAAGTGAGCCGACAAAATCTGTCTCATCCGGTTTGTGAGTGGTTTCGGCTGCAAAGGTAATCCCGGCCTCTTCCGCGCCAGCTTTTGATCCTTCGAGGATTTCCTTCCCGAAATCGGTAGGCAGATACATGGTGCAGACCTTTTCGGCACCAAACTCTTCGGTCAGATACTTCACACCGACCCGGCTTTGGTCATAGTAGCTTGAGAAAGACGTGAACTTGTTGTCCACGGGATCCTGCAGCATCTGACGTGCAGCCGACAACGGCGCCACATTCGGAATCCCTTTGGGATCGAGCAGCTTGAAGCCTGCCAGGTTCATCGGCGTGCCAAGACTTTGCAACATGGCAAACACTTTGTCGCGATTCAGCAGCTTATTATAGCCCTGCATCGCGCGCGGCATCTGATATCCGTTGTCCTCGACTACGTAACGAATTGTACGACCGTGCACACCACCATCTGCGTTCACCCGGTCGAATACGACGTTTGCACCTTTCACGGCTGGTACACCAACAGCCGCAAAAATCCCGCTGAGATCATTGACCGATCCGATTATCACCTCTTCGTCGGTCACGCCCTGCGTTTCCGCGCTGGCAAGGGTCGCAGCCGCCGTCAATGCAGTGGCGGCTGTCAGCCGCTTGATCATAGTTTTCATGTTTCTCCTCCCTTTGGGTAATCCCGGCACTATTTGTACATATCTTCAATCAGATGTCCGTGTTTCTTTTCGACAAACCCTCGTTTCAGTTTCATTGTCGCGGTCAACTCCTCGTCTTCGGCTGTCAAAAGCACATCGATCAGGCGGAAGTCCTTGATCTGTTCGACCCGCGCGAATTCTTTGTTCACGGCTTTAACCTCGTCTTCAATAAGCTGCTTCACCTCCTTGGCGGCGCAAAGCGACGCAAAGTTTGAAAACGGAATCTTGTTGTCCTGAGCGTATTTCTCGACATTCTCCTGATCAATCATAATCAGCGCTGTCAGGTACTTACGCCGGTCACCGATTATTACGGCATCGGAAACGAAGTGGCTGAATTTCAGGCGGCTTTCGATCTCGGCAGGCGTGATATTCTTGCCGCCTGCGGTGATGATGATGTCTTTCAAACGTCCTGTAATCGTGACGAAACCATCGTCATCCATTCGCCCGACATCGCCTGTTCTCAACCATCCGTCGGCTGTGAATGTCTCGGCCGTTTTTTCGTTATTGCGCCAATAACCCTGGAACGTATTCAAGCCGTGGACCTGTATTTCGCCACCATCGGCGATACGGACCTGAATGCCCGGAACGGCCTTGCCGATCGTACCAATCCTGTTTTCCTCAAGCGTGTTGATTGTAGCCAGCCCTGAGGTTTCGGTCATGCCATAACCCTCGACCAGCGGCACACCGATAGCCCAGTACCATTTCAGCAATTCAGGAGAGATAGGTGCCGCGCCGGTACCGCCGCGTCGCATTTTGTCCATGCCCAGCATGCGCCGCAAATTTCTAAGCACCAGCCTGTTCCAGACCCAGAACTGAGCAGACACAATGGCGGGAACAGGTTTGTTTTCAATAAGGTATTCGGCGCGCTTCATCCCAGATTTCAGGGCCAGCCCAAATGCCGCGCGGCCAGTTGGCGTGGCCTCTTGCGCCATGATGAGAACCTGAGAATAGATCTTTTCCCATACACGCGGCACAGCGGTGAAGGTTGCTGGCGAAACCTCCTGTAGATTTGCAAAAACCGTTTCCGGATTTTCTGCAAAGTTCACTGTGTTTTTTGCCGCTAGCGGAAAATAGATCGACACATCGCGTTCCAGAATATGGCACAGCGGCAGGAAGCAAAGTTGTTCGTCGCTTGAGAATGTGGGCAGGCGATGCGCGCCTGCTTCGATCGCGGCCATGATATTTTCATGGCTCAGCATGGCGCCTTTGGGCATCCCGGTGGTGCCGGATGTGTAAATTAGTAGCGCCGTGTCCTGAGGGCTGGCTTTGGCGATTTCAAGATCGAACGCTCCGGGGTCCTCTTTTTCAGCCAGTCTTCCGATTTCATACAGATCATTGATCATCATGCAACGATGATGCTCAAGGTCGTGCAGGCCTTCGTCTTCAAGGATGATGACGTTCAAAAGACCGGGAACATCGGCCTCGATTTCCAGGTATTTATCCAGTTGTTCTTCGTTTTCGACGATCAGAAACCGGCTATCGCTGTCGTTTACCAGATACCGAAGCTGACTGGCTGAATCGGTCGTGTAGACCCCCGAAGCAATCCCGCCGACAGACTGGATGCCCATATCGAAATAGGCCCATTCCTTTCGATCTTCGGACAGGATCGAGACGACCTCGCCGCGCTGCAGGCCCAGTTTGCGCAAGGCAAGGCCAATCCATTTGGCGTGCTGCCAATAATCCGCCCAGGAATACGTCTTCCAGATGCCAAAGTCCTTTTCACGGTGCGCAGTCCGTCTGCCCAATTCCGCGCATCGTTTCTGAAAAAGCCCGGGAATTGTCGTGCAATCATCAACCCTGACGGGGCGCTGCCCGGGGGTGGCGTTGAAAGACACGCCATTGATCACTGTCTGAGGGGGCAGGGTGCTTACATCCATTTTGCTCACCTCTGTTGTCATCGCCAAGTTTTCTTACGTTTCCAGCGGCGGTTTTCACGCGCGCCTTCTTCCTGAACGCCAAGATAGAAGTTCTGGATATCCTCTGATTTCATCAGATCGTCCGCGTCTCCGTCCATAACAATGCGCCCGACCTCCATGACATATCCATGATGCGCCAGTTCCAGAGCGGCAGAAGCGTTCTGTTCCACCAGCATGATCGTCATGTTCTGTTCTTCGTTCAGGCGTCTGAGTATCGCGAAAATTTCCTGAACCAGAAGTGGTGACAAGCCCAGAGAGGGTTCATCCAGCAACATGATTTTCGGGTTGCCCATCAAGCCGCGTCCAATGGCCAGCATTTGTTGTTGGCCGCCTGACAGGGTTCCCGCCTCTTGGTTTCGGCGTTCCTTGAGGACCGGGAAGTAGTTGAACACGAGTTCGCGGTCCCGTTCGATCTGGGCTTTGTCTCGCAGGGTGTAGGCCCCGAGGCTCAGGTTGTCATCGACCGTCAGCAGGGGAAAAACCTCTCGTCCCTCCGGGACGTGTACAATTCCCTTTTGCACGACTTTATGTGGTTCCGAACCTTGTATGTTTTCGTTTTCAAACGTGATGGTACCTTTTTCGGGGTCCATAACGCCTGAAACGGTTTTCATCAGAGTAGTTTTTCCAGCGCCATTGGCGCCAAGGATCGAGACGATCTTTCCCGGATGAACATCCAGAGAAACGCCCCGAATGGCCATGATCGGACCATAGAAACTTTCGATATTTCGGATTTTTAGAATGGGTTCGCTCATGATGCTTTCCCCAGATAGGCTTCGACGACTGCCGGATGGGACTGAACTTCGCTGGGGGTTCCCAAGGCCAGTTTGGCACCGTCTGCCATGGCCAGAACGCGATCAGAAACACCAGAAACAAGTCCCATATCGTGCTCGACCATCAATACGGTGATGCCCATCTGACGGCGGATGTCGTCGATCCACCACCGCATGTCGGTTGTTTCTTCGACCGACAAGCCTGACGCCGGTTCGTCCAGCAGCAGCAATTTGGGATCCGTCGCCAAGGCCCGTGCGACCTCGACAACTTTTCTGACACCATAAGGCAGCCCCGCGATCATTTTATCGCGGTAGGCCTGAAGATCCAGAAAGTCGATGACCTCCTCGACCTTTTCGCGGTTCTCGATTTCCTGCCGTTTGGCTGATGGGGTAAAGAACAACTCGGTCAGCAGATTGCTTTTGCGATGGCGATGCCGCCCGACAAGAAGGTTCTGCAAAACCGTGGCGTGTTCGAACAGCTCAATGTTCTGGAATGTACGCGCCACCCCAAAGGCTGCGACGCCCGAAGGTTTAACCTCCAGAAGATCATGTCCGTCAAACCGGATTGATCCGTTATATGGGTCATAAAAGCGCGATATCAGGTTGAATACAGTTGATTTTCCGGCACCATTTGGTCCGACGATTGCAAAGACCTCGCCCTGATTCACAGAAAAGGAAAGGTCATTGACGGCCGTCAGTCCGCCGAATTTTAGCGTGACATTCTCAAAATCCAAAAAGCTCATCTCAGGCGCTCCGTCTTGAGGTAGGATTTTTGCCTTTTGAACATATCCTTGCGGTAGAAAGGGAACAGCTCGAACCAAGTGCGAATTTTCAACCATCGGCCATAAATGCCCATCGGCTCGAACAGGATGAAGGCGATCAGGATCATTCCGAATATGCCGAATTCCAGCCCGGGAATGGCGACAGTGTTTCCGCCAAATACTGCCCCGACATATTCCTTGGATATGGACAGGAATTGCGGCAGGAACCCGATGACGATGGCACCGAAGAATGCGCCGTGGATCGATCCCAGACCACCGATGACGATCATCATCAGCAGCTGAATCGAGATAACAACGCTGAAAGTTTCGTTGTTGAAAGCCCCGGAATACATGCCCATCAATGCGCCTGCCCATCCCGTGATCGCACAGGAAATCGCAAAGGAGATGGTTTTGGTCCGCGAGATGTCGACGCCCATTGCCTGTGCCGAAACTTCCGAATCCCTGACGGCGATAAAGCTTCGGCCCAATGGCGCACGCAGAAGGTTGATGTATCCAAGCGTCACAAGGACAGTGATGATCAGGACCAGCCAATAAAACAGATCAGGCGTTCCCCAGCGGTCAATAGTCAAACCCAGAACGTCGACGCCACCGATGTATTTTCCGGCAACGCCGCCAGTGATCGGCTCGGCCAGAACGATGATGTCATCCATCAAAATGGACAGGGCCAGCGTAAAGATAGCCAGATAGATGCCGTGCAGTCGCAGGGCAGGGATGGCAACAGTCACCCCGGCAATACCTGTCATGATACCGGCCAGCGGAAAGGCGATCAGAAAGGGTACACCCGCTTCGACCAGAATGACGTTGGCATAGCACCCAAAGGCAAGAAATGCCGCATGTCCAAGGCTGGCCTGTCCGGTATGTCCAGTCAGGATCATCAGGCCAAGCCCTGCAATGGCCCAGATCAGGACATTGGTCAGTTCCCCAAGATAGAATTCATCCAGCCACCAGGGCGCAGCAGCGACCACGGCGAGAAGAATGAGATAAAGGCTTAGCTGATACCCGTCTTTCCAGGGGCGGATATCCTGCATGTAGTCGGTTTTGAATACAATCCGCATCGCTTCAGACCTTTTTTACGCGCACTTGGCTGAACAGCCCGTGAGGGCGGAAAATCAGCACGGCAAGCAACAACGCATATGGTGCAATCTGACTGTATCCAGCTGCGATATATCGGCTGGCGAATGGCTCGATCACACCAACGATCAGGCCACCGGCAAGGGCACCATGCAAGCTGCCAAAGCCGCCGATCACCGCTGCAGCGAAAGCCTTGATGCCCAAAAGTCCGGTATTAGGATCGACCGAGCCTTTGGCTGCAAACAGAATGCCAGCAATTCCGGCAACCACACCTGCCAGTGCCCAGATAAAGCTCTGAACCCGTTTGACAGGCACACCCATGTAATAGGCGGCCAACTGGTTCTGAGATGCACCCTGCATCGCGAGCCCAAGTTTGGTTCTGCTGAAGAAAACATACAGCCCCCAGGTGAGCAGTATGGTGACGACGATAACGGCTACGTCCTCCATCCCCAGAACCAACCCGCCAAAGCGGACGTCCTTTCCTGCCAGCGGGTTCTGCAACGTCTGTGGCTCATGTCCCCAGATCAGCCCGGCCACGAACCGGATCACAAAACCAAGTGCGATGGTCAGAATGACAACGGCGGTCTGGCTTTCCCCGAACATGCGCCGGATGATCAATCGGTCGAGCAAATATCCCAGTCCCCCCATGATCCCCAGGGAAATCGGAAGTGCCAGCCAGAAAGGCAGACCCATGTATTCCGTATTCGTCAATCCGATGGTGACAAAAGCGCCCAGCATCATGAAATCGCCCTGCGCAAAGTTCACGGCTTCGGTCGCTTTATAGATCAGTACAAAACCTAGTGCGATCAGGCCGTAGACACAGCCATTCGCCAGCCCGCTGATCAGCAGCTGTACGTTGTCCAAATTTTTCCTCCCTGCGCCGGTAAAACCGGCGTCCTTATCCTGCCCATGCGCTCCTCACTTCGCGGGGGCGTGACTCTACTATGGCGTGATCATTACCTTTCCGTCACTCTTTTTCAGCGCATCTGCCAAACCCGACACAACGTCACGAAGTTTAAGGTGTTCGGATACGTCCGTTTGCCAGCGTCCATCTGCAAAACGCGCCTGCACTTCGGAAACAACGCGCATCTGATCGGCTGGTGGCGTGTTCATCATCCACTCGGTCAGCCAGAATCCTTCGATCCGTTTGCCCATGAAAATGAACTGTCCGACCTGTGTCAGCTTTGGCGGCTCCGTGCTCAATTTTCCGTAGCAGATCCACCGCGCGCGGTTGGGCATGGAGGTGAAAATCTGCTCGGAAACCTGATCTGCCACGGCGTCGAGAAACACCCGAGGCTTCAATTGCTTGCTGATCGACGCAAATTGCCGGGGCATATCCGGGTCACTGCTGACCAGAACTTCTTCAGCACCCAGAGATTTAAGTGCTTCGACCGTTTCACTCCGGCGGACGATCGCAATGGGCTTCATGCCAAGATCGCGTCCAAGGCTGCACATCAACTTACCCAATTGGCTTGTCGCGGCGGAAATGACAAAGGCGTCCCCGTCTGCACGTGCAATATCAACCATGGCCATTGCGGTAAGCGGATTGACGATCTGCGCTGCGCCATCTTCATCAGAAACATCCGGTCGCAGCGGGATGCACATCCGAGCTTGCGTAAGTACATATTCCGCCCACGCACCAGTACCCGCGGCAATAAACGAAACCCGCTGTCCCAGCAGCGCTTCAGCCCCTTCTCCAGCAGTGACAACGTCGCCGCACCCCTCAAAACCGGCAGGAGCACCTTTGACACGGGGTTGTCCGTATTCGCCTTTGATGAAGTGAATATCCGATGGATTGACGGACGCCACACGCAACCGGATCAGCACCTGTCCCGGGCCGGGTGTGGGTAACGGCAACTCCGCCTCAGCAAGCCAGTCCGCTGCATTGTCGATCATAGGGCCGGTTGCCGCATCAGAATACCCATCATGAGTTTGAATAACGGCAAACATTTGAGACGGAAGATCGTCTTTCATTTAATTGTCCTTGGATCGGGTTTGTTGGGTGCACATGCGCAAATGCCCAGCATTTTAAGGGGCAAGGCGTGCCAAAATCTCTGAATCGGCAACACCATTTCTGCACGGCTGACATCTCGCGGGAACTTCGGTTTGGATATCCGGCTTGCCGGGCCGCCGAGCGGGATGTGAATAGCGGGCAAGTGCAAATGCATGTCCAGTCTGGTTGGTGACTTGCTGAATGCAAACATGCCACCAAGGCTTCCGTCAATTTCTTACCGCAATGACGTGGCGGAAAACCCCTGACGAGAAGAGGGTCGGCGAGCACCGCCGACCCGTTTGCTTATTATTGTGTCAACAGTGATCTTAGTTCTTCGATTTTCGCCGCAAAAGTTTCCGGCGCTGCCTTGATGTCGTCCAAAATCTTGATCGCCTGCGACTTTATATCCTGAGACAACTGGCTTTCCTGAACTGCCGCTACGACCTTATCGTAGTCGAACTGTTCTGCGGTCAGCATGCCGCTTTCCACCCACGAGTTCAGAAGTTCCTGTCCCTGATCGCTAAGTGCCGCAACCTGCTCGCCTGCTTGTTGGGCCAGATCATTGGCGGTGTCACTTGCCTGCTGCGCCGCTTCGGACGCCTGATCTGCAACTGACGAAGCCGCTTCGGATGCTTGCTGTGTGGCATTGTTCACAGCTTCGCTGGCTGCTTCCTGAGCTGCAGAAGCCGCTTCGCTCACGGCTTGTCCGGCATCTTCAGCTGCAGACTGTAGTTTTTCGGCTGCGGTGGGTTCGGGCTGGTTTATAAAGAAATAGCCGCCGACAACAATTGCGGCGAGAACTGCGATGATAACGATTACACGCGACATTTGGATCTCCTTTGGAAAATGTGCCGCCCAGATGGTTGATATCTAAAGGGAAAAAAAGGGGAAAGTCCGGATAAACTGTTCACAACCAGAGTTTGAGCCGGGAGGCGCTGGTTATACACGGTTGCAGTGGCGGGATACTGCCGCTTTTTGACGGCAAGTGATAATGGTTCAATCCCAGGCAAAATTTTCCAGATTTGACGGAATTGCTGACTGAGAAGGACGAGTGTTTGCCAAAATTTGATGGAGAGACAAGGATTCGAACCTTGGGCGCTTTTCTTAAGCCCAGGATCGGCATCTCCCGCGGCAAGGGTTGGCATGGAAACACTTCATAGATTTTAAACTGTATCGGCTCCGTAGTGTTAATGCAGAATGGAAAGCAGCCCGTCACCGCGCTTGAGCACACCACTTCCGTAACCGGATATTTTATTGGCAGCCGGATAAGTAATTTCACCGGGCAGAAAATTCACGCATTGAGAATAGTTTTCATGAGGCACACCAGTTCAGTTTGGGTAGTTTGATGCACAGTTTGTTGGGGCTTCCAATTCAAGGTTTCTGAAATGCTAACTAAAAATTGCCAGGCCGTTGTCATCGGAGGTGGTCTTGTCGGTTGTTCGATTCTCTACCATCTTGCCAAGCTTGGTTGGACCGACGTTGTTCTGCTGGAGCGGGACGAGCTGAC